>JAPLSQ010000021.1:0-69692 GCA_026398535.1 Candidatus Sumerlaeota bacterium | reverse complement strand
GTTTTCGGTCTGGTGTTCCCGCATGAAATTCTCGGCCATCTCGCGGCGCGCATGATCCGGCAGGTCTTGCGCGATGCTCTCCAGAACGGCGACGAAATCGTAGATGTGGTGGACCTCATGGTATGATCCGTCGGGCTGGCGGCAGCGCCAGTACCCCTTGCCCTCGGCATAAAGCGTCATGACGTTGCGCAGGAGACGCCCGGCGTCATCGTCGAGTTTGTCTGCTTCCGAGTACTGGCCGAGGACGCGGCGCATGGCGGCGGTTTGGCGCAACGCCGCCACCCACATGGCGTTGAACGCCGCCACCTCGTGCGTGTAAGTGCTGACGCATTCGAGCAGGTTGAGCACGCCGCCGCAGTCGGCCAGGCCGTGCCCGTGGGTGTCATACTTGTGCCACATCAACGCGTGCTCCTGCAGGTGGTCGATGACAGCGCGGCCATTGATGTGTTTTTCAAGAAATCTGAAGTCGCCCGACCAGCGCAGATAATCATGCGTCAGGCGCACAATTGCCGTGCTGTTCACGGCATACCAGTAACCGAGTGCCTTGCCTGTGACATAATCTGTGGCAAGGTATGATTGAAGATCAACAGCAAGCCAGACTTCGATGTGTTTGCGCATGACGGCGGGATCCAGCAGGGCGTAGAAAGGTCCCGCGATCATCATGTCCCACAGAAATGACGCGGTCGTCCAGTAGTTCGGCGAGAGTGTCACAAAAGCGGGCCCTTGTGAGCTGATGGGATTGTCGCGGCGCAATGTCAGGCACCCCAGCGTTGTCATCAGGTAAAGGCGCAGGAGATCGTCGTTGCGCGTGATGAAGGCCGGCAGATGACCGGAATAAAGATCGTTCCCCGGCTGGAAAGCCTTGCGGATTTTATCGTTCCAGCGTTTGAGGCTGAGCGCGCATGATTGGTCGAAGTTGGCGATATGCTTTTCAAAACGCGCGCGCGCCTGTTCCGCGGTTTCGCCCATGACAGCGGCAAATTGAAGTTTCCATGAGGCCCCCGCCGGCAGGTTCACGTCGTAGAGCAGCGTTTTTCCTTCCACATGGTCGGGCGCGGGCGATGTTCCCTGGCACTGAAACGCCTGTGGAGCGGATTCGAAGCGCATGGCTCCCATGCGGCTGTCGTAAGTCCACTGCTCACGATGCTCTTCCTCAAGGCTGATGGAAGGTCCGATGCCCGCCCAGCCTTCGATGGTGTGCTTGAGCCGTCCGGCCAGCTTGATTCCCACTTCGACTTTGCGGTGCGCGGTTGCGGGATTGGTGATGCGAAGTTCGATGAGCGCTCCGGGTTCGTCAGGCAATGCGCGGGTGATGGTTTCGACCTCGCATCCCTCGAAACTTGCGCGCCGCCGCACGCGGTCGGGGTGCCATGTGTACCCGATCTCGATGTCACACGATGGAGGATGTTTGCGGTTGAGGTAAAGCATGGCGGTTCCCTCGCCCATGCCGCAGAAGGGGGGAAACATGAAGTTGAAGATGGCCATGGGGTCGGGGCCGGTGCGGAAACAGCCAAGATCGTTGAACAGCGGGGGGTGGCTGAAGTGGTCGCGCCAGCGGTGTGTCATTTCACCCGTGGCAAGATGGTCGCAGTGAAGGTCAGAGAATGATGTGATGTGGTTCATGCCGTTGATTTGCTCCCTTGCTGTCGATTCATTTGGCGCCCGCCGTGCCCGTGTCCGCGCCAAAAGCGGCGCGCACAAAACGCGGATAATAGATGTCCAGTTCGCTGAACACCCCCCAGAAATCCGTGGTGTTGATGACGTAAGTGATGACGAGTTCGTTGGGATCGGAACTGAGCATCGGGTGCGCCCGCCCTGCGTATGCGAGGTGTTTCTTGTTATCGTCAATGCCGGGGATGTCATGGATTTTCTGCGGCGCGGACCACGGGCCTGTCAGTTTTTCGGCGCTCAACAGGCACAGGTCGGGCGAAAATGGTTTGATGGCCACGGTGATATAGCGTTTTCTCACGGGGTCGTAATGAAGTGATGACTCTGTCATGCCGGGGCGGAAGAGCGGCTTGAGATGTTTGTGTGAGGCGAGCCACTGGTCACCCACCGACCAAAATTCGAAGGATTTCGCAGGATCGTCGGATTTGAGCGCCGCCACGGGAACGCGGCACAGAATGCCGGCGCGTTGTTGGGGAAGATTGAGCGGCCCATCATGATAACCGATCATGTAAAGATAATTCCCCTCCGCCATGGCGGCCGTGTTGATATTGAAATGATCGTTCCCGAAGCCCAGTTCCGCGCGCGTTATCCGCCACGAGTGTGGCGGGTCGAGCGGGTTGGCCACGCGGAAAAGTGTGCAGCCGACAGTTTGAAATGAGGACATGTCGAAGCTGATTTTACTGCGGAGTTTTGTGAGAAACAGGTGCGCGGTTCCGTCGATCATGACACCACAGCCTGGCCAATACCAGTTGAGCGATGCAGAGGATTCGGGCTGGAAAAAACCGCCCGGAACGCGGCCCTTGGAGTCCCAGAAATATTTCACGGTTCCCGCGGCGCCGGTTGTCATTTCATGGATGGCGATGGTGTTGCGCGCCATGGGTCCCTGGCGTTTTCCTTTTGCCTGACTGCCGATGATCGTGTCGCCGAAAATCCACAACACGCGGTCGTTTCCGATGGGGATGGACGCGGCTCCATCAGCGCCCAGATACCCCAGCTTTGCCGGCTTGAGCAACGAGTCATAGACCGGATCGGCAATGACGCTGATAATTGGCAATGGTCCCGGCTGGACGGTTTCAGCCGCACACGCCGGCACGCACAGAATGCAGGCAAAACCCGCCAGAAAAAGCAGGCCCATGTAATGATTATCCATGATGAGCGTCATGTTTGTTTCGGGTCAATGAATCGGGCAATGAGCAAACTGTTTTGAAGCGGTTCAGCGCCTGTGTATACACATGACGATTCCGGTGATTCTGTCCTTCAGTCAAGGTGAATCAGCCGGTGGCGTTATACTTGTTCGCGCGCGCCGGCCCCGCTGGTTGCGAGCGCCCTGTCTGGCGTATGATGCGGACTTTGCGCCTGGCGTCTGGCGGCGTTCACGCCACAATCCGCGGAACGCAATGGCCAGCAAGATGAGCATGAGCGGAGTCAGAATCCAAGGGTGAATGACATCGCCGTGACGGCCGAAAAACGATTGCCTGTTTCGCGGATAAATCCGGCCGCGCAGCACAGCTTCTTCCATCGTGTTTGTTTTCATGCCATCGGCGATGACGCCGCGCGCGTCGATGAAGGCCGAGATGCCGGAGTTGGTTGCGCGCACAAGCGGTTTGCGGTTTTCAATCGCCCGCAAAACGGCAAGGCGCAGATGTTGAAGCGGCTGATGGCTCCGATCATACCATCCGTCATTCGTGAGATTGACGATGTATCCGCAATCCTGGCCAGCCAGGCCGCGCACATATTCAGGATAGAGAACTTCAAAACATATCAGGGGGGCGAACCGTCCGCCCGGCCCTGTAAGCGGTTGTGCCTGCATGCCCCGCAGGACATGCCGGGTTTCGGGAAACCATTTGCGGATGACGGGGAAATACTGCTCGAACGGCAGGCATTCGCCGAACGGCATGAGTATGTTTTTGTAATAACTGCCCGTCACCCGCGCCACGGGTTCGATGAGCGAGATGGCGCTGTAATAGCGGATCTGGCCGGCGCCGGGCATACGCACGAAATCGACGTTGTGAACAATAAGCGGCAGGGAAGTTGCCTCTTGGACGGCGCTGAGGGCGCGCATATAGGGTGGATTGAACTCAGGCGTGCGGCTGGCAAATGAGCCGGCTCCCTCTGGCCATATGAGCAGATCGGGGCGTTTGCCTGTGGCGCTGGCGGCATGCAGCGAAAGCTCCTTGAGTTTTGAGGATGTTTTTTCCTGGAGTTCGCTTTCATCATTATTCACGCGCAACGGGGCAACCGGCTGGATCATCGCGATGTCCAGCGAGGGGGCAGACGGGTCGTCCATGAAAGCGCGCATGCAATGCCAGCCATACCCCGCATGAAGCACAATGACAGCGGCGGCGGCGGCCAGCGCGGCCATTGCCCTGCGCGCGCGGCCCTCCCGCCACGACCCGATGGCGTAATCCAGCGCGCCGTTTTCGATGGCGCAGATCAGCGACAGGCCGTGCAGGCCGGCAAGGCTGAGAGGCTGAAGGAAAAACGGCCTGTTGGCGAATGCCATGCCAAGGGCCATGGGGAAGGGGAGCGGCATCCAGTATTCCACGAGCGTGAAGAGCGGCGCCGCGATGAACGCCAATGGCCAGCGGATGCGGTCAGACAGGAAGCGCGCCAGCGGCAGGAAGATGGCGAACTGCATGCCTATGACGGCCATCAGGAGCGCAAAAAGGGGAAGCGACATGGCCCATCCCATTCCGAAAAACCGGTTGAGTGTCGGCCAGACCCAGGCATAGATGCCGCAGGCCGACAGCGTGCCGCTCCACAGACCCCAACCCGCAAGCGCTGCCAGCCGCCGCTCACGGCGCACAAGGGCAAAAAACGGCAGAAGACATATCCACACCACCGGACTGAACCCCACATTGGGTTCGCCGATGATGTAGATGCACACGGGCGCGAACGCGATGGGAAGCTCTATTGTGATGATGAGCTTGCGCGCCAGCCATGCGAGCGCGGCCAGCATCACCAGATCGCCCCAGACAACCGAGGCGACGCCCGCGAGCAGATATGTCAGCGTGAAATGAACAACAGTAACGGCCGCCCCCGCGAGCCATGTGTTGCGCGCGGTTGCCGGAAGAGGCGTCTTGGTGCTGGTCTTATCCGAGCGTGACTTCGACAAGATGGGGGAAATATTCCTCGAATTCTATATAGGTCAGGTACAACACGCGCCCGCCATCCTCCGCCAGTTCGGCATGCTCCTTGCCCGCGTAGATCAGCGCAGGATAGGGAACGGGATAATCCCATGCGGGCGGAGACACGCGCCATAAGTCAACCGGCTCGCTCCATGGCCCCCATGGTTTGGGGGCGGTGCGGCCAACAATGCGTCCGGTCAGGTCAAGGGAATGCACGGCGAGATAACAGCCAAGGTGATTGTTCCAGTTCACGGATAATTCGTTCGGCATGCCGGTCATGATGCAACATGCGTCGCGCGGGTTGGATGACCACACAGGCGCATCAGTTATCAAATACTCGTACTTCCCGAGGCACTTGATGTCCGTCGAGCGAACCCTTGCCATGTAACAGCGCTGGACCCCGTCTGAACAGCGCAGCACACCGTAAAGGTATATGATGTCTTCGTTTCTTGCGGGCAGAACCGCTGAGGCAAATTGCGGTTGATCTGCGGGCCACCAAGTGGCGCTGTTTCCGGCGTATATGCGCTGAAACTCCCAATCGCGGGAATTGCCAAAGGCCAGTCCCGAGCCGACAACCTCAAAATTCACGGGCATGGGGCCCGTGGCAAGCATCCGGACAAGCTGATAGAACAGATACAGATCATTGCCAAACGCGCAGCCGTGCAGACACCATACGCGGATCACATCCGGTTCATCGGGTTGGCGGAGGACAAGCTGTTTGAGAGCGCCGGAGGCATCGCAGATATACTGAAAATTCCGCAGGCCATCGCGTCCGCTTTTTTCATCAAGGATCAATGCGGTGTTTGTGCAGAGTTTTTCAATGAGCCCGAAGCCCGACATATCGCCGGGTCCGAGGGATGCTCCACCGGGAAACCACAGGCTTTCGCGCGGTGTTCGGGCGCCCGTCAGTGTATCGCCGAAAAACCATAACGCTTTGCCGGCGCCGAGGGGGATGGAGTAAGCTCCATCCTGTCCCGCCATGCGGTGCGGATTGCGGGTGAACTGGGCGCCCAAGTCCCGCGCGCCGTCAACCTTCAGAGGTCGCATTTCATTCGATTCCCTTTTCCCGCGAAATGGCATGACGGCGATGTGTGTCCGATTGGCGTGTTTTCAAATCGTATACACATCCTTGACGAAAACCTTGAGCACTTTCACGGGCTGCTCGTTAACGCTGATGAGCTTATAACTTCCGGCGGCGGCGGGCACAACGAACGTTTCCGCGTAATTGAATCTTTGCCGCATGCCATTTGCCGTTTCGAGGACAACCGTCTTTCCTTCAACGAGGCTCATGACGTGGGGCGAACCGTTGGTGCGCGCCTCCACAGAGCCCCGGAATTCAAACCGGTGCGCATCGTAGAATTCCATTCGATGTGTCGGCAGGTGAAAGAGCTGCCAGTTGGCGCCCTCATCAATCAATCGGGGCACAGATACATGCTCGCGTTTGACAACCCCGCCCTGCCGGTCGAAATGCAGGTTCTCAAATGCGCGTCTGATGTTGAGCGGTCGGGGGCGCCCATCGAGGTCGAGCCGCAGCCAATCATACATTTTGAATGTGAATATGTAGGGAGTAGCGCTTATCTCGAGCACAAGGTTGCCGCTTCCGCAGGCGTGAATTGTTCCTCCCGGGATGAGGAAGAAATCATGCTTTTTGGCCTTTTCCACATTCACGAACCGTGGAATATCGATCGTGATCCCTTCATTGTGGCTGTGCTCGAGGGCATGACGGAACTCCATCGGGTGAATGCCGGTTTGAAAGCCAAGGTAAACATGCGCGCCGGGCACGCGGTCGAGTATGTAATACGCTTCATCCTGCGTGAAAGTCTCACCAAACTCCCGCCGGATGTATTCGGGCCGGGGATGGCACTGGATGGAAAGGTTTCCGCCGCCTATGGTGTCGAGGAAATCGAACCGTATGGGGAATTCAAAGCCGAAGCAATCGGCGCAGTTACCGAGCACCGCGCGATGCTCCTGAAACATAAGAAAATCCGATGACACTTCCAGCATGCGGCGCCCATCCGTCAGGATGAGTCCGTTTTCGGGCATGATCAGTTCAAATGACCATGCGTAATTGGGCACATCGCGCGCGAGGCCGGGGATTTTGTCCAAAATCCATTGCCCGCCCCATGGGCCTGGTTCAAACCACGGCCGCGCGCGAAACATATTGCGCGCCATTTGAGCAAGCGTGCTGCGCAGAGTTTTGCCTTCCGTAAAAACCGGCTCATCGGGTCGCTGGGCGTCAACGATGACGCCGATGTCGGCAAGTATGCGGGCCCTGTGCCGGTTCAGGGCGGCCCAGTCCACGAAATAGAACCGTTTGTATTGTTCCTTGGGCGGGATGGGATGTGACTCGCCAAGATTGCACACGACGCCCGCGCGCGAACGGAACTGCACCTCGTTTTTGGGAACATCGACATAAACAAGCAAACCCGTCCAGCATGCAAGAGCGGCGCCACAGCCATACATGATCCTCAAGGAATGGCGCGGGGAGGGCTTGAGAGCGGACAACTTATGATGGTCGAAGAAATCTTCGAGGCGGCCGGTGAAACGTGTGCCAAACAGCGGATCATCTCCGCCAAGAAACGGTTGGGTCAGATGGGTGATGGCGGTGCTGTCCCGCATGGCATCATGCGCATTGACCCATGCCGCTTCGATGCCGGCGCGGCGCAGGCTCTGGTCGAGTTTCTCGCGCAGGTCTTCCCAGAAAACGCCAACAAACCCGTCAATGGTTACGGTGGATTCCTGGGCGATCCGAGCGGCGAGAGCATCGAAGCCAAGCTGGATGGAACCTCCGATGATTGGGAATCCCGGATAAATATCATACACGCCGGGAGGAGGCGGAACATGTTCCGCGGGCATCAGCAACTGGGTGGTTTTCCGGAAATTATCGGAGTGAGATGGATGCGGGGATGTCATGAGGCCGGCTCCCGGTATAACAATGGCAGGCGGGCGGCGCCAAGCAGGGCCGCATCCTCGAAAAGACAGGCTTGCGCCACCGCGACTTCGGGGCAGGCTTTGCGGATGCCATCCAGCAAAGGCGCGGCAAATAATCCCCATGCCTTGGCGATGTTGCCCCCAATAACGAGCGTTTGGGGGGCGAATTTCCTTACAAAAGGCGCGAGGAATTCCGCGAGCATGGCTCCGAATTCGTGAAATACGGCTATGGCATGCGGGTCATCCGGGGCCAGCCTGACGAGGGCGCGCACGTCTGCGGCTTCCCTGCCGCTGCGCCGGCGGTAAGCGCGCAGAATTCCGCGGGTGGAGAAGCAGTCGTCGGCGATGACGCCGCGGAAGGGAATGTTGTAGAACCATTTTTGCGGGGGCATGCCGGGGTCGTCTTCCACGCACAGACCGTTGCGCAGAAATGCCGAGCCGAAGCCTGTGCCGAGGGTGACGCCGATCGCGTCGGAGCAGCCGACTGCCGCGCCGCGCCAGCACTCGCCAAGCAGGAAACACTGCGCGTCGTTGCGGAACAGGATGGGCGTCTTTGGCAATCCGAGTCTTGCCTTTAATTCCGCGCGGATGTTGACGCCGTAAATGTTGTCATATTTCCCAAGGTCTTTCATCAGGGCGATTCCCCGCTCATAATCAAAAGGCCCGGGCATTGCCAGCCCGATGCCGTCGAGAGGCGTCTTCTGAGCGAAACCGGCAGCTTTTAATATGACGGCGGACCATTGGGACAAAATGCTTTCCTTGCTGCCGGATGAATTGACCGGCATGGCCGTTTTGCTGTTGGCGATCAGTTTCCCCGAAGATGTTTCAGCAAGGGATGCGGTGATATGCGATCCACCAACGTCAACACCCGCCACAAATCCCTTAACGGCAGAACTTTTCACGACACTGAAAAAAGCGGGAAGGACGCCGCCGTGGTGTTCTGCGGCGTCCTTCTGCAATTGGGATGATTAATTATACAGCGACCAGTTGCTTGCGCTGTCTGGTACTGTTGTGTTGAGCGGGCGGACATCGGAATTGGCCGCGTCGTTTTCAAGCGCGCCATCCCAGTAGATGTCGTCGACATAGATTGTTCCACTGGAGACTTGGAACGACCAGTCGCGTGAATTGAAAGTGGTTGGTGCGCCGCCAACCATGGGGATGAAGAGCGCCGGGGTGTTGCTGGAATTGAAGAACGTGCATCCCTGCGAATAGGGTGAAGCGGGCGCAAGGGCTGGCCGGCTGTCAGACTGCGCGGCGGTCTCCTTCTGGACGATCAGGCTGATGTACGCCCAGGATTGCCTTACGGGCAGGGTTCCAAGAACGCCTGTCACGGGCGTTGGATGAGCCACATCCTCACCGCCGATGATCTGCACGGATGTGCCGTTGGAAACCAGCCGCACGAAGAACGAGTTGTCCGCGGCGGGCGGGGCGCCTGTGTTCATGTCAAAATTCCAGCGGAATTCCGCTACTGTGCCCACATCGGGGATGGGATCAACATTGATGGCGAATTGATATACCTGGATGTTGCCATTTGTCGGATTCATATACCCCGGGCCGGCGGACAGCACCTGGCTGACCTCGAGCTTGTAGCATTTCGTTCCCTCGAACGCTTTCGTGCTCACCTGTGTTCCCGTGGCGGTCAGCGGCGAACCGGTCACCGTGGATGTGAGAGGATCATGGGTGTAGGTGTCCAGAGTTGAAAAAGGAATCGGAGAGGCGAGGTTGCCGTTGCCCTGAACCAGCGGCGGCGTGTTCTCAAACCGTTCGTCCATCCACACATTCGCGCAGGCCATTCCGGCCATGGCCACGATGAGCCCGGCGCCTATTGCGCATCTTAAGAAGTTGCTGATGCCTGTCATATTCAAGTCTCACTTTCTTTTGGGTAATTTTTGCCACACTATATGCCTGCGCTGGATTATGTATGTCCATGCAGTCATCCAACCTCTTTGTGTTTTAGAGCTTGTTGGCTCCGACGATCTCCTTTCGCTGTTTGAATTCCCGCATACCCATTCCCGCTGAAATTCTCGCAAGAAGGGAATGCGAATTATCACAATGCGTCAGGCAGGTATACACAATGCTATGTTGTCAATTTCTATTTTCTGAAAATGAGGCGGGAAGGGATTGGCGCATGCCTCCAGCAATTCAAGGTGACGCCCCGGGAACGCCGACGGCCATCATCTCGCATGTGGCGCTCAATGGCGCGCCGGATGGCTGTGAATAGTGTGCACGATGATCGTTGAAAGAGCAGCGGAATGCGCCAACATGTCATAGCATTGCCTGTTCATTTGTGTTGGACATTGAATCAGGCGCGGGTATCAGTAGAGTGAATTGAATCACCAAGGAGATCGCTAATGAGCCGAAAAATGCGGATGGGCATAGTCGGCGGTGGGCGTGGCGCGTTCATAGGAACGGTGCACCGCATGGCGGCCACGCTGGACAACGAGATCGAGCTTGTGTGCGGCGCGTTCAGCGCCGATCCCGGAAAGTCGCGTCTTTCTGGCCGCGACTGGTATCTGCCCGATGAGCGCGTCTATGGCTCGTGGCAGGATATGATCGCCGCGGAGGCGAGTCTGCCCGAGGGCGAACGCATGGATTTCGTGGCGATCGTGACGCCCAACCACATGCATTTCCACCCGGCGGCGGCGGCGTTGCGCGCGGGATTCCACGTGGTATGCGACAAGCCGATGACGCTCACACTCGGCGAGGCGCTTGAGTTGCGCGGCATCGTGCGCGAGATGGGTCTTCTTTTTGCGCTCACACACAATTATACGGGTTATCCCATGGTGAAGGAGGCGCGTGCGCTGGCGCGCGGCGGGCGGCTGGGCGAGATACGCAAGATCATCGTCGAGTACCCGCAGGGGTGGCTGGCCGCGCGCCTTGAGGCGTCGGGGCAGAAGCAGGCGGACTGGCGCACCGATCCCGCGCGCGCCGGCGCAAGCTGTTGCATGGGCGATATCGGCACGCACGCGGAAAACCTTGCCGAATACATCACCGGCCTGCGCATCAGCGAGTTGTGCGCCGATCTGACGACGTTTGTTGAAGGGCGTCCGCTGGATGACGACGGCAATGTGCTGCTGCGCTTCGGCAACGGCGCGCGCGGCGTGCTGCACGCCAGCCAGATTTCAATCGACGAGGAGAATGGCCTTAACATCCGCGTTTACGGTTCGAAGGGCGGCCTGCGCTGGCGCCAGGAGGAGCCGAACACGCTGTTGCTGATGTGGCCGGACAAATCGCGCGAGATTGTCCGCGCGGGCGGCGGTTACGCGGGACGGCTGAGCGCGGCGGCGGCGGCGGCAACGCGCCTTCCCGCCGGGCACCCCGAGGGCTACATCGAGGCGTTCGCCAACATTTACAGGAATTTCGCGCGCGCGCTGCGCCGAAGGCTCGAAGGCGGCCAGCCCGATCCGGAGGAGCCGGATTTTCCCACGGTTGATGATGGCGTGCGCGGAATGCAGTTCATTGAGGCGGTTGTCGCGAGCGCCAAATCCGACAAAAAGTGGACGACGTTTCCCAACGCTTGAAAGCGTTCACATAGCAGGCATACGAACATACAGAAGGAGAGAAAGATCATCATGGCAAGACCAGTCACACTTTTCACGGGGCAATGGGCGGATCTGTCATTGGAAAAACTTTGCGAGAAAGCGCGGAGCTTCGGTTACGACGGCCTCGAGCTGGCATGCTGGGGCGGCCACTTCGACGTGGGGCGCGCGCTCCGCGAGCCTGATTACTGCAAACGCAAACTCGAGCTGCTGGCGCGCCACCGGCTCAAGGTGTTCGCCATTTCGAACCATCTTGCGGGTCAGGCGGTGTGCGACCGCATTGACGAGCGCCACAAGAGCATTCTGCCCGCGCATGTGTGGGGCGACGGCGATCCTGAAGGCGTCAGGCAGCGCGCCGCGCGCGAAATGATCGACACCGCGCGCGCGGCCAAGGCGCTTGGCGTGGGCATCGTGAACGGTTTCACCGGCAGCCAGATCTGGCCCCTGCTCTACTCGTTTCCTCCGAATGCGCCCGGCATGATTGAGGCCGGTTTTGAGGATTTCGCGCGCAGGTGGAAACCGATCCTGGACGAGTTCAAGTCGCTGGGCGCGCGTTTTGCCCTCGAAGCGCATCCCACGGAAATCGCCTTCGACATTGCCTCGGCGGAGCGCGCGCTCAAGGCCGTTGACGGCCATCCCGCGTTTGGATTCAACTTCGATCCGAGCCATTTTGGCTACCAGGGCGTTGACTATGCGCGCTTCATCCGCCGTTTGCGCGGCCGCATCTTCCATGTTCACATGAAGGATGTGTGGTGGTCGCCGATGCCCGCTGAAGCCGGCGTGTTTGGCGGCCACACGGAATTTGGCGATCCGCGCCGTTACTGGGACTTCCGTTCGCTGGGGCGTGGCCGCATTGATTTCGAGTCCATCATCCGCGCGCTCAACGAGATTGGTTATTCGGGGCCGCTGTCTGTCGAATGGGAGGATGCCGGCATGGACCGCGAGCACGGCGCCACCGAGGCCTGCGCCTTCGTCAAACGCATCGACTTCAAACCCTCGCTGGTCAAATTCGACGCCGCGTTCAGCGAAGGTTGACACGCATCAAACAACAGCTTGAAATCTGATCATCTTCTTTAGAACGATCGCCCGGCGATCCCAAGGTGCTGTCATGCTGTCACTTTGTATTCATCTGTGCATCTTGGTTCGGTTTGCCGATTTTCAAAAGCATTGCGCCATGGCGTTGCACGGTTGATTCAAAGCTGCCGCTGAAGTGGCCGAGGTCTTTTTTCCTCCAGAGATCGCGCACGGGCTGGCTGCCGCTGATGCCGAGATCAGTCCACTTGGCGGCGACATTTTTGGCGGAACTGCCGCGGTTGAACAGTCCCACGGCGAGTGTGCCGTCCCAGAGCTGCCGCGACCAGATTTCCGTGTCGCCGTCTTTGACGCGACGGCCGGCCTGGCGTCCCAGCGGGTCCTGGTTCACGTCAAGCACTTCATCATTGGTCAGGAGTCTCGACGTGAAATCGTCCATCTGTGTCATGTCGCAGCCGATGAGCAGGGGAGAGGCCAGCAGGCTCCACAGGGTGATGTGCGTGAGTTGTTCATGCGGCGTGAGCTTGGTGTTATGAAGCGTCGGTCCCCATCCCACCTTGCCCACAACGAGCATGTCGGGATCGTTCCAGTGTCCGGGACATGCGTATTTGCCCTGCTCGGTCTGGCTGAAGCCGATGCTTGCCATGCTGCCCCAACTGTCGCCGATGTCTCCGGAGGTGCGCCACAGATTGCCCCCAATTTCGGCGCCCCATTCCCAGACTTTGCCCATGCCATACTGGCAAAAGCTGAAGACGATGTCGCGTCCGCAGTTGTCGAGCGCTGTCCGCATCAAGCGGTAGGGCGCCTTCATCTGTTCGAGCGTTGGCGTGCTTGTGATCCTGCCCATCGAACACCAATCATATTTCAGGTAATCGATCCCCCATTTCGCGTATGTGTTGGCGTCCTGCTGTTCGTGCTGGTAGCTGCCCTCGAAAGAGGCGCATGTTTTGGGGCCGGGCGAGGAATACACGCCGAGTTTGAGCCCTTTTGAATGAACATAATCGGCCAGCGTCTTCATGTCGCCGATCTTTTCGTTCGCGCGGATTTCACCGTTGGCGTCGCGCGTGCCCTCCCATGCGTCGTCGATGTTGATGAAGCAGTAACCGTGCGCGGCAAGTCCTGATTTGACCATTGCGTCCGCCGCGGCGCGCACCTTTGCGGCGTCAACCGACGTGCCCCAGACATTCCACGAATTCCAGCCCATGGGCGGCGTGAGCGCGAGCTTGTGTTCGCCGCCGACAATGGTGAGCCTGCGCGATGCCCTGCCGCCGGGGCCGCTCACGGTTGTTCTGACGTCGGTGTTTCCCGATGACTGAAGGGAACCGGAGAGGATGCCGGTTTGCTCATCGAGCTTGATGCCGGCGGGCAGATTGTCGGCCGAGAAGCGCATGGGCGTTTTGCCCGTTGCGGGGATGAGAAACAGGAACGGCCTGCCTGGTGTTGCGCCCACGACGCGCGGGCCGTGTATGGCGGGTTTCGGGCCGTCGCCGACGGAGAGTTCTGGCGGCGGCGCGGCATCCTGTGCAATGGCGCGCGGGGCATTTTTCGCCCCGGCTGCCATGATGATCTTCGCGTCAAGCCAGTCCGCATGATCGTAACCGTTCGAGTCGCCCGCATCGGTGACGATCAGGACAAGCTTTTTGACGCCCTTGAGATCCGCGGAAAGTGCCTGAGCCGGCTGGCCGCCCCGGATGATGCCCGTGGCGGCGGCCTTGCGTCCGTCCGCCCAGACTTCGAAGATCACCGAGCCGTTCGTGGCGATCTCATCATCCACTCCACCGAGCGCCTCGAAGCGCTCCGCGCCGCCCCCCGTGTCGATCCACCACTCGCTGAAGGAATGCGTCCCCACGCCATGCTCATACGTCTTGCCGTTCACCTTGAGCGGCTTGCCGAGCACCGATTTGCCAGCGTGCGGATCGCCCCATTCCTGGGTGATCTTGGCAACATCGAGTTTCTCCAGCCACACCGCATTGCTTGTCACATCGGCGGCCGGCGCTGATGTGAGCGTCCCCGCGCATAAGATTATCCATCCGATGACAGCAACCATGCCGCCAGCGGCTTTTCCCGATATAATCATCTTCCTGAACCCTTCCGTTGATGTCCTGGGTTATCAAAATCATGCCACAATCATGATATTGGTGTCACCCAAATGAAGATGGCCTTGAACCTGGATGGCGAGAATTGCACGCATAAAATGTTTCCACACGCCCGATGGGTTACGCGGGAGGATTAACATCGTTGTACAGCGCGTGCCAGAATTCGGCGATGGTGCGGGCGATGGCCATGTGGGCCTGGGGCGTGCGGCCGGCGTAGCCCCAGACGTGGAAGTTGCGGGCGTCGGCGCGCGAGAGCAGCGGGAACCCAAGGTCAGGCGCGGCGGCGGCAAGGGAACCCGTGGTGACCTGCTCGCGGCGCGCGCCAACTCCGGCGATGAGCGCGTCACCGGTCTCGACCGTTGAGGCGTATGCCGGCGTCGCGATATCCGAGTGCGCAAGGAGGAAAAATTTGTCGCCGCGTGCCGCGAGTTTGCCATATTCGATGAACGGCCGCATCTGTTCCGGGTCGGGCTGGCCGCGCTGGCCCTCCGTGCCGGTGGTCAGGCTGGCATAGAGCGAATCGGCAAGCACGATGGCGCTGATGGCGCGCACATAATCGGGATGCTTGAGCAACTCGCGCACGGCTCCGTAGCCCGCGCTGAAACTTTGCACTTCGATTGGGGCAAGCCGGAGCAGCTTCGTTGGTCCGCGTTTGCGCGTTTCCGCAAGTGCGCGGTCAAGCAGTTGGTTGAGGTTCTGCGGGTTTTCAAAAGCAGCCTGGTACACACGCGATCCCTCGCCCTGGTAGATCGCGATCAGCGGATGGCGGGCGCCGCGGCGCGCATGCTCCTCGATGGCAAACCACTGGGCGCCATGAAAATGGATGGTGACCTTGAGGTCGCCCGTGTCGGGGCTGATTTCATTCTGCCATCCTTCTGGCAGGAAAAGGGCCACACTTGTGTTGAACTCAACAGTTGATCCGCGGGCAAGCCGGGGGGCGTTGCTGATGTCGCGCAGCGCCACAACAGGCGGGTTGGATGCTTTTGTTGTGGATGTGGTCTCCGCCGCGGCATTGGGAACAGCCGCAAGGCGGATGGCAACGATGGCAAAAATGAACGTGATGATGCAAGGATGAACGGTCGGATGTTTAAGCGGCTTTATCATGGGTTCCACCAGTTTGTGAAATTGATTGATTCCGCAGGCTATTGGCGGCTCATGGGCGGGAAATGTGAACAAGAATTTTCTTTCTTAATCCTGCGCGGCGGGCGTTGATTTTTTGATTCTCATGAAACGTCTTTTCGCTTTCATCATGACGGTTGCGCTGTTGGCGCTGATATTCTGGCGGGTGGACCGCACGGCTCTGCTGGCCAACCTGCGCTCGACGCATTGGGCATGGTTCACGCTCGCGGTGGTGATGTTCGTTCCGCAGGTTGGCGTCATAGCCTTTCGCTGGCGGCGGCTTGTCATGTGTTTTGCGCCCATCACATGGGGCGAATGCGTGAGAATCGTGCTCGCGAGCGCCACGATGAATCTTGTGTTGCCGTCGAAACTGGGCGATCTATCGAAGGGCGTTTTTCTCAAGCGAACGGGCACGCTTGATCTCAAGCGGGCGATGAACATTGTCGTGTTTGAGAAGATGCTGGATGTTGCGGCGCTGGCATTGATGATGCTGGGCGGGGTGGCGCTGATGCTGGCGTGTGACGGCGCCACCCCGCTGCAGCGCCACGCGGCGATTGTTGCGGGCGCGGCGGGCGCGGCTGCTGTGGCCGCTGTCGCGGCGGTCTATTTCATCCCGATGACGGCCTTTCCCGGATTCCGGCGCGCGCTTGAATGGCTGGGTGGGAAACCGCGGCTGAAAAAACTGCACGATCTTGTGCTTGCCGGCCATGAGGTCATCACGATGCTGCAATCGCGCGGCGCACGGCGCGGGCGGATTGTCGCGTATTCACTGTTGATCTGGGTGCTGCATCTCGCGCAGATCTATTTCTTCTTCCTGTGCCTTGGCGTGCGCCCCGATCCAGGCCAGTATATGTCGCTTGTGCCGCTTGCAATCTTCATCGGTCTTGTGCCGGTCACGATTGCCGGTTTTGGCACGCGTGATGCCGCGATCATCAGCCTGTTTGCCCAGTATCCGCCCAGCCTGATGTTCGGGATCGCACTTTACATTAATCTGCGTTATATCGTCCCGGCAATCGCCGGCATTCCCTTCCTGAACCGCTACATCAGCTATGCGCGCGAACTGAAACAGTGAAGCATGGCGCAGTTGGGGGCGCGGAATTCAGCGTGTGAGTCTCAGGCTGTTCGTGACCACGGATATGCTGCTTAATCCCATTGCGGCGCTTGCGATCATCGGATTCAACAGCCAGCCTGTCCAATGGTAGAACACGCCGGCGGCGAGCGGGATGCAGATCACATTGTAAAAGAACGCGAGGAAAAGGTTCTGCTTGATGACGCGCAGTGTCCGGCGCGACAGGGTGATGGCGGCGGGAATGGAGCGCAGGTCGCCCCCGACAATGGTGATTTCCGCCGACTCCACGGCCACATCGGCGCCGGCGCCAATGGCAATGCCGACATCTGACATGGCCAGCGCGGGCGCATCGTTGATGCCATCGCCCACCATGGCAACCCTGTGCCCGGCCGCCTGAAGATCGCGCACACGCGCGGCTTTCTCCTCGGGCAGCACTTCGGCAATGACATTCCCGATGCCCGTCTGTGCGGCCACGAATGCGGCCGTTAGGCGGTTGTCCCCTGTGATCATTTGGATGGTCAGACCCATGTGTTTAAGCTCATCAATCGCCGGGCGCGCCGATTCCTTTGGCGGATCGGCTATCGCGATGATACCGGCCGCAATCCCGTCGACTGTGATGAACACAGTTGTGGCGCCATGCGATGCGGATTTTCGGGCAAGGTCGTCAAGGGCGCCGAACGTTGCGCCGCGGTCGCGTATCAGAGTTGCATTTCCGGCAAGAATCGTCCGGCCATCAACCACTGCTTCGATACCGCGACCCGGCAACGCAAGGAATTGTGAAGGAGCGGTTGTTGCGATTCCCGCATCACGCGCGCGGCGGACGATGGCCGCACCAAGCGGATGCTCGGAAATGCTTTCTGCCGAGGCCGCCAGCCGCAGAAGCTCGTTCGGCTCGATATCCCCGGCTGTGACCACGTCGGCGGCTTCAGGGCGGCCCGTGGTTATCGTTCCTGTTTTGTCGAACAGAATAGCGCTCACACCGCAGGCGGTTTCGAGAGCCTCGCCATTGCGGATGAGCATGCCGTGTTCGGCGCCCCAGCCCGTGGCCGCCATGATGGCAACGGGCGTTGCAAGACCGAGCGCGCACGGGCAGGAGATGATCAGGACGGAGACAAAGGCAATCACGGCATGATTAAGCGATGGTGCGGGTCCCACGGCCAGCCATGTGATGAAGGTGATGGCGCCAATGATGAGCACGGCGGGCACAAACCATCCGCTGATAACATCGGCAAGCCGGGCAATGGGCGCTTTGGAAGCCTGCGCTTCACGCACAAGCCGCACGATCCGCTGTAGGGCGGTATCCTTGCCCACGCGGACGGCTTTGAAGCGAAAACTGCCCATCATGTTCAGCGTTCCGCTCATGACCATATCGCCCGCGGTTTTGTCGGCGGGAATGCTTTCTCCCGTCATGGGCGATTCGTCGATGCTTGATTCACCGGCGACGATAATGCCGTCGGCGGGCACTTTTTCACCAGGCCGCACAACGATGATATCCCCGACGGCCAACCGGCCGATTGGCGTCTCGATCTCCGTGTCGTTGCGCATCAAGCGCGCCGTAAGCGGCTGACGGGCCAGCAGGCGTTTGATGGCGCCCGTTGTCCGGCTGCGGGCGCGATATTCCAAAAAACGGCCAAGCAGTATGAGCGTGATGATCACAGCGGCGGCTTCATAGTAAACATGCGGATGGCGTCCTGCCTGCTCCAGCCATCCGGGCGCAATGGTGGCCGTCAAACTGAAGATGAAGGCCGATCCGGAGCCAAGCGCAACGAGCGTGTTCATGCCGGCGCCGCCGTGTTGCAGGGCTTTCCATGCTCCGGCGAAGAAACCGCGTCCCGCCCAGAATACGACCGGCGCGGTGAGTGCAAGCAGGAGCCAGTTGCTGAATGGAAAGACGAACTCAAACATGCCGATGATGGCGACGGGAATAGTCAGTGCGATGGCGGCGGCCAGTTCGATGGCGCGTGTGCGCTCCCCGGCTTTCTGCGATTCTTCGAGGGACTTTTCGCCGTCATCATCCGCCATTTCTGCCGGATCATATCCGATATCGGATATTGCGCCCATGATCCGGTCTGTTGTGATGATTCGCGGATCATATTGAATGCGCGCGCTGCCGGCGGCAAGATTAACGGCGCAGGTCTTGACACCCTTGAGCGCCGACACGGCCTTTTCGATGCGCCGCGCGCACGCCGTGCAACTCATGCCGCCGACACTCAGCGAACATTCCGCGTCATCGTGATTATCTGTGCTGTGAACCACTGTAATTGTGTGTGTATATGGGATAGAAAAACATTCAACCACACACTGACATCAATCTCCATCTAAGGAATACCATTGCCTGTCATGAATAGCCGGATCGCGCGCATTTTTGAGCAACTTCAACAACGCGGGGAGCGGGCGCTGATTCCGTATTTGACTGCCGGTTTTCCCGCGCCCGGTTTCACGCTGCCGCTGCTTGATGCCTTGGTGCGCGGAGGGGCTGACATCATCGAGCTGGGCGTTCCCTTCAGCGATCCCATCGCGGATGGGCCCACAATCCAGCGCGCCTCGCAGGAAGCGCTTGCGGCGGGCACAACTCTGCAGGGCATTCTTGAGATGGTGCATGAATTCCGCCGGAAACATGACACGCCCATTGTTCTGTTCGGAGCCTATAATCCGTTCTTTCATTATGGTCTGGAACGTTTTGCGGGCGATGCCGCGAGGGCGGGCACGGATGCCGTGCTGGTTCCTGATCTGCCGGTGGAGGAGTGCGCCGAGGCGGCGCACTGTCTGAGCGATAAAGGATTGCATCTGATCTGCCTTGTGGCGCCGACCACCACCTCTGAACGCAAAGCGCTTATTGCGCAACATGCCAGCGGATTCATTTATTACATATCTGTGAAGGGCGTTACGGGAGCGCGCAATAGCGCATCGTTCAAACTCGATGAACCGATCCGAGATCTGCGGCGGGTGACCAATTTGCCCGTCGTTGTCGGATTTGGCATTGCGCGGCCTGATCAGGCCGCCGAGGTCGCGCAATATGCCGATGGCGTGGTGGTGGGCAGCGCGCTGATCGATCTGATATCGGCTAACCGCGGCGAGAAGGATTTGGGCGCCCGCGTGGAGGAATACACCCGAGCGATGAAGGCTCCGCTTATTCCAGCATCTGCCAGTCGGAATTGACGGCTGATGAAGTGATAAGGCTGGATGTGTCGGCCACGATGACACGCCCGTCATGCAAGCCGATGGCCATGCGGTTGCCGCGCGCGGCGATGTTGCGCAGATAGAACGGCTCGTTGATGTCCGGTCTCCATGTGCCAAGCAGGCGCGCGGCGCCCGATGTTTCCACATTATAGAATCGGACATTGTACACACCGTCATTCACGGCCAAAATGTTTGCCGTGATCCATGCGCATCCGCCTGCCTCGACAGCATCGGAAGCGATGTTGGTCAGGAACGCCGGTTCGCCGTTTGTATCGAGTTGAACAAGTGACACGCCGTTCTGAAATCGCGGCACGGCCAGCATCCCGTTCTCGTTGAGTGATGCTGTTTCATGGACACGTCGCAACCCGAGCACTTTGTGGAAAGGCTCGTTGAGAGCGCCCGGTTTGATGTTATGAAGACCGACATCCTTGACAATCGCCGTGACGCTGCCATCGGCGAACGGGCCAAACACCTCGTGATAACTGCCTGATTCGGAGAGTCCGGTCTCGACGTTTTTCATTCCATGAGTTGTTTTTTTGAGACGGCGGATGCCGAAGTCTCCAAGCGTCAGCCAGAAGATGTTGCCGCTGACGGCGCTGTCGAAGGCGCCGCCTGTGTGACCTGTGTATTCGGCGACCGGCTGGCCCCCCGGATCATTTGTGTCGAAGAATCTGACCCCGAGCAGCAGCGCCGAGCGCGCGACAAGCTGGTCGGGCTTGAAATTTGTGCGTTCCGACGGGTAAAGCAGGGGTCCCGGCGTCTGAACCACGCTTCCATCGGCGCCCAGAATGTAAATTTGCGGACAGGATGCCTCGAGGGGATATTCCCCTGCGCTGACGGCAATCCGCGAGGTGTTGCTGTCAAAATCAAGCCCAAGAGGGGGCTGTGGCGCGCCAAGGGCGCGGTGCAGCACGAATTGATGCGTCACGGGCAGATTGATGGTGGAGAGTTGTGGGGCAGGAGCGCTGCTGAAAGAATACCCGCTTGGTTGAGCAAGTCCCGTTGCGATCATGGCCCATGCGCCCGGCGCAAGCTGAACCGGCACTGTGGCGTCGCCTTCAACGGGGAGCATGCGCTGGGATACGAGTTCCTGTAGGGGGGCGATTGGGGGCGGCGACAAACCGATGCGAAGCGTCTGGGTTGACAGGTCATCTCCGTTGAGGATGAAGACATACATTGAACCGGTCTTGTCCAGCGCTGTGGTGACGGCAAATGGACGCGGCGCGCAGGAATCGATGACCGGCAGGCTGAGGTTCATGATGACCGGTCCGAGCCGGTCCATGATGCTGTTGAATGCGGCATATTCATCGAGGCTGCGGCCGGCCTCGAGTTGCGGCCCGCGCTGTCCTTCCATCGAGCCGATCGATGAATAGGAGAATGGGATGATCCCCCGGCAGCCGCTCATGACCGCGGCGCCGAGTTGCCCGCGGTGCATGGAATTGGGCAATGCGCGGAATGGTTCGCCGGTGAAGCTTGTGAAGGATTGGTTCACATACCACATGTCCCGTCCCATGGCGGCGGCGGCGCGCGCGTAATCGTTTGCGATCCCGACAGATGCAAGAAGCGCGCCGGTGTTGTTCCGGGGATTGCTGGCGCGGAATGGATAATGGTCGATTAAGACAACGGGAGCGCTTGTTAACGCAAGCTCAGCGGTCGTGACGGAATCGGGCAGAACGGCGAATCCCGCGCCGAGGCGCCCATCCTGAGCGACGGCAAGATTGGCGCGCCTGAACAGATCGAGCGCATCGGCTGTGCCCGGCTCATCGGTGATGTACAATCCCAGGAAGATCGGCGAAGTGGCGGCCTCGTCGTTTATATCATGCAATTGGGCAAGGTAATCCGCTTTGCTGAAATAATCGCGCCGCGCATACTCATCGAAAATGTCGCGGTTCTCAATGGCCTGCGCAATGAAGGGCAGTCTAAACTTTTCGGCCGCGGCGCGCACGGCGCCGAGCTGGTCGGCGCGGCAGTGCGCCATCGCCATGTTGTAGCCGTCGGCTTTGGCAAGCTGGAAGACCTGTTCGATGGCGGCATCGTTATCGTCAAAAACTGAAAAAATCCAGGCGCCGCGGACAAATTCCGGGCGTTTGCATGGCGGAGGCGCGGGAATCATGTTTTGGCGGATGATCTGGAATGGCCTTCGAAGCACGATCGGGATGCCCGATTCGGAGACAAGAATGAATTCGGCGGAGTATTGGCCGGATGTTTCTTCTCCGCCATCCCACTCGGCGCGGCATGATGTGCCATGTTGCGCGGCATCAAGGCTCGTGACGACAGTGCTGCCGGCGCGCAGTATCCGGATGCTTGCCGTGGTCAGATGCTCCGGCCACGCGGCGGTGAGTTTGAGCCCGCGATCGGGTGTGCCGCCGCCAGTGGACAGCACGGTTGGTTCAACTTTGGCGAATCCGCGGGTGACATTCCATGCGCGCAACGTTCCTTGCGCGGCGGCGGTGAGCGTGACCAGCGACTGCCCCGGGCAAAAACCGGCTGGCCGCGGAACATCCGCAAGAAAATATCCTTCACCGGCGGCAAGCGGGATTGTGACGCAGGATGTGATCGTTGTCTCGTCGCCTCCGCGCGGGAGCCATTGATCGCACGCGGTGAGCTGGGCGGGCGCATCGGCGGAGTATTGGCCTGCGACGAAGTATGCCTGATTGTCGCGGCCTGTTGCCACACGCTGGCACATCGATCCGCCATTCTGCATGACGATTCCGCTGGAAGTCTCGTGCGAATTGTCGTTGAGCTTCCATGCTTCACCTGCTGGTTTCCTAGCTGTTGAAAATTGTTCTGTGTAAAGCGCGAGATCGTCGAAACGAAGCCATGACTGCAACCATCTTCCTCCAATGCCGAGAAACACGGACTGTGCGCCGCGCGGAACGAAGGCTGATGTCCAGAACCATCCGTAGGGCTGATCCGGGGCGATGGGGGAGTAGTCGTTGATGTCCCTGAACCATTGTCCCGCGCCGTTAAAAAAAGCGAATCGCGTGCGCGCTTGTTCCACGGCAAACTCTGCCGCGGTGTATCCGGTCAATGCGAACGTCTGGAAAGGGGAACATGGCGTGAGGATTGTTTGTCCCCAGCCGAAACGGTAAGAAGAACGCACGGAATATGTGCCGCTGTGTGCGAGGGAGGCGTCCGCGTCGGCATAGGCCTCGTAAACCATTTCCCAGAACAGCGGAAAGCCCGCGCCGTCGACCTGCTCAAAGCCGGGATTCAGCAATTGCGCGGACAGAGAGGTCGCCGGAGCATGTATAGCCGGACGCGGCGCGGAGGATGGTGCGGAAAAGCGCTGTTTGGCGGCGGGACGGGATTCGTGTGATTTCCCGGGCGCGGAAGATGCCGTCAAAACAAGGGGTGTTATCAACGCGCATATAGCGATGAATCTGTTCGGCCGGGATACGCTGATCATAACCTGTTATACTAGTATATTTCGCTCCGGTCTATGCGGACATCATGCGCGGTTTTATGATCTGATATGATAGCCCCCCAAGGCGGGGATGGCAGGCCGCCGGAGATGCGTGCTGCTCAGCCTTTAGAATTGCCGCGCGTAAAGCCGCGCCCAATAGCATGTGCGCTTGAGTTCTTTTTCGCAGCCTTCAATGCGCTTTGCGGCCTCAAGGTCGGCGGGACCGGCGAGAGCTTTTGCCTTGTTGAGGTAGAAGAACGTGCCCTGCGCGTCGTCAAGATGTTTGCTGCACAACCTGCTGGCGATCAGCCATGCATCGATGGCGGTGTATTTCTGGCCGTTGCGTTCAGCCCACTGAGCGAGCACGTCGGCGGCTTGTCTTGCCGCGTCATAATTGCCGCTTGCCGTCTCCATCTCGATTTTGAGTTGAGAGGCGGCGGGAAGGAAGGGCCCGCCATGGGCGATGACGGCGCTGGCGAGGGGGCAAGCCTCCGAGTACCATCCCATGCGGTAATAGGCATTGGCCAGTCCAAGGCGCGCCTGATCATCGCCCGGGCACTGCTTGAGCGCATCCTTGTATAATTTGAGCGCGTCATCATTGCGCCCTTCATTGAGCGCGCAGGCTGCGTAATCCTTGAGCGGCATGGGATTCGTGTTGACGGGAACCAGCCTTGCCTGCGGGGAAACGACGCGCTCAGGCCGCGCCAGTCCCGCATAAACTGTTTCATAACGGGGAGACACGCAGCCGGCAAGAACGAGACATGCGGGCAACACGGACAGCAACCAACTGGACGGGCAACAATTTCGGCGGTTCATCATTTTCCATCATCACTTCGTTATTATGCCCCAGATGCAAGACCACACGGCAACATAACGCAAAGGAAAAGAATGGCTCATTTCGCGCCCGGGCGAACCGGTTCACTTGCCCTGTCTGAGATTTCGCGCCGGATTTGCGCAATAAATTCCGCGCGGTTTTGCGGGCCGAGATCGCCCTTGCCATGACGCCGCACGCCAACCGAGACCGAGCGCATTTCCTTTTCCCCGACGATGAGCATGCAGGGAATTTTCAGCAGCTCGGCGTTGCGTATCTTGGGGCCGATTTTTTCCTCGCTTTCATCCATCGCCGCGCGCACCCCGGCCCGCTTGAGTTCCTCAAGTGTTTCGCGCCCATAGTCCATGAATTTTTCCGAGATGGGAAGAACAATGGCCTGAATGGGCGCCAGCCAGACGGGGAAATTGCCGGCTGTGTGCTCGATGAGCATGCCGATGAAGCGCTCGAGCGAGCCGACCAGCGCGCGGTGAACCATGACAGGGCGGTGTTTTTGTCCGTCGGGGCCGATATAGTTCAAATCGAATCTTTCCGGCATGGAGAAATCAACCTGGATCGTTCCGCATTGCCATGTGCGCTTGAGCGAGTCCTTCACATGGAAGTCAATTTTGGAGCCGTAAAATGCGCCATCACCTGGATTGAGCTTGTATTGGATACCGAGCTTTTCGAGAGAATTTCGCAGTGCGCTTGTCGCGTTTTCCCACATCTCGTCCGACCCGATGCTCTTTTCGGGGCGGGTCGACAACTCCATGTGGTAATCGTCGAAACCGAACACTGTATAAACATGCCGGATAAGTTCGATGGCTTCACGCACGGCATCTTCAAGCTGAGCGGGGGTCGAGAAGATGTGCGCGTCGTCCTGTGTGAAACTGCGCACGCGGAACAATCCGTGGAGCACGCCGCTGAGCTCATGCCTGTGGACGCGCCCGAACTCTGCCACCTTGAGCGGTAATTCCCTGTAACTGTGCAACTGGCTTTTATAGATAAGCAGGCCGCCCGGACAGTTCATCGGCTTCACCGCATATTGCGCTTTGTCTATTTCGGTGAAGTACATGTTCTCTTTGTAGTGGTCCCAATGGCCGCTGCGGTGCCATAACTCCTCATTCAGGATCAGCGGAGTCATCACCTCCACATAGTTGCGCTTTGCCAGCTCCTCGCGCAGGAAAACCATGATCTCACGGTAAATGATTGTCCCGTTGGCATGAAAGAAGGGAAAACCGGGCCCCTCCTCATGGAATGAAAAGAGATCGAGCTCGCGGCCAATCCTGCGGTGATCGCGTTTCTTCGCCTCCTCAAGAAGGCGCAAATGCTCCTCGAGCGATTTCTTGTCGGGGAATGATGTGCCGTAGATGCGTTGCAGCATCTTGTTTCGCGCGTCGCCCCGCCAGTAGGCGCCCGCGACGCTCAGCACTTTGAACGCTTTGACGCATGATGTGTTTGGCAGATGAGGGCCGCGGCAAAGATCGATGAACTCGCCCTGTTCGTAGATCGATATGGGCTCATCGGACGGCAACTCGGAGATGATTTCCGTCTTGTAGTTTTCACCGAGCCGCTTGAACAGCTCGATGGCTTCATCGCGCGGCAGCTCGCGGCGCCGGATTTCGTGCGCTTCGGCCACGATGCGGGCCATCTCCTCTTCAATCCGCCCGATCTGTTCGGGAGTGATGGGCTGCGGCAATTCAAAATCGTAGTAGAAACTGTCGGCCAGGGGAGGTCCGATGGTCAGCCGTGCTTCGGGGATCAGGCGTTTCACAGCCTGCGCCATGACGTGCGTTGATGTGTGCCTGTATGTCTCGCGCCCGGCCTCATCCTTCCATGTCAGAATTCGCACTTCGGCGCCGTCCGGCATCACGCTGGACAAGTCGGAAGGCTTGCCGTCAATGTTGCCGCTGAGCGCGGACTTTGCCAAGCCTGAACCGATGGACTTGGCGAGATCGAGGATGGTTGATCCGGGGGGAAGTTCTTTCAGGGCGCCATCGGGCAGTTTGACACTGATTGTCCTGTTGAGATTAGCCGTTTGCGGCATGGCAACATTCTCCATCAACTTAATTTGTTGCGGGATTTGCCTTGATGAGGCGGGGGGATGATGCAAGATGCCTCTTCAGCGGCTACGTGCCCGCTTTTACTGCATTAGATGAATCAATATATATCAGTCTCGGAGATGAAATTCAGCGCGCGGCAGGGAATGCGCCAAACGGGGATCGCGTCTGGCGCGCCATGCCGGCAAGTGCCCCGGCCCGCTTGACAAGCTCACCGCCGAGCGCCAGTTTCATGAGTGACGGTTCATTGTAGTATTCTTACATTTTGCTTCGCGCTCAGAAGGGTTCAAAAACATATACCATGAAACGGTCTCAATTTTCCTCCAAGCGGCGAAAGCCGGCATTTCAGCGCCGTACGGCGTCGGGCGCGCCCCCGGGCATGCTGTGCAGCGATCCGGGCGCCCATCCCACTTCAATGCGTGTGATGGCCTATGGGCCGGGCGACCTGATTGAACAGCCGATCGGGCGCGCGGACGAGTTGCGCGCCATCATGGGCAAATACCCGGTTTTATGGCTGGATGTCGCCGGATTGCGCGATGCTTCCACCATCGGGCGCATCGGGGAAATCTTCAAGCTTCATTCTTTGGCTCTTGAAGATGTGGTCAACGTGCATCAGCGCCCGAAGGTGGACGAATACGGCAACTGTCAATTCATTGTGGCGCGCATGGCGCCGCTCCACGATGGTGAGGCTACTGAGCAAATGAGCATCTTCCTCGGGAGCAATTTTGTTGTCACATTTCAAGAGGCGCTCGGCGATTGCCTTGAGCCTGTCCGCAACAGGATCCGCGCGGACAAAGGGCAGATTCGCCATGCCGGCTGCGATCATCTGGCCTATGCCATTCTTGACGCCATTGTCGACGCCTATTTTCCCCTCATCGAGGGTTATGGCGAAAAACTCGACGACATCGAGGATCAGGCCGTGGAGCGCCCGCAACGCAGGCTTCTGCTGGACATCTATACGATCCGGCGGAAGATACTTATGTTGCGAAGGGCGATGTGGCCGCTGCGGGAGGCCGTGGGTCATCTTCAGCGCCAGGAGTCACCAAATGTCACGCAGGAAACCCGCATATTCCTTCGCGATTTGTCCGATCACACGGTGCAGATCATTGATATGCTGGAAACATATCGCGATCTGTCGCTGGGATTGATGGATGTCTACATCTCCAGTGTGGGCAACCGAATGAATGAAATCATGAAGCTGTTGACCATCATCACCACGGTTTTCATCCCGCTGACATTCTTGGCGGGTCTTTATGGTATGAATTATCATACCGATGTTTCGGCATGGAACATGCCCGAATTGACATGGAAATATGGTTATCTGATGTGCCTGTGCCTGATGCTGTTCATCGCGCTGGGACAGCTATGGCTGTTCTGGAAAAAAGGGTGGTTTACGAATACCTGGAGTGCCGCAAAGGATGGCGACCGCGCAGAGACAGACGCGGCTGAGAAAACACCGTAACCGGACAATCACCGATGCATCAGCAATGCGACCGGAGTCAACATGGAATGGATGTTCCGCTCATTTTCTCAGGCAAACAACGAGTGGCACGGGCAGCAGCCGCTCGACACCGCCACGATCACTTGGCAGATTGACGACACCGTCGCGCAGTTCGTCGCGCAGCTTCATGCCTTGCACGCGGGGATCGTTGACAAACATGACGGAGGACCCGCCGCCGTCCATGTTCATGGCCGAGCAACAGCCGAGATTGAGCATGATTTGCGCCAGCTCGGCAAGTGTCACGCCGATTGAGTGGGCCAGATCGGCGCGGCCATCCACGACCACAAGCAGCACGCTTCCATCGTCGCGCATGCCGAGGGCTGTGCGCGGCGCACGCGTGTCGTTCCAGTCATAAGGGAACCGGGTGGGCGGAACACCGCGGCATTCGCAGTCGAGCAGCGACGGCGGCAGTTGCGTTCGCGCCAGTTCGCTTGTTTCTTCGGCGGAAGGATTCGCTCGCAGGACAATCGGCTGGAATTGCTCGCCGCTGGCGCCCAGTGGCACAATCTGATGCTTGTCAACCAGGAGCGGGCCGGCCGCGAACGCATGACGCACCTTTGATTTGCTCTGATCGGTATTGGGCGGCAGCGACACGCCGATTGCGCCGCGAAGGGGAGGCGTCAGCCAGCGGTCGATGACAATTCCGTTGGCCGGAATATCAGCGCATGAATCGCTGAACGTCCCGGTGACCGAATCGCCCACGATCACGGAACCCCGCTGACAAGGACCGGCTGAGTTGTTGCGGAAGGATTGGCCGCTCTTGTGAAAACAAGAGAATACCTGCATGGCCTCATCGGGGCCGTCTTCAGACATTCCGCTGTCCGGGAAGCTGATCCTGGCATCAACGGTGATGGCCGTATCGCCGTTTTCATACAGGACAAATGTCGCGCGCCTCATGGCAGGCGTCTGATGTATGCGCCCGGCCTCGATCAGCAGCGCAGCCGGATCATTCATCGCGCTGTGAAGCGAGGCATACTCCTCGGGAAAATTCAGGAAGAAGGTGGAGTTGGTTGCGGCCAATATCCGGTCGCCGAAGCCCCTGATTTTTCCGCATTTCCTGAGTTCGCTGGTATGGTTGACCACCTCGGAAAGAAAGGCGCATCCGGCATATGGCACGACACGATGAATGCGCACTTTGTGATCCGCTGACTTGGGCGCGGCATCATAAACACCGCAGTCAAAGCCTTCTTCGTGTCCGCGCCATGCGGGCAGCAATTGGCTGTTGGCGCCTGTATAGGCATCCGGGAACCCCGTCCTGTTGAGTTCGCTGATGGCAAGCTTCACGTCGTCCGGGTTGATGTCATATTTTGCGGGGTCGAAATCAGGGGTGGGTTCGAAACGCAATCGCTGTGTGTCAAAGAAAAGCGCCCGCGCCCGGGTCAGCGTTTCATGGATATGCGCGAGAATTGATGTGCGCCCGTAATAAGTGCGGTTTTGGGGCGCTTTTCGCTCCCGCCATGGTTCATCATGTTCGCCCCGCCAAGAGCGGTCGATTGGAAGAAAAGCGATGGGGAATGTTGTTCCGCGTTCCGAACGCAAAGCGCCCGTTGCCCAGTAGGTTTGCCAGAAGGCGTTGGCGATTGCGGCTTGGGCGCCCAGATTTCCGCGGTCGCAGGAATCGCCGGAATCGTTGAGGGCATGAAGCTGAAGGGGCCGCAGATCAACCTCGCCGGATGCAAGCGCCGCGTGCGGGATTTCGATTGCGTTCAGCGCCAGCCCGCCGCTCAGCCGCTCTGCTGCCTGTGGTTCCGCGCTGAATGTCGCGCGCCACAAGTCGGCGCAATTATTGTGGTGGTTTGCGCCCGGCAATAACGCGGTCTCACACACGGTCCATTCGCCGGGCGCATTAATGATCAGCGGAACGGGATCATCGGGGGACGGGAATTGATCTGAGGCAACGATGGTCAGGCGCTCGACGTACACGGGATAAAGCGTGAAAGATAAGCGCGACCATGACACACGGGCATCGTCAATGCGCGGCAGAAATTGATGGTCGCGCGTCACATCAAACGGTCCAGCGTCCGCGGCCAGTTTTTCGAGAAACCCAAGAAATTCCCGTGCCATGACGGCGGTGATTTTGCCCGATCGAACCGAGAGTTTTTTCAGTCCCAGGAAAGCGTTGCCGCTGATCTGGCGCACATCGGCGATTGTGTGCCACCCCATGCGGCTGTTTTCTGAAATATCTTCACGCATCTCGCGGAACACGATATCATTTCGACATGAAAAACGTGTAGATGATCCTGTCCTCCTGATCGTCCAGGTATCCGGAGACGATGATGTCGCCTTTTTTATCGCCGTTCAGGTCCTGCACCAGCAAGGATGAGAAGCGTGTGGGCGTCGGGATCGTGGTCATTGGTTTGGAGGAGAAGCCCTTGCGCGCGCCCTGATTCTTGAAAATGGATATCTGCTGGGCGCCGCTTTTCATGACAAGATCCGGGAATCCGTCGCCGTCCATGTCCTGGTTGATGACGATCTGCTGTTGGAAAAGCTGCCGCGCGCCGTAGATTTCGTAGCTGAGCAGGACGGGATGTTTGAAGGAATAGGCTTCGGGGTATCGGTTGCGGCGTTTGTCCCACAGGTAGAAGCACAATTCACCATCAAGGCCATTGCGCAGGTAGGCTTTGAGCTGGGAGGAGGCGGATGATGCCTGGAAGTCGAGGTGGATGAGGGCCATGTCCTGCGCGCCATCGAGATCAATGTCTCCAATAGGAATGGCCTCGCTGTAGGCGAAATCGCGGGTGCGCAGGACGAAATCGGGTTCTTTGTTGAACGTGCGGTCAGGTTTGCCAAGAAAGATCGAGACATCGGTGCGCGGACTCATCTTGGCGGTGTTGGTTTGAACCGAGAAAGTGTCGAGAATGCCGTCGCCATTGATGTCGACGAGATTGGGCGCCGCGACCAGCCGCTGTTTCTGGAACGTGTATGCCGTGGCGATCTGAGTGTAGATGCCGCTGGCTTGTGACACGAAACCGCCTTGGGCATTCTGGTAGAGCACACGCGAACCGGTGATGATATCCAATCGTTTGTCCTGGTTGTAATCGACGACGAGGAATGGTTCGCTTGACACCTCGACAGCGAATTGAATACCGAGCCAGCGGTCGAGTCTTGGCAGGAGTTGCACAATATTCTGGGGCGAATTTTCGCCGAAAAAGAACGAACCGAGCAATGATGGTTCGGCGCGCAGGGCGGTGCGCTGAATTGTCTGTTGCGGCATATAAGCGCGTCCCGCCGACACATAGCGTCCCTCACCGTTTGGCCTGTAAACCTCGATTTGATCGCTGTTGGGAAGGACGAGAGCCGTGCGGCCGGAGCCGTCAAAATCGACGGCTGAACTCAGGTACTGAAGATTGGGTCCGGGGGTGATGCTGAAGTGGCGGCGCATGAGTTCGCGGGGTTCCACGGGTTGGGTCGGTTGGGCATGGAGCTGCGCCATGGTCAAATAGTCCACGCCTTCCGGCCCAATGAGAGCCAACTGCATGCCATGATCGCCCGTGAGTTTTCCCAGAGTGATGGCGGCGTAAGAATCAGGAATGGGCGCCCCCGCGCCAATTTCCACGTCAGGTGCTGGAGAAAAGGCGCCATTCTCCTTCTGAAAAAAGACCAGAATGCGGCGTTGGAACACCACCAGCAGGTCGTTGCGCCCATCGCCGTCAAGATCGAAACCCGGCTCGAACGCCTCGGTTCCGCCCGGCAAATTAACCGACGAACTTTCATACTGCGCTTGCGCGCACAAAGAGGCGAGGGTTGCAAGAGCAACAAGCAATTTGCGTGCGAAGGTCATCATGAATATGCTGAATTCTGGTGTGCGAAAGAACATATGTTAGCAACAAAATTAGACTACAGCACATCTAGCTTGCAATTGCGGATTTGCGGGCATCAATACGTAAATCCACAATTATTACGCTGAATTCATGGCAAAATAGCTCCTGCGAATTACGAATCCGCGCCCTGTTCCGCTGGCCATGAAGCAGCCGATTTGTTTTTGTTATTTCAATCGGACTGATCAGCTTCCAGAATTACGACTTTCTTTAGAGGACATATCGTGCAGGAGTCGTTTGACCAACAAATGTGGGACAAGGCGTTGGCGCGTCTGAAGGATCTCGTTGATGAGGAAAGTTTTGCCACTTGGTTGCGCCCCACGCGGTGTCATGGCGCTGAAGGAAACCGTCTTCTCATCGCGGTCCCCAGTCCTTTTTTCCGCAACTGGCTGATGGCCAATTACCGTGACAGAATCGTGCGAACGCTCAGGGACTTGACATCGATGCCCGTCGATGTGGATTTTGTTGTGACGGGAAACACGGGTGACGGGGCGTCGTCGTTGCTGATGGACGACATCTTTCCGGCGCATGACACCCGTTCTGTAACCGCGCAAAAGCCGCAGGGTGCTCGTGCTCCCACTCCGCTGGAATTTCCCCGCGCCACATACCTGAATCCCAAGTATACATTTGAGACCTTCGTCGTTGGCGAGTGCAACCGTTTTGCCCATGCGGCCAGCCGCCAGGTGGCCGAGCCGTCATCAAAATCCTACAATCCCCTTTTCATCTATGGCGGCGTGGGTCTGGGCAAAACCCACCTGATGCACGCCATAGGCCACAAATATTCCAGCGCAGGCCAGACGCTTCGTGTTCTTTATGTTACGAGCGAACAGTTCATGAATTCGTTTATCGAGGCGATCTCTCAGGGCAAGCAGTTTGAATTCCGCGATTTTTATCGCAACATTGATCTTCTGATGATCGATGATGTGCAATTCTTCAGCGGCAAGGAACGCACTCAAACCGAGTTTTTCCACACATTCAACGCGCTCTATGATGCCGGCAAGAAGATCGTTATTTCCAGCGATCGTCCCCCGCGGGAACTGACCACGCTTGAGGATCGATTGCGCAATCGTTTGTCATGGGGACTGCTCGTTGATATTCAACCGCCTGACCTTGAAACACGCATCGCCATCCTAAAACGCAAGGCCATGGTCGACGGGATCGACATCCCAAACGACGTGACTGTTTATATCGCCGAACGCGTGACAATGAATATCCGCGATCTTGAGGGTGTGCTCACGCGTCTGCGCGCCTATTCGGCGCTCGAAAAAGAGCCGCTCGCACTCGATATGGCGCGCGCGGTGCTTGGCAATTTGATTGAAAATGAGCCAAGGCGCTCGATCGACATCGACGCGATCATCGAGGAAGTGTGCCAGTATTTCGAGTTGCGCCGGGTGGACCTTCTGGGTTCGAGCCGCGTGAAACGGTTCTCCGCGCCGCGCCACATAGCGCAATACCTGGCGCGCAAGCTCACGACCCTTTCCTACCCCGAGATCGCGCTCAAGTTTGGCGGGCGCGATCACACTTCGGTGCTGTACGCATTCAGAAAAATTGAAGGCGTGATGCAGCACGATGAAAACATGAAAAGTCTGATCAATTATCTCAACAAACGCATACGGGGCGCAAGGGATAGCGGGTGAGTGAACGGGATATGGACGAAACGGTCTGACACCCGATTTCATTATCTGCATTTTGCATGAAATAATGGAACGCATTTTGCTTACATGAAATCAGGAGATTGACATTATCTCATGCAGTACACAAAGCCACAGCGAGGATAACAATGACGATGCATCGATGGCTCGGACGCCACAGCAAACGAAACCAAGCGTTCACATTTATTGAAATCATGCTGGTTGTGCTTATCATCGGGATTTTGATGGCTGTGGTCGCTCCGCGCATGGTCGGCAGAACCAAAGGCGCGCGCATCATCGCGGCCAAACAGCAGATACGAAACATTGGCACGGCGCTGTACGTTTACGAACTCAAAGCGGGCAAGTTCCCCACCACGCAGGAAGGCTTGCAAGCGCTTTTGACCAAGCCCAGCGGGTTGACCGACGATGACTGGGATGGCCCCTACATGAAGGAAATTCCCAAAGACCCGTGGGGGGAAGAATGCATTTATCGTTCGCCGGGCGATGTGGACAAGGACTTTGACTTGGTCAGCAAAGGCCCCGACAAACAGGAAAACACCGAGGACGACATCACCAACTTCAGCAAGAGCGCTCCCGCGTCGGGAGGCGCGAACTGATTTAATTCGTCCGGACGCACTGATTTTCAGTCCCGGCCATGGCGATCTTCCGACCGCCATCATCATCTTATGACGTCCATTCATCCATCCGCGATCATTGACCCCGCCGCCGAAATTGATTCATCGGCCATCATCGGCCCTTATGTCATCATCGAAGGGCAGGCGCGTATCGGCGCGCGCACAAGAATCATGGCCCATTCCCATATCGTCGGGCGCGCCATTATCGGGGATGACAACGAGATTTACACGGGAGCGGCCATCGGCCACCCGCCCCAGCATCTCGGATATAAGGGCGAGGAGACGGGCGTGGTCATTGGCAACCGCAACGTCTTCCGGGAGTATGTCACCATTCACCGCGCTTATGAAGAAGGACACAACACGACGATTGGCGACCACAATTTCCTGATGTCGTGCAGTCATGTGGGGCACGATGCCGTGATGGGCAGCAGGATCGTGATGGCCAATTGCGCGCTGCTTGGCGGCCACACGACGGTTGGGGATGGAGCCGTGCTGTCGGGGAACGTGGCTGTGCATCAATTCGTGCGCATTGGGCGGCTGGCCATGATAGGGGGAGTCACGCGGGTTATACAGGATGTCCCCCCATTCATGATGGTCGTGGGACATTCTGAAATTCATGGACTCAATGTGGTGGGCATGAGGCGTGCCGGATTTTCGCCACAGACCCGCCGGCATATTAAACACGCCTACAAGCTGCTTTACCGTTCAGGTTTTAATGTGCAAAATTCGCTGAAGGCCATTGAGGCCGAAATCGGCGACGCTTGTCCGGAAGTGACCTCCATGGTTGAATTCATCAGGGCTTCCACGCGCGGCATCTGTCATCCCGGCAAGAGTGGCGACGGCGGCGAATAAGCCGCTTTTTCACAAGCCCATGGCCTTATCCTGGCCGCATGCAATTAGCGGCATCCTCATCAATTTTGTTGATTAACATCCGCGAAGCCGTGCACTTCTGGGTATGCGATTGATACGGCATCGATGGTGAAACAAAACGATCCAAGCGGTCTGCCCTTGTCCCCGAAAGGGGATGAGAAGACGTGGAATGACTCGATGCTTGATGAGCTGGCTGATGGCATATGCGGGCGCAATGCGGCCACCCTTGCGATTTTCCTTCTCGAATCGTCGAAACCCCTGAGCATGGTTTGCAGCCAGGTGTTGCTTGCCTGCGGGCCTCTCGCGAGCCTGATTGTGGATCAGGGGAAATGGGATGCGTTCGCGCGCATACTGGAGGACCGGCAGACGCTGGAACGCCTTATCGTGAAAATTGAGGAAAGGGAGCGGGCGTCATCAGCGACGAACTGAGAAGCATTCTTGCGACTGACTGCGGCAGCACGACGACAAAGGCTCTGCTCATCGCGCGCGTGGATGGAAGCTACCGGCTCATTGCCCGGGGCGAGGCTCCCACGACTGTCGAGGCGCCCTTTGACGACGTGACGGTTGGCGTTCAGAATGCTGTTCGTGAACTCGAGGAAATCACAGGGCGGCGCCTGCTGGATGATCATGGCCGCCTCATTCACCCCGAAAACGGCAATGAGGGCACGGACATCTATGTTTCCACGTCCAGCGCAGGCGGCGGATTGCAGATGCTTGTGATGGGCGTGGTCAAGTCGATGACGGCTGAGAGTGCCGAACGCGCGGCGCTTGGCGCGGGCGCCATCGTCATGGATACGATCTGCAGCAACGACCGGCGCATGCCTCACCAGCAAATCCAGCGCATCCGTCAGCTCCGGCCCGACATGATTCTGCTGGCGGGAGGTGTTGACGGCGGAACGGTGTCGCACGTGGCCAAGATGGCTGAACTTGTCGCAGCGGCGAGGCCCACGACCCGGCTCGGCATGGGATACCAGCTTCCCCTGGTATTCGCCGGAAACAAGAATGCCGCGCCTGAAGCACGCAATATCCTTGGCGGCACGGTGAGCATTCACGAGGTACCGAACGTCCGCCCCATCCTTGAGGAGGAACATCTCAGCCCGGCGCGCGATGCGATACATGAACTGTTCATGGAACATGTCATGGCGCAGGCGCCTGGCTACGACAAGTTGAAGGCGATGACCCACATCCCGATCATGCCGACGCCAGGCGCGGTGGGCAAACTTGTTGAAACAGTGGCGCGGGGGCAGGGCATCTCGGTGCTGGGAGCGGACATAGGCGGCGCAACGACGGACGTTTTTTCGGTATTTCGCGGACAATTCAACCGCACTGTTTCGGCGAACCTTGGCATGAGTTACAGTGTCGGAAATGTTCTGACCTCGGCGGGTTATGCCAATGTGGCGAGATGGGTGTGGGTTGACCTGCCAGCCGATGATGTCCGAAACCGTATCAAGAACAAAATCATCAGGCCGACAACGATTCCGCATCTTCTTGAGGATCTTGTGATCGAACAGGCACTTGCGCGTGAAGCATTGCGCCTGTCGCTCGAGCAGCACGCGCAGTTTGCCACAACTCTCAAGGGTGTCCAGCGCCGCCGCACGGTGGCCGATGCTTTTGCGCAGACCTCCTCCGGTGAGACGCTGGTGAACATGATGGAGCTTGACCTGATCATAGGCAGCGGCGGCGTTCTCAGCCACGCGCCGCGCCGCGAGCAGGCGGCGCTGATGATGATCGACGCTTTCGCGCCGCTCGGTGTCACTCAGCTCGCTGTCGACAGCATTTTTATGATGCCACATCTTGGCGTGCTGAGCGAGCGCGCGCCGGAGATTGCGATGGAGGTGTTCTGGCGCGACTGCCTGATTCCCCTCGGCGCCGTGATTGCTCCCGCGGGCCGGATGCGCGCCGGCAAATCCATGCTTCGGGCCACGCTCAGGGATGCCAGGGGCGTCACAACGATTGATTTGGCTGGCGGGGAGTTCAAGCGCATGGCTCTTGCCGAGGGCGCCGAGGCGGAATTGAGCATCGAACCGGCGCGCGGATACGATGCCGGAGCAGGGCGCGGCAAGACTCGTGTTGTGAAAGTCACAGGCGGCATGGTTGGTCTTGTGTTTGACGGGCGCGGCCGTCCGATTCAATTTCCCGCCGATCCCGCCCGTCACCGCCGGCAACTTGTTGAATGGAGCAAGGCCATTGGCGCGTTATAGGGACCATAAGAATTTACACAACGGACAAGCGGGAGCGTTTGCCTGATGGCGCACGCTTACACACCAGGGCTTTGCGTGTCGGAGCGCGTGCTTGTGCGCAAGAAGCGCATGCTGCCAATCCGGGGCGATGTGCTGGTGAAGGCTGGCGAACAGGTTGCGGCGAACCAGGTTGTCGCGCGCACGGAGCTTCCGGGCAATGTCCAGCTTGTCAATATTGCGCATCATCTGGGCATTGAACCGGCGGACGTGCCTGTGAAGATGAAAGCTGCTGTCGGCAGCGCCGTTCGCAAGGGCGAGATTATCGCGGAGAATATCGGTTTGTTTGGCTGGTTCAGCAGCCGCGTCGAAGCGCCGGGCAGCGGCGTCATCGAAAGCATGTCGAAAGTGACCGGCCAGGTTCTGTTGCGCGAACCGCCTTTGCCTCTTGAGGTCATGGCTTACATTTCCGGGCAGGTCATGGAAGTCTACGAGAACGAAGGCGTTGAAGTTGCCACGGTTGGCGCCTTCATCCAGGGAATCATCGGCATAGGCAGTGAAAAGCAGGGTGTCATCAAGGTGCTTGCGCGCGATTCCGGTCAGACGCTTTGCGCGGAAGACATTGACGAGTCATGCGCGGGAAAAATCATCATTGGGGGCAAAAACGCGGATCTTGCGGCGTATCGCCGCGCCGAGCAGGTGGGCGCCGTCGGCCTTGTTGTGGGAAGTTTCAGCGACAGTGATCTCGGCGCGATCCTTGGTTATGACCTTGGAATCGCCATCACAGGCGGTGAGGAGATCGTCACAACACTTATTCTGACAGAGGGCTTTGGCGATCTTGACATGGCGGGCCGCACATTTGATCTTATGTGTTCCCTTGACGGGCGCTATGCCAGCATCAACGGGGCCACCCAGATTCGGGCCGGTGTCATCCGCCCGGAAATCATTGTTTCGCGGGACGAGGCGCCCGCACAAGTCCCGCCATCGGCTGACGCTGAAACACGTATTGGCGCTCGCGTTCGTATCATACGCCAGCCGCATTTCGGCGTGATCGCGCGCATCAAGGCGCTGCCGAGTGAACCGGTCGTCATCGAATCCGGAGCCACCGTGCGCGTCATGGCCTTGGAACTTCCGGATGGAACGATGCACACGCTTCCGCGCGCCAATGTGGAGTTGATAGCAGAATGAGAACAATGCCGAATTCAGCTTTGCATGATCGCAAAAGCACGGATGGCATGTTCCGTCAAAACCGTTTCTTCAGATTCCGCATGTTTCCGTGGCGATTTTGTTTTCCCGCGCGGTTCATGTTCATTCTTTTTTGCCTCATGGGATGCGGCGCGGCTTTCGGGGAGGACAAGGTCACGCGGATTTTGCCGGAGAAGCTTGGTGATGTTCTGCCCCGTTTGTCGGGGGATGACATGGTCACCACGACGGCGGCGAAGGTTTACCAGATTGCCCAGGATTTCGACCTGACACGGTTGCCCGTGCTTGTCATACTTGTGCTGTTTGCCGTTTTTTTCTTTGTGCTTCAGCGCCGCGCGAAGCAGGGGCGTGAAGTCGCGCTGCGCCGGCTCGCTGGCATCGACGCGATAGAGGAAGCGATTGGCCGCGCGACCGAGATGGGCCGCCCGGTGCTCTTCATTCCGGGCATCAATGACATTGACGACATCCAGACACTTGCAGGCATAAGCATCCTCAGCCATGTCGCTTTTATTGCCGCTGAATACGATACGCCCGTCATTGTGGCGTGCCGCCGTTCCGTGGTGCTGATGATATCCGAGGAGGTTGTCAAACAGGCGTCTCTTGCGGCTGGGCGGCCGGAAAACTACATACCCAACAACATGCGCTACCTGAGCGACGATCAGTTTGCCTTCACCGCGGGCGTGAACGGCATCATGCTGCGCGAGCGCCCGGCATCGTGCATCTACCAAGGCTGTTTTTACAGTGAGTCGCTCATATTGGCGGAGACTGGTTTTGTGAGCGGCGCCATCCAGGTGGCAGGCACCGCCAATGTGGCGCAGCTTCCCTTCTTTGTCGCGGCCTGCGATTATACGCTCATCGGCGAAGAGTTCTTCGCGGCGTCAGCTTATCTGTCGCAGGAACCGCCGATACTCGCCAGTGTCAAGGCTGCCGACTGGCTCAAGCTTGTTATTTTACCGGTGATTATACTGGGCATTGTTCTTGCCACGATTGCCGCGTTGGGCGGCACGGCGGCGATGAAACCATGCTCCGATCTGCTGGAACTTCTGATCGAGGTGCTGTGACGACATGAGAACCCGTGTGCCAATATTCATCACTGCTTTCGTGGGAGTCTTCATGATCCTGAAATTTTTCTTTGTCACGCCATGGATTAGCTTGATCTCCAACGAACTGGAGCAGTGGGGCATCGTCACGCTCGCATTCGCTATCATTCTCGGTGTGCTCAATCTCATGAAGATCAACCTGAAGACGGTCATGGAAAGGAAACGTGACTGGGGTTACAAGCTGCTGCTGCTTGCGAGCATGTTTTTCATGATGGGTGCGGGAGGACTGCAATGGTATCATGATGTGATGGCCGGCCGGACGGCGGAAGCCTGTGAAAAAGCATTCGCGGCCGCCTCGGCGCCAAATGCGCCTGCCGCCGCCCAACAGGACGCCGCCGCCCTGAAATCACAAAAGGATGCGGCTCGATTGGCCGCTGACAAGAACGCCTTTTCTTTCTCATTTTATAATATCTATTATCCTCTTGCGGCGACGATCTACTCTCTGCTGGCGTTCTACGTCGCGTCAGCGGCATTCCGCGCGTTTCGCGCCAAGAACCTTCACGCCACATTGCTTCTCATCGCCGCGATCATTGTGATGATCGGGCGAGTGCCCATTGGCGGCTACATCTGGAAGGGATTTCCATGGCTTCAGGACTGGCTGATGATCTGGCCCAACACGGCGGGTCAGCGCGCCATTCAAATGGGCGCGGCCATCGGCATGATAGCGATGGGTTTGCGCGTCATCTTCGGCATTGAAAGGCCATACCTGAAGGGATGATATGATGGGCAGCGGGCAACAGTCACGATATCAGCGGTTTCTTGAGGCGTTTGTCGCGCTGGACCGCCGCTGGATCTTTCTCTCCGTGGGCCTCATTGCGATCATTTTCATGAACATCGACATGTCGCTGCCCATCACGCCATCAGACCAGTCGACGGAAGTCTACCATACCATCGAATCACTCAAGCCCGGCGCCATCGTGCACATGTCGATTGATTACGGGCCTGGTTCCGAGGCGGAACTTTGGCCGCAACATGTTGCGATGCTGCGGCAATTGTTGCGCAAAGGCGCGAAGGTGGTCTGTTCGAGCCTATGGACAGATGCACCACCCATGATAGAGAAAGGATTTGAGACGGTTCTTGGCGAATTGCAGAAGGAGGGAATCACGAAGCAGCGCGGTGTGGATTACGCCAATCTTGGCTTCAAAGCGGGCGATCGTGTGGCCATCGCAAGCATCGGGACGTCTTTCAGACAGACTTTTCCCACTGACTCCATGGGCAATCCAACCTCACAACTGCCCATCATGCGGGGCTGGGACAATTATCGTGATGTTGATCTTCTGATCACCATCTCGGTGGGCGATCCGGGAGCGGTGGAATATGTTCAGCAGGCGCAGAGCCGTTACCGTATGCCGATGATCGCGGGTGTCACGGCTGTGATCGCGCCCCAGCTTTACCCGTATTACCAATCAAAGAATATCCGCGGTTTTCTCGGAGGTCTGGCAGGCGCCGCGGAATACGAGAAACTGGTCGGCGAACCAGGCCGTGCCACAAAGGGCATGAATGTCCAGAGCGCCGTGCACGTTCTTATCGTGCTGATGGTTTTGCTGGGCAACATCGCGCAATATCTGCTGAAAAGAATCGCGCGGAGCTGAGAGAGCGAGAGAATGGAAAATCTGGTTGATCTGTTTGGAGTGTGGCTTACTGTGCTGCTGACATTGGCGGTGTTCAGTTTTCTGTACCGTGACAATCCGGTGTACAAGATCGCTGAGCACCTCTACATCGGCATCGCGGCGGGTTACACTTTCTACCAGGCATTCCGGACAACCATTTATCCCAATCTTGTTCAGCATATGATCGACGGCGCGCAGAAGATTCAGGCGGGCGATCCCGCGGGATGGCAGATGCAGTGGCGGTTTGGCGCCTTTGTGCTCGGTATGCTGATGCTGTCGCGCCTTGTGCCATCGTGGTCGTGGGTCAGCCGTTGGCCGATGGCGTTGGTCGTGGGCGCGTTCGCGGGATTGAATCTCATCGGATATGCGCGCGCGAACCTGGTGGATCAGATTTCCGCCACCATGATCCCGCTTGCCGGACGCATGCCGGGCGTGAACGGCATGCTGCCCCTGCTGCCGCAAGCCTCACCGGGCGATTCTTCGATCATCAATCATCTTGTGCTTGTTGTCGGCGTAATCAGCGTGCTGACTTATTTTTTCTTTTCAAAGCAACAGAACAAGCCGCTCCGCAGGATCGGCGTTGTTGGCATCTGGTTTGTGATGATCACCTTCGGAGCCACATATGGCAGCATCGTGCTTGCGCGTGTTTCCCTGCTCATAGGGCGTGTTTACATTCTCACCGACGCCAACCAGCCGTCGATGGGTTATCCGTTCGTCACGGGAGCAGGCCTCATTATTGCCGCGCTTGTGATATGGCGCATATGGTTGTTAAAGCCGGATGACAGGAATCCGCGGGGATGACAACACTGTTCGCGCGGCTGCATGGCCTTGGATTATGAAAACTGCTTGCAATTCGCAATCTGTGCCCCGAACTACGCGATTGGTTGTGTGAAGGAGAGGCCTTCATTTTTATTATTTCTGGCGCGCCGATAAACAAGAAAGAGAGTGAGACGAAGTGGCAGAAAACTTTCCCGTTTTGCGGGTCATGATGGAATCTGATGATATTGAGCGGGCGCTGGCGCTTTTGGCGGCGCACATACACAGGGATTTTCCGCATGATCCCAATCTTGTTCTCCTGGGCATTAAAACCCGCGGCATTTATCTCGCGCAGCGCCTGGCGCGCCATATTGCCAGCGCGCACAACCAGCAGGTTATGGTTGGCGACATTGATATTACACTTTACCGCGATGACCTGTCCACGCTCGGGCCGCAACCGGTTGTGGGCAGGACAACGATAGATTTCGATGTGACGGGCAAAAAAATCATTCTGATTGATGATGTGATTTTTACGGGGCGCACGATTCGAGCCGCGCTGGATGAAATCGTGGATTTTGGGCGTCCGCTGTTGATCCGTCTGCTGGCGCTTGTGGACCGCTGTTTGCGCGAGTACCCGATTCAACCGGATTACACAGCCCAGCGCGTGGAAACCGACTATACGCAAGTGGTTCAGGTGCGGCTCGCCGAATGCGATGGCGAAGACCGCGTGTTGCTGTGCCGCCTGCCCGAGGCCAGGTAAAAAGCGCCTGTATCAGGAAGTGAATGTCCGATAAGAACTCATTTTCGGTTTTGCTCCCATGGGGATCTCCCTGATCTTCAGGCTCGATGCCCCGGTTGTCCGCAATCTTGACGACGATGCGCTTGTGCTCGCCTGGCTTGAAGGGTGGCGCGAACACCGCGAGCTTATTAAGATTTGCGTTTTGCATCAAGCGTCCTGTTTTCCGGGCATCGTTGCGTTGCGGGCGGCGGGGGCGGGCACGGGAATGTCGGCGCCGCAGCGCACGCAGTTGATCTGCGGCTGATTGTATGCGGGCGGAACCCCAATTTTCGCGCCACAGTCACATTGCATCGCGGTATATCCATCCGAGCTTGCCACGGCCGACCGGGCGCCCGCCCGTGTTTCAAATGGCGCGTTGTCTGACGAAGCGCGAATGACTTCGGGTTGCGAGGCGTTGAGCGACTGCGTGCCGATCAAGCCCCTGCCTTCGGCGGCGCGGTAGGCCGCGTCGTAGTCCGCCAGCGATGCGCCCGCCATCGCGCGCAGCACCTTGACGCGCTGCCCGGTCGGCGGGTGAGTGGAAAAAATGCTGCTCGGTTCTCCGCTGGCCGCATACATGGGATTTACGATGAACATGGGAGCCACGGCTTTGCTGACGGTCATGGCGGAGCCTTTCCCGGCAATTTTCTCCAGCGCCGAGGCGAGTCCCTCCGGATAACGCGTATACTGGGCGCTTGAAGCGTCGGCCAGATATTCGCGCTTGCGAGAACAGGCAAAGTAGAGCATCTGGGCGAGGATGGGGGCGAGGACAACCACGACGAGCGAGATGATGAGGATGACGATCTGCGCCTGGGAGCCGCCGCCGTCGCCGCTGCTGCGCGAGCTTGAGCGGTCGCGCATGCGTCCGCCGAAAAGGAAATACCTGCCTGTCAGCTCGGACAATATGATGATTGTGCCCAGTGTGACGCCCGCCAGCGTCATGAATTGGACGTCACGGTTCTTGATATGGCCGGTCTCATGCGCGATGACACCCTGCAGCTCGTCGCGGTTCAAGCGGTACATCAAACCCGTGGTCACGGCGATGGCGCTGTCTTTTGCCTTGCGGCCTATGGCAAAGGCGTTGGGCGCGGAGCTGTCCACAAGATAGACGCGCGGCATGTGGTTCAACCCCGACGCGATCTTCATCTCCTCAATGACATTGAAAAGGCGGGGACTTTCGTCGCGGCTCAATTCGCGCGCGTTCATGCCTGACATCAGCACCGACTCCGCGGAGAGGAAATAAACCATCATCTGGATGAGCCAGATGACCAGCGCCACGCCAATGCCGATTGTGCCGCCTCCTTGTCCGAACATGAGTTCGCCGATGCTGAAGCCCATCAAAACGAGCACCACGCCCAGCACGATGATGAGGGTCAGCGAACGACGGCGGTTTGCGCGGATTTGTTCCCACATGCCTGAAATGGTCCTTCCGGAGGATGAACAGTTAGAACTTCACTTTGACCGCTTCGCGTTCGGCGGGTTCCTTTGCCTCGAAGAACTCGCGGCGCGTGAAATTGAACATCCCGGCGACTATGTTGGCAGGGAACTGCTCGATGCGCGTGTTGTAGTTCATCGTGGAGTCGTTGTAATACTGCCTTGAGAAGGCGATCTTGTTCTCCGTCGAGGTCAGTTCCTCCTGCAGTTGCAGGAAGTTCTGGTTTGCCTTCAGGTCCGGATAGGCTTCGCTGACGGCGAATAGCGACTTGAGCGCGCCGGTAAGGACATTTTCCGCCTCGGCCCTCTCGGGCACGCCCGTGGCGCTCATTGCCATGTTGCGCGCCTTCGTGACATTTTCCAGCGTCTGGCGCTCATGCGCCGCGTATCCCTTTACTGTTTCCACAAGGTTGGGGATGAGATCATAGCGGCGCTTGAGTTGCACATCAATCTGCGACCACGCATTCTGCACCTCGTTGCGCATCCGCACAAGACCGTTGTATGTGCCTACGGCATACAGGATCAGAACAACAACCGCTATGACAAGAATGACGACACCGAGAATCATGATTTGATACACTCCTTTCCGATTATTTTTTCTTGTTGCTTGGTTGACCCAAAATCTCGTTCAGAAACTCAATTGTCCTGCCCGCATGCGATTCCGGCGAGAATAGTGACAGAAGCTCCTGCAATTCCTGTTTGTCGAACCATATTCCGTGGTCGCGCGGACATTGATCGATCATGACTGAGCCGCCGTGATGACCATTGACGATGACTTCATGCAAAGGCTTGTCACAGCGCGGGCATAGCTGGCGGCGGCCGCGCGGCGCCTTGCCCTTTTCCGCTTGGAAACCCATCACGGGATCATGCGATTCGGCGCCTGTTCTGATGAGCAACTGCTCAAGCTCGCCCGCATCAAGCCATACCCCCTTGCACTTGTGGCAGAAATCCACCTGCACATCCTTGAATTCAAGTATGAACAGACTTTCGTCGCATCTGGGGCAGACTGAGATCATGAGCCGATACTAACGTGTGCGGGTTGCGACAAATCAAAGGAAATCATGATGAGGACAACGGGATTAGGTCGTCGGAGGGGCGGGATCGGCGATTCCGCCCGCAAAACTATTCTATCGTTTTCTGTTCTTTGCCGACAGATATTCGCGTTGCAGGGCTTCAAGCATCATTGACCGCTGGTCGTAGAGACGTTTGTGGCGGCGCGGCGCGTGGCGCGTGAGCGAGTAAGCGGCGAGGAGCGGCATGGCAATCGAGGCATCACAGTAGCATACGACGGTGTCGGGCAGTCGGGCCGGATCGACTTTTCCCCAGCTCACAGCCTCGGAGGGTGTGGCGCCGCTCAGGCCGCCCGTGTCGGGCCGCGCATCGGTGACCTGCAGGAAATAGTCGTGCCCCTTTTCCTTGATTCCAAGCACTTCCTGGATTTGCGGTTCCGTCTGCATAATGAAATTTTTTGGCGATCCGCCGCCGAAGATGCACACGGCACTCTTGCCGCCGCTGCGCTTGGCATCGAGCACGATGGCGGCGGTTTCGTTGACGTCGATGCTGGAATCGATGACAAGTTTGGAGCCGTTGAGCTTGCGCTCGGCGATATTCATGCCGATCGAGCTGTCGCCCGGCGACGACGTGTAAACAGGCACGCCATATTCATGGGCCACAGAGAGCAATGACCGCCGTTTCAACCCCAGCCGCGCTTCACGTTCGCGCACATACTTTCCGCACAAGTAATGAAATTCCGCTGTGCCCATCGTGCGCTGGAACTCCGGTTCGTCGAAAATCCGGCGGAAGAAAGCGTCTGTTTTCAGCAGAACCTTGTAGCCGAAAAGAATGTCGTAGATGCGCACCACGCCGTCCTGCCTCAACATGACATCATCGATAAGATGGCTGCCGGCGTGGAGCGAGAGACCAAGACCGAAATGGGTGTCGTGGTAAAGGTTCGCTCCGGTCGATACGATCCAGTCGATGAAGCCAGCCTCGATCATGGGTATAAGGCATGACATGCCGAGACCCGCGGGTGTGAGCGCGCCGGTCAACGTGACGCCGATGGTGACATTGTCATTCAAATATTTGTCTGTGAAGAGCCGGGCTGCTTCGCGCAACCGTCCGGCATTGTAGGCCAGGAAGTGGTTGTCGATCAGGTCGGCCGCGGAAATATTCGGCTCGACAGCCGGCGGTTCAATTTTGCGTCCACGCAGATATTTTGATGTCATCAGTTGGCTCCCGCGAATTTCAGCAAATGCAAAAAACTCAAGACTTCGGGTGGAAGCACAAATCCGCCGCAGTGCGCGCCGCGTTGAGAACTTCGATGAGCGGCACTCGCTTTTCATGGGCGAGATGGCGGCAGTCCTCATATTCGGGCATGGCTTTCAGCACGTCATCGCCCCAGTAACCCAGCTTCACCGAGACTTCACCGTAGGGTGTTTGAATTTTCTGGAAGGCGCGCCGAAGGCAGTAGCGGTCGCAATGCAGCACTTTGACGCCAAATGTCGCGGTTTCGCGCAACATGAGTTCCACGATCCGGTTGATGTGCCCGGGTTCCACCAGCGCCTGAATACTGACGCCGGGCCGGTTCTTTTTCATCTGGATGGGGCGGATGTGAGCGTCAAGGCAGCCCTCCGCAAGGAGCATCTCCAGCAGATGGCCGAACAACTGGCCTGGCATGTCATCGATTTCTGTCTGCACGATTGCGAGTTCACGCTTTTCGACGGGCGCGCGCGTTTCCGCGTCCTTTTCCTCGCCAAGCATGACGCGGAGATAGTTGGTGTGTCCCTTGCGCTCGCGCGATCCGGCTCCGTAACCAGTGCGGCTGATCATAAATTCAGGGAGCGGTTTGAATTCGGAAGTGATTGTCGTCAGAATGGCGGCGCCTGTGGGCGTGGTGAGTTCGCCGTCCATCGGGCCGGCGCTGATGGGCGTTCCCTCCAGCAGCTTTGCTGTCGCGGGCGCCGGGATGGGCATGATGCCGTGCGCGGTGTTCACCGTGCCCGATCCCACACAGACGGAGGAGGCGATCACCCGGCCGACGCCCAACTGTTCCAGTCCCCACATGGCGCCGGTGATGTCAACAATGGCATCGATGGCGCCAACTTCATGAAAACGGACCTTCTCCATGGAGGTTTCGTGAATTTCCGCTTCCGCTGTGGCGAGTTTATGAAATGCCTTGATGGCTTGGTGTTTGACCGCATCGCTGAACGCGCTGTTCGCGATGATGTCACGGATTTCGCTGAAGCCGCGATGCGCATGATGTTCCCCGGCGATGACGCGCACCAGTGTGGCGCCGATGCCGCATCGTTTCACCCGCTCGGTTTCAATCTTGTAACTGGTTATGGGCAGCGCGGCGAGCGCCGCCCGCAAAGCCTCGATCCGCACGCCAAGATCCACAAGCGCCCCGAGCGTCATGTCGCCGCTGATCCCGTTATAACAATCAAAATATGCGGTTGTCATCATTTTGAAATGATTAACAGCCCTTCTTAATCTTGTTCAGGTGAATTGTCTTGAGCGGGCTGATTGATGAGATGCGCCAGCAACGCCGCGCCAAAACCGTTGTCAATGTTGACAACGGCCACGCCGCCGCTGCACGAGGTCAGCATCGCCAGCAGCGCTGTGACCCCGCCGAATGACGCGCCATAACCGGCGCTGGTTGGCGTTGCGATCACAGGCACGCCGACGAGACCGGCCACGACACTGGGCAAAGCGCCTTCCATGCCTGCCGCCACGATGATCACCCGCGCCTGCCGCATGAGTTCCCCGGCGGCTCCGAACAGCCTGTGGATGCCGGCCACGCCGACATCGAATACCCGCTCGACCCGGTCGCCCATCATCTCGGCGCTGAGCGCCGCTTCCTCGGCGACTGGAATATCCGAGGTGCCCGCTGTGAGGACGAGAATCAGCCCGCGCGGCGCGCCCATGGCCTCGTTGCGCTTATATATGATGCGCGCGACAGCGTTGTAAATGAAGTCCGGGCGGCTTGCCAGCATGTGTACGGCCATTTCCGCGGATACGCGCGTGCAAAGCACGTTCTGTCCGTCGGCGTCAAGGCGCGCGGCAATCTCCAGCGCCTGCATTGGCGTCTTTCCCGCGCAGTACACCGCTTCGGCAACACCCCTGCGCGCGCGCCGCTGGAGGTCAAGTTTTGTGTGACCCATTTCGGCGAATGAGCCGGATTCCCGAAGCAATGTTCTGATCCGGCCTGCGGCATCTTCGGGTTTCAGTTGCCCGGAAGCCACGGCGTCCAATATTTCTTTCATGTCAAACATGACGCGATGCTTCGCAAGTCATCACTGCGCCTGTCAATATGTAGCGTCAGGATGCGGATGGCCTTTTGTGTGGACTGAATTGAATGACGCGGTCATGTTTCTCGTCGTGTCAGTTGATTCCAATCATCACGGAGCCAAGTTATGATGAAATTATATGTCATCTCCATCTCCATGGCTGTGCTGGTTTTGGCCGCAAGCAACGCCGTTCTTGCCGCGCCGCGGGGCATCGTCAATGTCCCCGTGGCCGTCTCGGCATGGAATGTCAAACCGCGCGCCGGTGAAACAACGGCCGCCATGGAAAAGCGTGTCAAACGCGGCATTATCGAACTTGTCAGAGGGGATAAGGCCAAACTGGATTATGACGTCAGCTATTGGCGTCTGCTGTCCTATCTGCATGATCTCCCATGGCCGGCGCTGCCCGCCGGGTGGAAAAGCTGGTATCTTGAAAAGATGCCCAATCCCCGTCTGACCAATGAGCAAAGGGATTGGTGGCTTGAACGCATCGAACGCAAACCGATCTATATGATGGCGCCCAAAGAGGCCGATGTTTATCTTGGGTGGGCTCAGCGGCAATTTCCCAATCTGCGCGAGCGTGTTGTTCATCTGGCGAGAAAAAATATCAACCAACCCTACCGGATGTATCTGCTTGGCGAGTTCCCTTACGAGGTGTATGATCCGGATCCCATGTTCAGCCTGGGCAAGAGCGATTGTGTCGTGTTTTCCGAGCATACATATGCGATGGCTCTCAGTCATGATTGGAAGGAATTCTTCGCCACGCTGCAGAAAATCCGTTACAAAGATGGGAAGCCGGGCATGACAACGCGCAATCATTACACGGAAGCGGATTGGGACAAGAACAACGCCTGGCTTGTCGAGGATGTCACGGGAAAACTCGGCGCGACAACGGTGACGCGCTACCAGGAAAAAATAGACCGTGCGAAATTCTTCGGCAATTTTGGCATCGGCCAGGACTTCAAACCCGAGATGCTTGACGACATCTATATCCCCGCGCAAGCGGTTGAGGGTGTGTTGCCGAAACTCAAGGATGGCGATTTTGTGAATGTGGCGCGCGGGCAGGGGAGCGGCGTGTGGATGGGACATGTGGGTTTGATTGGCCGCCTGCCCGACGGAACGGTGACCTTCATCCATTCAACATCGCCCAAGGTGAAGGAGCAACCCATCATGCAGTATGTGAACGACAATGTGAAGAAGAACGCCGAACGCGCCCGGAAGGGAAACGCACAGTTCCTCGGCTTCAAATTTCTCCGCCTGCGTGATGAAGTTCTGAAATAATCATGATCACACTTCGTCTTCTGCCAGACAACAAGGTTGTGGAGCTTGCTGAAGCCGCGCCGCTTTCAGAAGCAGTCGCGCGCGCTGATATTCTTGTCGATCATCCCTGCGGCGGCAGGGGGACATGCGGCAAATGCCGTGCGCGTTTTATTGAAGGCGCGCCGGAGCCAACAGAAGCCGATCGCAAACTGCTTGGCGGGGATGATCTTGCCGCGGGCTGGCGTCTGGCCTGCAGGGCGGTCATCGCCGCGGACGCGACGGTTGAAATTCCGCCTGTCGCACGCACTCTAACGGGCAAGAGTTTCGGCCCGCCCGATCTTCTGGCCGGCGGTTTTGAGCCTTTCGTGCGGCGTTATTCACTGAAACTCCCCGCGCCTTCGCTTGATCACCAGTGGGCGCTGGCAGATTCACTGGCGCTGGAGCTGCCCGATCGGGCAGCGCCCTGTTTCGCAATCGATCAGCTCCGCGAATTGACGGCGGTCGCGGATGCCGATGAGCGCCGAATGACGGTCGTTATTGATGAGGGTGACATCCTCGATTTGCGTCCGGGCGGGGATGCGGACAAACCGCTCTTTGGTCTTGCGCTTGATCTCGGCTCAACGACGCTTGCCGGAGCGCTGGTTGATCTCACAACCGGCATTCCAGCGGCGTATACCTCCAGCCTCAATCCGCAGATTCATTTTGGCGCCGATGTCATATCGCGCATTGGTCATGCGATCAATGTCGCGCACGGCAACGAGCATCTCCACAAGGCGATGATTGCCGGCATCAATACCGTGCTCGGCGAACTGCTTGCTGAAGCGGGGTGCATGCGCGAGGATGTGTGGTCGGCGTGCGCGGCGGGCAATCCCGCGATGTTGCACACGCTTGTGGGCGCCGATCTGCGTCCGCTTGGCCATTCGCCTTTTGTCGGCGTATGGTCGCGGGGACTGACAATCAAGGCGCTGTCCCTGGGCATTCAGTTGCGACCCGCCGCCTGCCTGCGTGTTTATCCGATGATCCGCAGCAACGTCGGCGGCGACACAGTGGCCGGCATCATTGCGGCGGAACTTGACCGGACGGACAAGCTTTCACTGATGATTGATCTCGGCACGAACTCAGAAATCGTGCTGGGCAACTGCAAACGGCTTATTGCCACATCGACGGCGGCGGGTCCTGCCTTTGAGGGCGCGCATATCAGCCAGGGCATGCGGGCCGCGCCGGGCGCCATCGACCGTGTGTCGATGACTTCAGGGGGGCGCCTTGTGGTGCGCATTCTCGGCGGTGTCAAGGCCAGGGGCATCTGCGGTTCGGCGCTCATCGACGCAGCAGCCATTTTCCTGCGTTGCGGGCTGCTCAATCCATCCGGAAGGCTTCATCAGGCCGAAGATATTGACGCGGCCGCATACCCGCAGCTTTTGCCCCGCATCGTTTCAACCAAGCAGGGACACCGTGCCGTCGTTCTTGCCTCAGGCACGGAAACAGAGACGGGCGCTCCGGTGATGATCACATCGCACGACATTCGCCAGCTTCAACTTGCCAAAGGTTCCATCCATGCCGGGACGTATCTGCTCATGAAGCGGTTGGGAGTGGAGACCTGCGATCTCGAACAGGTGCTCATCGCGGGCGCATTTGGCAGTTATGTGCGCAAATCCAGCGCGCTCGACATTGGCCTTGTGCCAGACATCGAACCCGAGCGCGTCCATTTCATCGGCAACGCGGCGGGTGTGGGCGCGCGCATCGCCTTGTGCGATCGCGCCGCATGGCGCCGGGCCGAGGCTGTGCGCGAGAGCGCTGAATACATGGAACTTGGCGGTCAACCCGAATATCAGGATGCCTTCGCCGATGCCATGGGTTTCCGCGACAGTCCCGCACTCAGCGATCTTTCCTGATCAACAGGCCGATCAGAGCGGCGCGGGAGCCGCGGATCAGCTTCACTCAATCCCGTAATCTTCGAGTTTTCGGTAAAGTGTTTTACGCCCGAGACCGAGCTGACGCGCGGTCTTGGCGCGGTTGCCGCTGTTGGTTATGAGCGCGGCTTGGATGAGTTCGCGTTCGGCCTCGCGCAGGGATGCGCTGGCAGGTATCCGGACGACATTCTGCTCCCCGCCTTCCTGGCGGATTTCGTCGGGCAGGCTTTTCATCGTCAATTCACCCTCGTTCATGACCATCGTGCTCTCGATGACATTTTTCAACTGGCGGACGTTTCCCGGCCACGGGAAGTTTTGCAGTGCTGTCATGGCGCGCGCGGCGACACGCGGTTTGGGTTTTGTGTAATACTTGGAAAATTCGTCGAGGAAATGATCAACGAGCAACGGAATGTCTTCGCGGCGGTCCCGCAGAGGCGGCAGCGCGATTTCGACAACCTTCAGGCGATAATACAGATCTTCGCGGAACCTGCCCTCCCGCACAAGCTCATCGAGCCGCTTGTTGGTCGCGGCAATCACGCGGACATCCGTTTTGAGGGTTTGCGTTCCCCCGACGCGTTCAAATTCTCCTTCCTGCAGGACGCGCAACAGTTTGACCTGGAATTCCGGCGCCGTCTCGCTGATTTCATCGAGCAGTAATGTGCCGCCATCGGCCATTTCAAACCGCCCGGGCTTCTGGCGGATGGCATTGGTGAATGCGCCTTTTTCGTGACCGAAGAGTTCACTTTCGAGCAGCGTGAGCGGCAGAGCGCCACAATTGACCTTCACGAATGGGTTGGCACGGCGGGGGGAATTCTGGTGGATGGCATTGGCGATGATTTCCTTGCCCGTGCCGCTCTCGCCATACAGCAACACATTCGCGCGCGAGGCGGCGACGGTGCGAACCTTTGAAAAGATCGCCATCATCGCGTCACTTTTGCCGATGATGTTTTCGAAACCATATTTGTCATGCAGGTTCTGGCGAAGCTGTTCGTTTTCCTCGGCCATGGACCGGTTGTTGAGTATCCGTTCGACAAGCAAATTCAACTCGTCGATGTTGATCGGTTTGATCAGGTAGTCATATGCGCCGTGCTTCATGGCATCGACTGCGGATTCGACTGTGCCGTGGCCTGTGAGCACAACGACGGTTGTGGCTGGCGATTCGTTGCGCACGCGTTCGAGCAGGCTCATGCCGTCGAGAACAGGCATTTTGAGGTCGGTGATGAGCACATCCACAGTGTTGTTGCGCACGATGCGAAGGGCTTCCCCTCCATCTGCCGCGAGCATTATGTTGAGGTTCTTGCGCTCGAGCGCCCATTTCAACCCTTCGCGTGTGTTCTTTTCGTCGTCAGCTATCAGAAGGGTGTGCATCATTGACTTATTCAGTTGAGTCCGATTTCGGCGGCTCGCCGGATGACTTGGCAGCGGCAGGCGCATCAACCTTGTCAGCCGATGTCGTCGGGTTGGCGTCTGCCGGCTTGCCAAAAGTTTTCAGCACATTCGCGATGTCGGCGGCTTTGCGCACCGGCGGCGCGCAATTTTCCGCGGTGCAGATATAGGCGATGGCCATGCCATCCTTGGCCGGGGGGTACATTGTTCCTTTTGCTTCGAGCGGAGAGAGTGTTTCCACCAGTTTTCCCATGCGGAAAACCGGCAATGCGGCGTTGCGCATCTGGTTTTTCATGGGATCGTTGTCTTCCGCGATGATCATTGCCTTGGGCGCGCCATTGACAACGAGAGCCATGGCTTGGCCGAAAACCGCCTGATTTGCGCTCCGGGTTTCACTGGTGCCCGCGATTGCCTTGACGATGCGTTCGGCGCGGGTTTTATATTCTTCCTTGTTGGCGGCCATGTAAAGCTGGTACCACACCATCGCCGCGACGGCGTTGCCGGAAGGCCCGGCATTTTCCGGCCAATCGAAGCCGGTCACCATAAGAAGACCATCGCTTGATGTGGTGGCTGGATCACGGTCAAAGTACAGTCCCGATGCCTTGTCCAGGTACTTCGCCTCAACGAAGTTCATGAGCGACTCGGCCGTGTCGAAATATTCCTTCTTTCCGGTCACTTCAAAGCATTGAATGAGGGCTGCGGCCAGAAGCGTCTGATCAGCCAGCAAACCATAGACGGACGCCCTGCCTTTGGCGTAAACATGGGCGACTCCGTCTGTTTCCGACACCATTTTGTTAAGCATCAGATCGGTGGTTTTTATGGCGAAATCACGCGGGTCGGCTAAGCCAAGATATTTATATGCGTCGAAATAAGCGCATGCCATCATCGCGTTCCATGAGGTGTAGAGGGATTTGTCGACATAAGGGACGGTCTCCCGCGCCATGCGTTCATCGTAGAGTTTCTTGCGCGCGGAATCGAGTGATTTCTGGGCGTCATCGCGGCTGATTTTCAGCGCGTCGGCCGCGGCTTGGAGAGGTTTGTCGGAGTATGCCGCGCTGCGTACCGCCGTATCCTTGTTGCCATCTGTTCCTATGTTGAGGTAGCGCATGAAAACAGCCGTGTCGTTGCCTTTGCCCGCGATTTTTTCGATTTCGGCGGGTGTATGGGTGAAATAGGCGCATTGATCATCGGGGTCGGTATTGGCGGCCTGCGAGGCGTAAAATCCGCCATCCGGCGCCTCAAAAGTGTCGCGCATGAATTTGAGGATTTCGAGCGCTGTTTCCTTGTACAGCGCCTTGCCGGTCGCGGCATGGGCCAGAGAATACGCGCTCAGCAACTGCGCCTGAACATGGAGCATCTTTTCATAGGACGGCCGGGTAAATTTGCCGTTGGCGCTCATGCGGAAATACCCGCCCAGCACATGATCACGCAAACCGCAGCGCACGTAAGTGTTGAGTGTTTTCGTGACCATGTCGAGAGCGGCTGGATCGTTATAATCTGAGTAATAATGCAAAAGGAATAGAAGCGCGGCGCCGCCGGGGTCTTTTGGCCCGTCGGCGGGGCCAAAACCCGTGTTCTGGGCGTCGAATTGTCTGCCTATCGCGGCTTCGACTTTCTTCAGAACCTCCCCGCTGATTTCGCCCGGCGTATGCGAGGCCGCGGCCTGCGCCAATTTTCCCGCATATGCTTCCGCCTGTTTTTCGGCATCTGCGCGCCTGTCGCGCGTGATGACCAGAACCTGTTGAAGAATATCGGTCATGCTTTTCTGTCCGTCGTTTGTCCGGGCGGGGACATATCCAAGGACATCGAAGGCTCGTCCATCGGGCAGCGCGAAAACAGTCAGCGGCAGGGCGCTTTGCCGGTTGTTGACCATGCTGAAAAGCAGCTTGTAACGGCCGCTGATGTCGGGTCTTTCGTCGGCATCGGTTTTTATGGCCACAAAGTTGTCGTTGATAAAAGCGACGGTTTCCTTGTCTTGATATGTGCTGTCGTCCATCAGGCGGCAGGCGCCGCACCAGCATGCGCCGATAGAGATCAGAATGGGACGGTTGAGCGACTGGGCGCGGGCGAAAGCCTCGGAATTCCACGGCCGCCAATTCACTGGTGATTTTGCCGCGCCGCGCAGGTACGGGCTGGTTTCATTGCCGAGCCGGTTTGTCTCAGGCGTGTCGTCGACCACAACCGGCGATGCCGCGCCCGCAAGACTTGATGAGTCTGCCTGATCCGCTGGTGAAACGGCTGTGCCGGTTGTCTGGGGCGCCGCGGAAATTCCTGATGGTTGGGGCATATCCGCCGGTGATGCTTGCGCGGAATCCTGCGGCTTCTGCTTTGTTTTGGAGCGCGCGGCGCCTTCCGGCGCTGCCGTGGCTTGATCCCCCGGCTTGCCGCGCTCAGCGCATCCTGTGAGCATGAGAAGCGTCAAAGCAAGGGCTTGGATGATCGTCAAATATGACAGCGATTTGTGTTTCACCGGTCGTATCCTGTTTCCTGTTCTCTGCGATAGCATAAAGACCCCGAACAAAAACATGTCACATTCTATGACAATGACACACAGGCGGATGGTTCCATAATCATTCCATCATCTCGCGCAGGGCGCGATTCGAGGCAAAGAAAAATCCAACGAGCGTCCATGCAAGAGAAGCGCGTTCGGGCAAATGGAATGGGAAGCTGAACGCCGCATTGATGAAAATACACGCCGCGGCCGCAAAAAAGCCTGTCCGGCACAACTCGAGTTCGCTCATCTTTTGCGTGATGCATGATGTTGCCGCATCACCGGCATTCATCTGTGCAAGGGGTTTGTTTGGAGCGGGCGGGTCTGTGGGATCAGACCCAGGCGGACCAGGCGCGTGATCTTTCGCGTGCGTGCCCGTATCATCGGCGCCGGCAAGCGCCGGACGGCGTGTTGTGATGAATTGCGCCGTGCCCACACTGATAAGGAACAGGAAAGCCGCAAGGCCGAGTGTCCCGGTTTGGCACCATATTTCGAGGTAGTCATTATGGGCATGTTCCGCGACGCGGTTTTGCAGGTCGATTGCCATCATCTCCACGCCCGCGCGCGAATCCGCCTGAACGAGCGAAGCCACGGTCGGATAAAACTCCAGCCTGAAGCCCCCGGGGCCCACACCGAGCAGCGGATTGGCGGCGATCATGCGTCCGGCGACTGAAAAGAACAGGATGCGTTCGCGTACGGATGCTGTGGTGACATCGAACAGATCGGCAAAACGCTGGGCAATGCGCACATTGCGCCTGTTCAGAGGATTGGGGAATGAAAAGACCATGATGGCCGCAAGGGTGGCACAGGCAAGCGCGATGAGCGATGCTCCCAGCCATTTGCGTGTGCGGCGCGGAAGGGCGGGGAACTCGCGCACAAGCAGTATAACCGCCGCAACGGCAAATCCTATCGTGGCGCCGCGCGTGCCGCTGAGCATCAGCGCGATCAGAAAAAACAGCACGGCAATCAGCCACAACAGGCGCTGCCAGGCCCTTGCGCCGCTCCGAAAAAACCGGCTGAACGCAAGCGCGGCCACCGGGGCCATGTAGCCGCCGAAATATTCCGGATTGCCGAGGAATGAGTGGATGTAATTGCGTCCCTCCTCGGTTTTGAAGACGAACGGATAGAAGGTTCGCAGGGGATTGAAGCCGAAATAGGCGCTCATTCCGTAAATCGCCACGATTGCCGCCGCGCCAATGATGACGATGATGAACTTCCTGCACTCATTCATCGAGGGAGCGTAACGGTAAATCGCCAGCGCCAGCAACGTGAATCCCCACAGATGCCAGAAGCCGAAAAATGAGTAACCGGCGCGTTGGGAGGCAAAGGTGGCCATCAGATTCACCGCCACGATGGAGAGCAGCGCGATCTGTGGCAGGTCAAGCCGTCTGCGGGGCTGCCATCGCCACAGAAGTATGACCATGAAGCCCATGCCCGCGAGCAGGAATCTTGAGGCCAGTTCCTTTGAGTGGATTGCCGGATTCATTGTCGGAATGCGCGGGATAAGCACGATGGGAATCAGGGCAACCGTCAACAGAAGGAGCAGGTAGAAGAATTTTCGTCCGATGATGTGCATCGGTTGTCAGAAAAGGCGCCGAGGCCCTGAAAATTTGTCATAAATCAGGATTGTTTGATCGGCGCCGTCCCCCGGTCCTTGCATGCACCCTTCATCCGACAATCCGGTTTCCTGGGCAATCTCCGCAAATATGCGCCTGATCTTTTCATCAGGCTCCTGAAATTCGCGCGGCGCGGGAGCGCATATTTGCTCAAGAGAACATTTGTGATCAGCAATTGCCATGTTTTGATCCTGTTGAGTTACTTAATTACCGGCGGGGTATGGGCAAGTTCAACTACATTTCGTGAAAACGGTATTATTGGCGCGCTTTGGGGTGGAATTTCAATTGCTCATGGATATGATGCGCGCGAGGGCTCGGCGGGCGCGGGGGAAATGCCTGCAGCATGACAGCGATCGCGTGTAGCAGACCTTGGCATGTTTGTAATCCCCGGCCGACTCGTAAATGCTGCCAAGGTGAAACCATGGGAATTGGCGGCATTCATATCGGCGCGCTTGGATGGCTTTGACCAGCCATGGAGTGGCCTCCGTCGACCGCCCGAGTTCGATCAGGTAGGCGCCGATGTCATTATAAGCGTTGCCGAACTCAGGGTCAAGACGAATGGCTCTCAGGCAATAATCGATGGCGTCGTCGTATTGGCCAAGCACGCTGCATGTCCAGCCTAGGAAAGTGTAGGCTTCGGCTGTGGGGTAGAGCTTAATGGAACGCTGATAGAGATTGATGGCGCCGTCATAATCGCCCCGCATATGGGCTTCGTAGGCTTCTTCAAATAATTCAAACGCCTGACAACGGCATTGTTCGATCTCGTTGGAATTCTCCGGCTGTTTCACGGAACCCTAACCATCAACATGAGCATCTGGTACGTCCTCACAAGGGCATATTACCTGTGCAGCGCGATTTTTATTGTCATGGCATCACACAGAAAAAATGAACGGCAGTTTCACCATATAATTCAGTGCGATACAGGCCGAGGGGGGCGCATTCTTCAGGGATGGTTTCTCTGGCCGCGCATTGCATGACCAGCATTCCGTCCGGTTGCAGAAGATCAGCGTGCGCCAGAGCGCTCATGGTTTTTTCCGCAAGACCTGTCTGATAAGGCGGATCAGCTAAAATGAGTGTCAGCGAGTATGGAGGAATGCCCGGCTGCCGCAACCATCGCAGCACATCGTTCGCGCACACCACGGTTTTGCTCTCATAACCGAGTTTCCGGATGTTTGCATGAAGGGTATCGAGCGCCGCGCGGTTGCGTTCGACGAAAATGCAATGGTGCGCGCCGCGGCTGAGCGCCTCGAGACCCAGGCTGCCGGCGCCGGCAAATAGGTCGGCGGCGGTTGCGCCCAAAACTTGCGCGCCGAGTATTGAAAAAACGGACTCGCGCGCACGCGACAGGGTGGGCCGTGTGCCCGAACCGCGCGGGGCGCGCAGTGGATGACCTTTCCGTTCTCCGGCAATGATGCGCAATCGTTGTCACTTTCCGGCCGTGTCTGATGTGCCGGCAGGCGTGCCAGGTTTCGCGCTCAGTGATTTTTCACAATGGGCGATGGTCTTGATCATATTTTCTGAATCGCGCGCCATCAGTATTCGTTCCATGAGCGGTGTGTTCATCATGAGCTGCGAGAGCCGCGACAGCAGGATCATATGTGTCTCGCCGGCATCTTTGGGATAGAGGATGAGAAAAAAACAGTGGACAGGTTCGCAATCGATGGCTTTGAAGTCGATTCCTTTCAATGACCGTCCAATAATAATCCTGGGGCTGGCGATCTGGGCCGTGTGGGTGTGCGGGATGGCGTAACCTTGTCCGAGCGCCGTGCTCATCATTTCTTCGCGCGCGGCAAGATCATCAACGATGGATTCAACTTGAATGAGCGCGTTCTCGCGGCGCAGGGGAGCCAGTAACTGCCGGAACACAGCGTGCGGCGGCCCCTCCGTCACATCAAGAACAACATCACTGGATGTCATATAATTCGCGATGATCATGCCGGACAATATCTGCACTCTTTGGTTGTTGTACACACGGAATAATTTTAAGGCAAAAATCAGTGATGAATGATGCGGTGAATGATCGCCCTGTGGCGGTACACGTCTTCGTCGATGCCGGATACCTGACTCTGGCCGATGTCGAGGCGCCTATGGATCTGGCCGTGTTGTTTGGCCGCAGCGGCGCTGTTGAAGTTGAGGTCGGCACGGGGCGGGGCGATTTTTTGGTTGGTTGCGCGGCCGCCAATCCCTCGGTCAACTATATCGGCATTGAGCGCAAAACGGGCGTGCTGAACAGGGCCGTGCGAAAAAGTAAGCGGGCAGGTCTGGAGAATGTGGCGCTCATCAACTCGGAGGCCGAAAATCTGCTCGCGAATTACCTCCCTGATCGCTGCCTGCGGGCGGTGCATGTCTATTTTTCCGATCCCTGGCCCAAGCGCCGTCATGCGCGCCGGCGGTTTTTCCGCGCAGGCGCGCCCGATATGCTCGCGCGGATTCTCCGGTGCGGCGGTTTTGTTCACGCGCGCACGGATGTGAAAGAATACCAAGAGGAGATGCTGGAGGTTTTCGCCCGCAATCCTTTGTTCCGCCGGATTGATCCGCCCCCCGAATTGCTTGCCTTTCAAACGGGATATGAGCGGCGTTTTACATCAGCGGGCTTGACTATATTCCGCGCCAGCTATGAATTTACGGGCAAAACAAATATTTGCGCATAACGGGGGGCGTCCCGATGGTATTTCAAATAGAACATGACTGACAACTTTTACCAGGTGCTTGGGGTTCCCGAAAACGCCAGCCAGGATGGAATCAAAAAGGTCTATCGCAAGCTTGCGATGCAATATCACCCCGACCGCAACCGGGGCAGCAAACAGGCCGAGGAGCGGTTCAAGGCGATCAGCGAGGCTTATGATGTGCTTGGCGATGAAAAGAAGCGCCGCCAGTATGACGCCATGCGGCGCGCGGGTTTCGGCGCGGGCGGTTTTGACGGCGCACAGGGTTTTGGAACTGGCGCGCGCGGGCGAACCTATGCCGGGCCGGGAGCGGGTGGTGAGCAGGCATATACTTTCGAGGACCTTGGCGGATTTTCCGGTTTCAGGGATATCTTTGAAAACATGTTCCGCGGACAGGCGGGCGCGCGCCAGCAGGGGATGCGCGGCGGCAGCGGCGCACATGGCAGGTTTGATGAGTCCGATTTCGGCGATGAGGCTGATGAGGGGCGCGGAAACGACATCCAGCTCGAAATGACCATCCCCTTCGAAGTCGCGGTCAAGGGAGGCCGCCGGGAATTCACGTTTGACAAATCCGGCACATGCCCCAATTGCGGCGGCAACGGCGCCCAGCCCGGCACCACGCCCGATGTGTGTCCCGACTGCAAGGGGCGCGGCACTGTGACCGTGTCGCAGGGGAATTTCGGGGTTCAGAGAATATGCCCGAAGTGCGGGGGGCGGGGCCGCTTCATAAAATCGCCATGTGTTGTGTGCCGCGGAACGGGCGTTGCAGTCATGCCCAAAACTCTCACCGTGAAAATACCGCCCGGCATCAAGGATGGCCAGATCATCCGGCTGGCGGGCGAGGGCAACGCGGGAATGCATGGCGGATCTTCAGGCGACCTGCTGTTGCACATCCGCGTGGCGCCGCATCTCTTTTTCAGACGCGACGGCGACAAGATCATCATCGACAAGGTAATCGACATCGCCACGGCGGTTCTGGGCGGGGAAACCAAAGTGCCAACCCTTGACGGAGAATTGAAACTGAAAATCCCCGCTGGCACACAGAGCGGCACTGTGTTCAGGCTCAAGGGGCTTGGGGTGGCGCGGCGCGGCGGCTTACAGGGCGATCAGAATGTCATCGTCAAAGTCAGCACGCCCAGAAACCTCACCCAGAAGCAGAAGGAACTGTTTGAAGAATTCGCCAAGGAGTCGGGTCTCAAGACTTAATTGTGGCGTCCGCCACGGCGGATCCCAGCCTGCCTATGATATCAGATACTCAAATCAAAATGCGCGCGTCCGCGAAGACATGTTGTCACCTGTTTGGCGGAGCTTCGTCCTCGTCGTATTCGTCGTCGTATTCATACTCGTATTCAGGTTCGCCCGTGATGAATTTATCCAGCGAGAGCGAGCCGGCGCCGGAAGCGAGCAGGCCCAGGCAGATGAGGCTGAGGATGACATTGAACTCGAGCACAGGAACGGCGATGTTGGGGAATCTCGTGATGTTGAGCAGATTGGATTCATTGGCCATGATTGCCAGCGCGATGCACCGGCTGGCGATAAGGGGCAGGACGGCGATGCGCACCATCAGCCCCAGCAGGCAGGCGCCCCCGGCGGCCACCTCTGTCCATGCCGCGATCTGTGCCAGCAGGAGCTTGTGTTGTTCGGCCAGAAAATTGGTCTTCAGCAAGGCCGACATGGTCAATGCCCATGGTTCAGGACCGTTCCATCCCAGCAGATCATATTTCACCAGTTTATCGAGACCGTGAGGAATGAAAACCGCCGCGATGGCGATGCGGCAGAAAAACGCAAGCCAGTTGCGCTCTGTGTAAAAAAGGCCCATATCGCATACCTTTCTTTGCCCGTTTGCCCGGGAGAATGATCGCTGACCCTTCAATTAAAAAAGGCATCCTCAAGGCAGTATCATTGCAGGATTCTATGAGCAAAAATCATGTCTAAAAACACATACGGCGTTTTTCAGAGGTTCCCTAATACCAGATTTGGCTCCCCCGGTAGGACTCGAACCTACAACCCTTCGGTTAACAGCCGAATGCTCTGCCGATTGAGCTACAGGGGAGCATGGCATACCAACCCATCGAAGCAAAAGACTGGCATACAGGTGGAAAAAACCACGGCTTTTCATACCTGTTATGTGCGCTGATATTCAACAGGGATAACATCCGCATAATTAAGCAGCGCGGCGGGTATGAACGCGGCGCGGGCATAATCATGGCATGGCGACAGACGGATTGCGTTTGCGCCGGCAGATACGTTCCACTTCTTTTATGAGCGTGCGGGCTTCGTCGCCATCATTTGCGCCAGCGAACAGCATCAATCCCTCGGGACGGAGCTCCTCAGTCAGTGGTATCACCTCGCCGGCTTCACAGAATAGTGTCAGCCCCTTTCCGCGCGCCTGAACCTTGTGCAGCAGGTCGATCCACTGCGCCATGGGCGGTTGGCCGGCGCCTGGCACCCACTGGATGGCGCGGATTTCGGGCAGCGCGCAGATCGAATCCATGTGCCGGATAGCGTCGGGGCCATCCCAATGGTACACAGCCCAGTCGAGCGCTTGCGCTTCGCGCCGCAACACACCTGCAAACATGCTGTCAAACACGTTCCCGCTCACAAGGCACGAAAAGTCGTTTTGCAGAACGGCATAACGTCCATGAACAGCAATCGGAATCCAGCTTGTGGTCAACCCCTCTGTTGCCGGGAGGATGATCTTACAATGGCGCTGGACAACCTCGAGCCAGACTTCATGACATTCATCAAGCCGCTTTGCGATTTCGGCCGGATTCTCGATGATATCCATGCACAGCTCTTCGGGTCCGCGCAGAGCGCTGAGAGCGTCGGCGCCCGAATGGAGATCACCTGTCTGGGTGATCCATTTTCCGCGGCCGTGCTCGGTTGCAAGCCGCAGGAAATTCTCCATCGCCTTCCAAAAGGGATTTTCCGCATCAAAGCGCAGAGAGGGGAGCGCTTCCCAGTCATGGACGAACGGATGCGCCCAGCTTGTGTCTTGCGCAAAGGAGAATTCCGCGCCAAGAAACGCGGCGATGACATCAGGGCCGAGATTGCAGAAAAATGATGGGAATCCCTCGGCGTGATACTCCGTTGCCATTAAAAATGCCTTGTGGCAATCGAGCCGCCAATCGAAATTGAACCATCTTTCGCGGATGTCGGCGGGGGAAGGCGGCAGCGTCGGTGGAGCGCCCGGTGCCGGCGACCACAAGTGCAACAGCGGACGGTCATGGTTCCGCATGTGCAGGCACTCCTCACACCGCGCGACAATACGCGAAAAATCACTGATTCCTTCCAGTTCCATGAACGGCAACTCCGGATGATATGTGTCCGCTTCCTTGCATTGCGGTCTGATGCGCGCGACCGTATCGCCTGATAAACCGGTTTAGTCAAACACATTCAGCAGTGCGGAGACGAAAGCATGTGTGATTAGATTGACAAAACTGGTTTAAAACAAGGCATTAAAAGTATGAAACACAGAATGCGGCGAAGATCGCGCTGGGCCGCCATGACAGCCATGTTGTCCGCCCTCATCCTGACTGTTTCCGCAACCGGCTCAGTGATTGAGAATGACGCCCTGCGCGTGACCGCCGATCCGGCATCCGGCGCTCTTGAGGTTTTTGAAAAACGCTCAAAGACCTTCTGGCGGCAGATTACCATTCCTGCTCCCCCTGCGATATCCATTCGCAAGGCGCCCAGCCAGCCCTCATTTGGCACGGACAAGACAGGATGGCCGGACACGCCATCACTTATGATCAAAGACAAAACAGGTCATGAGCATCCTCTTTATCTTGCATGGGACTCGGATAATTTTTATGCGGCGGCAGAGGTCAACGATCCGGCTGTTGTCTTCTGCCCGCCTGACCAGGCTGAATACTGGAAAAGCGATGGACTTGAACTGTGGCTCGGCGGCAATCAGGTGACGGCCTTCCTGTCCGGCCCGCCACCAGGCGCGGTCGTGCGCAAAGCCCGATCCAGCGCGAGCAAACAGCCGGAACGCGCAACCATGACGCGCATTGCCGGCGGTTACAGGATCATGGTTGCCATACCATGGGAGAACATCGAGGGAGCGGGCACATTGGAAAGTGGTGAATCAGCGGCCATGGCGTTCGCGGCTGGTCTGAATTTTTCCTCCAATGCGGGCGCACGCGACGCGCAGGCATACTATCCGCAGGGGTGGGTTCATGGTGATCTGACGACTTTTGCTGACGCTCAATTGACCACAGACAGCTCAATGGCGCGGACACCGCGGAGCAAGTCACCGGCAATTTCGGTCTCACGGGACAGCATTCAAATGGAAGTTGAATTGCCCGCCGTCACCTCATGCGCTCTGATCTCCATTCCGTGCAGTATCAGCTGTTATTTCGGCAGGGAAAATGGCGACTTGGCGGTTGAGATTGTATCGTCCTCTACCCGGACATTCTCACAGCTTCTTTATCCCTGGCACTTTGCCCCGCCATCGAAAAAGGCGCAGATGGTCTTTCCCGGTTCCAGCGGTCTTCTTCTGCCGATGCGCAAGGACGATCCGGCCTTTTTTGATTACGTCTGGAATATGGGCGGTGATGTTTATGACACGCAGGGCATAGTCAATGCATGTCTTGGGATGATCGAACCCGATGGGGGGCAGGGGATGCTCATGATTTTTGACACGCCATGGCTTGCCCATTATCGGATGCTCAGCACGGTTTACAACGGCCAAACCGTCATACTTCCGGGCGCGAACTGGCACTCAAATCTTGGCCGTTTTGACAAGGCATACCGCCTTATATTCCATTTCTCTCCATCGGGTGACTACGTCTCGCTTGCCAAGCGTTATCGCAGACACATGCAGGCAGGCGGCACGATCAAAACGCTGGCGGAAAAAGTCGGAGCGAATCCGGAGTATGCGCGCGCGATGGGCGCCCCGGTGTTCTGGCTTGCGGGGCGCCCTGACGAGGTGCTCGACGTGGCGCGCATGATGCGCGCCGACGGCATCAGCCGCGCCATCATTAACATCGAGTCGTATTATTACGACACGCTTGGACGTCCGGACTGGGCGAACGAACTGTCCGGCGTGATCCGGGATATACGAGCGATGGGCTACCTTGTGTCGCGTTACGACCAGTACCGCGACACCCATCCGAAAAAATCTGATCGTATCATATATCAGCAATGGCACACTGATGCGTACGACACAGCGGCCATTCGCGATGAAAACGGGAATTTTGTGAAAGCATTCGGTCCTGACGCGCGAACGATAAATCAGGAACAAGCACTCGACATGGCCCGCGCGCAGATTCCCGCCTGTCTGAAACGGTATCCGTACAATGCGTTTTTCATCGACACCATCGGATATGTTGCGCCCGTAAAGGAGGTTGACTGGCGCGCAGGCCACAGATTGGACGCTTCCGGAGTTGTGCGGGCAAAAGGCGACATTCTTAAATATGCGGGCGGGCTCGGCCTGGTGGTTGGCACCGAGGGCTGTGATGATTGGGTCACGCCTTACATCGGATGGCAGGAGGGCAACATGACGATCAACCAGTTTGCATGGGGACACCCTGGGTGGGGATATCAAGATATGCCGTCTGTTTATGAAAAGGAGATGAATCCCGATTACCGCATACCATTCAGCCAGCTTGTTGTGGGCGGTTGTGTGACGCAAACCTGGCGATGGGAGGACGGCATGGACCGCTACCCGCAGTACTGGCAGAGGAAGAACCTGTGGAATGTGCTTTACGCGGGCGTTCCTATGTATTTTCTCAACCGCGATGCATTCATGCGCCACCGGACGCACATTGCCAATACAGATCGCTATGTGAACGATTGGGTCAGATCAGTGGCCTGCGATGAGATGGTGTCGCACCGCTTTATCACACCGGACCGCATGGTGCAGGAAACATGCTTTTCGTCAGGGCGCGGCGTGACCGTAAACTTCGGCGCCAAGCCCGCGAAACTACCTGACGGTATGGAGATCAAACCTAACAATTATCTGATGTTCATTGGTGATGGAGCATCGCGCCAGTATTCTCAACCGCCTGTTGAACCGCTGGATTACTCACAAGATCGCATCCAGTGGGTGGGCATCACAAGCGACACCGCCAAGGTGATCTCAGGCCGGTTCTCAGCGTATGGTGAAAACACAAATCCGCGCAGCGAATGGAACGAGTTCATGCAGACCAACCGTTATCTCGCGCCTTTCAAACCAGGGGAAATATACCATGTAAAGTTCGACTACCGCGTCCTTGACGCCTCGCTCGGAAAACGCATGTATTGTATCGTGCGCTGCGGGCTGGCGGAAAGGGAACTGGCTGGTGACTTAAAGTGGTATCCCAAGACAGGCGAAAGCGGCTGCAGGGAATTCTCGTTCAGGTGCCCGGACAGTCCGGCCACACAACTGTTCTGGGGAATTCAGGGAACAGGGAAGCTGGCTATCGACAATGTTGAGATTCGCCAGGATGACAATAGAGCGCAGCCCGGCATCGGCGGCGCTACCGCATCAAAATATCAAAATGCATCAGCGAGGTAAGTGTTGGGAAAGTGCCGCCGCCTGGGGTGTTAAAGCATTCCCGGGAGAGCAGACTGACGATACTCAACAGGCCAGGCATCACTCTTTGAGTCCGCTGAACACCATGCCCTGCATGAAATGTTTCTGCAGGGCGAAAAACAGCACGATGCACGGAAGCATCACGATGAGCGAGGCGGCCATGAGCGTGTGGAGAGTGATGCCGGAGATGAAGCTCTGTCCGAAATATGCGAGCGCGAGCGCCAGCGTGCGTTTGCTGTCTGACGAGAGATAAATGAGCGGGCCCATGAAGTCATTCCACGAGCCGATGAATGTGTAAATGCCCGTAATGAGCAGTGCCGGCACACTGAGGGGCATCATGATGAAAAAAAAGATCCGCCACTCGCCGCAACCGTCGATTCGCGCGGCTTCGATGAGCGAGCGGGGAATCGTGCGGAAAAATTGCCGGAGCAGGAAGATAAAGAACGCTGAGCCGAAGAACGCTGGCACCACGAGGGGCTTGAACGAATCAAGCCACCCGAGTTTGACGAACATGATGAAAGTGGGCGCCATCGTGACCTGTCCCGGAAGCATCATGGTGGCCATGCACATAATGAAGCATACGCCGCGTCCCGGCCAACGCAGGTGGCTGAAAGCATAAGCAACAAGTGCCGAAGACAAAGTGACGCCCACGATGTGAAGAAATGTGATGGTCATGGTGTTTCTGAGGTAGGTGAGGAACGGCCATTCCGTGAATATCTCGGCGTAGTTCTCCCATCGCACCGGACGCGGGATCCATTGCGGAGGATACAGGAACACATTTCCGGGTTCCTTCAGCGAGGTTGAGATCATCCATATGAGTGGCAGAAGACATAAGAATGCGCCCGCCGAGAGAAATATGTAAATACATGCCCCGCTAATTGCTCCGCGCACGCGCCTGCGGGAAAGAATGTCATTAATGGCGATCATTTCCCCGTCTCCTCATAATAGACCCAATGTTTTGAGAAATAAAACTGAAGCCCTGTCAGCGCCATGATGATGGCGAACAGTATCCATGCCATGGCTGAGGCATAACCCATGTTGAGGAAATCGATGGCTTGCTGGAACAGGTAAAGGGCATAAAAGAAAGTCGCGTAATTGGGACCGCCGCCGGTCATGACGTAGGCTTGAGTGAAGACTTGGAACGATCCGATGATGCCCATGATGAGTGTGAAGAACAGGACGGGCGAGAGCATGGGCAGTGTGACGTGCCAGAACTGGCGCAACGGCCCGGCGCCGTCGATGGCGGCGCTCTCATACAGATGGCGGGGAATGCCCTGAAGGCCGGCAATGTAAATGACCATTGTGCCTCCCATGCCCCAAAGGCTCATGATGATGAGCGCGGGGAGCGCCCATCGCTCGCTGGCCAGCCATTCAGGGCCGGTGATGCCCATGTGGCGCAGAAACACATTCACAAGCCCGAAATCCGCGTTGAATATCCAGTTCCATAACATTGCGGCGGCGACGCCCGACAGCACGGTTGGCAAGAAAAAGATGGTGCGGAAAAGACCCTGTCCGCGGCGCGGCCGGGCAAGAGCCAGCGCCAAGGCCAACGACAGAGCCATCCCGAGCGGCACGGCCGCGGCCGTATAGAGCAGTGTCACATTAAGCGATTTGTAGAACAGCGGATCATCCGTCACGAGCCGGCGGTAGTTGGCCCAGCCCACCCAGCGCGGTGTTTCAAGCAGGTTCCATTCGAGGAAACTAATCACAAGTGACGCCACGACCGGGCCTGCGACAAACAGCACCATGCCCAGCGCCCACGGTGAGGCAAACAGCCAGCCGGTGAGAGTTTCACGCTGTGAAAGCCGCCGCGCCACTTTGATCACCTGCCTTCTGTGTCGATAAGCGATTTGCCCGCGAGCATTCTGTCAATAACGGGGACAAGCTCTCTCATCGTTTGCCCGACATCCTGGTTTTTATTGAAAATGGGGTCGATTTTCATGCCAAGCATGTGCACGATTTCCTTGGAGCGCGGGTGGCGGATCATGCCGGGGCGCGCGGCTTGCAATTCGGCGATGCGGATGTCGTGATGGGCCGGCAGACCAGTGACGCGGCGGAAGGGATCGGAGGCAAGCACGGAGCGCTTGTTTGGCATCCACAAGGCGCAATCGTTGCACAGCGCCTGCTGCCCCTCATCCGTGCAGAACTGGCGCAGGAATCTCCACGCTGCTTGCGGATCGCGGCACTGGCTGGTGATGGCATAGCCGCCGACTGTGACAATGTTGGCACGTTTCTTTTGGCGCGGAAGCCATGACATGTCCCATTTGAACGCCTTGATGTTGCGGAACTGCTCGATCATCCATGACCCGTGAATCTGCATGGCCAGTTTGCCTGTCATGAAGTTGCCGCTCATCGTGGCGGCTTGAACAGGTGTGGGCGCGCTGCGGTCGTCAAAGATCATGGTTTGGAAAAAACGGAAAGTTTCAATGGCGTTGGGCGCTGCGAGCAGGCAGCGCGTTGGGCTGGACATGTCGTCGAACAGGTCGGCCTCATTTTGCCACAGAAATGGCGCCCACCAGTTCCACCAGTTTTCGCACATGAATCCCCATTGGGCGATGCGGCCATCGGGATCGCGCACGGTGAGGGTTTTGGCGGCCTTGCGGAGGTCACCCCACGTCCATGTTTCGTCAGGATACGGGATGCCTGCCTTGTCGAACAGGTCTTTGTTGTAAAACAGATTCATGGTCATTGGGCCGCATGGGATGTAGTAAGTGTCGCCGTCGAACTCGCACATCGGATTGAGCGGATCGATGATGTAGTCGCTCTCGCGCAGGAAGCCTGGATTGGTCTGGCGTTCGCGCTCGATGAACGGCTGAAGATTGCGCAGGTGGCCCGCCGACTGAAGCGAGTATGCCATTTCAACGGACACTGTGGCCATGCCGGGCGCGACATTTCCCACGATGAGCAACTGGAGCTTGGTGAAGTAGTTGCCCCATGGGATGAACAGCATTGTCACGGGAGGATCGGCCGGATGATCGCGATGATGCATGGCGATCAGGTTTCGGTAGATCGCGACATCCTTTGATGTTCCCCACGAGGCGAATTTCATTTCAGGCGCGCGGGTGCTGTCCAAGCAGGCGCTGAGAATAAACGTGAAAATCAGAGCGCCAAGACCATGCAGGATGCCGCGCGTGATTCGCGGAACAGAAAGCGGGACGATGATATGGCGGCGGCAGATCATGAATTTCTATTATGGATCATCAGCGCATTAAAAAAGGCAATATCTCTGATGTCTGATATTTCCTGACCGTCATCGCGGTAAAAAGGCGCGTCATGTGTATGCGAACAGCGCTTCCATAGGCCGTGCGGGTCAGGTTGCAACCGGCTTTTTCCGGGGCGCGCGCAAAGCAGCATCCGTGCGGGGCGGGGCAAGCGTGATGTTCCTGTATAATCCGGAAAATCCTTCGTAATCGCACAACACGCATGCCTGAATGGAAGATCGGGGATCAGATTTCGCGGACGAGTATCCCCGCGCGTTGACCGCCGGATCGAGATTCACATTGATTGCCATTGGCTGGAATTGGAACAAATCGGGGCGGAGAATCGCGCCGACAGCCAGCGGGTCATGCAGTATGGGGAGATCGCTGTTGTGGATTTCCTGCCAGTGGCAAACCAGCTCATAGAGCATATTGTGGGCGCTGTGCTCGCTGTCGCGCAACGCGTGGAGCACATCGCGGTCCATGACGCTTTTCTCTGTGATGTTCACGGGGATCAGACGCACAGGAAGGCCGGCGCGCATGACGATGTCCGCGGCCTCTGGATCCATTTCAAAGTTCCATTCAATCCTGTTGATTCCGGCTCCCATCAGCACGATCTCTGAAAGGCAGCCGCTGATGGCCGGGTCAGCTTGGATCAGGCGCGCGATGTTTGTCAACGGGCCAATCCCGAGAAGAATGACCGGTCTGCCGGCGGACTTGATGCGTTGTGACATGAACCGGATGAGCGGTTGCCTGATGATGCTTTCAAATTCCAGGCGTCCCCGCAATATCCGGCCCTGATACTGGACAAAAC
>JAPLSQ010000018.1 GCA_026398535.1 Candidatus Sumerlaeota bacterium | reverse complement strand
GGCGGCGCGAGCTTCGCGGTCGCGCGTCTGCGCGTCGCCATAGGTTCCCGCCTCGCCGTGCGTCATGTGCGCAAGGCAAATGCTTTTGCCTTTCCCGCGCAGATGGATCAGCGTCCCGCCGATCGAATGCTCGATGTCGTCCGGGTGAGCGCCAATGGCCAGCACATCATAGTTGAATTCGGAATTATCGTCCATTCCGGGCAATCAATAACGTTGCGCGGGATTGGGATGCAAAACATATTCAATTCAGATGAAACACCTCGCGCGCGAGATTGCTTGAATATTGGAGTTTGGGTCAAACACTTGCACAATGACTTGCATGCATCGTCCAGGACGAAAGGCCAATCGCGCGCATGAATCATGACGCCACAATTGATCCCGACCCGCCCCGCAGGGCGCTGGTTGTGGCGTCCGGTTTCGCGGCATTCAACCTTGCGGTAAAACTGTGCCTGTTGCGGTTGAATTTTGGCGAATACACCGATGGCATTCTTCAGCTTGAAGTTTTCAGCCTGAAGCCGGGACTTTATCCACCGCTCTATGGCGCTCTTGGCTGGCTGGGCGGGTGTGCGGGCATGGATGCCGAATCGGCGGGCAAACTTGTGAGCATCCTTTCCGGAGCTCTTGCCGTGTTTCCCGTTTATTTCATGGCCCGCGGGCTTTCGGGCGCCAGCGCGGCGCGCATCGCCGCCCTTCTTTACACGATCTCGCCGCTCATCATGCGCTGGTCGGGGCGGGTCATGTCCGACTCGTTGTTTCTCTGTCTTTCATCCGCAAGCCTTTGTTTCATGCTTGAATCGTGGAAGACATGCTCCGCGGACGATCCGGAAAAACGGGTAAAAGCCGATTGGCGTCTTGCCCTGGCCTCGGTCTTTGGAGCGCTCTCCGCGCTGACGCGCTACCAGGGCGCGCTTCTCGCGCCGCTGCTTGTCGTCACTGGCGGCGTGCTGATCGTTCGTTGCCGCTCTCTGCCCTGGCGCGCGGTCTGCGTCTCATTGTTTTGGGCGGCTCTGCCGGCATGGATGGTGACGCAGGGATTTGTCCATGGCAGCCAGTTCGCCAGCCGCACGACCGGCCAGCGGCTGAGCACTTTTCTCGCATGGTGGAACACCTGCGAAAGTTTCATTCTTGTCGCGCCATACTATTTTACTTATCCAGTCGCGCTATTCGCGCTGTTCGCGTTTTTCCGTCTTGATTACGGAAAAAAGAATGTCCGCGCTTTTCTCTGGCTGTGGGGATTATGGACGGGGATGCTGCTGATCCTGCAATCGGCATTCGGATCGTTTCAATACCGTTACATGATGCCGGTTCTTCCCGCGTTTCTGGCGCTTGCGGGAGCGGGCTGTGCCTGGATGGAGGCGCGGTTCACCAGCCGCGCGGGGCGGGGCGCGTATGCCGTTATTTTCCGCATCTCCATCATCTACACTGTCGTCTTTTGTTGCGCCTCCCTCGTTTTTCAGCGTGAAACGCTGCGCGACCAGCGCCAGGCGGCGCAATTCATCCGCGACACGATACCCATGGAAACGCCGGTCTTTGCCAACGAGCAATACGGCGAATTCACCAATCTGGGTTGCGTGAAACTCTCATGGTGGAGCGGGCGCGGGATCCAGCCGGTCGCGCCATGGCTGCCCCCCTCACTCTTTGAGCCGCCGTCCAAATTCATGCCGCCGGGATCAGTCGTCGTGCTCGGCAACATGTATGGCGGCGATGAAGCGATGGATCACATCATCGCGCAGCTTCAGTTTTACTATCATCTGCGCGACCTGACCGGTTACAGCGCCACGGTGTTCCCGCTGCTTGACGACATCATGCTCTGGCCCATCACAAACCAGAATCCGCTGGCATGGGTTCTGCGTTATACCCCGCAGCACTTCGCCACGCGCGTCTATTCCGCCGAAAAGCCCCGATCAGCCGAAGAAATCGGGCGGCTCATGAAACGGACTGTCAGTAAAACCGATGGCCATTGAAAAATCGCGCAAGCATCGGGCAAGGCGGCACGAAACAACCAATCGGGAGAATTTACAAACCGGCTCCCCCGCCCAATCCGGCAACACGGATTTGGTCTCGGGCTGGGGCATGCCTGTCATCGCCGGCGCCATCGTCTTTTTCATCTATCTTCGCACTCTCGCTCCGGCAATGACCTTCGGCGACGGCCCTGAACTGGCCGCCGCCGCCAGTGTTCTTGGGACGCCCCACCCCACGGGCTATCCGCTTTTCATGCTGCTGCTCAAGGTTGTGTCGTTCGCCTCCTTCGGCGAGACGATCACGCGCACCAGCCTTGCGAGCGCGGCCGCAATGGCCTGCGCGACAGGCATCAGCGCCGCCATCCTGCGCGATCTTATGCGCGCGGCCCTGCCCGCCGCGGCCGGCTGGAGTCACAAGACAATCCTTATCGCCTCCGCTTGCGGCGCCATCGCCGGCGGACTGCTCTTTTTTCATTGGGACAACGCCGTCGTAACCGAAGTATATGCGCTTGAATTTTTGCTGATGATCGCGTTCGCGCGCGCGACGCAACAATGCGCCGAATCGCCGCGTCCGGCTTGTCTTGTCGCCTCAGCCCTATGTCTGGGGCTGGGATTGGCGCATCACCGTTTAAGTCTGGCCATGATCCCTCCGCTTGCAATCATGTGGTGGAGCGTCTGTCACCGGTCAGCCTTCAAAACATTGCGCGGCGCGCTCGCATGGTCAATTGTGGCGGTGACGGCGGGACTTTCCCTTTATCTTTATCTGCCATTGCGCGCGGCCGCCTCCCCGGCCATCAACTGGGGCAATCCGCGTTCATGGCCCGCATTCATCGATCACGTTCGCGGCGGCGAGTTCATCCAATATCGTCTTCTGCGGCCCGCGCCCAACCGCGGTTTCACGCCCGCAAGTTACGGGCAATTCGTCATGCGCCAGTGCGGGCAGATTACCGGGGACTTTGCGCGACAAATCGCTCCGTTTGCCGAAACGCAACGATGGGATGACAATTTCGGCCGCGGATTCTCTGTCCCGCCCCCTGAAGGCGCCGCCGTCTTTCTTTTCATGGCGGCGTTCGCTGTTTATGGCGTCGTTGTGGCGTGCCGCAAAGCCGGCCGTTTCATCTTTTTGCTCGCACTGATGGCCGCATTCAATCTTGCTGTTATTTTCGCTTACAATATCGCCGACATACGCGACTATTACCTTTTCCCGTTCTGGCTGGGCTGGATCATGGTCTTCGTGGGATTTCTTGCCCTCGCCGGCAAACTGGCGGAAAAATACGGTTTGCCGCGGCGTTTTGCGCGGCCAGAGTGCGCTTATGCGCTTGTGTTTGTGCCGATTCTCGTCATCTCCGCCAATTTCCGGCGTTGCGACCGCAGCCGCGACTTCGCCGCTGAAGATTGCAGCTCGATCATATTGCCAAAATCCGAAGAAATCATGCCGCCCGGATCGATACTCATCACCGGCGGCGACTGGGACACCTTCACATCATGGTATCGCCAGATTGTCCGGGGCGACCGGCGCGATGTGCTCATCGTGGCGTCGAATTTCCTCAGCAAACCATGGTACGCGTCATTTTTTACGCCAGACCAAATCAAGGATCATGGTCTGCGGTTTTACGAAGGCACGCCCTTCACGGCCGAAGACCTCGTCAGCAGAATCCGTGAGAGCGTCATCGAGCCCAACATTGACAAGAAGCCCGTGTTCACCAGTTCCGCCGACCCTTTGGTGTTGCGCCTGCTCAATGACCACTACCAGCTCAAACCCGCCGCCGCCGCGCCTGTCAGCTTCCCGGCCGACAGCGCCGGCGACACGACGGTCACGCTCATCCGGATCGGCAGGAAATGAAGAATAACGGGCCGCATCAGGAGCAGAGAAAAAGCTGTAACACGGAGTTACGCAGAGGAGGCGCGGAGACAAAAACGATGCTTCTTTTCTCCGTGTTCCTCTGTGCCATCTTCGTGGTTCTCCGTGTAAAAGTTTTTCTCTTTATTTCACAAGCACGACGGTATTGTAAGATGTCATTGCATTTGGCAACAAGTCATCTCTGTCCAAGGAAGTTTGTATAACTTGAACGATTACTGGAAGGGCCGGCGCGTTCTGGTCACTGGCGCGGGCGGATTCATCGGCAGTCATCTTGTCGAACGGTTGCTGGATCTGGGCGCCGGGGTGACAGCCTTTGTGCGCTACAACGCGGCGGGAAGCCGCGGACTGCTGGAAGGTTTACCGCTCCCCAACGCGGAACGCGTCCGATTCATCGACGGCGATCTCCTGGACGCGCAAGCAGCGGAACAAGCCGCCGATGGGCAGGACATCATCTTCCATCTTGCGGCGATCATCGCCATCCCGTTCTCCTACCAGCATCCCTCCCTTGTGGCCTCCAACAATTATCTTTCCACGCTGAACATCCTTCAGGCGGCCCGCCGCGGGCGCGCCGCGCGCTTCATCCAGACAAGTTCCAGCGAAGTCTACGGAACGGCGCTGCGCGCGCCAATTGACGAAAACCACCCGCTCCAGGCCCAGTCGCCCTACGCCGCCAGCAAGATCGCATGCGACAAACTTGCCCAGAGTTTCCATCTTTCTTACGGCCTGCCGGTTGTCACGCTCAGGCCCTTCAACACGTATGGTCCGCGGCAGTCGGCGCGCGCCATCATTCCCACGATCATCACGCAGGCGCTGACACAGAAAAAGGTTTTTCTTGGCGCGATGCATCCGGCGCGCGACTTCAATTTCGTCAGCGACACCGTCGAGGCATTCATCCGCATCGGGGAAACACCCGGCATCGAGGGGCGCGTCTACAACGCGGGCAGCGGCAAGGAGATCACGATCGGCGAACTGGCCGACCGCATCATCAGCCTGATAGGGGGTGATGTGCCGGTCATCTTTGACGCGGGACGCATCCGTCCCGCAACGAGCGAGGTGGGGCGTCTTATCGCCGACTCGCGCCGGGCTTGCGAAGAACTTGGCTGGACGCCGGCTGTCAGCCTCGACGACGGACTGCGCGCCACAATCGGCTGGATCGGCCATAACACCCACATCTACAAGCCCGGAAGCTATGCGATCTGACATGTCGCGCGCCGTGATCATGGCAGGCGGCGAGGGCGCACGCCTGCGACCATTCACCTACGCCATCCCGAAACCGCTTCTGCCCATCGGACGCAAACCCGTGGCGCAAATCATCATCGAACGCCTGCGCGACCACGGCTTCACCGACATCATCATGACGCTCGAATACGGCGCCGATCTGATCCGCGCCTATTTCCAGGATGGAAGCCAGTTCGGCGTCAACATCGGCTATTATCAGGAACCGCGCAAAATGGGCACGGCGGGATGCATTGCCCACATTCCATCGCTGCGCCAATCCGCCGCTCTTGTCACCAACGGCGACATCCTGACCCGGCTTGATTACCGCGAAATGGCCCGCGCGCACGGTCAAAGCGGCGCCGCGCTGACCGTGGCCGCACGCACCCACCAGGCGCATATTCCTTATGGTGTGCTGTCCATTGACGGGGGCCGTGTCACCTCCATTGATGAGAAGCCCCGCATTGATTACCACATCAACGCCGGTGTTTACATTCTTTCACCCGAGGCGCTGGAATTCATCCCCCGCGACACGCCCTCCGACATGACCGGCCTCATCAACAAACTTGCCCAAGCCGGGCGCGAGGTTGCCGCCTTTCCCTTTGACGGCGCATGGTGCGATCTGGCCACCGCCGACGATTTTGAAAAAGCGCAGAGCGAGGCGGCGCTGATTTTGAATTCAGAGACATGAATCGGGGCGCGGCGGCGAAGCGCGCAAATGATTGAGGTAACTCTGAAGGATGACGGCGGCGGCGATGTCATCATGGTGGCGCGCGCGCCGGGATTTTTTGGCGCCTGAACTCAAGACGATGCGCTGCGCCTCCCTGGACGAAAGCCTTTCATCCCACAAAATGAATTCGATGTCCGCCGCGGCGGACGCCATTTCGCGCAGACGGCTGACGAAACTCTCTGTTTTGCGCGCCTGCAGCCCGCGCGTGCCATCCATGTTAAGGGGAAACCCGACAACCACCGCGCCCGCGCGCAGTTCGCGGATCATGGCGATGATGCGCCCCGCCGGATCGCCGTCAGCGCGTTTTACGATTGCCAGCGGTCGCGCAATCAACCGTGTGTCATCGCTCACGGCGGCCCCGATGCGCGCGTCGCCCACATCCAGCCCCATGATCCTCGCGCTTTTGCTTTGTGAATCAGAATAAACAATGCCGCAATCCATATATCGCCTCTGCGTTTCGCATTTTGTGGAGGTCTTTTTGTGCAAATGAGCACTTATTATCCCCGGGCAGGGGATATGAAAGATAAATGGTATGTAGTTGACGCGAAAGGCGAGGTTGTGGGCCGCCTTGCATCGCGCATTGCCGCCGTTTTGCGCGGCAAAACCGACCCTCACTTTCATCCGGCTGTCGATCCGAAAACGCACGTCATTGTGCTCAACGCCGACAAGGCCATCCTGACCGGCAGGAAAATGAAGCAGAAGCTCTACCAGTGGCACAGCGGCTACCCCCATGGGTTCAAGCAACGCACCGCCGGGGAAATGGCGCGCCAGAAACCCGGCGAGATCATGCGCCGCGCCATCCGCGGAATGCTGCCAAAAACCAGGCTTGGCGACGCTCTGATCAATCATGTGCTCATCTACACAGGCGATGAACATCCGCACAAAGCCCAGCAACCGCAACCCATCCAGCTTACCAAGAGCGCACGCACCGCATAGGAGACAATCACTGTATCATGGCCATTGAACAACACCTCGGCACGGGACGCCGCAAGACATCAACCGCCCGCGTTTACCTTCGTCCCGGCAAGGGCAAGATCGTCATCAACAACGATCTGTGGAACAAGCACTTCGGCAACCGACCTGAAGTCGAAACCCTGATCAAACAGCCTCTCAAGGAAACCCACACCCTTACCAAATATGACGTAATCGTCAACGTGCAGGGTGGCGGCTACATGGGTCAGGCTGGCGCCATCCGCCACGGCATCGCGCGCGCGCTCATCAAGGCCAACCCGGCGCTGCGGCTCGCGCTCAAGCAGGCCGGCTTTCTCACTCGCGATTCCCGCATGAAGGAGCGCAAGAAATACGGCCAGAAAGGCGCCCGCAAACGCTTCCAGTTCTCCAAGCGCTAAACACGGGCATGTTCTGCCAACAAGCCTGATGGCGTACTCGCTGACCGGTTTAACAAATCGCCCAAAGGAAGCCCGGGTTTCGGGCTTTCTTTTTTATTTGCGTGACAACACAGACTCACTTTTCGCACTCAATGACCGATGACGAAATCCCGCAAAAAGCTTGTTCGCGCCGTGACACACTGGTTCGCCTATTACATCGGCATCCCGGTGATATACGCGCTGTTATGGCTCCTTCGGCGCACATGGCGCATCACCCGCGGCGATTACACATGGGTTCTCAAACAGCCGATCATCTTTGCGGTCTGGCACGGCGAAATGCTCATCGGCGTGACAGAAATCCCTTACTTCAAACGCGATATAGACGTGCTCGCCAGCCGCAGCCGCGACGGCGAACTGCTTTCAAGGTTTATCCGCATTGCCGGCGCCGAGGCCATACGAGGCAGCAGTTCCAGCGGCCAGTTTGGCGCCATCCGCTCAATGCGCGGGAGCCTCGATCAAGGCCGCTCGGTTGCCCTGGCTGTTGACGGCCCGCGCGGCCCGCGCGCCATCGTCAAATCGGGAGTCATTCTGCTCGCATCCATGACCGGCGTCCCCATCGTCCCCAGCGTCATGATCCCCGAGCGCTACTGGCAATTCAAATCATGGGACCGCGCCATTCTACCCAAGCCGTTCTCGCGAATTGATTTCATCCCAGGCGAACCGCTCTATGTGCCGCCACAGGCCAACAAGGACACCATCGAACGCTGCCGGACACGCCTCGAAAAACAATTGATCAATCTGCATAAAAAAAAGTTGCTTCAGGAAGGCGACAGAGTATGAATGCCTATGATTTCAGCGCAACAGATATGGGCGTACGCCATTGGATATTATGATGAAACGAATACTGACCGCTTCGTTAGCAGTTCATTGTGGATTGGCCGCGTTTGCGGCATTGGCAGCATTTGGAGCCGGCTTTGATCCGGGTTCTCCGGCGCAGGCAACCGGCCCCATGTCGATGCCAATGCCGGGCGCACCCACCGGACCGATCATGCCGATGGGACCCGGGGCAGGCGCCGCGCCGGGCATGGTTATGCCGGGCATGATGGCTCCTGGCGGCATGACACCCGATCCCAACGCGGCTGCAATGCAAGGCGCCACCGGACAGTTGGCCACGCCGATGGCCACGCCTGAACCAAGCCTGGATCTGGGCAATCCCCCCGTTCTGACAAGCCTTGACGCGGCCGCCACAGTGACTACGGAAATGGAAACGAGCGTTTCCGCGCCGGCAAACATCGATCATTACGAGTTCCTTTTCCGCGAAGATCCGCAGTTTGGCATCATCCGGCAAAAATACTCAAGTCCAGAAGCCGATGATATCAGGAAACAGGAAATTAACCGCCGGATGCTTAATCCTTCCACATCGCTCGGCGTGCCCGCGGCCGGGATGCCGATGCCCGTGGGCGGCATGTCCACCGCAATGGGCGGACCCATGATGGGCCCGGGAGGCGGAGGCGCGCCGATGATGGGCGGAGCCTATGGCGCAGGAGGATACGGCATGGCTGGCGGCACGGGACAGGGAACGACGGAGGATATGGCCACATGGGATTTCTACTACGATCAATTGGAAATGTATAACAAATACGTCCGCAACAAAGCGCTGGTCGGAGGCAGCGATTTCCCGGCCATCTCCTATGACCCGGCAAATTATCTCCAGGAGCGTCAGAACCTCAAATCGGGTTTCGACGAATCCGCCATCGCGCTGGTCAACAAGGAGCGCGAGGAAAACCTTCGGTTTTATGAAACACTCGACACGCGCGAAGACCGCCGTCAGCGCTTTTATGAATGGGTCAACAACAAACGCAAACAGCTCGACGATTATGCCATGATCTGGTCGCGCAAGGTCAACGGTTCGCGCTGGATAGGCAGCGAAAACACAGTGAGCGAGGAAGACTGGTATTATGGCCAGAATTTCGCGTCGAATGAGCCCGTGGAATTCAATATAGACGGCCAGGCTTACCTGATGTCGCGCACTCCGCAGCGGGATGTGCCTGACAACACGCTCAATGTCATCGGCGTCAATCTAACGCCCTATAACATAATCGGCCGTGACGGGGATTTGAAAACACCTGAGAAGGAGCGCGCGCGCGGCACGATCCCGCATCCTCCCCCGCCGCCCGAGACCAGCGGAACAATCGAACTCGGCCAGGAAAACGGACAATAAACGCGAAGAATGTTTCTTTGCGCCCCTCACGCCGCGGCGAGCGGGCCATTTTTTCAACACGCGGGCAAATGACGCATCATCTTTTGTGGCCGGCCATAACTCCTTCGGCATGAAAAAACGCATCATCATACTGGGATCCACGGGTTCCATCGGCAGTCGCGTGCTCGACGTTGCCGCCGATTTCCCCGAACACTTTGAAGTTGTCGCGCTGAGTGCGCACAGCCGGCTGGATTTGCTTGCCCGCCAGGTTGGCCTGCACCATCCCCGCGCTGTCTGCGTCTGCGATCCGGCAAAAGCGGCTGACGCGCGCGCGCTGTGCGAAAGCGCCGGTGTGCGGGCGCATATGGGCACGAAGGGTCTGGAAGAACTGGTTGCCGAATATGACGCAGATCTCGTCATTGTCGCCACCGTTGGATTTGTCGGCATCGCGCCGTCGTTGCGGGCTCTCGCCTCCGGAAAAGCGCTGGCGCTGGCCAACAAAGAAGTGCTTGTGGCGGCGGGAGACATTGTCATGGAAGCCGCCCGCCGGGCGGGGCGCCCCATCCTGCCCATAGACAGCGAGCACAACGCCATCGCCCAATGCCTGAACAATTCGGATCGCGCCGCTCTTCGCCGGATCATCCTGACCGCCTCGGGAGGACCTTTCCGTGGGGCCAGCCGCGATGACATGAAAAACATCACCCCCGCCGAAGCGCTGCGTCACCCCACATGGAACATGGGACCCAAAATCACCATCGATTCGGCCACCCTCATGAACAAGGGCTTTGAAGTCATCGAAGGCGCGCATCTCTTCGGCGTCTCCGCCGGCATGATCCAGGTCGTCATCCACCCACAAAGCGTCATTCATTCGATGGTCGAATATGTGGACGGATCGGTCATCGCGCAACTCGGCGTGACCGACATGTACCTGCCCATACAGAACGCGCTTTTTCATCCCGAGCGAGTGGCCAACCGTTTCGCGCCGCTCGATTTTGCGCGTCTCGGCATGCTGACTTTTGAAAATCCCGACATGGAAACTTTTCCCTGCCTGCGTTTTGCCTATGAGGCGGCCTCGCGCGGAGGGACCTATCCTGCCGTGCTCAATGCCGCAAACGAGACGGCGGTGGCGCGATTTCTCGCGGGCGGGATGCCATTTTTGGCCATCGCCGACACGATCCGCGGCGCGCTGGAAGATCACAAACCCTCAGGCGGTTGCACGCTCGATGACATCCTGGCCGCCGACCGATGGGCGCGTGAAAGGGCGGGCCGGCCTTGATCGACATCCTCCGCGGCGCAATCGCCATCATTTTCACCTTCAGCTTCGCGATTTTTGTCCACGAGCTGGGTCACTTCATTTTCGCAAAACTCTTCGGGGTGCATGTGCAGACATTCTGCATCGGATTTGGCCGAAAAATCTGGCGGCGCACACGCGGCGGAACCGAGTACGCCATCGCCGTGGTCCCCTTTGGCGGATATGTCAAACTCACCGGCATGCACTCCAAAGAACTTGAACAAATGATCGGCGAAGACACCGCGGGCCGGGATGAGCCGGACAAGACGCCTCACAAGGAAACACTGAGCGAATCGGTCGTCGAAGAAATGAATGCCCTGCGCAACAAAAGCTACCCGCAAAAACTGCTCATTTTCAGCGCGGGCTGCATCAACAATTTTCTCACGGCGGTGGTCATCTATTTTCTTCTGCTGTGGATCGGGCACGACCGCGCCGAGCCTTACAAACCAATCATCGACCGCGTCAATCCGTCCGTGGCGGGTCTTTATGAACTGCGCAAGGACGATGTGATCACCACGGTTGGCGCGCGCGGGATCGGAAGCTTCGACATGTTCGAGACGGCATTTTACGAGGCGGCAACGAAGGACGGCGCAACAAGCATCCCAGTCGTCTTCAGGCGCGAAGGCATGGATCGCGCAACCACGCTGCCCGCCCGCCTGGATACGGCTGTTCTTGGGCCTGGTGAACACATTGTTGAAATCAACGGTAAACGGGTGCGCGACATGAAAGCGCTGGCGCGCGCCGCCGCCGACATCGCCGACAGCACCGAAACTGTTGACGTGAAAATTGCCATGAGCGGCGGGCGGGCACGCGCCGGCCGCGTGCCCGCACTCGCGGCCGCAGGTCCCTTCTGGCCCGCGCTTGTCTACGAACCTTTTGCCATGCCCTACGTCGCCCTGGCGCTGCCCAATCTGCCGGCAGATCGTGCCGGCATCAGAACGGGCGACGTCATCACGGCCGTCAACGGCAACCCTGTCTCCAGCGCCGCTGACGCGCGCGACATCATACGCTCTCTGAAAAACGCCGACGTGCCGTTTCAATTGCTTCGCGGTGATGGCCGCGGCAACGGCGCTCAGACAACCATCACACTGATGATTGGCGTGCGTGAGGACCCGGAACACCCGGGCCGCGGCCAAATCGGGGTTGCATGGGGAATGCCGCCGACCAGGCATGTCCGCAAGGGATTCTTTGAAGCGTGGGCCGCTGCCGCCGAGCGCGGCGCCGCCAGCGTCAAAGGTTATATCATGGCTCTCGGTGAGCTCTTTTCGTCAAACTTCCAGACCGTGCGTGAAAGCGTGGGAGGCCCGATCGCCATCGGCGCCCAGACCTACAAAGCGGCTCAACAGGGCATCGTGTATTTCTTCGAGCTGTTTGCGCTTTTTAACATCATCCTTGCCGTCACAAACCTGCTGCCCCTGCCCATACTGGACGGGGGACACATTCTTTTCGCGTCCATCGAAGCCATTATCCGCCGTCCCCTCCCCGCAAAATTCATGATCGGCCTGTATAACGTATTTCTGTTCCTGATCATCGGGCTGGCAATTCTTATCACTTTCAATGACGTCATCATGAATCTTTGGCGCGTGGCGCCGTAAACACAGCGGCAGTTTGCGGCGCGGAATTCACCCGCAAACCATTCCCTGGCATCAATAACAGGATAAGACTTTCAACATGAAGGATTTTGCGGTCATTTTCGATAACGACGGCGTGCTCGTTGACAGCGAGGGCTACAGTCTTGAGGCCTACCGGGCCGCGCTCAAGGAACAGGGCGTCACGATCATGCGGGAAGACGACATGAAGTATTGCGGCCTGACCGATGCGGGAATCGTCAACATTGTCCGGCAGGCCTACGGGGCCGACATCGATCTCGAGCAGTTCTCCAAACGCAAAGGAGAACTATATTATGAAATCGCCGGTTCCAACGAAATGCACCCGTTTCCAGGCGTCAGAAGACTTATCGAAGAACTGCGCTTGGCAGGCATTCCGTGTCTGCTTGCCTCCTCGGGATCGCGCAAAAAGATCGCCTTCAACCTCTCCCGCGCACACATCGGCGACCTGTTCGACATCATCATCAGCGGCGAGGATTTCAAGCGCGGCAAACCGGCGCCCGACATCTTCATCAGCGCCGCGGAACGCTCCGGCGTGAAACCCGCGTGTTGCGCTGTCATCGAGGATTCCATCAACGGTCTGCTTGCCGCCCGTGACGCCGGAACCTTTGCCATCGGCGTGACAAACACTTTCCCGCGTGAAACACTCGCCCCTCACGCCGACATGATCATCGATTCGCTCGATGAATTGAACCACGGCAGAATCCGATCCATGTTGTGCTCAACAGCCAACTGATCAGATAGAGAACTCCAGGGATAAAAAAGCAGGAGAACGCCCCGCTTGCGAGATGATGGCTCGCAACATAATTCACAACATTGAATCCGCCCATCCCGCCGATCATTTATAATCAACCTGTCCGTTCAACGGATCATTCAAAATGGCATTAAAATGGCATTCCGGGGGGGAGAGATTGTGTGCGCCCGGAAATCGGGCGTCGTCGCGTATTACGCGCTTTGTTTGGCCGCCCGTTCGATATAAACCGGCTGTGCTTTGCGGGTGATGACATCGGCATCGATGCGCACTTCGCCGATTTCCGCGCTGCGGCTGGGCAGATCGTACATCAGATCAAGCATAACGTGCTCAAGAATGGAGCGAAGAGCGCGCGCGCCCGTATCCATAGAAAGCGCGTTTTTGGCGATGCAATTGAGCGCTTCGGGCGTGAAGCTCAGTTCCACGCCTTCCATCTCGAAAAATTTCTGGTACTGGCGTATGATCGCGTTTCGCGGTTCCACGAGAATTCTCACGAGCTCGCTATCCTTAAGCCCGCTCAGCGTGGAAATGACAGGCATGCGCCCGATGAACTCAGGAATGAACCCGAATTTAAGAAGGTCTTGGACGGTGACCTGTGAGAGCACCTGTCCGATGTCGCGGTCGTTTCGCGAAAGCACTTCCGCGCCGAAACCGAGGGTTTTCGTCGACATGCGGCTGTCGATGATTTTATCAAGACCGGTGAACGCGCCGCCGCATATGAAAAGAATATTGGTCGTGTTGAGCGAGATGTATTCCTGGTGGGGGTGTTTGCGCCCTCCGCCGGGCGGCACGTTTGCCGCCGTGCCTTCG
>JAPLSQ010000104.1 GCA_026398535.1 Candidatus Sumerlaeota bacterium | reverse complement strand
AGCGATTTGGCTGCACCGGGTGAGAGGTCGCAGATGCGGTTTGTCCACTCCGCCGGACCGTAGTCAACGGCGATGCAGGTGAGGGAGCGGTCGTTTTTGTGGAAAAGATCTTGAACGTTGTCCATTCATCGTCGAGAATCCATGAATCTTTCCAAAGACCGGTGATGTTGTGGTAAGACAACAACCGGGCGTCAAGGGTATCGGTTTTACGCCTTGCACTGCCTGCAATCTCAGGGTTTACGACACGGGGAACACCCTGAAATGCCCGAAGAACCTATATATATACGTAGCTCTAATAGCAGTGGACAAAGCGAGAGGTTGGCCAACAACCGCTCAAATGTTAATACGCTTATTATCACAAGTGAGTGCCCGGATCTCAGCGAATGGCTTTTGCCTTTCGCTTCCCGGGTGACGGTTGCGTTCCTATTCGGCTTAGGAAATCCTTTTTTTCGGCATCCGGCAATTGCTGGAAACGCTCAACAAGCCATTCAACCTCCAACTGACGCAGCTTCTTCTCGACTTCATCCCGATACACACGCAACTGTTTGTCAGTTTTGGGCGACAGCCACGCTGGCGGATTAACCAACCGAGAGTACAGCCTGTTCAATTCATCGACTGGAGCAGCCTCCGATCGAGCCCAATTCTGTTCAATGTCATCTATCCACTTTATACTTCTTTCTTCGAGAGCTGCACGCCGCGCCTGAACCAACTGATCGAACAACTCTGCGATGTCCCATGGGGACTCCTTTTCGGCGAAATCCTCCGCGAGCCTTTTGCCTGTCATGTCTGCTTTACGTTCAAACTCCTCCCATGACATGTTGTCCTCATCGAGCTGTCTCGCTGCCTCGCGCATTGCCTGAAGAGTGTCCCGCATGACTGCGAAATCTTCCAAGTCTCGATCACATCCCTCGAAAATCCGTTCTATCTCTTCGAGCTTCCTCCAAGTGGACTCGAGATCTTGCTCCGTTTTGATCCGCATCTTCATCAACAGACGAGCGCCAGTAGTCGCCTGCTTTTCCGCTGTGACAAGTTGTTCCCGAAATTTCATCAGTGCAGCCCTCGCTTCGGTCACCTCGCTGGTGTCAACCCGACGCGCCATTCCCACCAATTTCGTTGAGTATGTGTCGGCTTGTGTCTTCAGGTCCCTCAGTCGGCGTAAGCGAAGCAATCCAAAGGCGTCGCTGTTCCGGTCGATGAATCTTGAGACGTCCATCACCAGTTGCTTTGCCTCTGTGGCATTCTCCACGTTCCGAATAACGCTCATCACTCTCTCGTCCAGTTCACGCGCCAGGTCTGTGAATCCGAGCTTCTCAAAGTTTCCACAAACATGGCGCATGACGTTTTTAAACTCACCCACCGTGTCCGGCCGGGCGTTGTTCGGAGCTTGGTTCGACACCCACCGCGGGAAATCTCTCGTGATCGCACTTTTAGCTTCAGCTAGCACATGGTCGTTGCTACAGATCTGATTCGCTTGCCATCGGCCTGGCTCCAACTCCATTATTTTCCGGATCTTCAAAAGCTCTACTGCGCCCCAACTCAGTGTCCCAACGTCATGAAAATGGCAGCCTTTCTGGATCTTCTTCAGACAGCGGTCCTCTTCGTCATCAACTCGCTTACACTCAACGATAGCTGCAACTGCCTGTTCTTGGAGATGATCCACCCGGTAACGCAAGGCTGGCGGCACAGCGACCCGTTTTCGCAACTCGGTTGCGCGCTTGCCAAACTCAATCCGATCGATGTAACTTTCTGCTTGTTCCCAATCGCCGAGGAGTGTCTCCCACTCGGAGCATGCTTCGCCGATTGCGACAATCTCGTCGGTCTCCAGCTTGTCGAGATCGAGATACTTGCCTCGCCAAATGTTTGACTGCAGCCAGTGGCTCAGATCAATCTGCTCACCGCCACGAACGACAGCCACATTCTCGCGGCGTGTGGACAGAAATACCCCAAGTAAAAGACCAGCCGAGGCAATGTTTGCCCCATGTGGGGGACGCATTGCTAATTGTAGTGCCCTCGAAACTGTCAGCCTTTCGGTGACCTTGCCCTGAAGCATTTTATCCCATTCGATAGTGATCGCCCTGGCCGCAGGCTCACCCGGAAGTCGATTGATTGATCCTGACTTTGATATCACCCTCCAACTGCGGTTCAGGACGGCATCTGCGCGGTTCTTCTCCTTGGGCGGCTTTGCGCTGTATGAATCGTGGTCAAGTGTCCCCGAAACGAGTTCACGTGTGAATGCCCAACATGTTTCCGCAGCATTCCCGCGGATTGTGGCAAATCCATCAAACGGGAATGGAAGAGGACTGGAATATATGGAGTCGAAGACACGGGTTGCAATATGCGTCAAGCGCTTGCCTTCTGGTCTTTCACGCCTGCCCGCCACCATCACCTGCTGCTTAATCCGATCCTCTATGCAATTCGTGAGCGACAGCAGCAGTTTTTCCTTATGTGCAGGGACCAGGGATCGGAAACGGCTTTCTTCTTCTGCACTGAGCGACTCAGTAATCACCGCCAGCTCGGCAAGAACATTCCCGATCTGGTTGTCCTCGTCCGTGATGAACAAGACGATGATCGGAAGACCAACGACCCCAATCTCGCGGCACATGTTTCGCAGTGCTTTTGCGGCCGTGACCGTGACCTCTTCCGGGTCCTTGGAAGGTCCGACATAACAGTAGATAATCGTTCCACGGGCTTGATCCAAACCAGCACCCGGCATCCAGCTGTCCCGTGCAAGTTTAAGGTGTGTCGACAGCATGTCGGAGTTCGACAGCATTGGATCAAATCGCCACTCCGGTGCTGTCCCATCATATGTCCCAGCCACAAGCCCGCGGATGTGCGCCAGAAACTGCACTTTGGATGCTGCGTCCCCGAGAATATCAAACTGGCGGAAGCCGGCATCCCACTCCAGCACATTGAAATCCTGCTGAAGCTCCCCAACAAGCCTCCTTGTTTCAACTTCATCCCTCCCCGCCAGCAGAGCAATGCCGGCCAGCGCGGAATCCTTGTCGTGAGATGACAGTCCGAGTTTGGAAGCAAGCACCACAGCCCGCAGGATTCTCACTCCCTCCGGCCCCAGCGGGATCTCGTGGCGTGCAACGACCGAGCAGTATGAATGCGTGACCATCCCTTGTGTCCCGCCTTCCTCAGAAGCGAGGAACTCGTGCTCCAGATCTCCCGACCACAGATCAACTGGCGCAGCCGACCAAGGGGAAGTGTCCACAATTAATTCGGCTTCGTTCCAGTGCCGGAAGAAATCGCCAAGGAGCGCAATGGCCGAACGCCCCTGTAGATGGCAACCGGCAGCTGCAAGATGGTATAGAAACCACGTGGCAGCGGGTGATAGAGGCCAGCAGCCTTTTCGCACCACCTGATGAAAGCGCACCGGATCCGTCCACACGATGTGATTCTGCATCTGCGGGAACCAGTCCACCAGCTTGCGCATTTGGGCCGCGGAGTCCTGAAGAGCTGTCTTGCTGTCAAACCATTCTCCGAGTTGTTTCGGTCGCCGCTTCTCAATAAGGCTCGCAATCAACGTCTCGAGATTTACCGAGAGATAGGCCTTGTCAGAACTCTGATACCTCGTGATCACCCGCAAAATATCGTTTCGGAGTTCGGGCGCCACCCTGTGAGCATAGGAGTTCAGGTCATATTGGATAAAGCCGACGAACGACGCGGCGCCCTTGCTCGCCTGAATGCCCTCGAACAACTGCTGAAGCACACCACTTCCCGCAATCTGGTGGCGAACTGTCGCGAACTCCGTATAACGCCCAAATTCGTCAAACAGAATCAGCAAGTGAGCGAATGGACGGTTTCCGCCAACATACTCCCGGGCAGCCGCCTCAATAACATCTTTCACCGACTCGCCTCCCAGGGCGACGATGGGTATCCCAAGATTGGCGAAAAACCGATGCACTTCGGAATAGACATGTTCATCCTGTTGGCCGAGAGCATCGATGACTTCGTCAAGTGTTCCCTTGCCACACGACTGCGGCAATTCTCCAACAATGCTGCGGTCGCACATTTTTAACATGCGCGCGGCTTGAGCAAAACGAGGCCGCAGATCATCCAGAACCTTGGTGCTGACTTGATGATGTTGAAGCCTTTCAATAGCCCTGCTGGTGACCTCGGCAGCCAGGTCGAAGTTCGACATTCCGTTCAGAGCAATCACGAGACACGGCTTGCCCATTTCCTTTAGACACGTGTCGATTTCCTTCGCGCAATCAGCGTCTGCTGTTCGCAGACTGCCAAGAATCTCTTGCGCAAGCTGTCCATCCGGGGCCGCAAGCATTTGACCGATTGTTAGCGCCAGATGTGACTTTCCTGTCCCATATCCGGCGATGGCCAGAGTGAAGGGCTGCTCTTCGATTCCTGCGCACCGGCGAACAATAGAACGAGTAAATGTGGCCGTGTCCTTAAGTTGGTGGCCATGTTCCGCTCCGACGTCAGATTGTTTGACGCCGTGGTATTCAGGGCCGTGAAAGACAAACGCCTTGCACGCTTGCTCTGTTTTCTCTTCGTCACTTCCAAACCAATCAATACTGACGGCGCCATTGAAGAGCCGCTCACCTCGAAACTGTACTAAGTCACGAAGTTTAGCCATGGCATCTTACCCCTTCAGTTCGCGTTGCAGTCCTTTCCGGACTGATAAATGTCAGATCATGACGTCATACATACTGGCCCAGGCCGAATCGGCTGACACTTTCATCTGTATAAGCCACGGGTTCATGTGACGGTCGACCTGAACAACACCTTTGCGCTCGACAAGCTCCAGCACCCTGGGTGATTCCGAAATGCCCCAGCCAGAGATCGTTCTCCAGGCAGCACGGCTCTCGAGTTCAGCGGCGGACACCTGCTGACTATCAGGAAAATGATCTCCAATAAGCTGCACAATCCAGGCGCCATATCCCCCCGCCATTTTATTGTCGACAGGGGCGGCCCGTCTTCTGATCAATCCATCTGCCTCGGCCAGCGCACCGCAAGTGGAAAAAGATGCGTCGTCTTCGTACATTCGAATAAGCGGTCCGATCAATCCTCGTGCTTTCGAGCTCAACACCGCTGCCAAATGGTTCTCGAGAGCCTCACGCCGAAACTCATTTCCAAGGTAAGCAGCACTGCCAACAAAGGTCTGATACCATACCTCGGCGCCGGAGATTGCACTGCACAAATGAAAGTGGGCAATCCACTGAGTTAGTGGTTCCTTCAGAAATCTGTCACTCGACAGCACAGCACGGCCGAATGGAGTCAACCTTGGACGACGAATGGTATCGCGACCTTCATCGAACAACCGGATAAGGCCCATCCCTCTGCAATAGTCAACGATAGCCGGCACTTTGCCACTCGAAGATCCTGTCGGAATCCCGGTTTCTGCCGAGACCTGCTGAAAATCACCTTCACCACCTCGGTCAGCAAACTTAAGCAGAGCGGCAATGTAGCGGCGTTCAGGGATAAACGATTGATGAAAGTCTTTTCGGAGACGACGGTTTTTGGGAGCGGCCTTAGGAATGGAAGCCCCTTTCCTCGAGCGAGGCGATGCGGATGCGGAAGGGCTTCGTCGCAAGCTTGTTGCTATTGTCGTCGCAGGCCGGCCCGATGGAGTAACACTCGCCCTTGCCCAAATCGGCAAGTTTTCTCCGCCACACTTGGGCCTTTTCATCGGTCAGGGTGGAGGCAATATCGGCATAACTGCCCATGTCGGTGTCGGCCGGCCGGAAGAACAGTTTGTGTCCAGCCTGAAAAAGCCGGTCTCGCTCATCCTTATCCAGATTGCTCATCATCTGGGTGGCGAGGATCAGCGAGAACCCAAACTTCCGGCCCTCCGTGAGCAGGCAGGCGAGCGGGCCGCCGTCCTTGTGGTCAAGGTTCTGAATCTCGTCCAGCACCACAACCCGTGGCTTGTCCTCGGTGCCCCGACCCCGGTAGAACGAGTAGGCATCGACAAGCGCGAATTCCGTCACAAGATGTTGGGGAATCTGGGGTAACCCCGCGAGCTGAATGACATGGCACCGGCTGTCGGTGGTGGTGAAAAACCGATCCCATCCTTTTGGATCGTCTTTGCCAAACGGCTTCAGGTCGATGAACGGGGTGATCCTGCTTAGGGCTGTTGCTGCGTTGGCCGCCGTGGGGCCGCTGTTGTCACGAAGCGCGGCTAATTCCTCGGCCAGTCGTTCGAGGCTCATGTTCTCGTAGCCGTGATTTTCGATCCCATGCTTGACTGCATCGTACACAGCAGACCGTTGTTGGTCTCCAAAAGCGTACACGGAGTCGAGGATTCCGGCAACCCTTAGGGCGGTGTGGGCCGGTGTTTCCTTGATGAAGACACCGCCGATGTTTTCGACTTGTTGGCGGAAGGGATTGATCCCGAAAGGAACCATCCGAACCAGGTGCTGGACCGGGCCGATGGAACCTTTGAAGGCTGCCTCCAATTGGTTGTCCGCGAACCCCCTCGTGTAATCAACGATCACCGAGTTGCTGCCATTCTGCGCCAGTTCGGTAAGCAGGCACTGGATCGCGTAGGTCTTGCCCATTCCCGATGTGCCGAAGATGAGCATGTGGCGGTTCTGGAGATCGCGGTGTCCATATTCCCAAAACACCTGGCGGTTTCCCTGCGTGGTGCTTCCCAGAAGAATCCGCTTTGGGATGGACGGGGCAGGCTGTTCGGTGCCTGCCGGGGAAGGAGAGGCGGCCTGGTTGCGACTGCCACCCGTTCCGGCCGACGGGTCGTGCCCGACGCCTCTGTCCTTATCGTTGTTACCGTCTTCGTCGTCCGGCCCGTAATCCTCGTCTGATTCCTCATGGGACAGGTCATCGGGTAGCATTTCCATGTCCTCGGGGAACACGGTGGCCTTGTCCGATTCCGGTTTGGCTCCGCCCATGGCGCGGAATTTGACACTCGGCATGTCCCACGAACCCAAGGCTGCGGCTTCCTGGTCGGCGCAAAGCACCGGCAGAAAACCCGAACCCGCGGTGAAAACATAGACCGGAATCTTGGCGTCACCGGCCTCCACCTCCCAAGTGCGGATGTGGTCGCGGGTTGCTTTTGAATCATCGGTCCAGAACGCCTGGGCGGCCGCCTGCCAGCTGATGTCGAAGTCACCCTCGGCGAGCCGCTCCAAGGCATCCAGAACCGCCTGCTTGCAGTGATGACGGTCAATCCTGGCCTTTGAAGCCACGAGGCGATGCAATTGCAACCACCAATAGCGCGCATCGGGTCGCTGGTCCTCCTGCTCGGGGCTGTCGCCCTGTCTGGGCATGAACGCCGGGACCAGCCACTTCAAGGCGTTGGTCAACTGCTCCAGAGCCTTGTCGAGGTGGCTTTCGCACTTGCGGCCCAGTTTGCACTCGACGAATCGCGTCTCCAAGTGCATACGCGGCTGCTCCCCAGCCTCCAAGCGAGCCACAAGCCACAGCAGGTCCGGTCGAATCTTCGACTCGGCCCCGTCGAACCAGTGGGCGTAGGCATCGAGCGAAACGAGTTGGGAGCAGAGGATGTCGTCTCCCTCCGCGGTGAGGATGCAACGCACCAGCGAATAGGCCATGAAGTCGCGGATGTACTCGCCCACGCCCGTGGCGCGAACCAGCGATAATCCCGAGAGCTGCAACGCCTCGGCCATGACCCGGACGGTCACGCGTTCGTTCACATCCTCGCCCCACCCATCGTAGACCTGTCTGATTGCCGCCTTCAGGCGCACGCGCACGTCGGACAGCGTCATCTGCTCGGTGGAAATGGTGTAGTTGGACTCGCCGTGGGAACCCACGCCCGACCCGAAGCCGATGATCTCGCGCTTGGGTGGCGCTGGGTTACCCTGCGGATCGGCCGGAACCGCAATCAGCCGCTCATCCACGCTGGGGTCGATGCAGACCACCCATTCCGCCTGCCGGTGCAAGGCGTCCACCACGCCCTTCCACGGGGTAAAGTCGCCGTCACCCAGAACCACATGGCGCGAACCCGGCAACGTTTCCCGGTTCTTCAGTCGGGCCATCACCTCGGCATGCCGCGATGTGAGCCTGAACTGCCTGTTGCTTACCACCCGGGCCCGCCGTAGCCGTTTCCCCGGCTCGTCCGACGCGCAGAAAGCCTTCTCAAGAATGGGGAATTTGATCGTCCGCGTGCGCACATCCAAGGGGCTCACAAGCTCAAATTCATTGCCGTCGGAACCCGCTCCGACGAAGTTCTGGAGGATCGCCACGTCGATTTCCAGCCCACTGCGGATCAGCTCTCGAAATTGCTTGTAGTCCTTTTCGTCCGACACGATCCGGTGCGCCACCGAGAGCCGGCACAGGCGATAGTGGGCCAGGTTGCTGCTCCCGGCTTCCGCCTCGTCCCAGCGCTCCCGCCACTCCTCGATCCACCGCGCCACGCTCGTGTCATCGCCAGACTCGCTGAAGACCGTGAGGGACATCGCATACAGGATTTCCAGCGGGGTGCTGCCACCCTTGAGGCGTTCCCGCAGAAAGCTGTCGACTGCGGCAATCACGGGTTGGATGTCGTCGTTCATGAAAACGGCCACGCTCAGACCATCGTTGGCGTGCGGGTGAACATCCGCGTATTCGTTCAGAATATGGCGGATGAGTCTCGACTCGCGGGTTTCGCCGAATAACTCGGCCGTGGCGATTTCGTCCTCGTCGCCGTCGCCGCGAAGCAGGAGCCGCGTGGTAAGTGTGGCCTCGCCCTCCGGCGTACGGCCGATCCGGTGAACGAGATCCCGGCCCCTCATGTTGGTGTCGAGGATCAGGTTCTCGTCGCGGATAAGTCCGCTCACGGGCATCTGGATGGTCGCAAGATCGACGAGCCACTCCCATGCATCATCGCCGAGATTCTGGCCTTCGCTCAGTGCCCGCGCCGCCAAGCTGTTGAAGCAGGTCAGGAAAAACTGAACCTGTGCTTTAAGCATTTCGAGCAGGGCCGGATGGAGAACGGTGACCACCGCCGACTGCTCGTGTGGTTCCCACGCCCACGTGGTCCCCCGGAAGCCGGAGCGTTCCCGGATGCCCAGAAAGGCCCGGAACAGCATCGGCGCAAACGGGCTTTTGGAGTCGGTGGCGTTGTTGGCCTCGTCGCCGATGTAGGCTTCGCACGCCGCCTCGTAGGCCTTTCGCAACTCGTCCCAGGAGCCGTCGAGCAGTGCGGCGTGGAGTCCGTGTTCGCAAGCCTTCTTGAGGAAGGCGCAGTAGTTCACGGCCAACTTCTTGAGGCATTCGAGCATCGGGCCGTAGTGGACGGCGGCCTCGTCCGCCGCAAGCAGGTTGAACACCTTGTTGTCGTCGGCCTGCACGCACAACAGAAGGATGCGCAGCGTCTCCTCGTCGTCCTTGGCCAGCATGAGTTCGTCGTAGTGGGGGAAGTGGAAAACGGGTAGGACATATTCGAGCTGCTGCGCGATGCGTCCGTGCGCCCAGGCCACGAGGTCGTGCGCGATGCGGTAGGGTTGAATCTCCGGCAACTTCCACGCGAAGCGGCGGTGCACGCACTCCTTGCCGTTCGGATCGAGGACCGTCACCACGAACTCGAGCCGCGGCTCCGCAGTGGCCGTAAACTTGCAATCCAGCCTCTCTTTATCATCAAGGATAAGCAGGGATTCCAAACGGGCCCGGTTCCCCTCCGCGTCGCGTTTGGGAAACTCCGCGTATTTGGCGAGCCACTCGTCCACCCCGCCGAGTAGTTGCCCAAGGTAAACGATCGCGTTCTCCCGGCGCTGGTCCTGATTTGCCCCGTCGCAGTCGTGCTTGAAAAATACCGACTCGACCCGGACCTTTCCGAGCGCCTCGAGGCGCCCGCCCCACGTCTCATCCATGTCCTCGGAGAGGAAATCCCCCAAGGTCAGCCACACCGCCCGCAAGACCACCTCAATGGGGGACCCCGACAGCGCGACGGTCTTGTCGTGCTTCAGCTTCTCGCCTTTCTCTTTGTACTTCAACACCTTGTCGCGGATCGCCACAAAGTCGCAACTGATTAACCGACTCTTCAATGCATCATCGCCGGTCTCTATATACTTTTCAATCCCGTCCAGAAACTTCGCATCGGAGGAAAAACCCGCCCGCACCTCATCACTGAAAATCCCGTTGCCCTTGTCCAATCGGTCGGCGTTGCCATTCCTGAACCTGGAGACAGCCGCCACATCCTTCTTGCGGTTGCCCTCGTCCACGTAAAGCGAGTAGCGGAAGAACTTGAGGGCGTCGTCCACGTAACCGCTGAACTTGTTGTTCGCCCTGAACTCGAACCCACCGAAGCGCGGCAGGCCGAAAAAGCCAAACGAATCGAGAAGCACGCGCTCGGCGTCGCGACCGGTCTGAGCCCCGCAGGTCGTGAGGGTCTCCTCAAGGAACAGACTGATGGACGATAGGTCGGCCAGGCTTTTCTCGCGCAGTGGAAGCAATACGCGATCGAAGTGTTCAATGGTTTCGGGTTCGAAACCAACGTGGGCCTCGTTGAGGGCCATTTTCGCCCACGACTCGAACGAACCGGCCATTTCGTCGGTCCACACGGTCTCCGGCCCGCAGCGGTGGAAGTCGGCCAGGCTGGCCGAGTCGGTGACTTCTCCGGTGCCCACCAAGACGATCACCGTCACCTTCGCCCCGGCTTGGGCCGGTTCGTTGCGCGCCGCAGTCCGCGTGCCATTTGCACCGGTCCAACCCTTTGACTTCGCTTCGTTGGCGGCCCGTTGCTCGGCCTCTTCGCCCGAGGCGACCCACTTGTCGATCATCTCGCGGGCCACCCGGAACCGAAGAGCCACCTGACTTCCGCTCTCGATGGCGTAACCCTCAAGCCCCGCCCCCAGTAGACAGGTGGCCCGCCCGGGCAGTTCGGGCACCGCGAAGATGAGTTTGCCGCCGCCCGCCCGCCCGGAGAGATGCTTCTCAACTTGCTTGCGGATGTGTGACAACGTGCTGTTGGCAAGGTATTTCATGTGATTGATCCTTCCTTAATTCCCCGAAGGGATTCCTGACTTGGGAACAGGCGTCTGACAGACGCACTAGGAACCCGCCGGCCTCGAGCATTTCGGCCAGCCAGCCGTCGGGCTCACCCTCGAAAGCCTGCAGCCGGGTGTCGCCATTCCAACGACAGGCATCGGCGAGGCGCGCCTTGTCGAACGCAAGGCCGTAGTGGGCGAAGGCCATCTTCTTGAAGGTGTCGAAAGTCACCCGCTCGCCGGGCCGGATGAGCGCCATGACCAGGAACCGCAGCAACCGGTCGTTTAACACGAACCGCGCCCCCTGCCCGCGCCTCGGCGCCATCAACCCCAACCTCTTCGCCAAGCCCAGAAACAGGCCGTGCCCGTACTTTTCGTCCGCTTCCTTGAATAGCCTCCTCTCGACGTCAGGCCAGTAATCGCGGACATTGTCCACAATCTCCGGATTCCGGATGGCAGACGAAATCATGCGTTTCAGTGTCTCCACCGTCCGCCGCGAAACCTGCGTGGACGCCTGGAGCCGACCTTCTGGGTCCGATACGGCCCACACGAACCCGAGTGGGCCGACCTTGGCCGCGGGACCTTGGGTGGCGTGACGGGCGGACTGGGCGCACAGGCTGCGCAACACCTGCATGGCGCAAGCCGTCTCCATCAGACTCAGGCGTTCGAGTGGGTCAACCGCGGCACAGCTCACCCGCGCCAGTTCCACGGCGAAGAGGTATCCCTCCGGCCAACTCTCTTCGGGGCACCAGGCGCACTCCGCATAGCGGGGACCATTGCGGACCATATCGGTCGCCTCGCTCGTCTGCGCCTCCACCCCGGAGTCGATGAGCCGGGCCAGTTCGTCAATGGCGGGCGGGCACCCATGAACCGCCCGCTGAAGGCCATCGGAAAGAATCCCGTGGAGAGCCTCTGGTTTGCACTCCATCTCCGAAAAATGCAGTCCGACGTCCTGAACCCATCCGTCGATCTCACAGGAATTCCGGCGCAAAGCGTTGCACAACTGCAGGTAAAGAACTTCCCCGCCGCGAGCAAGAAAAACCAACTGTCTGTGGTCAAAATACCTTTGTGCGTGGCTCCATGCATCGACATTGTTCCTATCAGCGTCAGTTCCTCGCCAGATGGTCTCACAGGCACACATGCATCGAGCAATCGGCAAGAAGCTCTGTGCGCACCAAGTTCTCTGTCCACCCACACCTTGAAATCCAAGAAACAGATTTTCGAGCGTTCGCAGGACGTCATCCTTGTCGTCCGCCTGAATGCGCTGGCGGAGTCCGTCGAGCAGATCCTTGTAGTGTTCGCGGTGACTCTCATGCCGAGTTTCCAGTTTCGAGGCGCCAAGGAAGGCGAACAGTTTTAGGTTCAGCCGCGCCTTGGGCGCATATTCAAGTGGGACACCGTTCGGCCAGTCGCACAGCAGGGTGGTATCGGGAAGGGCCTGATCGTCCGGAATGGCTCGGTTGCCCACCCGCTTGGCAGATGATGCCACGAGGAGAAACTCGATCAGGAACTCGGGAATCGATTGGTCCTTGAAGAACCGTCGTCCAAATAACTGGATTGCTGGGTTGCGATCATCGTCTGCTTGGCCGGTGATCGTGTTCCAAAGCTTCGGAAAGGGAACCAACATCACAGCACCTCCACACTGTTATTCGTCACAACCAGTTCCAGGGGCACAAAACGGTGGCTCGTGCGCATCCTCACAAGCACCACATTGGAGTCATTGGGCTGGGTTGAGTTTTTCAGCAACTGGCCCTTGAAATGTTCCAGACGGTCGACGTACGAGGCCTGAATGTCTTGGCCTACCTCGCCCCGGCTGCGCATCATCACATAGTCCAGAAATGGCAAATCCAGCTCCAGCGGCTCCACCTGCCGGTACTTGAGCACCAACACGCGACGGGTTCCCGAGGCGTGGGCGCACGATGCCATCTCTATGACAAAGTCCTGTTTGACCAGGGTGGCCAGAACCACTTGGGCGCTCTGCCGAATCTCATGCAAGCACCGGTTCAAGGTGATGTGCAATTGGGTCGCGCCGTCGATGCTTCCCTCGGGAAGCCGAACCCCGGTGAAGTGTTCCTGAAGCACATGGAGGATGCCGTTACACAACCGCTTCATTTCGGCGATCGGAAGGCTGGAGGCTGGGTCGCGCTGCCATCGGTCGAAATCCACGACCATGGGCGAATTGAGAAACGCCTTGATGGAGGCCGTGTCGCTCTCGTCCACGCCTGCGTGGAGAAAGAAGAGCATCCGGCGCACCTGCTGGCGCGCCTCAGCATCACCAACGGCGTCGTCCTGCTGTTTGCCGGCTCCCAGTTCCCTGAGCATCTGGAACTCCGCGGCGCACTCGCACCCGCGGAACCACTCCGCCTCCGTCTCGACACGCAGCCACAAATTGCGCTCAAGGCTGGGACACGGCCGCAAACCGAAACCCTGCCGGCGCACTTCCTTGACGGCCCGCAACTGCGTGGCAGCTGGGTCAACCTCGATTCCATCGTCACCGAAGAAACGGTTGAAGAACAGGAATTCGCACAACCGATGTGTTCCAGGTTCGCCCATCTCCACGATGTCGCCGTAATCAAGCCCGGCGGTGATCATGTAGGCCATGTGGGCGACAAGTTGGCGCAGGGTCAGCCTCAAACCGTACTCGGCCATGCGCCGGTAGGCCAGGAAAAGACGTCGCGACACCGTGTCGAGGTTGTCGCGAATGAGTTGGACATTACGGCGAATAGGGCAGTGACCGGCGCAGTCGAGTCCGGCGCACGGCTGCCAGTTGGATTCATCCACCATGCGGCGGAAAACCTTCTCGGCAATATCGAGGTTGTCGTGCATCGCGAGGTTGGATGTGAGGAACGGGACATCGGAAAGGAGAAGGTCACAGGGTTCGCGGGAATCGATGGCCTCCAGCACCCGGTTTTCCATCACAGTCCCGTCCCCGCTATGGCTTCGCTCGTACTCGCGAAACGCCCCGAGAAGGGTTCCCGTGTTGGTGACAAACAGGAAGACGTGGTCCGTGGACTCTACCGCATCCTTGATGAGTTGCTGCTGCCCTGCCGCGTCCCATTCGCTCAGGTCCTTGACGATGACTACCGTTCTTCCGTCAGCGAGCCTGATCTCCTCGCGAGGCTTCAAGGGCACGCTCAAGGGTTCCCCTCCCGGGAGATCCTTGAGCTGTTTGAAGGCGTCCAGAGCGATGGTGGACTTGCCGTCGCCAGCATGCCCGGTCAGAATCACATGGCAACTGCCCTCCTTAAGCTTACTTACGACCATCGCGCAAAGGGGGTGTTCAACCTGGATTCGCCCAAAGAAGCGGTTTACAGCCTGGGCCTCGGCAAGGGCGTTCTCGTTCCCCGCGTCACAACTGTGGAGAGAATTCAAATAAGCGACAAATGGATTTGGCATGCCGGAAAGAGGTGACGAAAATACAAAGCGAGCCAACTGATCCCCCACCATCCCATGGTCACTGTTTTGACTGCCTTTCCGGTCATTGTACGAACTCGATATTGGCATCTGCCGGGCGCCTCCAGAATCGTGCTTTTCGGCTTCAGTAAGCCGGATCTGTTCCTCAACAAAAGAGACAACTAAACTTCTTGTTTCCGTGCTGGAAAGCAGACTCGCGAATTCCCCTGATAATTCGGCATATTCCACCGCATCAATCAAGCGCTTCCTCGTGAGTCTTGTTTTCTCCCACTCCTCAAACTGCGGCTCCATCCCTGAAATAATGTGAAGTTTCCAGAACCCATCGCTTTTGAGGTGATAAAAGGGATACTCCAACAATACAGGCTCCGGGCCGACGACGGATTCCCACTCATTGCACACTTCTTCAAATGCCGATTCCAACTCCGGACCAAAGCAAAACCTCGGCGAACGTGCGGGCATCGAGTCGTACAGTTTGCCTAAGGCCAGCAGCAGGAACAGTTTGTGTGGACATGAGCGGTTTCTCCGGTAGCCCTTTCTCAAACCCCGGATTGTAGCGTAAACCGAGGAAAGACCAGTCGGCTCATGCCGCATTGAAGACTCATTCAACATCTGAAGTCCATTTCTCCAGCCTTTCTGGCGAGACCGACTGAACGACATCGGCTAGTAAATCGGATAGAAGGGGCAACTTCTTGGATTCGGGTGATGCCGGGCCCGAGTTCCCCTCGTGAAGTTCCCGCAGGAGCCCCGTGTCACGCCACGTGTATTCGCGACCGTCCGCGTGGTTTTCCTCGTATAAGCACGCCCGGTCGAACAAATCGGGGTGAATCCTGCGCAGACCGCGCCACTCGGTATCCCTTTGGTAGAAACAGAAGAAGCAGCCAGACCGGTTTCGCCATTCATAATAGCTTGGCAACCCTAATCCAGAATCAGCCAATATGCGTTTGATGTCGCAAAGGACGAGGCCGTCCTCGATAAACGGATACACCGGCACGATGGAATCAGAATCGGGACGGTATCCCTTGCGATCCTCATCCGCACGAAGGCCAACATAACTATAAACACGGACTCCGGCACAGTTCTCCTTCATCCACTTTCGGTAAGGCTTGAGTTTCAGCTCGCGTGTGCACCACCTGTTGTTGGGCGACGGCAGCACCCCGCGAAACACCTTCAGCCAGTAGTCGAAGTCCTGTGTCGGGCGGATGCAGATAATCTGAATGTTTAGGACGGCCCGTATCTTGTCCAGGAATTCATACGTTTCGGGCAACTCGTGACCGCTATCGATGAACACATATTCAAGCGGCATATCGGGATGCTTTTCACGCATGTAAACAGCAAGCGCTGCGCTGTCTTTGCCACCTGACAAGGCAAGTATATGGCGCTCGGGTTTCATGGGACGGTCAGCTCCTGCAACGAATCCAACAGCATGGCACAAACTGCCGCCCGATCTTCGTTCGGCATGTCAAGGAGGCCGGTATATTTCGATGTGAGCAGGGAGTAAGCGGTCGACGTGTCAGGCACGACCCAGCGTGCAGCTGACCCATTGCCGCGAATGAGGCTTAAAACAGCCCCACCGCATGACCCGTTCTCACCTATCCGCCGCACTATGCCAGACACGACCAAAGCTTCGAGGGCGAAAAGCCGCTCTGCGGCATCGGCGGCGGCGGCGCGAAATGGCTCGAAATCGTTGTCCCGCCATGTATCCGCTGGTTTCTTGACGAGCCGTCCGGCAACCCCGGCGGCCCAGAACTGGTCTGTTTCACGGTCACTCACGATTGATGCCAAGACCAGCTTGAGATTGACGTCCGCACAGTACGGCAGCAATCGCTTCATCCGGTTCTGCAAGGTGGCGCGCAAAGTCGAAACAGCAGCGTCGCCGGACGATGACGCCCCGAAGCACTCGATCAGAGCGCGTTCTATACGTTCTGTCAGACCATGGCAGGCTTGGTCCAGTTCATGAATGGCGTCGGCGAGGCTGCGACGAAACTCGGCCTTCCATTGGGTGAATCCCGAATCCTCGGGCGGTTCCAGCGAAAGAGCCTCGGGTATGTCGCGGAACAAAAGCTGCAAGGGTTCACGACTGTTGAGCACGGCAACCCTGAGTTTCTGTGCCGACAGCGAGACCGACCTGGTGAACTTCGAATACTCCGGCAGATCGCTCATAAACCGCAGGAGTGGGCCGACAATTTTCAGCAAGGAAGGATTGCGGGGATTGCCGCTGAGTCTGAGCGCATCGGTGTCGAGAGCCAGCATATATGCATTGACCACCTCGCGTTGCAGGCTCGTGCTCACATAACGCCGCAGAGAGAACAACTCGGGGCGCCGCATCATGAGAACAACTTCCGCGTCGCCGAAATAAGGCCGGTAGGCGCCTTCCTGGTATATCGCCACTTCGTCAGACCGCACGAGGAGATAATGGCACAGCAACAGGGGAATTGGCCCTTCACGCAACCCGAAGGGGGGGCGCTTCAACCGTTCGATCAGAGTCTTCACACTCACGGTCTGATCTGATTGCGATGCGGTTGCGATCTCCGATTCGAAAACCTCCCAAACCGCGCAAAGGTTCGGGTGGCGCACCGGGTCTGGTGCGACAAACTTGAATTGGTCGCCGTTTTGCACATGAAGGCCATGTGACGCGAACAATGCGCGGTAGACGGCAACTTCGGGGCCGAAACCCTGGAGCCCAAGCCCGCCAAACATTTCACGCGAGACCATCGCCTCGGCAAGTTCCCGGCGCGCCTTGGCGGCGGCGCTGGTCAGATGCCCGTAATTGATCATCTCCATGCGGATTGTCGGGCACAACCCGTACACTTGATCGCACATCTGCGAGACATGGCGCGAGAGATCTCGTTTGCTGGCTATAGTCGGGCGGGCGCCCGGCGCAAACCATTGCACCCGGTCATCGCCAGAGGTGAAGAGCTCCGTCACAAATTGTTGAAGCAACGAGGTGGCGGCCTCGGCGCGGAAACGAACCTCACGGCGGGCAATGCCATCATGCTCGAGTTGCGGATGGGTTTCATACACATGCCAGGTTGCCGCGGCATCGAGCGCCAGTTCCTTCACCTGGTCGAGATAAGGCGCGTAGGCGATGATGACCGGGATGCCGGCGCCGGTCATGCCGGCTAGATCGCCGGGAAATTGCTCGTGGCCAAGAACATGCCATATCCGCCCGTCCATTTCCACTGGCACATCGTCGGCTTGAAATCCCCGGAACTCGTCGAGAGTTGTCCATTTTCTGGCAAAGGAGCGGAACGTGCCGGTTTGATAGGAATGTCGGGCCGCAACGATATCCGGCAGCGGCGCGACCTGCTCAAGTGCTTCGGCAAGCGGGTGGCTGGCATATCTGGCGCGCTCCTCCAAAAGCACCTTGTCGAAGTCGAAATCGCTGCCTTCCCATAGGCGGTACTCATCGGCATAGCGGCGGTGGAGCAGGACCTTGCGCTCCACCAGACGCTTAAGTGTATCTTCAATCCGACGTTTTGTCGCAGACGAACACAAGCCGGCTTGAATCACGGCGCTTGAAGCGCGGATCCCCGGAATCCCCGATAGAAGATTCAGGCTGCCGACGGTCTTCAGAACCTGCAACTCGAGTTCGTCGCCGTGTACATGGGCGGTGATCAAAGATTGGATTTCTATCCATCGTTGCGTTTCAGCGCGGTGTGAGTGATGCAACAACGTGACTTCACCAAAGTAGTCATACAAATGATGAAGTTTCAGGCTGGGGGCGTCTTTCCCGGAATTCAGTTCATGGCTGTGGACAAATCCGCCGAGGGCATTTGCCTCGCCGCTCGATAAGAAAGTGAACAATGTGCGATCATTTTGGGCAAATCGCCGGCTCAGTTCTCCAAGCAACAGTGCGGCAAGCAGGCTGATGGGGTACAATTGTATTGTCCGTTCCGGAGTGATGCCGGCAAGTGCTGGCAGATTAAGAGGTTGAATGACCGCGATTTGTGCCCTGGCCCATCGTTCTATTGCCTCATGCGCTTCGGTGGAAATGTCCTTGCGGGAAAGGGATGCTGAAATCTGGTCCAGGCAACGCGAAGCCGGCTCAACGAAGGCAATATCCTCGAAACGCCCTTGAACTTTGTTCCACTCGGTGCGCTGAAGGGCCGACAGAGTCGATGCGTATTCGCCAAAAGCCTGATGAAGATTCACCCATAGAAACGTGCCGGTGCTTTCAGCGAGCATTTGAAGCGCGAAAATGTCGCCCTGATCGGCGTGGTGAACCATATACTCCAGATTTTTGCCGAACTCGTCTACCACCACCACGGCATCGCGATGCGTCAAGCGGCGCGCTTCAATGAAGAATTCAACCACTTTGGAGGTAGGCGGAAGTTCATGGCCGTGCGCACTCGCCTCCAATTGGAGGAGAAGCCTCCTTGCGTCAGAATGGGCGCCTTCAGGGAACTTCCAGCAGGCCACAGCTTCCCAAAGCCCCCGCACAAGCGTACGGTTAATAGATTCGTAACGGGATGTCGACTTGACGAGAAGGAAGGGCTGTTTCTTCCGCTTCTCCAGCTGTGTCAGCAGCCGTCGTCCCAGCTGCCGATCAGCCTTGCAGAGCACGTCCGTCGCCACCTTGCCCTGTTGACTCGAAGGTCCTGAACACAAGGACAGAAGGAATGCTGCAAACGCGGACTTGCCGGTCCCATACGGGCCGGTCACCGACCATGCGTTCACTTTCTCGCCCTCAAGCGCAGAAACAAATCGGGAGAGAATCTGCCTGACAAGAAGGGTGGGATGGTAGCGCCGGATCATCTCAGAATCGCAGGCGTCGCGCTCCAAGTTGATCGCTCGGGCAACGTTTCGGTCTGTCGTGACAACATCACTTAACAGCATGGCTCAAGCACTCCCGAATAGTACGCCCTCAGGCTCTGGTGGTAAAGGTCCGAGGCGGAAGCTGTGAACTGAAGCTGCCGTATCCCATCGGATTCCACGAACGAAACGTCTTCGAGCAGAGAGTTCGCCGCCTGATCCAGCGTTCGGCCACACTCCGTTTCTGACATTCTAAATGCAATGCCCGGTGAATTCTCGCTACGGGCAATCTGTGCGAGGGAAATGGATCGGGCGCCGGACTGCACAAGATCGGCATACGATAGGCTGGCGGCCAGGAAGATGAGTGGAGGGGGAAATTGCGTGAGACCTGTGGAGAATCGATAACGCCCCTTGTCTGCTGTGGCCTCGATCAAGCCCAGATCAGTGAAGGGGCAACGAATCTCGCTGTCATTTCGGGCGGACGGCGCATACATGCGAATGATGCAGGACGCATCTTTCTCAAACGAGCTGTCGCTAAGGTTCTTTAGTGTGGGACGGCGGCGAGCTTCGCCAATGATGCAGGCGGTCAGCTCCTTGTGGTCGAAAGCGCGAGGAGGCGAGTTGAAGGCCAGAGGCCATGAGGCGCCGAGGAACGGCGGCAAGAAGAACTGCCAGTGAAGAAACCACAGGGTGCCCTGATCTTCGATGTAGGGATCCCGGCCTCCGTCGTCGGCCAGGAGTTCGCGTCCGAGGGAACTCGGCACAAGTCCGCCCTTGGCGTCGCCTGCGTCCTTAGGCGCTTCCTGCTCAATCAGTCAGAAAAGTTGACACCAGTAACGGATGGACTGAACCATGTTCTTGCCCACGCCAAGTTGCTCAATCGCGGTCTCGTCAGTGAAGACGTGCGGATTGTGCGCACAAGCGTCGAACCCCTTTTTCAGCCACCCATAACGCGGCGTAAACGTTTCGTGCCGCCCTGCAAACCCGCCCGTAATCATCGATTGCCTGCCCAACACAATTCTTCTCCTCAATCTGAATAGTGAAGGCTTGCTGAACCGTACAGTCGCGCTCAGGGCCTTTTACGCACACAATATCGGGGCATTACGAAAAAAACAATCTGCTATATGCCCGACAACATTCAATGATAACTTGCGCCACTATGATAACAGTAATTCAATTAAAATCGCGCGCAATTGTCGATGAGCATTCGCGGGTGTGTTATGATTGCATTATGCGCTTGTCGCATTGACAAAAGCAACGAGCACCGCTTCATTCAGATTATTACGATCGGGCACGACCGACTGATCACCAGCCTATTGAGACACGCGCACGGCTTGACGCCGCACTCCGGACAATCCGTGCTTAAAACGATGGCGCCCTGGCTTGACAATATGACCACCTCAGTCAGCGTGAAACCAAGCATGTATATCCCGTACATATATGACATACATACCTGTCAGCAAAACCCTCAAAAAATGACCAAATGCCACGGCGCGTGCCGAGATCCATAAGGTATCGTCCCAAGATACACGAAAATACACCCAATACACCCCCCTGAATACCCCCCAAAACCACCCCCAAAACCGTCGATTCCTTTCAGCTGTATTCAGTCCTGTTTTCTTGGCGGTCTTGGCGACTTTGCGTGAGAAAAAAAAGCCATATTAAAGACAATCTCAGCAGAATAGCTCCGGGGGTTAACCCGGAGCCCTCATCGAACGCAGAAAACCCAAAAAACCGGCCGGGAAATCCGACTGTCGCTGATGGGAAGAATAAATTGTCGTTGATCAGACCGCCCCACCCCGCTGTTGATGACAATCATCCGGCTCGCTGCAGGGATCACGATTTTGTTTTTCCTTGATCCCCTGGACACTTACATCACTTTCACAACGCTGGCCGCCATTTACTTTGGCGTGGATGGCGCCCTGGTGGTTGGCGAGTCGTACAATGATTCGCAGCAACAAGATCCTTTTCATTCCTTATCTTATCAGCAGACTGACTTCCGTCTTGCTTTCTGCGATGATCTGGTTGTTCATAAAGGGGGCGCTATACTCCACAATCGCCACGCTGGTGGCTGTCACGTTCTGGGTGCGCGCGGCGGTGCTCATCCATGTGGCACTGCGGCTGCGGAAGTATCGTCCGCCTGCCCCTGTGAGCCTGAGCAACCGGCCGAGGCGGAAATCAGCCCTGAAGCCAAGGCCAGCGACACCGTTTGGCGGACAGCGAAAGGGGGGGGCATTCTGGTCTTGTTATTGGCTGGACCCCTGGACGGCACGTTCTGCGAGATTCAGCGCCGCAACATGACGACTGGCCGTCCAACCGGTTCTGACGAATTTATCCGGCGTGTCGATCTGCTGCTGTCACACAACCCGGTCCCGCCGGGTTAACGCGCCCCCACCGCGACGATACCGTTCTGGCCGACGCTACGGATGATCTGTTCAGGAGAACGAGCGGCGGTTGCTTGACCACAATTTTATACGGCCCCATTTCCCCCCCACCAATGCTCACCTGCAACGACCTTAATCTGGTCAAAACTCCTCGCCACCAACCCTGCGACCAAGACTCGGTAAAGCACATTGAGCGCCATTCGGGACTGGATAGTGTTGCCCCTTGAATAATAGAGAATCCTCTGATACATATGAAATCACCTTACGAACAAAAGGAATGCTGATATGTTCCTGAAAGCGGTTTTCCCCGGGAAATACATCCAGGGCGAGGGGGTTCTGGGCGAATTACCCCATTGGGTAAACCTGTTGGGGAAGAACGGGATGATATTGGCATCCCGTACAGTAAGAGAGAAAGTCCTTGCCAGATATGCCGATGGTCTGGCTGCGAACTCGATCGGCATTGAGCCATTCCAGGGCGAGTGCAGTGAAAAGGAACTTGACCGTCTGGCCCGCATCATCAGCCGCAGAAAGGTGGGCATCCTCGTGGGCATGGGCGGCGGCAAGACCATCGACACCGCAAAGATCGCTGCCGACCGGGCTGGAATCCCGGTTATCATCGCTCCCACCATTGCCTCGACCGATGCGCCGTGCAGCGGCTGCGCCGTCGTTTACTCGGAGGAGGGGGTTTTCGATGCCGTTCATTATCAGAAAATGAATCCTCAGGTGGTGCTGGCCGATACCGGTGTCATCGCCCAGGCGCCGGCACGCTTTCTGATTTCCGGGATGGGTGATGCACTGTCGACATGGTTCGAGGCCAGATCCTGTGACCGCACCCAGTCGGTGAACGAGTGTGGCGGATATGGAACAATGACCGGGCTCAATCTCGCCAGGCTCTGCTATGACACCCTGCTGATGTACGGCGCAGCCGCCAAAGTCGCGGCAGAGAAGCACATTGTCACACCGGCCCTGAACCACATTGTCGAGGCGAACATCCTCCTGAGCGGTATCGGGTTTGAAAGCGCCGGCCTGGCGGCAGCCCATGCCATCCACAACGGACTGACCGCGCTGGAAGAAACCCATGCGTTCTACCATGGCGAAAAGGTCGCCTTCGGCGTCTTGACGGGTCTCCAACTCACGAACGCCACACCTGTGGAATCGGCATCCGTGTTCTCTTTTTGCGGGGAAATCGGATTGCCGACCACCCTTGCCGACATTGGCTTGCGAAACATCGACCGAAACAGGCTGATGAAGGCGGCTGAAAAAGCCTGCGCTCCAACGGAAACCATCCATCACGAAGCGGGTACGATCACTCCTGATAAGGTCCTCAATGCCATGATGGCAGCGGATGCCATGGGTGAAGCAAGAAAGAGCGCTGCTTCATCTCCCGGGTAGGAACTCGGGGATATTCAAGAACATAAACTTTCCTTGCGGCCAAAATTACTCCAACAGGCTGTCGAGCGCCTGGCGCACCTCAACCAGGCTCGTGTTGGTCATGTGGGTGTAGAGCGCCGTGGTCATTGGATTGGTGTGCCCCAGGACTTCCTGGATCGTTCGCAGGTTGACCTGATTCTCTCCAGCAGGTGGGTGGCGTAAGAATAGCGCAGGGTGTGCAATGTAGCTTCTTTTCGCACCCCCGCTCTGGTGAAGTGCCGCCTTGAACATCTTTGCCAAATTACGGGGGCATTGTTCCTCAAGCAAATCGACCGAGAGACGCCCAAGGCAATGCAACTCCATTTAATCATCGATAACTGTTGCACGCATAAGGCTGGCAGCGTCTGGCGGGCGTGACACTATTCAGAGCTTTAGCTCTGAATGTGGCACGAACGACGGGCGCAATAGCCAGCCGCGGAGCGAAGCGACGTGCGAGCCGTGCTTGTGCGGCGAGCTTTTGTATTAAACGTCGTCTAAGAAGGCGCTGGGCTGTTCGTTGTCGTCCTCTGAGTCGGCCCAGATGAGGACAACGCAGTGGTCGTCGGTGATGAGGCCGGGTGCTTTGGCGGCGCTTGGTGAGTGGTCGCAGATGCGGTTTGTCCAAGCCGCAGGGCCGTAGTCAACGGCAACACAGGAGTGTGAAACTGAGCCTGAAAGGAGATGTCAGCCAACGAACTAATGCAACAGGCAGCTTGCAAATCATATACGAAAGGAGGTCCAAATTGTGCCCAAACAGGCAGTAAGGGCGCATGAACGCATCCGGACCGGCTTCACGCTGATTGAGTTGCTCATTGTGGTGGCCATCATAGCGATCTTGGCGGCAATCGCCGTCCCAAATTTTCTCGAAGCCCAGACTCGCGCAAAGGCCAGCCGGGCCAAAGCAGACATCCGCAGCTTCGCCACGGCACTGGAATCCTACCGTGTGGACAGCACCAATTATCCCGCAGGGTACACGGCATGGTCATGGACATCCTACGATCCCTTGACTGTTCTGACAAGTCCGATCGCCTATGCCACGTCCGTGCCAAAGGACCCGTTTTTCTTGGTCGATATCTATAATGTGGGAGAAGCCAAAAAACAACCCGGGCCATACTGGTACTGGAATATCCCAACGGACGACCCAAACTTCGGAATGAATTCCGGGTATTTTCGTCACAGTGCATGGCGCCTGGCCAGTACAGGTCCTGACAGACGCCACGGATTTGGCGCTTCCGACGACCCCGTCTATGAAATAAACTGGATCGATTATGATCCCACAAACGGAACGATCAGCCGCGGCGAAATCATGCGTTGGGGGCCCTGAGAGACCGGCTCGGTCGCGGACTGAAAAGAACCGGGCTTTTTGAGCCAGACCCGCCGCTCTAACACGGTCATCGACTCACAAAAAAATGCGTAGCACCACCAAAGATGAAAGGAAAAAGAAACAATGAAAAGAAGTAGCTCAAAACTCTCGATTGCCGGAGTGGCGATTGTCTGCTTCTTGGGGTCGACCGCCTGCGCCGATATGACGTTGTTCGACATGGAGTGGGGTGACCCCGTGACTTGGCAGTGGATCGCAGGCACGCCAGGCGTGGGCGGGCCGGGAACCCAATCCCATGAAGTAAGTTCAGCTCAGAAGCATTCAGGCGATTTCTCACTCAAATGGCGCTATACATTTCCAACGCCTGTTGGAGACATTTGGCCAGTCATTGAAATGACTTGTGGAACCGGTTTGAACGACTGGACGGGGGCCACCGGCCTCGGAACCTGGATGTACTTCGACCTGACGGGCGCCAAGACCGATTGGACAATCGAGCCAGTCATAACCAATCCATACCCAACAATTACGGGCCTCGGAAACTGGAACTCGGGCGCGGACGGCGTTCCAAACAATACCTGGACCCAGCACGTATGGAGCCTCTCGGGGGTCAGCCCTCTCGCTCCCGTAGATCACATTCGTTGGCAGTACCATACGGGCGACGGCTGGCAGCCCATTTCCAAGAGTAATAATGTCGACATCTATCTGGACGACATTTTTCTGGCCGGTTTGCCTCCCGGACCGCCAACTACCACGACGTTGGTGCTTTGGGATATGGAAGGGCCGGACCCCGCAACGAACCCACGAGTCGCTCCACCGGCCAGCGGTGGGACAGTTTCCACTGCAATTTCCACAGCACACGCGATTACTGGAAATTCCTCGCTCCTGTGGCGATACCAATTGCCCGAAAACCCGGTTAACGACACGTGGATTCTCATCACACTACCGACCCCCACTGGCAAGACCGACTGGACCGGAAGTCTGGGATTGAGTGCCTGGATGTACTTTGACCTGACAGGTGCCAAGACGTACTGGACAATTCAGCCCCATCCATGGAATGGCGCAACCCGCTACGATATGGGTAACTGGAACGCCGGCGGTGGAGGTGTCCCGGCAGGACAATGGATCCGGCACTTGTGGGATTATTCCCAGGCAGCCGGCCTCGACCTGGCGAATGTCACAGCGACGGACTGGGACTATCACCTGGGCGACGGCTGGATTCCTCTAATCAAAGCCGGAAACATTGACCTCTACTTGGATGACATTGGCCTCTATGGTCTGGGTGGCCCGGCGGGTATCGGACCGGAGTGGGCTCTATACTGAAGTCCACTTTGACAGCTTGGCTGCCCCCCGATGTGTTGGCGTAATGGGGGAAACATTTCGCCAGTGCGGAGTGTTTCCCCCCCTTTATGGAAACTGGCGATTTGCCAGCATCCGATCAGAATGAACTATTCAAACGGAATCATGTCACCCTCCAGGCAGGCACTATGAGCGCCTCGACACGGCTCGTCATTCCAGTCGTCTGCCTGGCGTTGTGCATCATTGCCCCAACCACGCTGACCGCGGATGAGAGTGACGCAACCGCGCCCCTCGCCGTTGTCGTCGCGAATTATGAGATCGCCGGGACAACGATCCCTATCACGCAATCGGAATACAACAAGGCTCGCCAAAGCCTGGAGCAGCACTCAGGATCATTGCTGCGGGAATCGAATCCCGACGAATTGATCCGTTTAATAATGTCCTGCGCGATCGCGATGCACACGGTCGGTGCCTCAGCGCCGCCTGAACCGGATGATCCGTCGCTCATGAAAGAGATCGCACAGGAAAGGCGTCGGCAGTTGCTCTCCCTATATTCAGAGACGCTTGTGAACCGCATTCCGCCGCCAGACGACGGACAGATAGAAGAACTATACAAACAAAACGAGGCGCGGTTTCAGGTCGGCCCCAAAATACGCGCACGGTTCATCGTTGCCTATGCCGACAACACGTCAGACCCGGTAAAGATGGCTGAAGCGCGTCGCAGGATCGAAGAAGCATCCCGGCATCTTCGCGAGGGAAAGAAGTTCGAAGAGGTCGCGGTGATGTTCTCGAATATGCCTTCCGAAGATCCGATGGGCAATATCGTCGACCTGGACCCGGACAAGATTCAGCCCGGCGTTGCCAGAAATATCTCCAACCTGACAAACGGGCAAACAAGCGAGCCGTTCAAATTCGCCCATGGATATATGATTCTACGGCTTGAGGAGCGGAAGAAGGCCTCGGTTTTGCCTCTCGATCAGGCGCTTCGCAAACAGATCGCCAACATGGCGCTGGACAACACCCGTAGCCAGTTGTGGAAAAAGAACCTTGAAGCTCTCAAAACGAGACGGCCAGTGAAAATCATGCCCAAGACCATCGACAGTTGCGCCAGCGATACGGTCATTCTGGAAATCGGCGACAAAAAGTACACGAAGACCCAAGTCGCAGAGGCGATCCGTGTTTTCGACAGGCTTGTTCCAGGGGGATCGGGACGCGCCCTTCAGGACCAGGTCCCGCAGTTTGCTGATCAGGAAATTGTCGTTCAGGCCGCCGAAGGGGAAGGACTCGGCAATAGCAGAAAGTTCCTGGCCGAAATGGAGGACTTCTCCCGCGAACAGCGCGTCAGCCGCCGTATTGCTGCAATTCTCAACGAGAACGTTACGACTCCTTCTGAAGCAGAGTTGACCGCGTACTTTTATGCGCACGGCGATGAGTTTATGACCCGCAAGGAAACAAGGATTGGGCTGATCGAAGTTCGCGCACGCTCAGAGGCAACCTCTGCGTCCTCCAATAATCAGGAACGGGAGGCAGCGAATATCTACTGGGAGGCTCAGAAAGCGTATTCGCTTCTTAAAAAGGGCGAACCCTTTGAAAAGGTGCACAAGCAGTTCGGTACCGGGGGAAAGGACGGCGTTCTCGAATTCTCGGCCATGGGGCCTCGCGGTCGTGTGATTGATATGGCAGTCGACAAAATGAAAATCGGGGACATTTCGCAACCTCTCCAAAGCAAGAATGGATTTTACGTAATCCAACTGTTAGACGTTAAGCAACCCAAAGCAATCGAATTCGATTCAGCGAGGGATAGAGTCCGGCAGTGTGTTAGCGCGGTGAAGAGAAGCGCGACGCTTCGAAACTTCTTTGATCAGATGGCCCAAAAACACCATCTCACAGTTGTTCATCCGCCACCGCAATCCAGTAAATACGAGAAATGATGAACGCGCACACTACAACTGACAGTGTCGACTCAGGTTTCTGTTGCTCGCAGCTATGATAATGTCGCCTAACGTCATCTGTGGAAATCCCACAATGAAGAGGAGCGCCAAGATGCATTACGCGATGCGGCTTTGTGCTGCAACTCTGATGATCGCGGCTAATGCCTCAGGCGCAAACATGGTCAATAACCCCTCGTTCGAGGCGCCGGACCTTGACGCGTATTCGAGCGGTACATGGTCGGGTAGTTGCGTGGTCGAGTTGACAAACGGCAAGGCTCATACTGGGTCGCAGAGCCTGCATATTCGCGGGTCGAATGGGTCGGCCACAGTCTGGCAGGAGGTTTCGGTCACAACTCAAACCCAATTTATCGCCTCTCTTTGGGTTAGCACTGCCGCGCTGTCCGGGGTAGGAAAGACTGGACTGGAACTCAAATCAAACGGGACCTGCTATTACATTAGCCCAGACACACAGTCCAACGACGGCCAATGGCGTCAGATTCACGTTTCTTTCAACTCGGGTAATGCTACACGGATTACGATCATATGTGCCTTTGAGATGTATGGCAATGGCTCTGGCGATGCATGGTTCGACGACCTGCAACTTGCGCCTGTTCCAACTTGGCCCGCGATTAGCCCTCCGTACAGCCTCACATTTGGTGCCGGACGGCAGGGCAAACCCGGCTTTCTGCTCAATGGGACGCCTTTCTTTCCGATCGCGAACTGGATCAACTGTTCGGCGACCGTTGAGGAACTGCGGCGTTTTAAGGGCGACGGCTTCAGCATGATTATACTAAGCGCCGATGTGGGGAACTTCAGCGATCCTCATTTCCGTGACCTGATGCTTGCTTGCAGCGAGTTGCGTCTTCCGGTTGTGCTGGACTACGCCCCGGGTGAGTTCTTTGGTTGGGTCCAGGGGCAGCCGCAGTTGTGCATGAAACTGCCCGATGGGAAGGCGGTTGGCTACCCTGACTTCGCCAATCCGGCAACGCGTTTGGCATTTCGGCAGCGTCTGACGACGGTCTTCAACGGCATCAGCACCTATGCGGGCAACCCGATTATTGCGCTCTCGCCGAATGATTCCTACGACTCCTGTCACATTCCGGATGGAGAGGTCCATTACGCTTTCACAGTGCCGCCGCATGCGCCCGGGGTGCAAACATTGCCTTTTGGCGCCAGTGCGCTGAACCAGTATCGCGGCTACCTGCAAAACGTCTTGCAACTCAGCCCCGGCGATGCCGGCTTCAATGCATGGGCAGATGTGTTTTTACCCGAAAATCAGTCAGAGGCTCTCAACGAACTGCATTGGCGAAGCTGGATTCTGTATCGGCGCTATTACATGAAGGACTTCCTCCAGGAGATGGCGGACCTCGCGCGAGAGCAGACCGGATTGCCAGTGGCGATGAGCCTGGATGTGAATTTCGCAATTGATGAGAACTGGGGCACCCCTCCCTTTGAGTATGCCAAACCGGCCGACTTCCTGATCCTCTATTATTATCAGCTGGGCTTGGAGCCGCGCACGCGCGTTCAGCAACTTTTGGAATGGGTGTACAGTCATTGCACGCTGCAAGGCAAACCTATGATCGGCCTGCTGGAAGTGTCCTCGGCTCTGCCCCCAACCACCTCGACCGAAGATTATCTGCGCGGCAGCCTGCCTTACCTCAGCGGCTTTGCATTGATGGATGCGGTGGCCGGCTATCAGGAAGTCCTCTCGCGCTACGCTGACTTTATCTGCTCGGTCGCGGGCATGTCGGGCGAATTGCTGACCGCGTTCCCGCGAAAGGCTAGCATTGCTCTCTTGCTGGGGACGCGCGATATATATCTTAAGGAAACAGTTTCTCCCCTATTGCAGAATTTGGGAGTCGAGTACGATATCCTTTTTGACGTGGATCTCCTCAAACGCCCGGAGATTCTGAACGAATACGAGATGGTGTATCTGCCCTTCGGGCAACCTCAACTGACACACGATGCCGAAATCTCGGCCTTGCTGGCCGAAACCACGAAGGTATTGGACTGCCTCTATCGCCTTTGTCCGAATCCGTTCCTTTTCGATGGGTTCGAGCCACCAGCACTGCCACCACCTTACGCATGGCCGCACTCGTCGGACAATGCAACGACTGCCACGGTGCGCTCGGAGGCCGCGCGCAGTGGCGCCTGCGGCACAACCTGGGACTTTACATATCGAAACAGTGGAGACGTTAGCTTTTGCGATATTGCGGTCTCGGAACAGAATCTGACCGGGTTGCAGTCCATCGGGTTGTGGTGCAGGCCCTCCGGAACTGGCGTGAAACAGTGGAATATTGTCGCCTTGGAACTGCTCCGGGGCGGCGGTCAATCAGCGCTGATGCTGGGGTGGTGGAACGCAGGGGATACGGGAATTCAATGTGGCAACTGGACTGGTCATGAGTGGACCATCAATGGCACGCCAGACCTCACACAAGTGCAATACCTGAGGTTGTGGGTGACCGGGGACAGCTCCTGGGCAACAATTAGCGGATCGAAGAGAGGCTCATTGGATCTGGATGATCTGACACTCACGTTTCGGACCCAGCCACCTGCTGGCGTTCCACAGTGGGAGCTTTATTGAATTAAGGTTTGAAAATCGGCAACACGCATGCAAACGGACACAAAAGAAGCGAATGTTTATGATCTCGTCCCAAGTCTCGGCTCGGGTTGGGATAGACTCCAAACTGACATCATGGTCCAGAAAGAGGAATCTGTCCCGAGAGCTTCGCGGCCGAAGACCGGAAGGAAGACTATGCGGCCATCCCCCCCAAACCCCGCGAAACAGCGCATCCAACTCATCCTTGACACCGACATCGGGGGCGACATCGACGACACGTGGGCACTGGCCATGATATTCGGATGCCCGCAACTCGACCTGCGCCTCGTGACTACGGCCTTTGACGACACCTACGCCAAAGCGCGCCTCGTGGCGAAGATGCTCGGGCGCACGGGTTGCGAGAACGTGCCGGTGGGCGTCGGTGTGCGCACAAGCGACTGCCCCCTGTACCAGGCCGCCTGGCTGGGCGACTACGATCTGGATTCGTTTCGTGGCGTCGTCTTGGCCGACGGTGTCAGCGTGCTCATCGAGGCCGTTCACAACTCTCCCACCCCTCCGGTCATCCTGGCGATCGGACCACTCCGCAATCTCGCGGAGGCGCTGCGTCGCGACCCTTCCATCGCCGACCGCGCCCGCGTGGTGGCCATGGCCGGCGGCGTTCGGACCGGCTACGGTCCCGCAAGCGCGCCCGAACCCGAGTGCAATATCGTCAGCGACATCGGGTCGGCCCGCGCCGTTCTCGCAGCTCCGTGGGACGTGACCCTCGTGCCGCTCGACGCGTGCAATGATGTCCGTCTCAAAGGCGACGCATACCGGGCCGTTGTGGACAGCCCCTCACCATGGGCCAAAGTCGTCATCGAGAACTACGACACTTGGGCTCTGCGCAGCCAGCACCCTGCCGATTCAAGCAGCATCCTATTCGACACGGTCGCCGCCTACGCGGTCTTTGACGATTCCCTTTTCGTCACGGAGGATATCCGGTTGTCCGTTGACGACCGCGGCGTGACGGTGCCCGACCCCGGCGGAAAACTTTGCCACTGCCTAATGGGATGGCGCGACTATCCGGCGTTCGAACGCTTCCTCGTTAAGTCCCTTCAATGAAAGGCTCCGGCATGTCTGGCGCTTGGATGCACCTGCGCGCACCGGGCGCAGTCGTCGCCCTCATCTTGGTGGTGTCGACCCTCTTGGCTGCATTTGTTCAGGCAGCACCCGGGGACGTGCGTCCGGGCGTCGGTCGCACGGTTCTGATCGAACCCGGGGATGGCGGCAGGGTGGCGCTTGAGGCTTTCGCCAGCGCGCCCAAGGTGGAAGATGACATCTGTATCCGCTTCCTCCCCGGTGACCACCGTCTGACCAGCGCTCCGCTGCTCTTCCGTGACGCGCGACGGATTCGCGTCGAAGGGGTAGCGGGCGCCACGCGCCTTCTGTTCACCGGTTTCGACCACGGCGCATTCCGCTTCGAGCGATGCGGCGAGGTCAGCGTGAAAGGTCTGACCATCGACTGGGAGTGCCCGCCCCACTCCGTGGGCGTCGTCTCCAAGGCCTCCGCCACGGCGTTCGACCTGACGCTCGATTCCGCGTTCCCTCCCTTCCCCGCGCCGCCGCCACTGGTGGCACTCAATCTGTTCGACCCGCACGCGCGAGCGCCGGCACGGCCCTCAATCGCGCTCGCCGCCAGTGACATCCTCAAGGTGGATGCGGTCGGTAGCCGCACCCTTTTCGTGCGCACCAAGGCGTCCCACGGTCTGCGCGACGGCGACACCCTTGTCGCCCGCCACGCGATGTATGGCGGCGACGCGTTCGCGTTCTGGCAGTGCGCGAGCGTCCGCGTCCGGGACACCGTCGTCCATGCCTGTCCGGGAATGGCGTTTTCCGGCCACGCCTGCGGAGATGTCCTGGTCTCTGGCTGCAGCGTGGTCCTGCCCCCCGGCAAATCCGGGCGACTGATGACCAGCACCGCCGACGGCGTCCACTTTTCCGACACATCCGGAACGGTCGAGGTCGCCCGTTGTCGGATCGAAAACACAGGCGACGATGCCGTGAACATCTACTCGTTGTACCTTCACGTCGACGAACAACCCAACCCGCGAACGCTGGTGCTCTCCCACCGCTACCCCCACCTTTTCCCGCCCAACCTTTCGCCGGGCGGCGAACTCGCCATCGTCACGGCTGCCGACTTGCGACCTGTGTGCCGCGTCCGCATCAGTTCGGCCAACGTCGAGGCCGCCCGGCAGCGCATTGTGGTCGGGCTGGCCGACAATTTGCCCCAAACGCTCCCCTCGGAGCAACTTCTGGCGTCCCAAACCGGCGGGGGACCAAGATCATGGATTCACGACTGCGATGTTCGTGGCGTCCGCGGGCGCGCGTTTCTCTCTTCCACACCCGATGTGGTGATCGAAAACAACCGCGTCAGCAACATCCAGTGCGGCTCGGTCCTGCTCGTGCCCGACTGGTGCGACTGGGGGCTGGCAGGTGCCGTGGCCCGCGGGGTGATCAGGGGCAACAAGACGGAGTTCACGAACGCGGGACCCGGCGAATGCGAGGCGGACATCACGGTGACGGCCTATACTAAGGGCTGGAAGCTTCCGCCGCAACCCATTCATGGAAACATCGTCGTCGAGGACAACACGATCGCCCACACGGGTCAGGCATGGCTCTTCGCCGGCGCCACCGGCAAGGTGTCGGCCGCCCGCAATTCCATCCTCGGGTGCTGCGAAATCCCGAGACGCCACGAGGGGTGGGCAGCCGCCGCGACGCGCAACACGAGCGAAGTGTTGCTGATGGACAACAGCCTGCAGTGGGCCGCGGAGGGAGACGCGAGATTCGTTCCCATGCGCCGCGAGTGAGTGCGGGATGACGGCCAAGACGCCTTTCTTCTTGCAGGACAAAATCGATTTAGAGCCTATCCGAAAAGTAGCACCAGAACTCCTGACCTCACGGATTTGGGCCTGACACCAGTTTGAAGATCATGCGCAGGTTGGTGCCTGGATAAATGGTTTCTGAAGTGTTCAGGCATTGAGCGAGGTGCGAGGCGGCTTCATGTATTTGCGGCCATCCCCATCATCGAAAGGTTCTTGATTAGCGACCCCCTTTTCTCCCTTTCGGCCAGCGTCTTTCAACTGGAATCGTCGAACGGGTCTTGGCCTTGGAGGGTGGCAAGGATTGCCCGTTAGGGTTCGATTCCTCGCTGGCGTGCGGTGACGGCGATGGTCTTGAGGGTGGCGTAGGCGTTTGCTCCGCAGTCGTTGCGCGAGCAGTGGCTGACCTTTCGGGCAATGACGGCCACCCGCAGGCCGCGTTCGGCGCTGTTGTTGGTGGGTTCGACAGCCGGGTCGTCGAGGAATCGCAGAAGGCTGCCGCGCCTGTTGTGCCAGGCCAGTTCGCCGACGATGCGGTGGTTGTCGCGATTCTTCAGGCGGCGCGGGCGCAGGGTATGGTCGAGTTCAGCGCGAAGCTCCGACGCCTGCCGGGCGAGAAGGCGACGCCGCCGATGCGACCGTCGCGACGGTCGCGCCATAACGCCAGCACCCGCTCGAAGATGTCGCGCAACCAAACGGTCACGCGCATGACCGCCGTCGGCTGGTTGGCCATGGCGGCGGCGAACGAGTGCAAGAGGTGGGCCACGCACTTGCTCTGGCGCACGCCGTCAAACGCATGGGCGTCGTAGGATGGGCCGCGGTCGGTGCCCATCACGCCCGCGTAGTCGCGCGGCACGACCTCGAGCACCTCGTCGCTGCGGGGTGGCGGCAGCGGATGCGAAACACCGTCGAATCGCACGTGACGCAGGTCATGAGCCAAGCCGCTTTGCCATCGATGCGCCAGCCCGCGCTCGTCGGTGTTGACCACCGGTGCGCGCCGCACGGCGAACGCCAGTAGCTCGCCCGCCTCCGCCCGCTTTCCTACTTATTGACATTTCCTTCAGCGATGTTGCGTTTGACGCCGGTCTTTGTTAATTCCAGTTTTCCCCACGAGCCGTCGATCAGTTTCGGCTGGGTGAACTGGAGGTTGCACCAATAGCATTGCCCGTCGGCGCCCTTGGCGGCCGCGGCGGTATTCAGGTAGCGCGACCGGTTTTCTTCCAGCCACCAGTCCTTGTCCACGATCACGATGCGCAGGATGTTGGTCCATCCGGCGTTTTCGAGCAGTTTGCCCATCTGGCTCTCGAGGTCCTTGTTGACCATGCCGGGACGCGGCAGAGTGACGATGGTGTCACTGGCGGCTTTGACCTTCTCGTGGAGGTCGGCGTAGAACTTGAAATCGGCGCCGTCGATCTGCAGTTCACCCGCGGCAGGCTTTTCGCCGTAGTTTTTGATGTAGAACTTGACCTTGTGCTTGCCGGCGGGCAGTTGCGCAAGATCATAAGTGAAGGCGATGGGGCCGATCTTGCGGTTGCCCTTGCCCTCACCAAATTGAATGTCCGGATTATTGTAGGCCGTCATCTTGTCGAGCGCGGGCGCGATGTCGAGCACCAGTTGCTTTGAGTCGATGTATTCCGGTTTCTTCAGCGTGATGTACTGAAGGGTCTGGTTCCCGGCGATCTCCATCACAATCATGATGCCCAGTTCCGTTTTGTCCTTCGCGTTGTAAATCTCGCGCCAGCTCTTGTCCGCCTGAATCAGCCCGTAGATGGTGTCGCCAGCCTGGAAACTGTTCGTGAGGTTCGCGGGATTGGCGGGGTCGATCGGCGACTTGGAGAAGATGATCTTGCCGCCGCCCGTCTTTTCTTCGGTGGCCCCTGCGGCGGCCTTGTCCGCCTCGGCGGCGAAACAGCCCGTTCTCTGCGCCATGACAAAAACCGCCATTGCCAAACCCAACATCATACTTCGATAAAAAATCATCATGATTTTGTCTCTCCCTTTCGATGACAGAATGAACAGCATGCCGCCATACATCCCGCGACAGCAATCAAATTAGGAGCGCGGGAGACGCTGGGAATCGAGATTCCATCGACTTTACGATAATACCGATCTATAAGGCTATATCGCACCGGGGACAATCGTCCTGATCGGTCGCGTGAAACCCAGTACCGGCATTGCTACCCGAACCATATACGTCTCCGCGCGCTCTATGAATATTCTAAAACCATAATCAGGGATCGCTCGTCAACAAAAGAAAACATGATTGTCATTTTATTTTCTCATTCCATTCATGTAAACCACGCACAGAATAATTGATGGAGAAAAATGCGCATTATGGTCTTTTTGTCCAGAACACGCGGCATCATCATCTTATGCATGATGGGATTGCTGGCATTGTCTGTCCGCTTGCCGGCGCAATCAGGTGAAAACACTCTAAGGTATCCGCCCTTCACTATGGACGGATTGCTGTTGGTTGAAGGAGCGCGGCAGTTGCTTGCCAATGCGAAAGCTGATGGTGTGCGTCCCACGCCCGATGGCAAGGGCGTTGAACTGTCGCCAGGCGCCGCATCCGGCTCATTGACGCTGGCGCCCATCGTCACCAGTTGCCCGTTTAACGAAGCCATCCCGTCATGGAACGGATGGGCTCCGCCGGAAGGCGGATTCCGTGTTTCAATGAGAGCCGGCACAAAAGCGGGATTTTCACCATGGTTTGAGGCCGGAACATGGGGCGCCATCAAGGACGAAATTGCAACGCGCACGGCCGTAATGCCGGAGGGATATTATGACATCGACACCCTGCACTTGATGCGGCCCGCGACCATCGCCGAAGTGCGCATCGACCTTGCCCGTCAAAATCCCGAAAAGCCCTCTCCCCTGCTGAGGCTCTTTGCCTTGTCATACACCAACAGCATGGGCGACAAAAAGCTCTTCAGTCGTTTTGGCGACAATCGCCCGCAACACTCGGCGGCGCTTGATGAGCTGCGCTCAACATTCACGCTCAATCTGCCATTCCGCACACAGGTTGTGCCCAACGCCAAATGGATAGGAAGAATATGCTCGCCCGCATCCGTCGCCGTCGCCGTCAGCCGCTTCGGACCAAATGTGTCCACCAATGACATGGCGGAAATTCTCTATGATCCTGTTGCCGACATTTTCGGCGCCTGGCACAGGAGCGTGCAGGGAGCGGCGCAGAAGGGGCTGCGCGGTTATATTCAGCGGTTTCGCAACTGGGACGACGTGATCGGGCAAATGCGCAAAGGCGCTGTGATCTGCGCATCCATCCGTTTCGACCGAAGCGAGGTCGTCGATCCGCCGGTCATATACCGCAAGCGGGGCACAAGGGGGCATCTGCTTGTGCTCAACGGTTTGGCGCCAGGGGGGAGGATCATCGTCAACGATTCCGCATCCAGGGACACAGGGCACAACTCGGTCTGGCAACAGGATGATTTTGCCAGAATATGGTTCGACAAGGGGGGCGTTGCTTATGTCTTCACGGGACGTGCGGATGGCGCAAGTAAAACGGGGCGTTCCCTTCCATTGCGTTCCGCCAGAAAATAAAATAACGAGCTGCCAAGATGACCGACACCGGCTTCAACGTGACATTTCCCGCGCTCTCCGCATCAAATCTCGAAGGGGTCAGGTATGAATTGCCCGGCGATTTTGAGGGAGAGTTGAATTTGCTCATCATTGCTTTTCAGCGACGACATCAGGAGGATGTCAACACATGGCTGCCTTTTGTCCGTGAGTTGCGCGGGCATCTGCCAATCCTCCACTATTATGAATTGCCCGTCATATCGCGGGGCAATCCGGTTTTTCGCCTCTGGCTCGACAATGCCATGAAGGCGGGCATCCCCGGCAAAGAATCACGCAGCTCCACAATCACGCTTCATGTCGACAAACCCGCGTTCCGCGCGGCGCTGGATATCACTGATGAAGACGACATCTGCGTGATTCTGACCGATAAATTGGGGCACGTCTTATGGCGGACGCAAGGCCCGATGGACGATGCCAAACGGATGGCTTTGGCAAGATTATTACAGACGGGGCGGATTTGAACACGGTTGTGTGGACACCGGACGGAGCGGATCCGCAATCGTGACGCCGACCACCGGTAAATCATATAAAGTATGCCAGAATCTGTCCAGGCGAGTATCGCTTGCTGAGGGAATCGGCGTATCGGATCGCCTCGATCATCTCGCGGACGGCGCGCTCAAAACCAACCATGACGGCATGGGCGACGATCGAGTGCCCGATGTGCAACTCGCGCACCATCGGAATCGCGGCGACAGGCAGAACATTGCGCAGGTTGAGCCCATGACCGGCATTCACCTTCTGGCCGTTTTCGGCGGCGTGCGCGGCGGCGGCGGTGAGCTTCATGAGTTCATCGCGGCATACCGCTCCGCGCGCGTTTGCGTAAGCTCCCGTATGCATCTCCAGAACGTCCGCGCCGCACTCGCCGACCGCGTCAATTTGCCGCATTTCCGGGTCCACAAAATGACTGACAAGCATGCCTGAAGCCTGCATGCGCTGTGTGGCCTCTCGCACCCTTTGTAAATTGCCCGCAACATCCAACCCGCCTTCCGTGGTGACTTCCTGGCGCTTTTCGGGAACGAACATGACCATGTGCGGCTTGATGCCCTCGGCGATTGAAAGCATCTCGGGTGTCGCGGCCATCTCAAGGTTCAGCCGGGTTTTCACCGTCTGCATGAGCCGTATGACATCCGAGTCAACGATGTGCCGCCGGTCCTCGCGCAGGTGGCAGGTGATTCCCGCCGCGCCCGCAAGCTCCGCAAGAACAGCGGCCGCAACAGGGTCGGGCTCATCGATGCGCCGCGCCTGACGCACCGTGGCCACATGGTCAATGTTAACACAAAGTTTTGGCATGGCTTCAAGTCCACAGAGATTTCTTTTTACTGCCGAAGCGCTCGATGTACTCAATACGCCCGACAACATCGCGATAGCCCGCATCAACGCGGAATATCCGGCGGTAAATCTTCACCGCAAGTTGAAACTTGTCGTTTTCCTCCAGCATTTCCCCCGTCGCGTAAAGCAGGGCTTTGAGCTCGTCCTGTTCCTTCGCGGGCTGATCGATGGTCAATTCCACTTGCTCGATAATATCTTCACATTCTGTGTGCATACCCTTGCGCTCAAGCACATAGCCGAGTTTCGCTTTGGCGATACTCTGGCTTGGCGCCGCATGAGCCGCTTTTTGATATGCCACGATCGCGTCATTGAATTGCGCGAAGTCGTAATATAGATCGCCCATTTCCGCGAACGCGACTGCGTCCTTGGGACTCTCCTCAACAAATTTTTGAAGCTCCGCAATCCTTGCGCGTTTGCGTTTCTCTTCAAAATCACGTATCCGCAGCCGCACCTGCGCCGGGTCAGCGGACAGTTCCGCCACGCGCTGAAGATGGCGCGCTCCCTGCTCATATAGGGACAACTGCTCACAAAGATCGGCCTGCCCGGTTAACAGACCGATATGATCGGGATGACTATGCAGCAGTTCGTCGCCAATTCGCAGTGCCCGGTCAGCTTGGCCCGCCTCCTTGCATAGATCGTATTCAAACCGAATGATCTCGCTGTTTCGCGGACCTTGCGCCGCATAATACTTGTCAAGATGATCGAGCGCCACGGAATACTGGCCGGACTTGTAAGCTTGTTGGGAATAAATCAGCAGTGAAGGGGCATAATGCGGATTTTCTTTCAGAATACGGGATGCCCCATCCTTTAACACCGCGTCAGAGTGGAGGGATATCGCGGCCATTTCCTTTATGGCTCTGTGCATATTGTCCCAGTCGCGTCCGCGCAGATAGATGTCGCTCAGGTAGATGAGCAGACGCGAATTCCTGCCATGCCGTTCCATGATTTTGCCAATCTCGGCCACAACACGGTCGCGCATGTCCGGCTGGTTTGTGAGCATCTCCTCAAGACGCTCGACAACCTTGTCCGCCGCGCCAGATTCCAATAGCCGGTCGAAATATTGAAATTGAAGTCCGATATTGCCGGGATCTGCCTCAGCCCGGCTTGCGAATTCCTTAAGTTCCCGGTCAAGCAACCGCGCGCGGATGCGGGAATCAAGTGAAGTGATTTGCGCGCTGAGTTCTCCGCCGCCATCCTGCTTGCGCGCTTCAGCAAGGCGCTTTGCCGCTTCATCGGTCCTGTCCGTCTCGTAGAACATGGATGCGTGAATAAAAACTGCGCGGGCGTTGCCGGCAAGATCGCTGTTTGTTTTCACCATCTCCTCAACACGGTCATATTCGCCAAGGGAAAAAAGCCTGTCGAGATACTCCAGCTTCTCGCCCACTGTGGCCGCCCCGCTGGTTGCCAAAGCCTCGAGATGCCTCATCACCTCATGCGGTTTTGACCTCACGCGATAGTGCTCGATCAGTTCACGCCGATATTGCCCATCTGCGGGATTCAGCACCGTCAACTTTTCAAGGATGCCCACGGCCCCTTCTTCGTCAAAGGATTGTTTCGTGAGTTGGAGCAACGCCTTGAGTGATTGCATATCGTATGGATCATGTGCCAGCAAGTTCATGTAACACTGCTTTGCCCGCTGGAATGGCGGTCCATCCTTCTCGTATTCGCGGCATAACGCGCGGACGCCCCCCGTGTCGCCGTTTTCAAGCAGCAAATCCCGCATGACATCGAGCCATGGCCCGCGCGCCTCGCTCGTGAGCTGCTGAAGCTGGCTGAGCGCCCGATCACGTTGACCGATCCGAAGCCACAATTCAATCATGCGGCGGAACAAGCCGGCATCCGGCGCCGCCCGATGCCACTCCCCGATCACGTCAGCGGCTGCCGCATTGTTCCCTGCCTGCTCATACACGCCCGCAAGCGCAGCAAGGAGTTGCGGGGTGCGTCCGCCATTGTGAAAAGTCTCTTCAAGATAAGGCGCCGCCTCGCTCTGCCGGCCGGCGTCAGCCAGTCCCAATCCAAGGATCATGCGCCCTTCCATGTTGCCAGGCAGAAATGCCAGCGCGCGGCGGGCGAATGGTATTGCGCGGCGGGCATTTCCCGATCTGCTCAGACTCGCCGCAGCGCCCAGGGATGCCTTGCCCGCAACCCGCTCAATATAAATGACAAGCAAAGGCGCCGTCAGCGCGACCACGCCGACAAGCATGAAGGCCGCGAGGCTGTCCTGCGGAATTCCCATAAACGCCAAAACATATCCCGCCAGAAAACAGACAAATGACACGCCCAACACGTAGACGCGCCAAAAGGGTCTGCGCGGCCGTTGGTAATCAAGGCTCAGCACATACGTGATGAATGTGAGCAGGATGCCAGCGGCTGTGATGATTGATGCGATCACAAGTTCCCCGCCGGGCAAACTCCTGATCCATGCATATGTGTCCTGGGACACCCCGCCCGCGCTCCAGATCACATAATTCAGATTGCCAAACCACACATTCAACATTGCAACCGCCACGCATACCACGGTGAAGACCGTATTCAGAGCCTTCCTTGGTTTTGATTCACCCGGCAGGCATGTGATGTTTTCAGAAGATGTCATGGCAAATTCTGCGTTATGGTTACAACAAACTGCTTTGACTGCTCCACAATAATCTTTATTGTGCATGGTTCATAAAATTGTAAATGGAATCGAGCGCAGTGAACACAGATAGAATGATCGCCGAACAGATCGAATCGCGAGGTGTCAGGAACAAGCGCGTGCTCGATGCCATGCGGCGCGTCGACCGCGCCCTGTTCGTTCCCTCCAACCTTGTCAACGAGGCATACAGCGACAATGCGCTGCCCATCGGTCGCCAACAGACCATCTCGCAGCCTTACATTGTCGCGCTCATGACTGATTTGCTCGATCCCCAGCCGGGCGATCGCGTGCTGGAGATTGGCTGCGGAACGGGATATCAGACGGCCATACTGGCCGGGCTTGCCCGGGAAGTGTGGTCAATGGATATCATCCCCGAGCTATGCGAATCCGCGCGCGAAAGACTGGGCGATCTGTCATATACTAACATACATGTTTTGCATGGCGACGGCTACCTTGGTCTTCCTTCAGAAGCGCCGTTCGACAAAATTATGATCACAGCGGCGCCGCCCGTAATGCCCGAATCCCTGTGCCAGCAGCTTGTTGCAGACGGACGAATGATTCTGCCTGTCGGTGTGTTTGACCAGGATTTGATAGTCATCGACATGACAGGACCGGGCCGCTGGACACAACGCAAGTCCATCCCAGTGAGATTTGTGCCCATGGTGCATCATGGCTGAACAAGTTCAAACGCCCGCACAGAGCCGCAACGCGACAATCGTCATTGTCGATGACGAGGAAAACATGTGCAAAATCCTGTCGAGGATACTCGTACTGGACGGATTCTCAGTCACATGCTTTTGCCGCCCCGCCGAGGCGATTGAATACATCAGGCGCACCCCGCCAGACCTCGTGCTGACCGACATGAAAATGCCCGAGATCACCGGCATGGAAGTTGTGCGCGCAACGCATGACGCCAGTCCCGGCACGGGCATTGTTATCATGACGGCTTATGGAACAATCGAGGGCGCCATCGATGCCATGCGCGCTGGAGCGTTCGATTACGTCAGGAAACCATTTCAAACCGACGAGCTCCTTATAACACTCACCAAAGCGCTGGAGCAACGACGTCTGCTTGTCGAAAACGAAACGCTTAACGAAACGCTTCGACGGCAGACCGAACACACGCAGATCATCGGCACAAGCCCCCTGATACAGGAAGTCGTCAGCCTTATCGGAAAGGCCGCTCCAACCAGCTCCGCCGTGCTGATTTACGGCGAAAGCGGAACAGGAAAGGAGCTTGTTGCAAAGGCAATTCACAAACAGAGTCCGCGGCGAAAGAAAAGCTTTGTGGCAATCAATTGCGCCTCGATACCGGAACCTCTGCTCGAAAGCGAGTTGTTCGGACATGAAAAAGGCTCTTTTACTGGCGCGGACCGCACAAAAATGGGGCTCATTGAGCTGGCCCACGAGGGCACACTCTTCCTGGACGAAATCGGGGATCTGCCTTTCCTGCTACAGTCCAAACTGCTCAGGGTCCTGCAGGAACACGAGATTCAGCGCGTCGGCGGATTGCGCACCATCCCCGTCGATGTCCGTCTGCTTGCCGCCACAAACCGCGACCTCAAATCAGCCATCGACATGAAAGAGTTTCGTACCGACCTGTTTTACCGGCTCAACGTCATCACGATCACTCTGCCGCCTCTCCGCGACCGCGTCGGCGACATACCGGTGCTTGTCGAACACTTCCTTGAGCAAACCCGCATTCGTTTGCGCAAGCCCCGCGCCTCTATCTCGGAAGATGCCATGCGCGCGCTCGAACAATATCATTACCCGGGCAATGTGCGCGAACTGGAGAACATCATCGAGCGCATGATTGTGCTTTGTGACAGCAACAGTCTTGGGATCAGCGACATTCCGGCGGATATCCGTTCCAAGGTTTCCACATCATACGCGAGGGAAACAACACCCCTTCAGCACACGGACTACAGGGAAGCCAGGGAGGAGTTTGAGCGGGCTTATCTGCTGAAGGTCATCGAGACCACGCGTGGAAACATCAGCGAAGCGGCCCGGCTCAGTGGCCTCTCGCGCAGACATTTTCATGAAAAAATAGATAAACTCAAAATCCGCCCCGGCCGTTCTGGTTCGTCCTAACCGCGCCCCAGAGGAGCCTCAATGGCTCTGCGCCACAGATGTGTACTCGGCAAGCAGTGATGCGGCCTGATCCTGGGCGGCGTTGGCTTGTTTTGTTTCGACTGTGTAATTGTTCACCATCATGCAGAACGCGATGAGGCGTCCCTCGCGCGAGGTCACGTAGCCGCTCAGCGCCCGAACGCGGTTGATGAAACCGGTTTTTGCGTGGGCATTATTCTCCGCAGCCATTCCCTTCGCGCGTGTGCGCAATGTGCCGTCAACACCCGCGACGGGCAGAGAATCGTAGAAATAATGGAAATCGGGACGCGAAGCCATGAAAGCCAGAAGAGCCAGGATCATGCGCGGTTCCACAAGGTTGTGGCGGGACAGTCCCGAGCCATCCACCATTCGCAGCATCGAGGCATCCGCGCCTGCCGTTGTCAGAAAATCCCTGACAGCCATCTCGCCGTGTTCGAAGTCTCCCGTGCCGTATAACACTTTCCCGAGTGTTTTCAAAAGCTGGTCCGCGTAAAAATTCTGTGACGGTTTGTTGATGAAGGAAATGATGCGGGAAAGTGGCGGTGAATAATGCGTATGCAACAGACGGCAGCGCCCTGGAAGCAATCTCGCGGCCTTGCTTGTAAGCTCATCAGCATCGAGCGCGCCGCCGGACACCCTCACACCCTGCCGCTTCAATTCCTCCTGTAACAGCGTGGCGCAATAGTGAGTGCCATTGACAACGCTTCCCCGCACATGTTGCTCCTTGAGATCCAGCGGCATATAACCGCCCAGCGTGACTTCATTGCGGTCGAGCGGACGCGAGATGGTGATGGCCGCTTCACCCTCCCCTTTGGGACGCGGCCCGGTTGTGAGTATCTCATTTTTGAATGTGACATAACGCGTGGGCAATGCCGGCACGATCATCGCGGGAGCGCCGGGCTTTCGTCCCGGTCTCACACTGACATCCCAGCAGTTGTCATTGACAGTCAGACCGCCGCTTTCCGCTGCATACCATTCCTGGTAATAATCAAGCTGCCATGAGCCAACCAGCTTGGCATCCGCGAATGCGTCGTCGTCGCCAATGACAGCGCCTGTAATGCGCCTGATGCCCGCCTTGCGCACGGCCTCAGCCCAGCCGCGCAAAATCATTGTGGTTGGCGTGTCCGTGGCATATCGTCCGGATACGGATGGATCGCCGCTGCCAACGATCAGCACATCGCCGCGCAGTATCCCGCCGTGTGTCACCGGCCCGCATGCATACAGCCGTGTTTCGTATCTGTAATCCGGCCCCAACACGGCGAGCGCCGTGGCTGTTGGAAATAGTTTCATGTTCGATGCCGGCATGAAACCTTTTTCCGCGTTTCGCTCATACAGCGTTTCACTTGTTTTCAGATCCATGATTTTCACGCCCCAGAAAGCGTTCTTCCAGGCCGGGGCATCGAATATCTGGTCAAGCTTTCCGCGCAGTTCGTCGAGCGCTTTCTGAGCGTGACAGGGCATGACCAGCAACAGCACAGCGGCAATCGCGGCCACAAGACGCGCCCGAGAAAAGTGAAATCTGATCGTTATGCTCTCCGGATGCAAACCTCGTTGCGGTTTTTCTTGTCGAACACTATACGGATAAACCACTGATTAACCTTCATGAAGCACATTTGGCTCATATTTATTATCTGCGCCGCGACGCTTGCCGCGCTTGTATGGCGCAAGCCAGAGCCGAACATCTTTGCGGATGGCCACATTGTCAATCTCCCTTTGCCCGCCCCGTTTGTGCGCAAAGCGCCGCCATTGGAGGAATTTCCCGCCGCCCTGCTGGCCACACTTGCCCCTCCGCAAGCGCCCGCGCCCTTGGCCGCCGCCAAACTGGTGTTGACAGAACCTGAACCAGGTATCGAGCAGATGCTTTCCAACAGATCAACCGATCAGTCCGATTGGGGCATATCCAGACTGCCCATTGTGCCGCCGGTTATCATTGCATCCGTGCCGCCGCCGCAAACCATCCAGACAGAACCGCCGCCGCCCGCGCAAGTTCAGCCTGCAACGGAGACCTCCACAATACAACCAGCGACGGATGTCCAGGCATCGATCCCGGCAATAATCACCCCAAACTTATACCTGCCGGAAGGCGCTTTGACCGATGAGGAAGCCAACCTGACGCTCATCAAAGCTGATCTGCAGGCATATGAACAGCCGGACGCAAACACAACATCAGCGCCATTCATGCTCAGAGAAGGCGAACAGATCCGTCCGCTAACCCGCATCCGCAGCGCGGGGGATTTCGACTGGTTGCGGTTCGAGCGGGACGGACATTCATGGTGGGCAAAGGCTGAGTATTTCATACGCATCGACCCGCGCAATTTGTCCGGCTTATACGGCGCAGGTCTGTCCATTGGCACGGAAGAAGTCGGCAAGAATTCCGCTCTTCCTCCAGCCTACAAACCCAGTGATCTCGTGGCCATTCCCGCCCAGCATAACATCAATGGGAAAGAAATCCGCCTGCGAAAAGAGGCCGCCGAGGCGCTTGAACACATGACGGCGGCGGCGGCCAAAAAGGATCTTACTTTGAAGGCGTTTTCCGGTTACCGCGATTTTGACCATCAGAAGAAATTGTATATCGAAGCCATTGACCAGCACGGGCCAAAACAAAACGGGGTGGCCGAACCCGGCTACAGCGAGCACCAGCTTGGCACTACTGTCGATCTGACAAACAGGGACACCCGCTACATCATGAGCGAGGCGTTCGGCCAGACACCCGAAGGACAATGGCTGAAAGAAAACGCCGAGAAGTTTGGATTCCGGTTTTCTTACACACGTGAAAATTCCAGCGAGTCGGGATACAAATCCGAGCCATGGCATCTGCGATACCTCGGCGCTCCCCCCGATGAGACAAAGTCAGCATTGGCTCAGAAGTAATGCCGGCCATCAATACCGCGGGCAAATGTCGTCCGCGTTGCCTTCTTTGGCGCGGGAGCGCGGCGTAATCGGCCTCACCGGAGATGAATCATTACAGACTGTGCTACTGGCCGGGCATCGACGCTGGCGGCCGGCTGGGCTTGACCGGCGGCCGCTCGGGCAATCTCAGCCCATACATGCGGCGAAACTGGATGAACCATGATGGGTTGGCATTGGAAGGCAGAACGTCAATGGCGATTTTAAGAACCTCAACTGGCGCGAGATCAGGCCATTTCAGGGTGACCGAATTGCCCGCCTGGTTCCTGAAGACAAATTGATTGGCATCCGCCGCTGTGAGTGTCAGCACACCCATGTCTTTTCTGTCCAGACTTGTCTTCGCGCCCGGTTTCGACGCCTCTTCAATAATAGCCGTCTTAAACTCGCTGAGCGTCTTGAGCATATCGCGCGGCCGCTGAAGCATATCGCGCAACCGCGGAAGCATGGGCGCGCGCTCGCGATCTCCCAGTGCCTTCAGCGCTCCATCATAATCATAATCCATGCGGAGCTTCACCAACTCCGGAAACCGATCGTCAATCGGAAATCGGATTGCAGTATCACGCAGGATTGCATCTTTATTGGACGCATTATCCGAAACCTTTGAAGCATCGCCCGACGCGCCGGAGTTTGATTTCTCCAGACCGGATGTCATATATAAAATTCCTGCTATGATTGATAACAACACCACGGCGCCGGCAACGAGCCAGTAATACGGCCACTTTAGGATTTTCAATAAGCCGCTCGCTTGAAAAGTTGGCATTGTCGCAACAGCATCCCGGATTGCGCCTGAATCAGGCGGTATAATCCGTGGCTGAGTGCTGGTGGGTTTATCGATCGTCTCAAGAGCGGCAAGCGCCTGCCGCAGCTCATCGTAGCTGGCATATCTGTCTGCGGGCCGCTTGGCTGTCATACGTTTGATGACGGTAAGCGCGGCGCCGCCCTCGATAAGCTGCAATGTTTCCGGTTCGGGCAACGGCTCCTGGATCTGTTTCAACAAGACACCGACCGGTGTGGGCGCCGTGTATGGCAATTTCCCTGTCAGCATCTGATAGAAAGTGATGCCGAGAGAATAGATATCGCTGCGATGGTCCGTGGCTTCGCCCTTGGCGGACTCGGGTGACATGAAATTGGGGCTGCCCATGGTGGCTCCAGGCATGGTCACCTGACTGTCAACTTCCAGAATTTTGGCCAAACCGAAATCAGCCAGTTTCACCCGGCCGGATTTATCAATCAGGATGTTGCCGGGCTTGATGTCGCGATGGACAATCGCGTTCAAACACGCATACGACAGACCCTCGGTTATCTGCATCATGACGCCAATCGCCGCAGGAAGCTCAAGACGGCCATCACTCTTTATTTTTTCACTCAGTGATTCGCCATCAACCCATTCCATCACAAAGTAGAGAATGCCGTCATGCTCTCCGATCTGGTAAAGATGAATGATGTTGGGATGATTAAGACGGGCAACCGCGCGCGCTTCCCGATAGAAACGCGCCACAGCCTCCTCGCTGCCGGCAAGATCGCGCCGCATCATTTTAACTGCCACACGCCGGTCAAGTTTCAGATCCCGTCCAAGCCATACTTCGCCCATCCCGCCGCGGCCGATCATTTTAATGAGTTCGATGCCGCTGATGTTTTGGGGCAAAGCTGGTTGCAGAAGGCGTGTTTCATCCCCCGGCGACGGAACACCCAACCGGACATCGTCTCCCGATGAAGAGTCTTGTTTCGATCCTTCCACTGTGACTAAATCATTCCCAATTTTATTGAGTTAATTAAATATTCAACGAAATCCAATGCAAGAGCATTAAGGTGCATATATGCCCTTCAGAACAAAGTATCAACAACCATCCAACGGAATAGCTTTGCGCTGTGTGTTCGCGGGAATTGTCATGATGTTGTCACCCCTGACCGCGCAAGCGGATCACGTGCTCCTGCAGGACGGGCGCGGACTGTTCAATGTGCTCGTCGAGAACACAAACACGACATGGTCGCGCCCCTTGCGGATCAGGCACAAACCGTCGAGTTTTGGCTATGATTACAGGAACAAGAGCGCCATTGCCCTGCCGGGATTCGCAAAATACTATTATGTTGCCGACTTCGTCAAAACAACCGGAGAGGTGGGCAAGGAGACCGCGCGACAGATCATGGAGCAGCGCCAATGGACCCGCTACAGGCGCCCTCAGCGCGCGATCCTCACTCCTGTCGCAATCTCGTCAAAGCGCACGACAGCGCCATCACAACTTGTTGCAATAGATCCCGCGCGCCTGGCCGATTCATCCCTGCCCATCGGCGAACGCATCGTGGCCCAGTTTGAAATCTTCAAGAACGAACAAACCGCTCTTGTGAACAAAACACAGTTTGCCTCGGCCGTGAAAGCCGTCACCCCCGAGCAGGCGCGCCAGTCGAGAATCGACCTGCTTAACAGCCAGATGATCATTCTCACACAGAATTATCCGTCTGGCAACAGCGAGGCGGACAAGGCCCGGGACACTCTGCGCTCCGAAGCTAACACAGTAAAGCAAAAGAGCAAATTCTCATGGGAAAACTGACCGAGTGCGCGATCATATCGCCAATAAGAATGCGCCTGGCCTCATGGACGAAATGACTGTCCGGCACATGCTGACAGACGATCTGTTGCGTCTCGGTCTTCGCCGGGGCGGCGTCGTTCTGGCGCACTCATCGTTGCGCTCGCTGGGCAAATTGCCGGACCGCGCGGAAACGGTCGTGCAAGCCCTCATTGATGCGCTTGGCCCCAGCGGAACCCTCCTGATGCCGGCGTTGAGTTATCTCCATGTGGGGCCCGATCAGCCGGCGTTCGACGTGTTGCGCACTCCATCAAATGTGGGCGCATTGCCTGAGTATTTCCGCACCCGGAACGGTTCCCTGCGAAGCCTGCATCCCACACACTCGGTATGCGCGGTTGGACCGGATTCCTGCGCCTTTCTGGGCAAACACCATCTTGACAACACACCCTGCGGTCCGCACTCGCCATTCCGCCTGCTCAGGGATGCCGGCGGCCAGATTCTCTTCATCGGATGCGGCCTGACGCCCAACACATCCATGCACGGAGTGGAGGAACTTGTGGAACCGCCTTATCTTTTTAGGGAATCCTCGGTGTATCAACTCCGCGATGCCGATAACCATGTCATTGAAATAACCATGAGGAACCATGATTTCAAGGGCTGCGCTCAGCGGTATGACCGGCTTGAGGATGTCCTTGATGGCTCGGAACTGCGAAAAGGCCTGATCTTGAGCGCAACATGCCATCTTATCGAGTGCAAGTGCATGTGGGCAAAAGCGCAACGCGCCTTGCAAGCCAATCCCCTCTTTTTTGTGGAACACACCGATTCTTAAAGATTCGGATTTGTTGCCCTGTTGAAAAACGGCTCTTCAGTGCCGGTGCTCGATGGAGGGCCGACACGAATAATGTCGCCACTGGATATGGTGCCATTTGTCGCGTCATATGTCACACCATACGCATTTGATGGATTGGCGGCCCCCGACGATTTGGTCGTTCCGCCATAAGCCTGTTTTCGGTCGGGGCCGACCCCGGCAACACGCCACTTGCCGCCGCCGCTGTAACCGCGGCCGATCGGCGAAAACTGATCAGTAAAATAATCATAGGTGTCGTAATATTCCGGCTTGTCGCCCGGCAGTGCCGTGCCCGCGGCAAGTGAGCCAACGGTGAATGCTTCCTGGGGAATGGAGGTGATGTAGGCAATCGGACTTGTCAGGCGGATGAAGCGGCCGCTTACAGCAATGGTGTTTCTGCTATTGAAAACGCTCGCGCCATTCCAGTTTGAGCCGGTCAGACCATAGTAATGAGGCGGATATTTGGACGAATCCGCGCCATAGGATTCAAGCGCCGTGGTAAGCGTGCGCATATCAGCTTTGCATCGCGCCACTTTCGACCTCGTCTGTGCCTCAAGAAAATTCGGAACCGCGATGGCTGCAAGTATCGCGATGATCGCCACAACGATCAACAACTCGATTAGTGTAAATGCTTTTTTCATATAAATGCCGTCCTGATATTGATAATGAACATATACAAGCTCTGAAAATCCAAATTTCAAAAAATACGGCCTGGTTCTGATGCGTCTCGTTGCGCCATGATACACAACTGGCTCTCGTGGAGACTGTCGTGTCAACAGATTATGCCGTGGTGGCATGCTTATTTTACCCATATTCTACAGTTGCGGACGGAAATCCTCGGGATTTGTGGGCTAAGTCGAAGAATCTCAGTAGCGACGTTTTTTGGCGGAGTAAAATTGTAGTGCCACAACTGTTTCATGATTGTGCATTAATACGATGTAAATAATGCTTGCGTTCCTTTGTGGCGTAGTGGCATGAATTGCCCACCATGTTTATCCGGGCGAAAAAAAGCGGCAAGTATGTCTACCTGCAGATAGTCGAGAACGTGCGCGTCGGCCAGAAGGTCGAACAGCGGGTGCGCCAGTCGCTGGGCCGGTTGGACAAGTTGCGGGAGTCGGGCCAGTTGGATTCGCTGATTCGCTCCGGCTGCAAGTTCTCCCTGCATTGTTCCATTGGTGAAATCGAACGCTGAACGCTTGGAAGGCCGGCGAAGTGGAGCCAAAAAGATTGGCACTACACGCCGATGCCATTTGCCGACAACTGAATACAAACAAGTTGCAAGATGGCACTGTAGAAGATGGGTTGGACCGTCTCGAGCAACAGTGCGAGCGCTTTGGTGTCGGTCTAATCACTTTCATCGATCCCGACAGCTGGGATACATTTGATGTGATTATTGAAACTCGGCTCAACACACCCGACCCTGCCGACACAAACGACTTCATCCGAATCCAGCTTTCGGAATCCAGCCGCAACCGCATCCAGGAACTGGTGCGCTGATCGCAAAGCATTGCGGGAAAGCTGTGCTGGATCGCTGGATCTGCTATTCAGGGTTCAACCATAGGTGTTGCACCGAGACCCCTGCTTCACAAAGGGAACTTCGGCAGGGCAGGGTCCGATAGCCATGCGCGGCAAACATCCAGCGTGTGCTGCCATTCCTCCAAAACGAGGTACTCATTTTCGTCGTGTTCGATGTGATAACCAATGCTGAGGTTGACACCGGCGATGTCGCGGCATAACGTCACAATATCCGTAGAGGAGGCACGATCCGGTTCAGAATAGTTAGTGTTCTGCCGGACATAACTCCGGAAGGGGTCTGTACCCACTGTGTAGCACTTGAAATCGGTCGCTTTTCTTCTGTCGAGTTGAACCGCGAATTGATGCGTAAGATTGATCTCATCGGCGATGTCGGGATTGTGGTTCATCAGCCAGCAACTGCCGAAGCGGCGCTGCTCTTCGCCGTTGGTTATCAGGATCGAGTGGCCCAGTTGTTTCAGTAACCAGATCATGGCACACCCGGCCCTGTCGTTTGCCCCTAATCCTCCGTTGAGGTTCCTGAAACGGCCGTTTTCCAGAACGACTTCCTGTGAGAAGGCCTCCTGAGAACCATAGTGTTCGTCCCAGTAGGTATCGGCATGGGCCACAAGCAAGACACGGTTGTCCCGATTGCCTTTGACATAGAGAAACTGCTCGAGTGCATCTCCGCAGATTATCGCATCCGGAAGTGCGGCGAACTTCGCAAACACCTCCGCGGTGCTATGAATGGACATACGAAGAAACTCGAATAATACGTCGTTGTCTGTCATGTCGGTGCATCCCTCCCACAAAATGTGCTCGTTGGGTACAGTTCTTTCAGCAAAGTGACGGAACGCTCGGTAACGGCCCGGGCTTACCTGAGTATCCAGTGCGGACTGGTCACAGACGGAACCGTTCTTGATTAGCGACCCCCTTCTCCATGTTTTGGCCGACGGCAGTCAACCGGAATCGTCGAACGGGTCGTCTTTATTTTTTAGGATGGCGAGAATGGCCTGTTGGGGCATGAT
>JAPLSQ010000125.1 GCA_026398535.1 Candidatus Sumerlaeota bacterium | reverse complement strand
ACATACTGCCGGCTTCGGTGATGCCCTCTTCAAGTATCTGACCGTCAGTTTTTTCGAGATAGTAAAGCAACTGCTCGCGGTCGACCGGCTCGTAGGTTTGTCCAACATGCGAATAAATTCCATACTGGCGGAAGAGCGCCTCCATGCCGAATGTGCGCGCCTCATCGGGGATGATGGGCGTCACATACTTGCCGAAGTCCTTGTTGCCGATGATTCTGAGGAAAATCTGGACGAAGGCCATGGTTGTTGACACTTCACGCCCCCCGCTGCCGCCGTAGAATTGCGCGAAGTAATCGCGCTCGGGCATCGTGATTGGCGCGGCTTTCGCGTTGCGATGGGGAAGAAAACCGCCCAGTTCCTTGCGCCTCGCCTTGATGTATTCGGCCTCGGGGCTGCCGTCAGGCGGACGATAGAATGGCAGATCGTCCACCTCGTCGTCAGGCACGGGAATCTGGAAACGGTTGCGGAATTCGCGCAACTCGTCCTCGCTGAGTTTTTTCTGTTGGTGTGAAATGTTGCGTCCCTCGCCTGCTTCACCCATTCCGTAACCTTTGATGGTCTTGACGAGGATGACCGTTGGCTGTCCTTTGTGTTCCATGGCGGCCTTGAATGCGGAGTAAACCTTCTGCGGATCATGTCCGCCGCGCCGCAACGCCATAATCTGCTCGTCAGTCATGTCTTTCACCATATCGAGCAGTTCGGGGTATTTGCCGAAGAAATGACGGCGTGTATAGGCGCCATTGGCGGCAGAGTATTTCTGATAATCGCCGTCCACGGCTTCGCCCATTCGTTTCATAAGCAGGCCGTGTTTGTCGCGCGCCAGCAGCGGATCCCAGTTCGAACCCCATATCACTTTTATCACATTCCATCCGGCCCCGCGAAACGCCGCTTCGAGCTCCTGGATAATCTTGCCATTCCCGCGCACCGGTCCGTCGAGACGTTGCAGGTTGCAGTTGATGACGAAGACAAGATTGTCGAGATTTTCGCGCGACGCCAAAGTGATGGCGCCAAGAGTTTCCGGCTCGTCACATTCACCGTCGCCGAGGAAAGCCCAGACTTTGGGCAGATGGGCGTCAATCAAGCCGCGGTCGCGCAGGTAATGGCAGAACCGCGCCTGATAAATGGCCATGATGGGCCCGAGCCCCATCGACACGGTGGGGAACTGCCAGAAACCAGGCATGAGCCAAGGATGGGGATAAGATGACAGGCCGCCCCCGTCGGCCAGCTCGCGCCTGAAATTGTGCATGTGCCGCGCGTCCAGAACACCCTCCACATAAGCCCTCGCATAAATCCCGGGAGAAGCATGCCCTTGGAAAAACACAAGATCGCCGCGATGTCCATCCTTCGGTCCGCAGAAGACGTGATTGTAGGCCACTTCATAAAGCGTTGCCGCGCTCTGGTAGGTCGAAATGTGGCCGCCGATGCCCGGCCACAAGCGGTTTGCCTTGACCACCATCGACAATGCGTTCCACCGTACAATGGATTTGATGCGCCGTTCAATTTCGCGGTCGCCCGGATAAGGCGGTTCCTCGTTTGACGGGATCGTGTTCACGTATGGGGTGTTGGCGGTGAAGGGCATCTGCACGCCGTTGCGGTGCGCGCGTTCGACCAGAGCGTTCAGCAGATCCCTGACCCGCTCAGCTCCCTGCTCATCGAAAATATATTCGAGCGCCTCAACCCACTCGCGTGTTTCCTCGCGCAACGGGGCGTCTTCATCATGCAGATTGCTCATGGCGGAAGCTTCCTCCATTTTTTCCTTGTCGGATTCATTCATTGTTATAGCTCAGTCAGTCAGTCCATTGTTTCCGTTTTGGCGGGATCATCGATCCCGCGGGCATGTTTCAGGCACATCGGTTGAATTGACGGCGGCACGACCCTCGTGCTTGGTTTCACATGTGCCAATGTTCCGAAATTCATCCCAGAATGCCTGGATGATCTGCTCAAACTGGTATTCGAATGTGTCAATGAGGTAATCCGTGTAGGCGCGATGGAACAACTGCCGCGCGCGGGCTTTTTCGTTGTGCGCAAGGCACAGCACGCCAAGGTAATAGTTCAACCCATAATCTTCCGGTCCAATGATCAGCACGCGATTCAGATCTGCCGCAGCCTCCGTGAAGCGGCCAAGCCGTATCAGGCATCTGCCTCGCGCGGCCAGCAACGGATCCGGCAGACGCTTCTCGTCCAGCCGCCCAATGCACTCAAGTGCGAAACCATATGCCCGGAGCATCTCGGCAGCAAAGGCGCAAGCGAACACGGTTTCCACATCGGGAGAGCCGGCCAGCGCGGGAGCAAGCTGGTGCACCAATGTGTGGTAATCTTTTCTCCTGAAAGACTGATTGGTGCGGCGTTTGTGTCTAAGACGATTGAAAAATCCGTCTTTAGGTGGTGCTTGATTGGTTGTAAAATCACATGTCACGGGTTTGAAAAAGCGTCCGGATGCAAGCCATTCAGTCTCCATCCATTCTGTTAATCTCACAAGAAACCACCGGTTGTCGCAGAAACCGTGGGCGCTGAATTCAGCGCGACATTCCTTGTGCATACCGAGCCGGGCAAGGGTCAGCGCGAGGCAGGAATGTGCCAGATCGTTTTCGGGCTGGAGTTGAATAACGCGCTCGAACGCGGCACGGGCCTCAGCGAGCAAGTCGCAGCTTTCAGCAAGAATGCCAAGGAATAGATGAGCGGGGGCATTGAGGGGATGGTTGAGCGCAACCTCTTTCAATACCTGCAATGCTGTTTCCCCCTGACCCTGCCGGCTCAATATGCGCGCCAGCACGAGCGATTGGCGGGCGTCATCGCGTCCGCCTTTGCTTTCACGCAACACGCGTTCCGCCTCGCCGCACTTTCCGGCTTCGAGCAGCTTTTGGGCTTTCACAATATTCATTATGGATGGTTATGTAAAATTTCTTTGCGGATACACCTGCCTAACTGCAACGTGAATTCATGGATATCGCGCGAGTCATTGGAACAATCGTTGCGACGCGTAAAACGCCCTCGTTGGATGGTTGCACGCTCTGCATCATACAACCGCTCAACGAAAAGCTGGAAAATGCCAGCGCGCCGCTCATAGCGACAGATGCAACCAACCGCCGGGGACACGATGAGGTCGTCTATTATGTCGCCAGCGGCGACGCAGTGTTCACGGGCCTTCAGGGAGAAGATATTCCCGTCGATGCCGCCATCATTGGGATTGTTGATTCAATTGATGTGATCCCGTGATCACCCGCAACATAAGCTGGGGGACGGCGACGATGTTGTTGTAAACCAGCGTCCGCAGCGCCATGCCCTGTTGCCGGGGAATCATGCCGCTTGCGTATTGGACAATATACCCGAAGTTCCACAGCACGAGCAGCAGAATGACTGTGCGCGTCAGTATTGCACGATGGCGGCAGACATGGACAAATGAAGCCGCACCGATGGCCAGAAAGGGGAGGGCGCTGATGAACATCCGCTGTCCAAAGCTTGCGCCTGCCCACCAATGGCTCCACGATGACACCACCCACAACTGGGCCGCGAAAGCCATGAAGCATATCAGTTTTTCGCGTCTGAAAGAGATTCCCATGAACCATCCGGTCAGCGCCAGGGCAAGCGCCGGGTGCCAATAAAGCAATCCATGCAATGGGCTGAAAAGCACGCTGAATACATGACTTGGCGCCAGCAGATTGATGTGTCCCTGAGTTAGATAAGCCTGCGGTCCGCTCCAGGGATTTCCCTGAAGAATGTTCCACACAAGCAGTTGCGGTGAAAAAAAGAGAATGGCGGTGACGACAAACAAGACATAGCGCATGGAGCGCCGGCGGATAATATCAGATGTTTCGGACACAGGGGTGTTTCGCAGCATTTCATGGCAACGCCACAGTTCGCCCGGAACAAGCGCCGTCAAAAGCGCCGCATCCTGATATCGCGTCAATGTCATCAAACCAACCACTGCGCCAAGCGCGGCCCACCGTCGGAGTCCATCGCCCCCAAGATACAGGCAAAGAAAGAGCGAAGAGAGAAAAAACGAATTGGCGTGGCTCATGGACGGGTGAAGGCACATGTAAAAAAAGAGCGGTGAGGCAAGCCAGATGATCACAAGCCCCCACATTGTTTCATCATCGGTATAATAACGGCGGATGAGAAAAAAAAGCATGACAAGCCCGGCGGACGCATAGAAGCAGGAGGCGGTTCCGACAGCGTGTTCGTACAGCGGCGAATATCCGTCGAGTGTCCAATGCGCGCCAAGGGCGTTTGCGGCCAGTCCGGCACTGTGAAAAACAATCACCCAAGGCGCCCAAAGCAGCGAGTTGCCGATTCCATAGAGGTTGACTGGCAGATTTGTCGCGGGATTGCGGGGAATGTCCGCGTTGTCAAACCAGTCCGCGTTCAGTGTGAAATAATGGGTGTATTCATTGCTGAAATTGAGATCGCCGTCGAACATGAGCGAGCGCAGATATGCGTAATTCTGCACTCCGTCGTTGCCATGAATGGATGGCTTGAGCGCAAGGAGAAATGCGGCGGCAACGAGGGCGAAAAACGCCGCGGCCGTTCCAGTCATGCGGCTTCGCGCGCTCATCAGGCGCGTCTCGCGCTGGCTCGACCAAGCAGACCAGAAGGCTTGAACACAATCACAAGGATCATGAATGCGTAAGCTACTCCAAGCTGGTATTGGCCCGGGCGTCCGATGTTGTTCACGAAAAGGAAAACGATGCCCGTGACCATCAAGGCGTTTATCCTTGCGGATGATGATGGCGCTGACATCAACATCAGGGCGACATAGGTGGAAAACATGAAAACCTCGCCATGGGCGAAATTGATCAGTTGGATGATGCCATAGACCATCGTGTAGCCCACGGCAATAAGGGCAATGACGGCGCCTTGGGGCAGGCCCAGAAGAAAATAACGCGCAAGTTGCGCAGGAGCAGGATATGATGATCCGATGCCACGAAATTGATCTTTTATCTGCCGTCAAGTGCCACAGTGCATTGAAATTGAACGTTGCAGGAGATGATGCGCAATGATATTTTCCTCACAGCCACAAGCCGCATCAACCGGATATATAGGGCGATATGGATGCCATTTTTCAAGTTAGGGTGTTAAACGCAGCTCCTGCTCACTATTTGCTTTGCATTGTTCACCGCCAGGAACGAGGACATCTGTCATCCTGTGATTGATATGCGACATAATGTGTCAGGCATCGCATCATGCGCGATACTATGTTGGCTTGCCTCTCAAGTTGCGTTTGGCGCGGCCGGGGAATTGTCTCAGCCCGTCGAGGTGGCACAACTTGATTGGTTTCGGCGGTCCAGCCAGCGGACAGTTCCACAAGAATCCCCGGCGGACTCCGCTGGGGCGGAAAAACCGGGTGGAGAATATGTGTCGGCCAAGGATATGGCCGATCAATTGAAAAAGATCGATCCCGGGGCGCTCGTGCAATGGGATGGCAAATGGCTCCGCATCGTTGTGAATGACCAGAAATTCTCGCTCGCACCCGACCGCAAACAGGTGATCGTCAATAGCATTCCGCAATCCGCCGAGAAATCACTGCGCATCTATCAGGATGAAATTTATGTGCCCCAAGCCGCCGTATTGCTTATTGGCAGAATCATTGAGGAGAATCCATCCAAACCGCTGGCACAGACGGGATTGACCACCCCCACTCAGGCCGCCACACCCGCGCCCGCGCCTTCTCCATCGACGTCGCCTGCGCCCACTCCAACCCCTACACCCGCGCCGTCGCCTGCCACCACGCCTGTTCCAACTTCTTCCCCCACATCCATACCAGCAACCCCTCCCGGACCCCCTGCGCCCACTTCCGCTCCAACTCCCACGCATGCGTCTACGCCGCCCATTCCCACTCCCGCCAGTGACGCACGCAAAGCGCCATTTCAGATCAAACAGGGCAAAGTGGAACCGCAAACGCCGATTTCCGCAACACAGCAGGAAAAATTCCAGGCAGCCCTCACAGCACGCGCGGAATTGTCAGCCATGCATCCGCCCGCCCGCACAATTGCCCAATTGCAGGCTCTTGCAGCCAACACGAAAGGCCGCCGGATCATCATTGATCTTGATGATGTTGACATCAAGGCGCCTGGATTGAAACCAGGCGAGTCCGCCGCAATACTGTTCGATATTGCCATGAAACTCAAAGCCAGACTGGAAGCGCGAGGTTACCTTGTTGAAGTAACCCGTCCCGTTGCGCAACCGGTCAGTCTTGCGGCAAGGCTGGATCTGATTGAAAAATCAGACGCCAATGCGCTGATTTCGATCCAAGCCGGATCGAGCGATTTTGGTGATCAGAACGGATGCTGTGTCTACTATCCGTCATCCACTACTGATTTCAAGGCATCTGAGCCGGTGAAGCGCGACAATAATGAACAGGCGCCACCGGAACTGAATTACCGGTTTTTCGAGGAGCGAAGCAAGCTTCTTGGAACCGCAGTCCTCAATGCGTTGAAACGCCGCGAAACAGACGAACCAGCTCCGTTGCTTCCGGCTCCCTGGTTTCTGGGCCGTCGCGCTCCGATGCCCGCTGTCCTGCTTACGGCAGGCTATTTCAGCAATCCGACTGATTTGGCGCGGTTGCGCGATGACCGCGTGCAGGACACGTTGGCCGATGCCCTTGCTGAAAGCATCTCTCGATTTGCCGGAAATCCGGCTGCGTCTCAACCACAGGTCGGAGGCAAGCCATGACTCCGCGCCGTGATCCCAACTTTGGACGCTTTGCCGTCACGATTATCACGATCGGCATGATCATCATTATCCTTGGACTCGCATTTATATGGTTCTTATTTCAGTCAGGAGGCGTCAATGCTCCAAGCAGTCTGCTGAAGGGGCTTCTTGCACGGCGCGGCAGTCTTTCCGGAACACGCCTTAATGCCGTGCATGTCACCGGTAATATGGTCATCGTCAATCTTTCAAAAGAATTTCTGACGAATCTTGCGGGCGGCATGAGCAGTGAAATGCTGGCTGTCTACAGCATTGTGAACAGCCTGCTTTACAACATTGAAAATATCGAGGCAGTTCAGATACTGATCGAAGGCGAGCGGCTACCCACCTTGCGGGGCAATGTCGAAATCGGGACGCCATTGATCGCCAATCCGTCGATCACCATTGCTTCTTGATCCTGATTCACAGATGTGAAGATGCTCCGAAATGAAAACAGCAGGGCTTTTTTGCTGTGAATCATAAAATCCAAATTTCAGTTCAACCTGCTGATCTGAAGCGATGAATATGATGATCGGTGCGCCATATCAACGTTCAAGGCGCGGGCTGTTCTGTTTTGGAAAATCAGCTTGTATCACAGATCCCGTACCTTACTAAATGAGTGTGGAGATTATCGTGTCGGCATCAACTTCACCCTTCGCGGAACTCACGGCAAACGAACGCGGCCTGCGCGCCATTGAACGGCTTGCCGAAATCTTCAAGATTCCTTCCCTGCCAGAGGGTCTCCGTGTTTTAGCCGCCTCCGAGTCAGGCATCAACGACCTGTATATGAATCTCAACCGGCAGTTTCAGGATGGCAAGCTGTCACAAAAAACGAAGCTGATCATAGGGCTGGGTGTGGCTGCGGCCGCCGGATGTGCTGACATGACGGTATATTTTGCGCAAGCCGCTCAGGCCGCAGGGCGAACGCGCGAAGAAACAATCGAGGCTGTCGCTATTGCCTTCGTCTGCGGCATTTACAATGGTTATTACCGGTTCAGAAGCCAGGTTCCCGCCGATATGCGCGCGGTTTACGAGGCGTTCCGCGCGCCGTTTAATGCCAACACTTTTGTGAAACCCGCCCTGCCTGTGGCGGAAATGGAGTCCATCTGCATCGCTGTCTCATCGGCGAACAATTGCTCAAAGTGTGTGGAAGGCCACATGGTCAAGGGCAAGGCCGAAGGGCTTACGGACGAGCAAATCGACGAGATCATCAAGTGTGGGGCTGTGGCCGCTGCCGCGGCACGAATCACTTCCGCGCTGTCACCCGCGCCGGCATCGGCATGATGCCAGAGCCTGTCCAAAAGTATCTTGCTTTATTGATTAGTTATAATAATAAAAATATAAGGAGAACACCATGATCACAGTAGGACAGAAATGCCCGGACTTTGAAGTAGCCGCGCTCAAGGGCGAGGATGTGACCTCCAAGGTCAAACTCAGCGACTACGAAGGCAAATGGCTTTGCCTGTATTTCTACCCGCTGGATTTCACCTTTGTCTGCCCGACCGAAATCAAGGCTTTCAGTGATGCGGCGCCGGATTTTGAGGACCGCAATTGCGCGATTCTCGGAGGATCGTGTGACAGTGTCTACAGTCACCTTGGCTGGGTCAAAGCCAAGGATGAACTGAAAGGGCTCAAACATCCCCTGATCGCTGACTATACCAAGAGCCTTTCGCGGTCGCTCGGGATTATTAACGACCAGATGGGCGTCAGTCAGCGGGCCACTTTTCTTATCGACCCCCAAGGCATCGTGCGCTTTGTCTATGTCACGGATCTCAGTGTGGGACGCAATCCGGCTGAAGTGCTTCGCGTCCTTGATGCGCTTCAGACCGATGAATTGTGCCCCTGCAACTGGAAGCCTGGCCAGCCCACCATAAAGGTGTAAGCGCGCTGGCGCCTTCCGAGGCGTTTAAGTTTATAAATATTACGTGCTTCAGGTCTTTCACGGGGCGTGACTTGGTTTGATTGTGATGTTATCTCATGCAGGAAGGGAAGGATGCATTCCCACGGCCCTTGGCAGCGTGACGCCAATGAAAACACCAACGGACTGATCCGCCACTTCCTTCCCAAAACAACAAACTTGACCTGCGTGAGCCGCGGTGAGATCAACTACGTCGTCGGTTCATTGAACAACTGACCTCGCAAATGTCTGAACTGGAAAACTCCCGCCGAGGCCTTGGCACAAGAGGCTAACACGGGGTGTTGCACTTTAAGTGGCAAGATGCCTAAAATATTTCTTATTCAGCTTGCGGCGGTTCGGGTGGTTGCGGCGGTTGTTGGGCGGGGGGAATGGCTTCCAGCCATTGACGCGGAATGCCGACGATATTCTCCATGTTTTCGCGCACCTGTGCAATCCGCAATTCTCTGCCGCAGACGGCGCACACGAAAAATTCTCCCGGCGGGAGGCGTAAAAATCCTTGTTCGGACTGGGCATTAGGGTCGAGATGGTGCTGGAAGCGGTAGACGGCGCCGCAACGGTCGCATTTCACGTCAACATTGGCGGATTTAATGATATCGGTCTGATTGAGCAAAATTGCAATATCTTCCCTGGTGTGTTCGCGGTGGGGGAATGGCGGTTGAACCCGGAAGGTGTGTTCGCAATAGAAGTCACCGTCAAGGAATACGGTGATTGTGTAAATTCCTCTCATCGGAATGGGAAAGTTTTCAAAGGCGAACACCACATTGGTCGTCTGCCCTGTGTGCGGCATGACAAGTTTGCCGGTCGCCGTGGCGATCACATTGCCATTGGGCGCTGTGAACTGCACTTGGATTTCCGCGTGCGCGGATTCACCGCCTGCCTCATCTTCCGTGCCGGCAAAACCCATCAGAATGAAAAACCGTCTGTGGGTTGCGGGAAACACGACGGTGTAAATGACGTCAAAGATTCCGATCGCTGAGCATTTGCCGCCTTCATTGCGCACTTCATCGCACTGGATGAAATATTTCAGTTTCGGCAGTCCCATGGGCGTGTCAATCTTCTCCCATCATGACTGTGGGCGCGGGATCGTTGCGTTGCGCCAAGGCCGCGTTGCGGAGAATTTCAGCGTAACGTTTTGCCAGAACCTTCCAGTTGTGGTTGCGCACGTACTCACGCGTGTTGCGGCCAAGTTGTTCGGCGACTTCAGGATACTCGCGCAGGCAACGGAAATATGCCATCAATTCGCGGCGCTCAAGCGGCCCGTAGTCCACTTTCCAACAGACATTGTTGGGGAATTCACGGAATTGGTTGATCGGTGTGACCAAAACCGGTTTGCCCAGCGCCATGACGCAAGCCAATGTGGCAGAGGATTCGCCAAGGGTGGGATAACGCAGGTTCACGCAAACGTCGGCAAGGCTGATGACCTCGTACATCTGCTGGTTGGGGCGGTGACCGAGAAAGCGCACGCAATGTTTCAATCCCGCGGCTCTGTTGTAATCGTTCATTTCCTTGAGAACAAACCGGTCGGCCGGGCCCAGCAGCACAAAATAGCTGTTGGGGTAGACACGATGGAAATCGTCGAATGCCTCGAGCACCTTCATAAGGCGTTTGAACGGATTGATAATCCCCACCGACACAATGACGAATGCGTCGGGTGGCAGCTGGTAATGTCTGCGCAATTCCTCGCGTGGCGGCGGCTCCCATCCGTCCAGATCGGCATTGATCCCCATCGGAATAACCTCTACGGGCAGTTCTTCGCCTCTGCCGCCCTGCAATTCATCGCGCAGCCAGCGGCTGTGAACGACGGCCGCCCTCGAGCGCGACAGGCAGATGCTGTTCATCTTATAATCAACCAGGCTCAAGTTGTTGAGCGCTTGGTCATTCTCCCAGACACTCGCATCCGCATCGGGATACTCGTGCTGGAACGCGAGTTGGATCGCGTGGCGTTCGCCGCGCTGGCGCGCAAGGTAACGTTTGAGTCCCTGCAAACTTGCGTCATGGAGCACGACGACACCTGGATGGCGCTCCGCGTAGGGCAACATGTATGCGTGCAAGATGTTGTTGCCGATCTGGTAGAGGAACGCGTCATACGGATGGCGCTCCTGCATTTGATTGAACCGGCTGTAATGATAACAGTTGCATCGCTGACGGATGCCGGGATTGTCCGGTGTGTAGTCTTCGATGAAGCAATCCACCTCGATGTCATCATCGAGATGCAGAAGCAGTTGCTCGTTGTATTCAGCGATGCCGCTCATGCATGGGCTGAGCGGGCTGAAATTGGCAATGCGTATCCGGTTGTTCGCGCCGGCCGCCACGGCGGATTCGGTTCTGATGTTGATCACGCGTCCGCGAGCTGTGTTTTCGTAGGCGCCGATCAGGCGTTTTATATAATTTTCGGTGGAGAATTCTTCCACTTTACGGTATCCTGCGGTTGTGTATTCCCTCCTCAACTCGGCGCCATAGAGGAGGGCGCCCATCGCGGCCGCAAAACCAGCCTCATCATCCGGGTCGCACATGAAGCCTGCCTCTCCCACGACTTCCGGGAGGCTTGACGCGTTGGAGGACACAACGGGTGTGCCGCAGGCCATCGCCTCGGATACGGGTATGCCGAAGCCCTCATAGCGCGATGGAAAGAGCATGACATAGGCGCTCATAACGAGCGAAACCACCTCGTCATCACCCACATAGCCGGTAAGGCGCACGTGGTGGTCTATGCCCAGCTTATGCGCCTGTACATGGATATCCTCGCGCTCCTCGGGAAGAAGCGAACATATGAGCACAAGAGGATGGGTTTGTCTTAATTTATTGGGAATGAGCGCGTAGGAACGCAACGTGCCGGGAATGTTTTTCCGCGGATTGTAACCGGTTACAGACACGACAAAACCAGGTTCGAGTTTGAACTTTCTAAGAGTCGCGGCGGTCATCGCATCGCTGATGTGGGCGGACGGTCTCTGGCGTATGGGCACATAAGTCACGTCCATGCAGTCGGCGCGCAGTTCAAGCGCGCGGGCACAGTCCTTTGCCGCAGAGCGCGATATGGGCAGGTAACGCTGCCATGCGGCCAGAAGATTGACGCGGGCCTGATAGCGTTGCCAGCCCGCGGCGTCATAGAGCGGCGTTCCACGCTCGTGCATGATGGCCGGTATGGCATCGAGCAATGTGGCCGCGATGGCGCATGGGCCGGGCGTTGGGAGCAGGATGTCGAACATCAATGGGCTTGTGACATGGTAGACATCCAGCAATCTGCCCTCGGGCGTCGTCCACAGAAATGGGGCGGCACAGCCAAGTCTCAGGTGTTCACGAGAATCTCCATCCAGTCTGATTTGGATATAACGCATGTTTTGACCCAGATGCGGCAGCACTGGTTCCGGCGGATGCGGGCTGAGGCCGAACAGGCAGTAGTTGTGTTCAGGCGCATATGCCGCGAGGGCGGCTATTGTGTCCGTGCAAAGACGGCCAATGCCGCGAGTGCGCTCGTTTGTCTCGAGGGTCTGTACGTCAATTCCAATTCGCATGTGTTCCCATAACCTGCATTTTCATCTATAAGCGCCTTATGAATCCTCTTCATAGCCATCTTGTTCGGCTGTTATCTCGTCTTCGTATTCATTGCTGTGCAATGGGAGAAACCAGCGGACACAAAATATTTTGAGTATGGCAAAAACCGCGCCAATTGACATCCAGATGCCGCGGATCGCCTTAAACATGACTCCATTCAAAGAAACCGTGAGATGATTTCAATGTTCTTTCGCGCGGCTCCCTGGTTTTGCATGACAGCCTGCCGTCCGCGTTCGCCTTTTTCAGCGGCGAGTGCGGGTTCACTGAGCAGGGCGCAAAGACACTCCGCGAGACCGTCTGCCTGGACTGCCGTTCCGCCATTTTTCTCATCGAGAAGCCGCGCCATGTCGGGCTGTTTTTCCATGTGCGGACCATAAATGACAGGGACTCCATGGGCGGCGGCCTCGAGAATGTTATGGCCTCCGATGCCTTCCACAAAGCTTCCCGCCACGACCGCCATCTGGGCCACCGCGTAAAGCCGCGAGAGAATGCCCATGCGGTCGATGAGAATGACGCGTGGAGCGCCGCCGCCGCCGTCGCATGAAGTCCTATCGCTCAGCCGTTGCGCGGACAGACCAAAACCCCGCACAATTTCCCACACATGTGCAAAGCGCTCTGGGTGGCGCGGCGCCAGCAAAAGCAATGCTTGCGGATGACGGCCTGACACCTTACGAAATGCGTCCAGCACGATTTCCTCTTCACCCGGATGGGTGCTGCCGGCGACAATAACCTGATCTCCCGGGTTAACGCCGCACAGGCGCCTGAGTTCCTCTTTTAGGGATTCGCTGACCTCGGCCGCTGGAACGTCGAATTTGCAGTTGCCTGTGACAAACACTTTATCAGGGGAACCGCATAAAACGCCCATTCTTTCCGCATCAATGTGTGTCTGCATGCAGAACGCGCTCACACCAGAAAGCGGCCCCCGGAAAGCCCATGCCAATCTCGAATAGTTGCGGTATGAATTGTCGGATATCTTGCCATTAAGAACAAAAATACTGGCGCCGTAATCGGCAAATATCCGGAGCGCGTTTGGCCATAGTTCTGTTTCCATGGGGATGAACACGCGCGGTTTGTAGACGCTGGCGAACTTGCGCACGATCCATGAGAAGTCAACGGGGTAATAGCGGACGGCGTCGGTCAGGCCGGCGGGCAAACTGTTGGCTTGCGCCTGGCCTGTCTCAGTGACAGTTGTCAGCAGGATCGGCAGTGTCTGGAATTTCTCCCTCAGAAGAGGGAGGATGGCGCGCGCGGCCACAACTTCGCCCACACTGACCGCGTGCACCCAGACGCACCCGCGGCGCCATTGACCGGGATTTTCCATATGGAGTTGTTTCCCGAACATGGCGGGGGCGCTCTGGTGATATTTCCCGCGCCGCAACGCCTTGTAAAGAAGCAGCGGTCCCGCCACTGGCGTTATGGTCAGATAAAATAAATCGTAGCAGGTCAAGCGAGCCTCATGCCAGCAGGTGATTATAGATGTTGATGACTTCGCGAGCGGTCTTGGGCCAGGTAAAGCGCTTCACGTTCTCGCGCCCCAGTTCCACCATGCGCGGAGTGAGTGAGGGATTGTCGAAGAAGTTGCACAATGCCTGGGCTATATTCACGGGATCATCGGGGTCGCACATCAGCGCGGACACTCCCGCGACTTCGGGCAACGAACCATGCGTTGAGACCATGACAGGCAAATCCTGAGCCTGGGCCTCAAGAACGGGAAGACCAAATCCCTCAAACTTCGTGACCATGTACAACATGCTCGCAAGGTGATAAAATACTCGTTTGTCCTGTTCGCTGACCTGCTGATGGATCTGGATATGTTTAAGCAATCCGCGTTCGCGCACCTGCGCGAAAAACGGATCAAAAAATCTGTCGGGTTTTACGACAAGAACCCAGTAAACATCCTTGTGTTCGGGGCGCATTCGCAAGAATAGTTCAAAGGCATCGAGCATGGCTGGCAGGTTTTTATTTGGCCGTGTGGAACCGATGTAGAAGATAAAGCGCTGGGGGATGTCGTATTTTTCACGCACGCGCCCGATCAGGCCGGACGGTGGAACTTCAAAATCCTGTTCGTTGACACCGCCATGCACCACCAGGATTTTTCCCGCGCAGTCGGGAAACATATCGACGATGGATTGTGTTGTGGCATACGAAACGCTCATCAGGCAGTCGGCTTTGCGCAGTGCGGCCGGGTAGGTAATCCGGTAAAACATATCATAAAGCGAGCGTTTGAACGCACCGCGCAGGCTGGTGAATTTGGGGTCAAGCAAGGGTTGGAGATCGTGAACAGTGACGACCAGTTTCTTGCTCCAAGTAAGCGGGACAAGGGGGAAGAGTGAATGCAGCACATCGGGTTGATGGCGGCTGATGGCGCTTTTCAGCGTTGTCACAGAACGCAGCGACACTGGGAGTGCGTCATCGGTGACAACTTGAAAGTTGGGACCGAGTTCAGGTCTGTCATGATATGACGAGTGTGTGAGAACGATGTAATCATTGACGACATCCTCGCGTGCGAGCGCTTCGATCAGGTTCCGGGAATATGTGCCAATGCCGGAGAATTGCGCGCGAAGGTAACGCGCATCAATCAGGATTCTCATGCGTCGCGCCCTCCATTGACGGAGCGTATTGGATTTTGTCCCGCAATTCCGGCTTTCGTGAGCATACGTTCAACCATTCGATCCCATGAGGCTTCTTTTGCGCGTTCCATACCCTTGCGGCGGCGGTTTTCATCAACGGTTGCGAGTCTCAGTCGAATCATGCTGATAAATTCATCACGGGAGCGCGCGATGTCCACAACATCAGAGTAGTAGCGTTCTACATCGGGGATGGCTGTGGATATGACGGCGATGCCCGCCGCAAGATATTCAAGCGTTTTCACAGGGTTGAGGGTCAGCGTGGCGGCTGTCAGTCGGAATGGAATCAAGCCGACCGCGAATGATTGCGCGTATCCAGGAAGCTCATCGTGGCGCTTAAGGCCGGCATAATATATGTTTGGCGCTTTGGGCAGCACATGTGAACTCAGATGAGAAGGTCCGATGAGCACAATGGATGCGTCAGGAATCGCTGCCGCGATCCGGGCAATCAGATCAAGATCAATCCTTTCGCTGATTGAACCAAAGTATCCGATGATGGGCCGCGGCAGTTTTGTCAGTTCGGGGGGCGCAATTTTGACCGGTTCGTTAAACAGATCGAAATCCACACCGCATGGAATGAACTCGGCCTCCGGACGCGCCGCGCTGTATTGCTCGAGTAATTCGCGTGTTCCCGTGATTACGGCATTGGCCGTCTTGAGCAGTCTTGTTTCCATTTCCCGGCCGAAATCGGGAGCCCACTTATACGCGACGAAATCATCAATTATGTCATAAACCAGTCGTGTCCTGCCTTGACAGGAGCAAATATGGTGAAGCAACGGTTCGCTGTAGGGTGTGTTGATGAAGCATGAGGTGACGGGGGAGTGGCGCAGCCAGGGGCGCACTGCCATGGCCTCAAGCATAGTGTTAATGCGAAAAATCAGCCCGCTCTTGTAATGTCCGCTGAATATAAGGGGGGAAAGCACAACAAGTCTGCGGCCATTCGTGATCTCCCGCACAGGTTTCCATCGCCATTTCAGTGTGAACAACCAGCGGTGTATCTGAACGGGGGCGAAGTATATGAATTCACATTCCGTGGAGGCGCGCCACGCCAATTCCTGCGGGCGTTGCCATACTTCATCCCAGAGCACTTGCGAGTATGAAAAGATGCGAGCGATTCCCTGAGCGGTGTCATTACAGCGGTATCGGCGGGCGCGCCACCAGTTCCACGCCAGGCACCACAGCACCATGGGCGACATCAATGCGCTGAAAAGCGATTGCCAGATTCTATCACGGCGAAATTTCATGCGTGGTCTACACTATTTTGCCCGTTGCGCTGGATCAAGCTCAACAAGCATCAAATATCCTCTGAAATTCCCGGTTGATTTGCCCGCACACTTGGCATTATGCTTTCCGAAGTATGTTAAAGGCATCTGATTGGTTATTTTCTGCAGGGAGTATTCATGGTGGACACGAAGAGCATAGAGATCATTGTTGACGAGGTTGTGAAGAAGCTGATCGGTCAGTTGGGAACGGGCGCTGTTTCATCCGCGGGACAGTCGTCATCTCCGTCGGGGGCAACAAGTTTGGCGGGCGTATTCAAGACGATTGATGAAGCTGCTGAAGCGGCATGGCAGGCCCATCTGAAATTCCGAAACTCATCGCTTGAGACCCGCCGAAAAATCATCGATGCGATGCGCTCGACGACGCTCGAACACAAGGAAGATTTCTCCCGCCGCATCCTTGAAGAGACCAAGATCGGCCGTTATGATCACAAAGTCATCAAACACATTAATGTGGCCAATCTCACGCCGGGTGTTGAGGAACTTGTGACACGCTGCTGGTCGGGCGACCACGGGCTCACTGTCGAGGAATATGCGCCCTACGGTGTGTTTGGCGCTGTGACGCCCGTGACGCACCCTGTTGAAACAATGATTAATAATGGCATCGGCATGCTGGCGGGCGGAAACACTGTGGTGTTCAACCCCCATCCCGCATCGAAGCGTGTGTTTGCCTACGCGCTGGATATCTTTAATCGGGTCATTCAGTCAGTATCAGGCTATGAGAATTTGATGACGACAATTGATGAGCCGACGATTGAAACGGGGCGTCAGATGTTCGTGCATCCCAGGGTCAGAGTCCTGCTTGTCACTGGCGGACCGGGCGTTGTGCGTGAAGCTCTTAAAACACCCAAAAAGGCCATCACGGCTGGTCCCGGAAACCCTCCTGTGGTGGTGGACGAGACAGCAATCCTCGACAAAGCGGCGCGCGACATCGTTGCCGGCGCCTCCTTTGACAACAACGTCATCTGCATCTCCGAAAAGGAAGTGTTCGTCGTCAACAGCGTGGCGGACAAACTAATTGCCGAAATGAAACGTGCCAAGTGCGTCGAACTGACCCGCAGTCAGATTGACGCACTCGCCGCAAAAGCGTTTCCCACTGACGCGTCAGGGCAAGTTGTGCTGAACCGCGATATGGTCGGGCGCGATACGCAGGTGCTCGCAAGGATGATCGGGCTGGAAGTGCCAGCTGATTGCGATCTTTTGATTGGTGAGACGGAATTCGAGCATCCTTGGGTGCAGCACGAGCAAATGATGCCATTCCTGCCCATCGTGCGATGCCGCGATGTTGACCAAGCCATCGAATATGCCTGCCAGGCGGAACATGAATTTCACCACACGGCCATCATTCACTCGCTCAACGTGGCCACGATGACGAAGATGGGCAAGCTGATGAACTGCTCGATATTCGTGAAAAATGGACCAAGTTACGCGGGTCTGGGGGTCGGTGGCGAAGGTTACACCACCTACTCAATCGCCAGCCCAACCGGTGAAGGTGTCACGACAGCCCGCACGTTCTGCCGTGTCGTGCGATGCGCGCTGATCGATTACCTTCGGATCGTCTGATTGCGCTTGTCCTCTTGGTTGCATGACAATGCAGGCGGCCGGCTCGCAAGCCCGTTGCTCATCAATCTCCATATAGGATCGATACCCGTCTCAGTCGTCACAATGATTCTGGTGCAACAAGATCATTGATTGCCAGTGTCGCATTGATCTTGATTTGGGCAATGGAAAGTAATGTGAATCACCACTGAACAACTAAGGATGATCAGGATCATAATATGATGGTTTGCATAACGAGCCGCAAACTTATCTCAGCTGTCATCGTTCTGGCGGCATATGCTGTTTTATCTGGAGGAAATCAAGTCATGGCTGAATTACCGCCGCTCATCCCGCGCGAGACACTGTTTGGCAATCCCGTGAAAGCTTCGCCCCGAATATCGCCCGATGGCAAAATGCTGGTTTTCCTTGCGCCATATAATGGCGTGCTGAATGTCTGGGTGCGGTCGCTTGGCGCGGCTGATGATCGGGTAATCACTTCGGATAAAAAACGAGGCATCCACAACGCGATCTGGCGGGGTGACAGCGCCCATGTCCTGTACAAACAGGACAGCGACGGCGATGAAAACTGGCATGTTTACATGACCGAGACCGCAACGAGCGTCACGCGCGATCTGACACCATTCTCCGGCATACAGGCGCGTGTTGAAGCAATTGATCCCAAGTATCCCAACGAGATGCTTGTGTCGATGAACATTCGCGACAGAAAACTTCACGATGTCTATCGCGTCGATCTCAACACAGGCGCCGTGGTTCTGGACACGGAGAATCCGGGCGATGTCAGCAGTTGGACAGCCGACAACAAGCTGCAGATTCGCGCGTCTGAGTCGATGCTGCCTGATGGCGGAACGCTGATACGAACAAGGTCAAATCACAAAACGCCATGGCGCTTTTTCACCTCATGGGGGCCGGATGAATCCTTCGGGGGCGTGGCTGCCTTCACTTCCAACAACAGGTCTGTTTATCTCATATCGAGTGTGGACGCCAACGCGTCGCGGTTGATGGAGGTGAACCCACAGACAAGCAAAACCCGGATCATCGCCGAGGACCCCGAGTACGATGTGAGCGGCATCATGACACATCCGGCCACTCATGCTCTCCAAGCCGTCAGTTTCACCCGGGCGCGCCAGGAGTGGCAAATCATTGATGAATCGCTCAAGGACGACTTCGATAAGATAACAAAGACGCGCAGCGGGGATTTCATCATCAACGCCGACCTGGCTGACCGTATATGGATTGTGAGTTATATTCAGGATGATGGTCCGATTTACTATTATGCCTATCATCGCGACACGAAAAAAGCCGAACTGTTGTTCAGCAACCGGCCTGATCTTGAAAAGTTCACACTGGCGAAAATGCAGCCCATATCGTTTCAGTCACGCGATGGCCTGACCATACACGGTTATCTGACATTGCCTCTGGGTGTTGAACCGAAAAATCTGCCGATGGTGCTTTTGGTTCATGGCGGGCCATGGGGGCGCGACAGTTGGGGATATGACAGCGAGGCGCAATGGCTGGCAAACCGCGGCTATGCTGTCCTGCAGATCAATTTTCGCGGGTCGGCAGGTTATGGGAAGGCGTTCCTGAACGCCGGCGACCGCGAATGGGGCGGCAAAATGCACGACGATCTCATCGATTCAAAGAACTGGGCCGTGAAAGAAGGCTATGCCAATCCAAGCAAAGTGGCCATCTATGGCGGAAGCTATGGAGGTTACGCCGCGCTTGTGGGCTTGACCTTCACGCCAAAAGAGTTTACGGCTGGAATTGATGTTGTCGGGCCGTCAAATCTTCTTACCTTAATCAAGACGATCCCGCCCTACTGGGAACCGATCAAGGCGATGTTCAAAAAGCGTGTTGGCGACATTGTGAAGGATGAGGAATTTCTCAAATCGCGCTCACCGCTGTTCAAGGCCAATCACATCGAGCGTCCATTGCTCATAGGACAGGGAGCTAACGATCCGCGTGTCAAGCAGGCCGAAAGCGACCAGATTGCGGCGGCGGCGCGGAAAAATGGCAAGGAAGTGGAATACCTTGTTTTTCCCGATGAAGGACACGGTTTTGCGCGGCCGGAAAACAGGTTAAAGTTTTATGCCGCGGCTGAAGGATTTCTCGCCAAGCATCTTGGCGGACGCGCCCAACCGCCCTCGGTCAAGGAAAAGGCGGATGATTTGCGCAAATAGACACAGCATCACTCGCGGCTTCGATTGCCTCGAGAACAGGAGCATGCACGGATGACAGCGAACAGATTGTTGCCGGTTGTGAGTGTTATATGGCTGATTACTTTCGGATGTTTCGGACTCTCTCGCACGGCGGATGGCGGAGCGCAGCGCGAATCATCGACGCCGTCTGCCGTCGGGCTTGAGTCTCAAACCGCGAAAACCGCCCCAGCGCTCACACTTGAAACCGATGTTGAGCGGATCCTGCGCAAGGCCGAATCCGCAAAGGCGGTGACGACCGTCCCTATTGAAGTGAATGACAAACTGGTGGAAGCCCATCAGGGATCGACAGTGCCCATGGGCGATTTTGACATGGAGGCTCTGCCGATACTGCCTTTCATGCAGACCGCCGGAGGCCCCCCATTCCTTTTCGCGGATGATCCGGAATACATCCGCTTGCCCGAGGCGGCAGTGTTGCGCGAACGCGTCAATCCCGGCCCTGTGCGCCTCTATCTCTACCATTGCAACGGCACGACCAACACAATCAGAAAAATTTCCGCGGTCATTCAGAACTTGTCCGCTGAGCCTATGAAATTTCGGTTCCTGCGTTACTCATTCCCGGGTGTGGGCCATGATTATGGCCAACTTGGGCGCATGGGCGCGAAGATGTTTTTTAGTTCGCTTCCCCAGCCCGCGCCCCGGATCATCCCTCCGCACGCAGCCGAACCGCTTGACGACGCGGTTGAAAAATCGCAGGTCAGCTTCAACCAGCTCATTCATGCGTGGTATGAATTTGAAACCGACCAACCCGCGCGCATTACCATTGTTCAAACCGATCCAGTCACATCCAGCCCTGTGGCAGCCGCGCGCATCCGCGATCTTCTGCCCCCCCGAAGCCGCAGCGGCGCGGGGCGAGGCTACTACCCCTACAGCGAATACGAAATTCACAATCCGCCCGGAATGGTCTATGACACCTCGATGGGCGCATATCAGATCATGATCGCTGATGGGAAATTGGACCGCTGGCTGACAGGCCACGACTCATCATCGACAGCGCCCAGCATTCTCAAGGGCAATTATGGAGTGCTTTATAGAATCAAGATTCACCGGACCAGCAGTGATGGCAGGGCGCTTGCCCTGCTGATATGGAATGCGCGGACTAAATCAGGCTGCAAGGCCATGAGCGGATGTGCGCAGGTGGACGCGGGAAAATTTCCCGCAGGCACGGTGCTTGTGCCAAGCGATGCCCAAATGCTGCGCGGGGGCAATGTTGCCTCGGTTCTGCAGGTTTATCCGCCGCTGGCCCACGGTTGCACCGAAACCTTCGAGATCGTCTATACGCCGCCGGGCGCTTCCTGTCTGCCCACGCCCCTGCTCCTTGTGCCTTTTGAGATGCCAAAATAGCCGCGTTGCGGGCATCATCGCCGCCGTTTCTTATAATTCCCGCCTTCCTTCGAAGGCTTTGCGGATGGTGAGCTCATCGGCATATTCGATTGAACTCCCGATCGAGAGTCCAAGCCCCAGACGCGTGGTCCTGATACCGAGCGGTTCGATCAGGCGCGAGAGATAAAGGGCCGTGGCGTCGCCGTCCACATTCGGATTCGTTGCGAGGATGACTTCTTGAACACGGGACATCGGATCTTTGATTCTCGTCAGGAGCTCATTTATTTTCAGATCCTCCGGTGTCACGCCCTGAAGCGGGGAAAGCCGGCCAAGCAGCACATGGTAGAGTCCCTTGTAGGCGCCTGGTTTATCAAAGGCGGCCACATCCTGTGGTTCCTCGACGACGCACAACTGGGAGGCGTCACGGCCCGGATCGGCGCATATCGAGCATAGCTCACCGGTGGCTATGTAAAAGCATCGGGGGCAAAATCCCAGGCGTTCATGCAACTGTTCAAGCGCCCGTGCGAGCGCCAGCGGCTGCTCCCGCGGACATTTCAGAATATAAAACGCCAGCCTTTGGGCGCTTTTGCGTCCGATTGTGGGCAGACGCGACAACTCGTTAATCAGACGTTCCAGTGGCTCCGGGAATTTTTCAGCCAATTTTGTTGTCCTATCGATTGGTTTCTTTGAGATTTTTCTTGAACTGTTCTTCGTGTTGCCACAATGTCGCGCAAAATCAATGTAAGTTTCCCAGTGGAGAAAAAAAAGATTATGATCGACCGTATCGACGCCTTGGAAGGAAAGATTGCGGCGCTTGTCGAAAAGGTCAACGAAGCAAAAGCCAGAATCACCGATCTGCAGAGGCAGAACCGGGAACTCTATGAGATCGCTGAACAGAAAAAAGTCACGGATCTGGAAAACGTCAGACTGCAGGAGCGCATCAAACAGCTTGAATCGGAGCTGAATGCCCGTGATGACAAGGAAGCGACAGTCAAGGACAGGCTGAAAATGATACTCAACCGCATCGACACACTAGAAGCCGAGATCGCCGAACTGGACGACAACCGCACGGAAGAATGAGCCGGCAGGATAAAGACATACCCAGACTTGAAGTCGAAATATATGGCCTGACTTTCCGCATGCGCGCGCCCGAAGAAGAACATGACAGGTTGAAACGCGCGGCGCGCCATGTGGACAATGTGTTGCGCGAACTCGGTCAATCCCAGACAACGCCCGACACGGCACGGCAGGCTATCCAGGCAGCTTTTATTATCACGCACGATTACATTAAACTGATGGATGATCTTGCCCAACAGACCGGACTGACCGATGAGCGGCAACGGCGGGTGGATGAAATGCTGGCCAAACTCGACGAGTCGCTGACAACCCTATAGCAGCCATCCCTGATTCTTTTCACGAAGACTCCATCATGTTTGAACATCTTTATCGACGGAGGGACTGCCATGTTGCGCGACCATAATGAAATCATAAGAAACCGCTATGCGAAGGCTGACGCGTTGCGCGCCGAGCGGATCAATCCATACGTCAACCGGTGGCTGCCAACGCATTCGTCACAACAGATTCGCGCCTGCCAGGAACAGCTTGCAGCGGACAAGACGCGCGTGCGTTTCGCCGGGCGCATCGTGGGAATGCGGCACATGGGCAAGGCGTCCTTCATTCACCTCAAGGATGAAAAGGGACGCCTCCAAGCTTATTTAAAGAAGGACATTCTTCCTGAAGCCGATTACAAGGTGTTTAAGGAGTATTCCGACCTTGGCGACATCGCTGGCGTAGAGGGTGAAGTTTTTGTGACGCGCACGGGTGAGTTGACCATACAAGCGCTCAGTTACACGCTCTTGTCGAAATCTGTGCGGCCGCTTCCGGAGAAGTGGCATGGATTGCGTGATGTTGAAACGCGATTCCGGCAGCGCTATGTGGACCTGATCGTCAACGATGGCGTGCGTGAAACGTTTGTCCTGCGCAGCCGGCTGGTGTCATCGATGCGCAATTACCTTGCGGGGCGCGGCTACCTTGAAGTCGAAACTCCCATGATGCATACTGTGTGCGGCGGGGCGACCGCGAGGCCCTTCAAAACGCACCACAACGCGCTCAACATGGATCTCTTCCTGCGCATCGCGCCGGAACTCTATCTCAAGCGTCTCATGGTGGGAGGCATTGAAAAGATATTTGAAATCAACCGCAACTTCCGCAACGAGGGCATTTCCACAAAACACAATCCCGAGTTCACAATGCTTGAGCTCTACACAGCCTACTGGGATTACCGCGACACGATGGCGTTGACGGAGTACATGATTCGCCACATCGCCCGCGAGTCCTTCGGGCGCACGGAGTTCGAGTTTGGCGACATAAGATTTGACCTTGGACCGGCATTTCCGCGTGTCACCTATCTCGACGCCATACGGCGCTGGGTTCCCGGCGCCGCTGACGCAGATTTGCGCTGGGATGATCCTCCTGAAACAACGCTCGAGAAAATGCGCCCGTTTCATACACCGGAATTCCGCGGCCCTTCTTATCAGATGATCATCGATCTTTTCGAGCACAGGGTTGAGCCTCAACTTATTTTCCCGGTGTATATTACGGAATTCCCCAAGGCCGTAAGCCCGCTGGCAAAGTCAAAGCCCGATGAACCGCTTGTCGCTGAGCGATTTGAGCTTTTTATCTGCGGCATGGAAATAGCCAACGGATACTCGGAACTGAATGATCCGCGCGAACAGTATGAATGCTTCAGGCAGCAGGTCGAGGCCAAGGCTCGCGGCGACGATGAAGCGCATGATATGGATGAGGATTATATCCGCGCGCTTGAGTACGGCATGCCCCCGGCGAGCGGGCTGGGAGTGGGTATCGACCGCGTGACAATGATTCTCACCAATTCACCCTCCATCCGGGATGTCATCCTGTTTCCACTCATGAAACCAGAATGGTAAATATTGTCTATTCACGCCGGAATCAGTAGATACTCCAATCCGCCACATTCGTCCCGGCGGCGCCATACACCTCGAATTCCGGCAATCGCGCATAGTTGTCGATGCCTGTTTGCGTGACATTGATGCGCACGCATCGGGCGTTGATCGGCGGGGTTGTGTACGTTGTAAACTCGGCAAACTGCGCGGGATTGGCGGGGGCTGTGATCGTATTCCATGAGCCCGACAGTGAATCGCCTGACTGGAGTACGAACGATTTGAAATTATAGCCCACCTGTTCCGTCCCCGCGCCAGCCATGCGGATGATAAACCCGTTGATGGTTTTCATCGCGCCCAGATCGAGCGCTATCCAGTGCGGCGGCGCTCCGCCGTTGGAGGTCCATTTTGTGTTGAGCATGCCATCGATCGCCCTGTCGGGGCTGAATGACGAACTGAGGGAGCTGTCAGCCTGCCAGCCTGCGGCTGTTCGCGCAAGGTTGGTTCCCGCTGGCTGTCCGAGCGGTGGTGGATCGGGCGGATTCACGGCAAGCGCGTTGGCGCGTGTCAGATAGACCGAGAAAAGCTGGTTATAATCGGGATGCGCGTAACGGTCCATGCCCACGTCATTATCGCCGTCGCCTATGTCGTAAGTCCCTGCCTGGTATCCCCACTGCATGAAACCGCTCACAAGACGCGTGTCATACCATTTGTTGACCTGTGCCTGTGTGTTGGCAACGCGGTCGCCCGAGCTCGCGCTCCAGCCGTATTCCTCCACGACAAGCGGCTTCTCGACACGCGATGCGACATTCCAGTTGGCTGACGGATCCTGACCATTGTAGGTGTGCACGGTGATGAAATCGATGTTGGGATCGGAATACAGGCTGATGCCGTTGTCGATGCCCACTTGGATGTGGTCAATGCTCAGGAAGCCTGTGGTGACCATGTGATGGGGATCAATCGCCTTGATTGCCGCGGCGGCGGCGCGGGCGAAGGGGATGATGTTTGCCTGAGTTTGCAGGTCGGACAGCTCATTGCCCAGTTCCCATGCAAACACGGCGCTGTGATTCTTCAACTGATCCGCCACGGACCGAATCCACGGCAGATAATTCAGAGTGTAGCCGGTTTTGAACCATGTGTCGTTGAGCAACTGCCATCCCCCCTGCGATGTGTAAAAGGAATCGTCCCCGGCGGGATGGTAATTGTTGTAATAGAAGTCGGTCATACAGACGATGGCTTTCATGTTCGCAAGCAGCATCTTGTCGAGCACGCCCCGCAACCGGTCGATGTTGTCCTGTGTGGAGTATTCGCTGTTCGGCGCGAAGAGCCGGATGACCTTGACGCCCATCGATGCCGCCCCATTGATGTTTGTGTCGATATCGCCTGTTGAAGTGTAGGGAAGGGGAACGGGTTTGCCGTATTGGGAAAGCCCGCGAATGTTCACGCCCACGAAACGGAACACTTTCCCCTGATGGACGAAGTTTCGTCCGTGTGTTGTCACAAGATCAGCGGGTTGAGCTGCAGCAAGTGCGCATGCCGCAAAGCATGACAAAAGACCGTATAATCTCCGCTTCATTTGCGCGTTCCTCCTGGTGCGGATCGTTACCTGGGCGGCGCCGGAGCTGGTGTTATCGTGGCGGGACGAGGCGGTCTTGGCATGGTATGTGATCCCGGGGGCCGCGGAGCTAAAGTGCCGGGCATGCTGAGCAGAAATTGCGTCATGGCTGCCTGCAAAGCGGTCTGGCGTTGAGCGGGATCAGCGGGGAGACCGGCAGCGAGTTTCTCGATCTTGTCCAATGCGGGGTCGGCAATATCCTTGGGAATGTCGAGCGTCATCGTAACGCCGTCGGCTGATGTTGTTGCTTCGAGGTGCTTGACGAAATCAAACATGGACTTGCCGTCTCCGGCCTTGGTTTTGGCAAATGCCAGCGCCAGGTTTGCAAGGCGTGCCAAGTCGTTTTTCCCTGTCTCGCCGTCCATGTGCGCCACTGCCACCAGCTGCGGCTGTTTGTCCCAATCCATGGTCACGGATAGTATTTTAACCTGCTTCAGGGCTTCCGCTCCTTTCTGGTCCATACTCTCGACGATTCCGAGACTGGGTCCGGCCTTGGCGAGAATCTCTTCGGCCTTGACGCCCGCGCACAGCGCGTGGCTGGCCGCGAGCAGGTTGAGTTTCATGAAGAGCGGCGAGATGATGGCCGCCGGATTTTTCTTTTTAGCTGTGCGTGCCATGGTCTCGTAATCACTGCGATTGCCTGCGAGCAGCAGCGCGGTTTCGGAAAGTTCAACCATGCAAACGTCATTAATGGTCACAGCGCGCCGGCCGTCGATCTTTGTCTCCACGCCGCCATTGTTCTTCAGTTCATTCAGCGCGGAATTTGTGTAACCCGCCTGGCCTGTCATGACGCCATACATGTTTGGCGAGGGGCCGAAGTTCGCGAGTCCCAAATAGGTGCGGTCTGATTTGCCGATAACGACGTCCTGTTTATTGTTGATCTTCCGCATCGCGTCTGTCAGCCGCTTGGCTCCTGCTTGCGACTGGATCTGCGATGAATTGACGCACAGATATGCCGGGCAGTCTGGCAGATAATCCATGGGTTCGCGGGAATCGCAACCTGGCAGAAGCAGCGCGGTTGACAATATCACTGTTGAGGAAACAAATCTGTTCATCGCTCAAATGCCTTTCAGGCGATAATCTTGGAAAACGTTTATCAGATGGGGGGATGATGTCAATCTGCGGAATGCGCTTCGCGTGATTGATGGGATGACGGTCCATAGACCATCCAGTAAACAACCGGCACAACGAGGAGCGTAAATGAGGTTGAGACAAACAGTCCAAAGATGAGCGACCACGCGAGGCCGCTGAAAATGGGATCAAGCGTGATGGGCCATGCGCCCAGCAGTGCCGCGGCCGCGGTAAGGAAAATCGGGCGGGCGCGCACCGAGGCGCTGCTGATGATGGCGTCTCTCAGCGGCATTCCACGCTCCAGGCCGCGGTGGATAAAATCGATCAGGATGATGGAATTGCGCACGACGATGCCGGACAGCGCGATCATTCCGATCATCGCTGTCGCTGTGAAAAAAACCGGAGTCTCGAAACCTCCTACTGGCCGGTTCGTGATGGCGTTGAGCAGCCAGAATCCCGGCATGATGCCGATCACGGTCAAAGGAATGGAGAGCATGATGATAAGGGGCAGCAGGTAGGAACGCGTGTCCCACACGAGCAGTATATAGATGCCAAGGAGGGCGCCGATGAAGGCCAATCCCAGGTCGCGGAAGACATCGAGTGTGATTTTCCATTCGCCCTCGCCCGACCATGTGACGGTTGTGCCAGTCAGTGTGGGATTCCTTTTCAACTCGCTTTGCATTGCCAGGACAACGTCTGCGGGCGCCCGGCCTGCCGTATCGCCGAACACATAAGCCACAGGCAGGAGATTCTTGTGATAGATGGTCTGGTCTTCCGTCACCAGGCGGAAAACGCCGATCTCTCCGAGCTGCACCTGATTGCCTGACAGCCCTTTAGCATACAGACCCGGAAATTTCATCTGAGAGCTTCGCTGGTCACGCGGCAAGCGCAACTTGATCATGAGCGGATTGACCTCATGATCCGAGTGGAGCATCGAAGGCGCGGCGCCTTGCATGAACACCGCCAGCGTGTTGGCAACCTCTGCCGCTGTGATGCCGCTCAGCGCTGCCTTTTCGCGGTCGAGCTCGAAAACATATTTTGGCTGATCGTCTTCCACTGTGGAATCCGTGTCGACAACGGCCTCTTGCCGCGCAAGGCGCGCGCGGACATCCTCCGCGGCTGCCTGGATTTGCGCATACGGCATGCCGGGCGTTCCGTAAACCTCGGCGGTGAGTGTCGCGATGACAGGGGGCCCGGGCGGCGATTCGACGAGTTTGAGCCGTGCGCCATGGGTTTCGGCGATGCCGGTCAGATCGCGCCGCAATCGCAGCAGAATATCGTGACTTTGCATCATCCGGTTTTTCTTCGGCGCGAGGTTGACGCGGATGTCGGCCAAATGCGGGCCGTTGCGCATGTAGTAGTGTCTGACCAAGCCGTTGAAATCCATCGGAGAGGGCACACCCGCATATATCGTATAGTCGGCAACCTCAGGCGCGGTTTGCAACCGGTCGGCAAGCGCTTGTGTCAAGGCTGTGGTTTTCTCGAGCGGCGTGCCTTCGGGCATGTCAATCACAAGCTGGAATTCGTTCTTGTTGTCGAAGGGGAGCATTTTCAGCGGGACTTTGCGCCAGATGACCAACAGTCCGGAGAAGGCAAGTAGCGCGATGATCGCGATGATCAAGCCGATGCGGGCGTTTCGTGATCGTATAAAAGGCGCAAGCAGCGCGGTAAAGAAGCGCCTGAGCGCAGGCGGGGCTTCATCGTGGCCGTCAGCAGCGGCGTGACTATTGCCGGTTCGCGCAGCGTATCCCTTCAGCAGATGGTAGCTCATCCATGGAGTGATCGTGAACGCGACCACGAGCGACATGATCATGGCCAACGGCACATTGATCGCCATTGGGCGCATGTATGGTCCCATCATCCCCGTGATGAAAAACATCGGCAGGAAGGAAATGATCACTGCCAGCGTGGCAAGGATCACGGGGGGTCGCACCTCGTTTACCGCAAAAAGCACAGCGTCGAACGGAGCCCGCAGCTTCATCTTGAGGTGTCTGTAGATGTTTTCGACATCGACAATGGGATCATCGACCAACAGTCCCAATGCCAGAATCATGGCAAAAAGTGTGACCCGATTGATGGTGTATCCCAGCGTATAATTGACGATCAGTGTGAGAGAGTAAACAATGGGTATGGCGACGGCAACAATGAATGCCTCGCGCCAGCCGAGCGTGAGGGCCAGAAGAACCAGCACAGTGAGAATGGCCAGCACAAGACCATCCACCAATTCGTTGACCTTGTCATTGGCGGTTTCGCCATAATCGCGCGTGACAACCACGCCGACATCCGAGGGAATGACCGAGCCGCGCATTTTGTCGATGGCAGCCTCGATGGCGCGCGACACGTTGACGGCATTGGCGCCCTTTTTCTTGGCAACCGCCAGCGTCACTGCCGGCATATTCTTTGGTCCGCCGGCATGTGCGTCGTCCAGAATTACCGGATCGCCCATGACACGCGCGTATTGCCGGGCAGGCCCGCAACCATATCGCGTATAGGACTCGATTTCGTCGGGGCCGTCCTGTATGATGGCAACATCAGCCAAGTAAACAGGCCGATTGTTCGTCACGCTGATGACAAGCTTATCCAGCTCGCGCGCGTCTGTCAGCGGTTTGCCTGCTGTCACAAGGTATTGCTGGTTTTGCTGGGCGAATGCGCCTGCGGGCAAAGAAACATTTGCCGCCTGCAATGCCCGTGTAATGTCAGATGTGGAGACACTGTAAGCTGCCATCTTTACAGGATCGAGTTTGACAAATGCCCGGCGCGGCTGTCCGCCCACAATATAGGTCCTGCCTGTGTCGGACACAGCCTGTATGCGGATTTCCGCCTCTTCGGCCACCCGTCTCAGCCCGTATTCATCGAGCTTTGCGCTGGTAAAAGTCAGATTGACGATCGGAACATCGTCGATTTCCACCGGCTTGATGACCCACCCCGTCACTATGGGCGGCGCTTGGTCCTGGTTCATGTAGACCTTGTTGTAGAGCTTGATGAGGCTGCGTTCGCGGTCCTCGCCCACTCTGAAGCGGACAGTTACGATCGCCATGCCCGGCCGCGACATCGAGTACACATACTCCACCCCGTCAATCTGAAAGAGCATTTTCTCAAGGCGAGTGGAAATTTGACGCTCAATCTCCGCGGCGCCGGCACTGGGCGCTTGGACGATCACGTCGGCAAGCGGCACAATGATTTGCGGCTCTTCCTCGCGCGATGTCACCACGAGCGCCACGGCGCCAAGAATAAATGAAAGTATGATCAAAAGAACGGAGAGATTCCCGCCCAGAAACGCAGCCACTATGCGCTGTGTCAGCGAGTTGCTATCGGGAGCCTTGTCTGATTGTGAAGGCGCGCAGGATGTCATTGGTTTCCGGATCGGGCTTCCTTTGCGGATGCGGTCGCTATCATTTCACCTTTGTTGATGCCTGAGAGGATTTCGAGTTTGTCGCCGAACATCCGGCCAGTCTGAACGAAGCGGTGTTCCAGTTTGCCATTGGTGATGATTCTCACATATTCAAGCTGTCCGATACGTTCGACGCTGTTGGCCGGCACGACAGTCACTGTCTCGGCGCCCGTCGTAATGGAGATACGGCCATACATGCCCGCGTATAATCCGGACACCCGGGGGATGATGACCTTCACCAGAAATGAACGGCTGGCGATGTCGGCCTGGGGGACAATCTCGCCGATGGCGCCCGTTGTCTCCAATTCGCCGGAACCCATGCGGACATTTAATGAATCGCCCGGGCGCAACTTGCGCGCGAGAGCTTCACGCACGGGCGCCTCGAGCCGCAACAGCGAGGGATCATAAAGCGAGATAATAGCGCGGCCAGGCATTGCGACATCGCCCGTATTCTGCTGCTTTTCAATGACAACTCCCGTCACCGGAGATCGTATCTCGGCATAAGATTGTCCGATGCGCGCCTGTTCGAGGCCGCGGCGCGTCTCACCGACACTGGCTGATGTCACTTCGACGCGCAACCGCGCATTGTCAGCCTCCTGTGCCGACGCCACTTTGCGATTGAGCAACTCCTGCGCGCGGGCATAGTCGGCGGATGCCTGCTTGTAATTTGCCTCAGCGGCGCTCAGAGCCTGTTCTGCCTGGCCAACCCGTGCTTCGAGGTCGCGAGGATCAAGCCGCACCAGCACATCGCCCTGTTTAACGGAATCGCCCGCGTTGAAGCGCACCTCAAGGATGGCAGCCTGTATCTGCGGCGAGATGTCGACTCGGTGGCGCGACTGCAGGGCGCCAACAGCTTCTTCGGAAAGCGGGATTGTCAATTGCTCCGCCGCGGTTGCCCCCCCTGCCGCAATTACTGAATCCGGTATGGCTGATTCGGCGGATTTGATCTTATGCTGAAAGCCTCCGATTTGCCAATAAATGACTATGCCGATCACAATGATGATGATCGCGCCGTTCAATAATCGCCATTTTCTGCTCATTATTTCTTCATTCCGTTCGCCGCATTTGGTGGTTGTGCGGAGATTTGTTGAATCATGCCGGTTTCAAATGCTGTTGTATTGCGTTAAAAATGTTTTGATACAGCGTTACTTGCGCCAAGGGGGGATTTGCGATATTGAGCATGACGGCGGAGCGCCAGTAAAGACGTGTTGCGCCTGAAACCTTGATATCCTCCCATGGGATAAGGACAGAGGACAGTCTCGCGGCCTTACCGAAAAATCCTGACAGGGCAAGGTAAAGTCCGCTTTGTGAGACCCCAATAGTAACGCAATTCTTATAATTCACGCTCCCCATCCGGATGGTCTGCTTTTTGAACATATTCCCATCCGGCGGCGCCTCGCTGCTGGTATAGCGCTTAGCCAAACCTTTCCAATTTCCCCCGCGCCCGCCTGCCAATCTCGTCAGAACGAATACGATCAGGCCAATCATGACAGCCCAGAAAAGGACAACACCAGCAACAATGGCTATGATGAACTGAGTTTTCATGATGTTGACTCCTTGACTTCGTGTCATCCCGCCCGGGCATATTTTCTTCGCCTGAGCGGATTAAACAACCATTTACATAAATGACAATGTTTATCTTCCATTCCTGGGAGAACGTCTGCGGACGACACTGCTTTCCCGGCCATGGCGAAGACAGGCAAGGATGTCCGCGACGGCGGACACAACAATGAAACTCTCAAGAACCATAACCGAATCAAGATGCCCCCGGAATAAGCCGCGCCGTGTTTTATTTTATGGATTGCGCTGTTGGCGGACTCTCGTTGCCCACACGGTTGATGGCCGAAACCGCGATCATGGAAGGCAACGGCTTGTCGCCGTCCTTTTTGATCTCAAATGACATTTTGTCTGCCGGGAGAGTCTTGTAATTCCACTTGCCGTCTGTCAGGATGGACAACAGCCACCAGCGGATATCCTTGTCATTTGAACCGGCTTTCCATGATAACAGTTTGCTTCCATCCTCGCTGTCTTTCAGCGCCACCGTCGGCTCCGCGGGCGCTGTTTTATCAAGCCATGGAGAGGCTGGCACGATGGCGGTTTTGCAGTAGATGTCCTGTGCGGGTGATGTGAGGTAATCGTTAATGTGTCCCGCGTTCTTCATGAGAGCCTTCATGCTGAAATGAACATCGCCAGTGGCGCCGGGTTGGGCGCGGGTGAGTTTGATCTGATTGACAATCTCGCTGGCGGGCCAGCTTTGCTCCCGGTCAGACACGCGGCTGGTGAAAAGCCCGGGCCACAAGTTGCGCTCCTTCTTGTTCTCCCCGGCCCACCACGCCAGAAGGACGGGAAAACTTTGCTCAGGGCTTGATGTTTTCCAGTATAGTTGCGGCGTCCAATAATCCACCCAACCCCTGTTGAGCCATAATTTGGCGTCGGCATACAATTCCTCGTATTGATCGAATCCCTTGACCTGTGAGGGATAACCAGGTTTCCAGATACCAAAGGGGCTGATGCCGACCTTGACCCAGGATTTGGCGGTCTTGACGTCCTTGTAGAAACGTTCGACAAAACGGTTCACATTGTCACGCCGCCAGTTGTTGCGTTGGAGCGTCCCGCCCGCGTCCACATATTTTTTGTAGCTCGCTTCATCGGGGAATTCTATCGTCTTCTTATCCTTGTCCTTTTCCTTGTAAGGATAGAAATAGTCATCGATATGCACGCCATCGATGTCATAGCGGTTGACGACATCCATGATGACGCTGATTGTGTGTTCGCGAGTTTCCTTCTCGCCGGGATCGAGCCACAGGTGTTTTCCATATGATTTTGTGATCTTGGGTTTCGCCTTGCTGACATGGTTGGGCGCCGGTTCGGACTTTGCCGAGGGATGCCATGCCCTGTAAGGATTGAACCAGGTGTGGAGTTCGAGACCGCGCTTGTGGGCTTCCTCCACAATGAACTTCAGCGGATCATAATATGGTTCGGGCGCTTTGCCCTGCTGGCCGGTCAGGTATTCCGACCATGGCTCGATCTTCGAGTCATACATGGCGTCGCAGGCTGGGCGCACCTGAAAAACAATCGCATTCAGGTTGAGTTCAACAGCTTTGTCGAGGATTGCGACAAGCTCGGACTTCTGCTGCTCGGTGGACAGAGCAGGCGATGAGGGCCAGTCGATGTTCGACACAGTTGCCACCCATGCGCCCCGAAACTCGCGCGGAGCCTTGGGAATATCGGCCGAGGCCTTCTTGTCTGTCTGCGCGTTCAAACCGGCGCATTGCGCAAATGCGATAACCGCAATCAGCAGGAGATAAAATTGTTTCATGACAGGTTTCTTTTCTTTCCAGAGAGGTATTTTCAATTCACATCAAAGTGATTAAGATCACAACCTCAACCGAATTCTGCTTGCGGGATGGGCGCGTGTTGACAGCATTCATGCTCTCAACAACGCCTGCCGCCAAGTGATAACCATTAGCCGGCGCCACTGGAGCGGCGAGAGTGAATGGGTGTGCGGGTTTGATGGCGGGTCGGATTTCAACAAAAGGTTCGGATGGAATGCCGCTCCAAGCTGAGGCAAGACGTCGTATGCGTCTGACGGTCTGGTCTTCCAGCAGGCAGACATCGCATGACACCATGGCTTTTTATGAATATTGGGGGTGGCTTGTGATGAATCATGCCATGATATGGCATATTGCCGCGGTGCTTGTTCTTCTTTTTTGGTTGTACGGGGCTCTCGAGGGCTTGAGAGGCATACGCAAGATTCCAATGCTTTCGCGTTATCAACAAAACCTACCACCGGCAATATCGCCTCATGTGACTGTCGTCATCGCGGCGCGCAACGAAGAGCGTCGCATCGCGGATTGCCTGAACTCGCTGCTCGCGCAGGATTATCCCGATATTGACATCATTGTGGTTGATGACCGCTCGGATGATGCGACTGGTTCAATCGCGGAATCGATCGCCGCGCGAAGCGGGGGGCGTTTGCGCGTGTTGCATGTGACTGCGCTGCCGGCGGGATGGCTGGGCAAATGCCATGCCATGAACCTGGGCTCGGAACTGGCGGCAGGTGATTACATCCTGTTTACGGATGCGGATGTCATATTCGCCCGCGGCGCGTTGAGCGCCGCCATCAGTTACGCTGTTATGGAACGCGCTGATATGCTGTCGGTCAGCCCCGATGTCATCATGAATTCGTTCTGGGAACGCGTCATGATTCAAGCATTTGCCCAATTGCTGACGCTCGCATATCCGCCATGGAGGGCGGTGTCTGACAAGTCGCGCTCCTTTACCGGTGTGGGAGCCTTTAATCTCGTGCACCGCGAGGCATACCTGAAAGCCGGGGGACACCTGTCTTTGCGGCTGCAGGTCATCGACGATATAGGTCTTGGGAAATTGATCAAACATTCCGGCGGACGTCTGCGTTTCGCGCTGGGAGACGGTCTGCTCAGCCTGCGCTGGCTTGAAAGCGTTTCGGGTGTCATACGCGGGCTCGAAAAAAACGCATTTGCCTGCATGCGCTATAGCGTTTTTCTCGCCATCGTGTCGCTGTCGGCCCTGATGTTTGTCAGTTGGTGGCCTGTCCTGGGCATGCTTGCGGGGCCGCCCGTCACAAGACTGATTTGTGCCGCCGTTTATTTGTTGCTGGAATGCGGAATCGGGATCGCAGCGACACGATTAATGCACAACAATCCATTCTACTCTTTCATGTTTCCCGTCGGATCGCTTCTTATCGCATGGACGGTGATTCGCTCGGCATGGATCACGGTCCGCAATGGCGGTGTGAAATGGCGGGACACATTCTATGACCTTGACGACTTGCGCCGGTTCCGGCTTTGAATCATTTCATCATCCCCGGCATAGCAGAAAGAGGAATTCGGCAACTTGAATATCTATCAGAGATTGCAGACAATGATGACCATGAAAGTTTTCCGTAACAGAGTGGCTCGATCCATCTGGATTTTGTCCATTATTTTGGCGGTGTGTTTAGCGTACGCACAGCAACCGCAGAAGCCCCGCCCATTGCCCACGCCAAGCGAAATGGATTTTCTGCTTCCTCCCGGCACGCGGCCAGCGGTGACTCCCACGCCAGCGCCCCGTGAGGAACAGGCAGGCGTCAACCTTGATCTCGCCACAACCGCGCCGGCTGAGCTTCTGCAAGGCCTTGTGAAAACGTATGTCATCAACGATGAATCACAGTTCATGGCCGGGCAACTGGCAGAAGCTTTCATCGGCGATTATGTGCTTGAGAATGATTTGGTGCGTGCCGTGATCAGCAAACCCAATCCGTCAAAGTCATCAATTCCAGGCGGCGGCAATCTGATCGACCTCGCCTATGCTCCATATCCCATCGATTATATCAATTTCATTGAGACGCAAGCCGATCTTGAGTCCACCCGAACCCGCATCATCTATGCGGAGGCTGATGAACCTGCCGTGATCGGGGGAACGACGGCGGTGGTCGTCATGAAGGGTTTCATCGGAGAACGCTGGGATGACGATCCCGCCACGGCGCCTTGCCATCGCATAAAGAATCTTGATGTCACCACAACATATGCCCTTGCTAAAAATGACAATATTCTGGCGATTACCACACGCATTACCAATGGCGCCGCCAAACCGGTGTCGTTGTTACCCGGTGATTTGATCGATTGGGGACTGTGCTATTCGTTTTTTGAGGGAAGCGGTCTCACGGGGTCTTTACAGGATAAACCCTACAACTGGGTGCTGTCGGCCAGTGACGAATTTTCGGCAGGATACGTGATTTCCGGGCAACAACCGCTGTCGGGGATCAGTTCCGGGCGATATGCCGCAGTGCGTGGTTATGGTTCCGGGGCGTTTCAATCACCCTACTTTGTGCGAAACGAAGACGCTGCCTCCGCCATTCAAGCAGGGCTCGAGCCATCCGTGGAATCATCGCGCCGCGCGACTGGCGAAAAACAGCGCGCAGTTCGACTGCCGGAACAAATTGTTGAAACTCCCCCCCAACCCAGCGTAAAGACGCCCAAACCGCCGCCTGGTTACCGGTATGAAATCCGCGGGGGCGTCATGGCGCCAGTGCCTATCAGTGAGACGGAGTTTACTCCGCGTCTTCCCAAACCATTGCCCCAGCCACAGATCGCTCCGCCGGAAACCAACGATAAGCCCACTCTCCCGGCTCCACAACCAAATGAAACAGGCTCCAATGAGGGCGCGCCTGGCGGTGGCGGAGAATCCAACGATAAAGCGGATTCATCGGCGAGCGCGTCTGTATCCACATCTTCCGCAACAAAGCCCGCCGCATACGGGAATGTGCTTGTAACCTCGGAGCCTGCCACGGAGCGGCTCACATTGCTGCCCGGGGAATCATACGAATTTACGCGATACATTCCTGTCTCCAACAGCGATTTTTCACAGATTTCCGGAAGCGCTTACAGGCTGAAGAACATTCCGGCCGGTGTGATTGCCGGTGTGGTCATGGAAGAAGGATCGGATAAACCTGTTGCTGGCGCGGAGATTAGAATTTCGGGTGGACCCGACTGGAACGGTCAGGGCTCCACGCGCGCATTCACCAAAGCCGTGACTCGCGCGGATGGAACATTTGTCGTTCGAGTGCCAAAAGGAACTTATGTGGCCGGCGCATTCCGGCCGGGCAGCGTGCCAGTCGGCCGGCCACAGGCTGTCCAAGTGATCCCTGGCGCCGCCCCGCAATTGTTGCCGCTCCAAATCAGCCGTCTATCGATATTGCGACTCGCTGTTGTTGATCCCGACACGCCCACGACCACGCCTCTGCCCTGCAAGGCGACCTTTCTGGCCAAACCAGGCACCCAACCGGCAAACTGGGGTGCGGGTCCCGGTGTCAGCACCGGTGTGCGCAATGTTTATTATCTTCCTTATGGAGCGGCTGAGATCCCGCTGTCGCCCGGCCGCTATCAGATGACCATCAGCCGCGGAATTGAATATGACATCATCCAGCGCGACATTACGATTGAACCGACTTCGGCGCAGAAGATGGTTGAAAAGCTGCCCCGCGCCATCAAAACGCCTGGCATGATCAGTGTTGATGCCGGCGTCATGACTACCGCCAGCGCTGTCAGCAAAACGTCCCCGCGCGACAGGATCATCATGGCCGCATGTGAGGGCGTGCCCTTGCTGGTAACCGGCGATTACAACACAGCGACAAACCTTCAGCCGGAGGTTCAGGCGCTCGGGCTGGGGCATCGCGTTCGGGTATTCATGGGCATGCGGTTTCTTGTCAAAAAAGGCGATCTGACCGCTGATCTTTTCGTTTATCCTCTCAACGATGAGCAAGCGGCTCGTTTGCAAAAATTCCGCAAACAATCCGAGGGTGCTCCACCGGACATCTTCATAGCCGACCTGAGAAAAGAGTTTCCAGAACTTGTGATCGAAGTCGACCGGCCCATGGATCCGCAAGTCGGATATTTCCATCATCTTCCTTTCAATGCCGTCAAAGGCGTGTTTGACACGGACAATATCCCTCCGGCGGATTTCAACGCCATTCAGATCACCGATGGCAAGATATATGTGGATGAGGGGCTGAACTGGCCGCGCTACAGTGATCTGCTCAACCGCAGGACGCGTGAAGAGGCCGGCGCCGCGCCTCTGGCGCCCACTGGCGGATCCAATGCGCGGCTGCCTTTTGCGGAAGAAGTCGGCTATCCGCGCATGTATATTTACACAAGCCACGACACCCTCGATCGTGTGACGGCGGAGGATATCGCGCGCGCCGTGCGGGGACAGCATATCATGGTGACTAATGGCCCTGTGCTGATGCTTTCCGTATGGGATCCCGCAACAAATGCGGTCAATCGCATTCCCGGTGACGTGGTGGATTACGCGACGACGAATATTCTCGACCTGAAGGTTAATGTGCTCGCAGCCCCTTGGATTGATCTCTCCGGCATCAACATCAACATGAACGGTTTGTCTTTCCGAAAAATCGGCGACCTCCGCCCCATCAACAATGTTCTGCGATATCCAGTGCGCGCGGGCGAACGCGCCGACCGCATCCGCCAGATTCTCACAGGTGATTGCGTCATTGATGCCGCCGCCTACAGCAACCGCCGCTCGTTAGGGCCCGTTGTCGCGTCCAACCCGCAGGAGTTGGGCGGTGAAATCATGCCTTTCGCATGGACCGGCCCCATCTTCATTGACACCGAAGGCAACGGCAAGGTGGTCGTTAAACCCCGCTAAAGGGCGGTCATTCCACAACATTCGATGGCGCGGCGCTGGCAAACAATCTTTCCGTGGATGCTCTTCTGCGGTGGAGTGGCAGTACCACTTATATGTTTGTTGCATGGCGGCAACGCTTTCATGCCGGGAATTCCGCGCTCCGACTTCGAGTGGTACTTTTACCCCCAAAGGGTCTTTCTCTCACGCTGGCTGAGCCGCGGCATTTTTCCCTTTTGGAATCCGCATCTTTTTTGCGGATACCCCACCGTTGAAATCCAACAGAGCGCGCTCTTTTATCCGTTCAACACTTTTTCACTGATGGTCTTTGAGCCCGGCGCCGGATTGCTTGTCATGCTGGCGGCGCATATCGTACTCGGCGTCGCATTCACATGGCTGGCATTCGAGAAATGTTTCGCCCTTCCAAGAATTGCCAGTGTCATGGGCGGGCTTCTTTTTGTGTATGGCTCAGTTTTTGCTCACAGATTATTTGCGGGCCATATGACCATTGTGTTTGCGCTTCCATGGCTTCCGCTGGGATTCGGCGCGATTGCGGCGGCATTGCGGGGGGGGAGAGAAACGGGGCGCTTGCTTAAGGCACATCAAGGGCGGTGGCTGGTCCTGGCGGGCGTATGTTCAGCATGTGTCGTGCTGGCGGGGGCGCCGCAATACATATTCTACATGTTCTGGGGGCAGGCGGCTGTGGCGTTTGCCGCAAAGGCAAGTTGGAAGCGAAAGGCCCTGTCATTCATCCTGATCTGGATGGCTGCAATGGCGATATCCGCTCCGCAATGGCTTCCGTCCCTTTATTATATAGGCCATGGAGCGCGCACTTCGGGTTTGTACCAGACTTACATGCCTCATCTGACCCGCCTTGTGACAATCATTGAGTTCCTGATTCCATATCCGCTTGGTGATGGTGTGACGCAACTGCATATCCACCGCCGCGGGGTTTGGGACACGGCGGGTTACTGCGGCACGGGAGCCTTGATTCTTGCGCTTGTTTCTCTTGCCTGCCGTGGCGCGTGGCGGGGGGGGAGCGTTGATCCTTTGAGCAACGTGACACGGCAGGGATTGGCGATGTTCCTGATCGCATTTTATCATGGTCTTGGCGGTTGGCTGCCCGGTTTCGGCTTCTTTCGCGAGCCGATCCGCGCCATGGTGCTTGTCAATATTGCCACAGCCCTGCTGGCATCAGTGGGATTAGCCCGTGTCTTTTCGATGACGGTCGCCCAATCATTCCCTTGCATGGTTCTGAAAGGGCGCCCTCGCTTCAGCAAGAGGGCGATGCTGATATCAACGGTTATTGGATTAATCGCCGGAGGCGCGGCCCTCTATTCCCGTCATGCTCCGCGCGCTGTGGCTGACATGGTCATCACCTTGAGTGAAACAAATTTTGTGATGGGGCATCCTGAAGCGATTAAATATGTTCAAGCCATTATGGGGAATCCGGAGCTTGGCGCGGGCCCGGTTTTCAAGGCTTTCACCTTTTCATGCGCTGCAACTGCATGTCTTTTGTTGTTTCTTGTTGTTTCCCGTCGCTGGCCGCTCATGGCGATGTTTGGGGTCGTGCTGCTTGTTGTGGGGGATCCGCTTTTCATGCATTGGAGACTGTTTACTCCGATGACAGATCGCGCGACAAGCGGATGGCCTGATGATTTTCGGGATGAAATTGCCAGGAAGATAAAGCCCGGATGCGATGGAACCGAGTTGCCATGGCGTGTTGCCATTCCCACCCCGATGACCAACGGCGCCATGCTTGTTGAAGGGCTTAACGAACCCTATGGCTATGATCCTTTATCCCCGCAGATGGCTTATGCCCGCACGTTCACCATGACCACATCCACGATTGACTATGGGTCGATTCGTTCGCTCAAGCAAGCCTCGCTGGCCATGCGCGCGAAAATTGAGGAGACCAGAACAGGCCTTCCCGAAACGCTGCCTGAGAACGTACGCGACTATATCTACAGGGAGGTCACAACGGCGGGGGCGGTCTTGGCATATTTCTCGCCATATGTGGAACTCTATGAGGGCGACGGATATTTCGGGCCGCTTGACGGAGCGCGCGATTTCATCCGGCCTCCTGATGACAAGCGCGCGCCCCATGCCTTGGCGCCCCCGCCGCGGCGGACGGTTGATGAGCGCAATGGCATGATGACATCACCCATGGATTTCCGGCCTTTTCTGCGCCATGAACCATCGGCCACTCCGAACAGACTTCACTTCATCGCCGAAACAATATATCCGGTCTGGCTTATTGTGCGTTCGACATGGCTGCCGGGATGGCAGTTGCATATTGACGGAAAGCATGCCGGACGCCCGATTGAAACCAACGGCTGGATGATGGGGATTCCTTTGGACGCTGGAAGGCATGACATTCGTCTGGATTATCGTCCGGTCGGGTTGACCGTGGCGCGCGTTATTTCCATATTGGGAATGTTGCTGTGTATCGTGGCTCTTATCACCCGCGATAAAAGAAACCGCGAATAAACCTACATCGCCCCGTAACCCGTTGTCACCACATATACAGTCCGCAGAAGGATCTTGAAATCGAGCCACAGCGACCAGTTGTCGATATATTCGAGATCCAGCTTCATCCATGTGTTGAAATCAATCTGGTTGCGCCCCATGACCTGCCAGAGGCAGGTGATGCCGGGTTTCATGGACAGGCGCCGCCGCTGCCACCGGTCATACTTTTCCACCTCATCTGGTATGGGAGGACGGGGACCAACAAGGCTCATCTGGCCGCAGAGCACATTCCACAACTGTGGCAGTTCATCCAGAGAGGTTTTTCTCAGCCATTTGCCCAGGGATGTGATGCGCGGATCTTCCTTCATCTTAAAAACGGGACCGGTCATTTCATTGTGCTGCATCAACCTGCTGAGCTGCCGGTCCGCGTCGGTTCTCATCGAACGAAACTTCCATACCGTGAAACGCCGCCCATTCAATCCGCAACGCATCTGGCCATAAAAAACCGGATCGCTCCACCGGCGGGAGGTCAGTTTGATGGCCAAGCCGATGATCAGGAAAAGAGGGGAAAGGAGGACAAGCAGGATGAAAGCCGCAGCTGTGTCAAAAGCATATTTGATCATGAGAGCCCAATTAAGCATTTTCGTGGGGGAATAGGTGACAACAGGCAGGTCCTGGAAGGGATCGAGCACTGGACGGGCAATGGATGGGCGGTAGAAATTCAGGGAAAGGCGGGTGCGCAGGCCCATTTCCTCGCATGCCTCAAAATAAGGCGCCAGCTCTTCAAGCGATCTTTTTCCGGGAATGAACACGACCTCGTCGACGGGATGACGCTCAAGGTGGGGAATCAGATTGGACAGATTGCCCAGCACTGGGACATCCTCGACCATGCGCGCCTCGCGGCCGGATTCATCAATAATCCCTTTGAGACAGAACCCCCAGAAAGGGTGATTGCGCACAACACATATAAAATCGCGCAGCGAGGCTCCGCTGCCAACCAGCAGCAGCGAGCGCCAGTTGTAGCCGCGCATGCGCAAAGTCACGAGCATCTGGCGAACGGCCAGAGTTTTCAGCGCCACCAGCACCGTCAGAACAAATGGCAGCAATATGATCACACCGCGGCTGAGTTTGTCTGCAATTAATGGATTTGAGCCCGGAGGCCAGCCTATGCGGCGTATGATGAAAAATCCGATAACCAAGGCCGCAAGAGCGGTTTCGACGGAACTCAGGATGATCTGTTTCAAACTCTCCCTGTAACTGCGCACGCGTTGCGACATGTAGCAGCCGTTGTGCGCAAGAAAAGCCACCATGACAAAAGGCAGTATGTACAGCAGCCACTGATAATCCGTCAAATTCGAAGGGGTTTTCAACAGGCTGGGAAACAGATAGGGCGCTATGAGCTCGTTGCGCAGGAAATGGGAAAGAACAATGGCCACGACCGTGAGGACGAAATCGATGGCCATGTTCGCCCGCTGAAAAACGAATTGATGCTCTTTGAGCATGATGGGTGAAGGCTATTGAACAAATCGTGCAAGTGTCAACAACCTCCTTGCCCACAAGCTTCCGGGGGGATCAGAATCGGATATTGTCGATCAGGCGCGCTTTGCCGAAATACACGGCGGCCGCGAGCATCGTGTTGCCCTTTTCAATGCGCGCAAGCGGAATTATGCGGGATATTGAGACACAGCGGATGTAATCAATACGCGCGAGCGGGGCGCCGGAAATAATCAAGTCTTTGGCCAATTGTTCGAGCAATCTGCCGCGCGTGATTACGCCGCGCAACGCGGCGTCGCGCGCCGCGGCCAATCCCCGCTGGATGGCAGGCGCTTGAGCGCGTTCAGCGGGGGACAGGTACACATTGCGCGAACTTATCGCAAGACCGTCGGCCTCGCGCACGGTCTCGATGCCTTCGATCTTCAATGGGAAATTGAAATCCTCGACCATCTTTCTGATCAGGATGATCTGTTGGGCATCCTTCCACCCGAAGACAGCGAAATCAGGCTGGACGATATTGAACAGCTTGGCGACGATTGTGAGCACGCCGCGGAAATGT
>JAPLSQ010000077.1 GCA_026398535.1 Candidatus Sumerlaeota bacterium | reverse complement strand
CCCGTCGACGGCAACCAGCTCAAATTGCGCCTTCTGCGCCACCGTCATCATCAACTGCTGAAGTTTTGCCTTGGGACCGACACAGACCAGCCACACCTTGCTGCCCGGCGCGGACTTGGCCAGATTCGTCGCCTCGAAAAGCGCGTGGCCAGCCCATGGATCAAGCACGCTTGGCAGCATCATTTCATTCTTGAGCGCCGGCCCGGCCGCGCCCGCGATCGGTTCAAGCGTCTGAAGGGGATCGGGAACAAGGCTCCCGCACACAACAATATGATAACCCATGGTCATACGATTTATGATTCTTTCCTTAATGAATGCTGAATGTTGACGCAGCAACACATCACGTCAGATGGTGTAATTTCGCCGCCGCGCGATTTCTTCCTTTTTCTGCCAGTAAATCGCGTTCCACTCGGCGCTGCCGGCCGGAATATTGCGCTTCATGCTGGTGATCATATCCACAACCTCGCGGTCAATCTCATCTTCAATGGCGAGATCCTCCAAGATGACTTTCGCGATTTCCGACTCAAGAAGGACCTTCGAGCCGCTGTACTTCACATAGCCCTTATCGATCAATTCCATGGCAACCTGCTGCGCGATAAAATTGATCCTGTCCTGGGATAATCTCATCTTTCCCGTTCTCCATTAACCATCTGGGCTCTTCCTCACAATACGATTTTGCGGTCGCGCGCGAGCTGCTGCTTGGTCTTGGTCAGCAGGGTGCTGTAACTCAAATTCTGAAGACTGATTTTCATGCGGTACTGCTTCAATATCTGCTCGGCCTCTTTTTCAAGCTCGTCTTCCCTTCTGAGATCATCGATAATGACCCGCTTGATCACGCCCGTCACTGCCTCCTCCGGCTGAACAATCTGCATTGTTTTCAGACCATTGCACGACTGAACGATTTTCCGCGCAAGGTATTCAATTTTCTCGGACTTAAGCCGCATTGTGACTCCCTTATGCTGCCATGTGATTATTGAAATTGTTCGATCAGCTCGTCGCTGATGTCAAAATTCGCGCTGACCGATTGCACATCGTCAAGGTCTTCGAGCATGCCGAGAAACTTAAGGCACGATTCCGCGTCCTTGCCCTCGAGATGTTTCGTGGTCATGGGAATGTTGGTCGCCTCGGCGCTGGCGATCGTGAAACCGGCGGCTTCGATCTTCTCGCGGATTTCCTGCAGCGAGTTGACCGGCGTGATGACAGTGAAATTCTCATCCTCGGTCTTCACATCCTCGGCGCCCGCCTCAAGGGCCGCCTCGTACAATTTGTCTTCATCAGCCCCCATGCGGGCGATCACGATCATTCCCCGTTTCTGGAAAAGATAAGAAACGCTGCCCACGGCGCCGAGATTGCCGTTGAACTTGGTGAAAACATGCCGGATCTCCGCTGTCGTGCGGTTGCGGTTGTCCGTCGAGGCCTCCACAAGAACCGCGATGCCGCCCGTCCCGTAACCCTCATAAACCGCTTCCTCATACGCGGCGGCGCCCTCGATTTCGCCCGTCCCCTTTTTGATGGCATTATCGATGTTTTTCGACGGCATGTTGACATCCTTTGCCGCCGCGATGGCCGTGCGCAGGCGCGGATTTGCCTGCGGGTCGCCGCCCCCCATCCTTGCCGCGATCGTCAATTCCCGGATGATGCGTGTGAATATCTTGCCGCGTTTGGCGTCCGCCGCGGCCTTTTTGTGCTTGATCGAATGCCATTTGGAATGCCCAGACATACGCGCTATCCTGTCCTTTGATTACATATTTCTCGTCGTGAATCCATACTGCGCAGACGGGGTCGGGATTCAAGGATGAATTTAATAAATGGGCAAACCGCACATCCGGTCAACGCCCCCCGGAAATTGGGAGCGCGGAAAACACATATATGGCTTTTTCGGGAGCGATATCGTATTCCATGTCGCGACCGGGCAAACAGATCATGCGATGACGCAAAAACGCCCCAACAATGATGGCAATCGGCATCGGCTGCTTTGGAAATTAAACGACCGCGACGGAGACGAACGCGGGCAGCCTTGTCCAGTCCGCCAACGAGCTGATGGATGCCGGAGTAGAATGTGTCGGGAACAGGATTGGAGAAGTAGAGCTTGCGTTGCAGGCATGTCCTTCATGTAGAATCAGCCAAAGCAGGTCCCATGGCGTTCGGGGCAGAAGTAGGTGTCGGCTTCAACTGAGCCGGCGTACCAGCTAAAGAACTCGCTGGCATAGGCAAAGATGTCACCGACTTTGCGGATGACCGCTTCCTTAGTTCAGTCCCGCGCTGCCCATCGGGATGTCGCCGTCGAGTTGCGTATGGAGATGCCCCGTGCCATCGCGCGGCTTCCTAATTGCCCGGCGCCGGATTTGGCGGACGGCGGTCGTCAGTACTGCCGGTGGCTCCTTCCGGCCGCGAGTAAACCACGCTCAGTTCCGCGGTGGCCAGGATGCGATCCTTCATGGCGCCCAGCAGGACATCACGGCTGACCTGCGCCGGCGGGACGCTGAGTTGCGGCGCCGCTGACAGGGCATAAACGGTATAGATATATGTCTTGGCGCCAGGCCCCTTGGAATGTGGCGGAGCATACTCCGCCCTGCCATTGACGCTGTTGTTGCCGACGGTTCCGACACCCTTGACGTTCTTGGGCAGGCTCTGCGTTCCGGCAGGGATGTTGTACAGGACCCAGTACCACTTGGCCGGCCCGTCGGGCGGAATGTGGTGCATGATGACGGTGAAACTCCTGGTTGCCTCGGGCGCCCCGCTCCATTCCAAGGGCAGCGTCGAACTGGCGCCGTCACCCGTGTATTCCTTCGGGAGCTGGCCGCCGCCAGCCGCTTCGGGACTGCGCAGCATGAACCCCGTTTTCGCAACGACAGGGGGAGCGACACCGGCGGCGGACGCTGGCTTGGTCGGGGCGGATGCGGCGGATGCGGCAAACAGGAAATCCGTGTTCGATACCTCGGGCATGTCAATAGCCCGTGAGTATATGTACGCGCCCTTGCACGTGTACTTGGCGTCCAGATTCCGCAACTTCAGCAACGTTTTCTTCTGGTCAGCCGTAAGCGTCTTGGCAACCTGGGCAAAGGCCGTGGCATAGCAGTACGAGATCTCCCCGTCCAGTTCGCCGTACCTTTTCGACAGGGCTATGACTTTGATCTTTTCCACCGACGCTTCTTTCATGAACCGTCGCAACTCCGTCGCAATGGCGCGACGAGTCTTGACGATCTCGGCAAGGTTCGTCCGCTGCTGGTCAACCAGGCTCGTAATGAGCTTGCGCTGCGGCTCCGTCAGGGCGGCCAGGAACGCCTCACCGCTGTCGCCGGTAAGCGACGTGCTGATAGAGTAGTTGGGGTTGCCCATGGCCGGGATGTCCTTCATGTAGAACGACCCGAAGTACGTCGCATGCCGTTCGGGGCAGAAGTACACGTCGGCCTCGACGTTGCCGGCGTACCAACTGAACATCTCGCTGGCGTAGGTCATGACGGCCACGTGGGCAGTTTGTGACATGCTCTTCTTATCGACCTGGTCCTTCATCTCCGGCCAGGTGGAGGAGTTGTTGAAGACCATCTTGGCCAGATACTCCCTCTGCTTGTCCGTCAGCGAGCGGATAATGCCGCCCAGAACCTCGGCCCGCCGGTAGCTGAGCAGGCCATCGATCTCGTACAACTCGGACGTGTACTTCATCACCGCTTCGCGGTTGAGCCCGGCGCTGCCCGAAGGGATATTGCCTTCGAGTTGCCGGCAGAACGCGTTGATCAACGGAAAGCGTTTGAGGGCAAAGTCGGTCAGCAGCTTCTCCTGCTCCTTGGCCAGGGCGGTGAGTTGCGCCTTCTGTTCGGGGGGGGGGGCGGTCAGGATGTAAAGAATGTTGTTGGCTGCCCGGGGCACAAATGACGTGTTGTGACCAAGTTCGTTGGTGTCCACGTCACGCATGTATTGGAAACCGCAGAAATCCGCAACCTTGCCAGGTGGCAGGAATGTGTTACAACCCATATCGCCAGTCAGAAAAGCCAGGCCGTCGAAGGCGATCGTATTGAGTTGCGCCCGGTCCGACACGGCCTGTTCGGTTGAATATTGCCCTTGGACGCGCGCCTGACCCCGAGGGTTCGGGCGGTCGTCTCCACCTTGCGGCGGCTCACCCTCACGACTCGGAGGACGCCGGCCCCCCTTGCTGTCTTTCCCCGGCGATGGCGCGAGGTCGCGCAGTTTGTCGGGGTCGAAACCGGCCGCTTTGATGGCATCTCCCATGGCCGGGCCGCCCCGCAGGCCCGCCTGCCGGAAAGCCTCATGGATGGCTCTTGCCTGGTCGGCCGTGAGCGTGTTCGCGTTATATTTGGTGAGGATGGTCTTGACCTGCTTGGCCTGTTCATCCGTGAGCGTCGCCATTCTCCCGGGTGTGTCTTCACTTCGGGGCGGTTGTCTGTCACCCATCGCGGGTCCCTTCGTCACCTCTGCGGCAAATGTCGAAGGCGGAATTACCCCCTCCGTTCCCAAGAGCACCAACAACAGGCATGCGAACAGCCCGTGAAGTGTTGAGTGTTTCGTTTTCATGGAATCATGTCCTTTCCTTTGGTTTGGTTTGGTTTGTTGGTTGAAATCACGCGTTTCTCTGCGGCATGGTCAGAAACCACCGTCAGCCGCCGGAGCCGTCTGGTACAATTCCCAGTCCGTCACCGCAGCCGGTTCCGCCGGCAGTTCGATCGGGCCGCGTGGTGTCAAGTCCCGGCCGACAAGACCCGGGTAGTCGGGCGCATAGCGATCGGATTGGAAGACGGCATTCATGAATCCGCCGCGCGGGTCGGCGGGAATGCTGTTTCCCTGCGTCATCGGTCCGGTGTCAGTGACAGGGCACATGTATCTCCAGACAGTCAGGCCCGTTGTTGTTACCTCGAAGAGATTCCCCTTCAGGCCTTCACAGATCAGTGTGTTTCCGTTGGGCAATCGCTGGGCCCCGGAAATCTCGGCGGAGTAAAAGTCCGCCGGATTGGGGGCGCGATAGGTCCAAGCCAGGGCGGCCGGCCCGTAGGCGGTCCCCGACGTCCGGGAGTAATTCCCTGCCGCATCCACCGGCGGCGTGATTTCGTCCACTGTGGAGTAGTCGCGGCCAATCCCGTTGTTGAAGATCAGGATATTTCCCGCGCCGGGGCGGCCGGAAGGGATCCACTCCGTATCATGCTGCTGGAAAAACATCTGATTGGCGGCCGTGCCGGTGTTATATTGCTGGGGATTGCCCCATCGGTACAGCAGGTCGCCTCCCTTGTTGTAGCGTCCACCCGCATGCCCGGCGGCTTGGGAGGTGGACGTTTGATGATCGATCACCCAGGCCTCGCTGTTGCCGCGCGCGCTCATCATGATTTGGTCGAGGGCGGAGTTGTAACTGATCGTGTTCATGTGGTTCCAGAACTGCGGAATCTTTATGCCGGGTCCGTTCACATCGATGAGTTCGGGGTGATTCGCCACCACGCCATAATTGTTCTTGGAGGCGTCGAAATTCTGGATCAGGTGATCCCAGACGTGCCACTCCCAGACGATGTTTCCCCCGGCAGGCCTCGTTGGCTGCACCTCGATGACCGCATCGGGCAACATATAGCCGTTGGAGGCGATTTCGGGATCGAGCAGGGCGGGATTGAAACCCGCCGCGATGACCTCGGCGTAGGTTTTCTTTTCCACCACGAGGACGATGATATTGCCGTTGGGCAGCACCTTGAAATCGTGGTGCGCCATGTGCGAGTCGGAATAATAGTCGAATTCCCAGACCAGGTTGCCTTCCCAGTCGAATTCTTCGATGCGTCCGCCTTCGCCTCCGCCCGTAGAAACACCTCCCTTGACCATGCAGGCGCGCCACAAGTGGCCGTTCTCCAGGAGGTAGGCGGTGCGACCGGGTTCGTAAGCGCTATCCCATGTGTGAACGACCTTGCCCGCGTTGTCGATCAGGTACGTGCGCGTGTAGTGCATTGGGGCCAGAAGGGTGTAACCCTGATACGCGCCGGACAGGTTGGTGAACAGGCCGACGGTCTGAGACACGGGTGGCACGGCAACTGTGTACGAATAGGTTTCGGCCGGGGCCGCCGCGGGATCGGTTGCCTGGTTGGCCTGATTGTCCAGAGCGGTGACAAAGTAATGGACCGTCGCGCCTGCGGGGAACGCTGGTATCTGCGCGCCGTAGACGCCGTCTGCGGCCGCGCCATCCTGGTGGAGTCCGTCATCGACCATCGGCACCTGGACTGCGCTGCTCGCGGAAGTGGTTTTGACAGCTATATCGTCCAGCTGGACGCGGTTGCCTTGCACACTGCCCTTGAACTGGAATCGCATCTTCAGGCTCGCGACAAGTTCGCCAGCCTGCAGGTCGTAGTGATATTGTTGCCATGCATGGTTACTGCCCGTCAGCTCGCTCAAGCGGGTCAGGTAACCGCTTCCGGCATTGAGCTGGAAACTCCAGCCGTTTGTCCCACTGAGCCCGTCGGTCCAGATCCAGAACTCGACATAGCCGGACTGGCCGCGTGTGTCGATGCCATTGGTTGTCTCTATCGTTGCGGTCGTGCCGCTGGTGTTGGGCGTGCTGAACTCCATGCCGCAGGAATTGCCGGTCCCGTGGTTGGCCTGCGTCCGCTGCTCGATGGTGGCGCCTGATTCCGCGGTGACGGTCCATGCATTGTCGCAACCATCGCCTGTCCAAGGCTTGACCGCCGTGGTTCGCATGGTTTCCTGAAACATCGTCGTTTCTGTGCTTCCGGAACTGCTGCTGGCGGCGTCATAGGTCAGCGTGACGCTGCTGACCGTCGCGTCGTCGGTTACCGTCGCGGTGATCCACACCGGGTCAGCCGACGTTGGCGAGTTGGGCGAGCGGGTCGTGCCTGAGATCACGGGAGGTACGGAAGAGGTCGCCGAGGGGACGGCGCCGCTGACGGCCATGCGAATGGTGTAGACAGTCGTGTGCGCCGTGATGAACAGCGTCATCCGGTCCACGCCGCCAAAGGTCAAGTTCGTCGGGGACTCGGGCAGTTCTATCCGTCCGATCTGGTTTCCGGCCGGGGAATAGATGACAACGGCGTCCGAGGCCATGTAGATGTTGCCCTCGGAGTCGATCGTCATGCCGTCGCATTGGACGGAGGCGAACAGGGTCTTCCCGGACAGCGTCCCGTAGGCATTGATCGTGTGCCTGTAAACCTTCGACGCGCCGTAGTCGGCCACGTAGAGGGTCTTGCCGTCGGGCGTGCCGATGAGGCCGTTGGGCCGGGTCATGTCGGAGATCACGCGGGTTACGGTCAGACGATCAGGCGAAAGGTAATAGACATGCTCGCCGTCCTGCGTTTGGGTTCCGGCGCCGAACAGCGGATCGGAGAAGTAGACCCCACCGTTGGGGGCTACCCACAGGTCGTTCGGCTTGTTGAAGGACGCCCCGTTGTACTTGTCAGCCAGAACCGTCACGCTGCCTGACGTGTTGATGGAAGTCAGGCGTTTGTTATTCCCCTCGCAGGCGAGCAGGTTGCCGCCGGCGTCGAAGTACAGTCCGTTGGCGCCGCCAGAATCGGTCCGGAAAGTCGTAATGACGCCGTTCATCGCGGACCACATATAGATCTTGTTCGCATCCATGTCGGAGAAGAACACATCCCCCGAGGAATCGGCCGCCGGCCCTTCGGTGAAAAGATACCCGCTGCCGATCTGCTGCAATGCGGCTCCGGGAGACACGGGGCTTGCGCCACCGCGCGCCACGCGGAACCCGATGTGGAACCAGGGGCCGTCGGGATCGCCCGGCCCGCGGTAGTAACCCGGATCCCGGTTGGCAACGCGCCCGTGGCCGTACATATCCCCGCCATTAAACCAATTGCCGCCGCGCAGACCGCGATAGGGCTTGCTGTCGGGCATTAAATCGCCTGTCGTGGGCCCTGTAGGATTGGCCGTCACGGCATGATCCACGCAGTATTGGTAGTAATCCTTGCCGTACCAGTCGTTGACCCACTGCCACACGTTGCCCGACATGTCATACAAGCCATAGGCATTGACGCCGCTGGCGGTCTGGTATGTGCTCTGACTTCCCGGCCAACCGAAATCGTCCTTGGCGTGAAGCTGGCCGTTGTAAAAGCCTACCGGGGTGGTGAACGGATTGGTTCCGCCTTCATACGGATCACCCGACCCGGGCCAATTGGCAAGAATACCGCTGGTGTTCGTATCATCCCCCCATGGGAACATGCGATAGGGGCTGTACTGCCCGCCGCGCCCGGCGTATTCCCACTCGGCTTCAGTCGGCAGGCGATAGCCGTTCTTCGTGAAGTCAGCGGCTCCCGTTGTCAGGTTGTAACACGGCGTGTATCCGTCGCGGGCGCTGAGCCAATTGCAGTAGGCGATCGCGCCGAACCAACGGATGCCAGTGACAGGATGCAGGTCGCGGTTGTCGCGAACGGTGAACGCGCCGCTGTCCCATTGGATTCGGCTGGCCGGATCTGCCGCGTAAGTGTCGCTGTAGATCTCCGTTCCTCCAAGGCCATAGACATAATTCGAGCGCACTTCGATCAATCCCTGGGCCAGGACCGCGTTAAGATAATCGCAGTACTCGCGGCATGTGACCGTGGTTTTGGCAATGTAGAACGGATCGAGCGCAACCGCATGGATTGGAATTTCGTCGGTGGGGTGTCCTGGATCAACAAAGTCGTGGTGGTCGCCCATCTCGAAAGTTCCGCCCGGAATGCGCGCATACTCCGGGACAAATGCGGAACTGGTGATGTTATCGGCGGTGCGCACGCTACGCACATGGAGTGCCGTTGTCTTGTCCGCGTAACTGGCGATTCCATACTGGAAGTCGAGCGTCCACGCCTGACCGGCGGAATTGAACATGCTCGTGGACGACCAGTAGGGCACGGAACCCGCCCCGGGGAAGTACCCGGTGTCCAGAGATGGCTCAGTCATCGTTTCATCGTTGATCGATTGCAGTTCCTTGCTATTCGGCAAACGCCAGTCGCCGTGGCTGGCAAGCGTCAGACCTTCGGCGTATTGGAGGGCGGATTCCCACGTCAGCGGGGTGGTCACCTCGCCCTTCTGCCACATCAGCCCCGTGTCGGAATCGGTGACGGTTCCGTCGCTGTTGTCCTTCAGGTGGTGAATCGGACCCATGGCGACCGGCGCGGCCGCCCCTCGCACGCAGCGCACGTGGAACCGCTTCGTGCCGCCCGCGCTGATCGTCTCCGACTTCGGATGCGGCCCGATGCCACCGCCCGCATTGGTCACCCAGACGCGGCTGACATCGCCCGCGAGCACATCGCGCGTCCACCAATACTCCGCCGCCGAAGCTGAAAACACGCTGGTGTCCAGCGCCGGGTTGATCGCCCCGTGTTTCATGATGCTGTAAGCCTCGTGAGCGGTGGGTAATCGCCAATCCTGCTGGCCGCCCAGAGACAGGCTCAGCGAGCAGGTCGCGGCCGCCTCCCAGGTCATCTCGCCGCCGTCGGCCTTTTGCCACATCAGTCCGGTGACATTGTCAGTGATCGTGCCGTCTCCATGATCGGTGTAGGATGGCGGATTGATGGTGTAATCGGCGTCCTCGCCGAAGGTCGCGGTGTAATCTTGCGTCTGACCTGTGTCTGGCAAACTCCGCATGCTCCAAGCCTTGGCAACAATCTCTGAAATTGTATCTCCCGGCGTCATGTCCTTGTTTTCAAAGCCCGCGAAATCCGGGGCATACCGCTGCGCCCGTGGGGTCGCGTTGGTCATTGGCAGACAGTCGCCGATACTCTCGACGACACCCGTTTCGGTAACGGGATTGATGTATTCCCAAACGACATCCCCATCCGATGTCACTTCGACCAAATAACCCGTCGTTGATGCGCAGATCAGGGTGTTGCCGTTGGAAAGTCGCTGCGCGCTCGAGCCAAAGTGGCTGAACAAGGTCAGATTGCTGAGCGAACCGTATTTCCAAACCACCTGCTTGGAGAGAAGTTGGTTGGCCTTCATCGTATCCTTGTCAAACGTCCATGTGTTGTAGCCGGCCGTCGGCGGATTCACGTAGTTGCCCGTGTCGGTCCCGCTGGAATTCAGGAAGGGGGCGATCTCGAAAACATAGGACTGCGGCGTGCGCTGGAAAAGATACTGATTGTTATTGAAGACCATCAAATGCCCCGCCCCCGGCAAGCCCGAAGCGATCCACCGCGCGTTGCTGCTTGCGCCTATCTGTTTGTTGCCGCTGGTTGCGTTCTCCCAGTTTGTGCTGACTGACGGAGGATTGCCTTGCCCGTATCGGGCAGGATCGCCGAAGCGATAAAGAAAATCGCCCGCGCTGGAGGCCGCGGCGGCGATGCTGGCAGCGGGATTGCCTGGTGTGAATGTCGCGCCATGATCGATGATGCAGAATTCACCTTGCTCCGAGTTGATGACGATCTGATTTAACGTTTGGTTGAAGTCCAAAGAGTTACAGTCCGGCCAGTTGCTTCGCAGCGGCCTGCCGGGCAAGTTGAGATTCAGTCGCCCCGAGTAATTTGCAATCGTCTTGCCCGCCCCCACGTAGTTGGCCTTCGCCGCATCCACGTCTTGAATTCCATGATCGAAGAAACACCACTCCCAAACAATGTTCCCGCTCATATCGACTTCCACGATCGCGTCGGCCTGGGCGCCGTCATACGGCCCGTCGGACGGATCACATCCGGCGGCAATGCATTGCGCGTGAGTCAAGTCCCTGGCTGCGATGTACAGCGTCGCGTAGGCATTTAGTTCAGGATCGAATATCCGCGCAAAATCATCATGCGGATGATAGCCGGAGCGTGACTCATAGTATTCCCACGCCACATTGCCGTCCCAATCCAATTCGCTGAAGCCCGCCTGCCCGCTTGCGTTTGTCGCGGCATCCAGGAGATGTCCGTTTTCCAACAGCCGGGGATTGCTTCCCAACGCCCACTGGTTGACGACCCGTCCCTGCATATCGATCAGGTAGGAATTGTCCTGGGCGGCGAACAGAGTATACCCGTTGTTTGCGTTGACGGTATCCCAATACTGCAACTCCGTTGGCCTCTGCAGTGCCTGGTATGATTCGCCTGCGTAGGGGTTGTCCACGATGGTGCGCCCGGCAATCGTGGCGCCGGGAGTCAGCGTGCGTCCGGCCAATGCCGAGTGGTCCGCGCCGAAGCGGTACGCGCGGAAAATGGAGATCACCATGGGAAGCTTGTCCCCGGTTTCTTGCACAATGCCGTTTTTGGAAACAGGAACAATATATTCCCAGACAGCATCGCCGGCCGGGGTGACTTCCGTGATATAGCCGTAAGTATCGGCGCAAACCAACGTGTTTCCATTGGGCAGTCGCTGGGTGCTGCAGCCGATGGTGCTGAACATCGTCAGGTTGCTCTTCGAACTGTAGCTCCACACAATCTGCTTGGAGACTTGTTTGGGCGTCTTGTCGGTCACCGCGGGAAACGTCACCGTCGTGTAGCCGGCGTCGGGCGGGTT
>JAPLSQ010000083.1 GCA_026398535.1 Candidatus Sumerlaeota bacterium | reverse complement strand
GGTGTCTTCGCGGTTTTCAGGGAAACGGGAGCGGTGTCCTCAACCTCCTCCTCCTTCGGAGAGCATCCGGAAAACAACAAAATGAGCGCCATGAAAACTGTTAGCGAATGTGCAAGTTTCATTGCTTCAGATCACCGATTTATGATTTTTCTTCCTGCTCAACCATGCGTGAAACCATTCAGCGCCGTCAAGCCAATTGCGAACAGGATCATTCCCGCGGCGGCAAGCGCGGCGGCTGTCAGGCGTTGTGATTGGCGTGTGACGGTGATGCCCCACGTCATGCAGAAAGTGCAAAGACCATTTGCCAGGTGGAACGCCGCGCAGCCGATGCCGATGACATACCACCAGTAAATCCACGGCGTGGCGAACTTCGCGCGCAGGATTTCATAGTAGTCCATGGGCGTGCTGTCCAGATAGACATATTTCATTGTGACCACATGGTAGATGATGAACACGAACACGACGATGGCCGTGACGCGTTGCGCAACATAAGCCCAGTTTCGCGGGCGGTTCTGGCGGAGGATATTGGGTTGTCCCGTGACGATGATCCATACACCCGCAACCATGTGAAAGATGAACGGCGAGAGCAGCAGACCCCACTCGATGAACGGCAGGTATGGCATGCCCCGCAGGCTGTCCACGATGCTGTTGAACGCGCCGCCGCTTTTTGTGGAATAGGAATTCGCGAACAGGTGGAATCCGAGAAAAACGGCCAGAGGCGCCAGGCCGGTCAGCGAATGCAGTCTGCGTATCAAAAATTCCGCGTATGTGGTTTTATCCGCGCTCATTGCGTTCCATTACCTGGTATGCCGCGTCAACAGGCAAGCTGAAAACGTAATGGGACGCTGATCGCGGGCGTCCCTGGCGCAGCCCGGTTGATCCCGGTTGCGTCAACTAAAAGATGTAACACGGAGTTGCGCAGAGGAGGCGCAGAGAGCCACAGAGAGAAAAAAACGATGCTTCTTTTCTCCGTCTTCCTCTGTGCCATCTTCGTGATTCTCCGTGTTACTGTTTCATCGTGTGTTTTTACATTTCCCGTTCGAGCGTTTCTGCGATGATTTCGGACGCGTGTCCGTCGCCAAATGGATTGCGCGCGGCCGCCATTCGGGAATAGGCCCGCTGGTCGGAAAGCAGCCGGCTGGCCTCGCGCACGATGACATCGGTTTCCGTTCCCACGAGTTTGGCGCAACCGGCCTCGATGGCTTCAGGTCTTTCGGTCACTTCCCGCGTTACGAGCACGGGTTTGCCCAGCGCGGGCGCCTCTTCCTGAATGCCGCCTGAATCCGTGATGATGATGTGGCTTTCCATCATGAGCGCGATCATGTCGGGATATTCCACGGGATGGGTGAGATGTATATTGGGAATGGCGCCGAGGATATGTTGCGCGGGTTCGAGCACGTTGGGGTTTGGGTGCATGGGATACACGATGCGGTCGCGGGGAAAGGCGCGCGCGATTTCGGCGAGAGCCTCGCACACGTTGCGTATGCCCTCGCCGAAACTTTCGCGCCGGTGTCCGGTGACAAGGATCAGTCTTTGGCCGGGCGCGGCCTGCAAATGCGGTGGCGCGCCGTGGATTGACGGCGCGGCCATGAGCAAGGCGTCGATCACCGTGTTGCCCGTGACGGTGATGTGTTTGTCGGGGACGCCCTCGCGCAGAAGGTTCTGGCGCGCGCGCTCCGTGGGCGCGAAATGCCAGCGCGCGACGACGCTCACAAGCCGCCGGTTGATCTCCTCGGGGAAAGGCGTGCAGGGATCGTTGGTGCGCAATCCCGCTTCGACATGGGCGACAGGAATTTTCTGGTAGAAAGCCGACACGGCGCCCGCGAACGCTGTTGTCGTGTCGCCTTGAACGATGACACATGACGGATTCGCTTTTGCCAGCGTCTCGGGCAGCCGCTCGAATAAACGCGCGGTCAGCGCCGGCAATGTTTGCCCCGGGCTCATCAGATCAAGGTCCCAATCCGGCTGCAGTTCGAAGATGCGCAGAACCTGATCCAGCATGTGGCGGTGCTGGGCGGTGGCGCACAGCAGTGTTTTGAACACATCGCGCCGCTGCAGTTCCCTGACGACGGGGGCGAGCTTGATGGCCTCGGGACGCGTCCCGGCGATGATCAATATCGTTTTCATGCAGTTGCGCCTTCCGAATTATCCCGTATTTCCCTGGGTTGCGGCCTTGTGCCGGGATAAAATTCGCAACGGATCATGGACAGGCCATCACGCCCGCTATTTTGATAACCCGTCTCTTTGGACTGGATTTGGGGAATCAGTAAAGAGTCCAATCGCGGCCTACGGAGGAATAATTTGTGGGAAGCGCGAAGGATCCCGGCGTCAGCGCGGCATCGCTGAGGGCGAAGGCGTCGATGGCGCCTGAAATGTCGCGGCAGCTTCCGGCGGGATTGGGCCACGCGGCAAGGCACACCCACTGGATGACCGGCGCACCCCAGCCTGTCGGGGCGGAACCGGCCGGTGAGCCGTTGAAGTAGAATTCAGCGACGCCTGTGGCCTGGGTGTAGACGATGGCCGTGTGATACCATGTGTCGGGGGCGACGGTGTCGTTGGCGGTGGTTACATTATGTTCGACCGCGCCGTCATTTGTCATGAGCTGAAGGACATTCGTGCCGAAATCGCCCATTGTGCGGATTTCAAAGGACTTGTTGTCGCTCATCCAGAATGTGCTGATGATATTCTGGATTTTATATTCGGCATAAGCGGGCATATAGGTTTTAAGATAGAAAATGGCTTCGGCGGTGAAGTCCTGGCTGCTGAGCGCGGGGTTGATCTGTATCCAATATCCCTGGCGTGTGCGGCCCGCTTCGTTGCTGTCGCCGGCGAGGGCGTTGCCGCCCTGAAAGCCCGCGGTTGGCGGCGTTTCGATGGCGGGAGCGCTGAATTGATTGTCAAGCCATCCGAGGGTGGGATTGACAGGCGACCACGACCGCTGAAAGTAGGCAGCGCCTCCGAGAATATCTCCTGTCGCGCCCGGGAGATAAATTTCCTGTGTGGCTGAGAGCGGCACGTCAAATGTCGCCTTGATCAGCGTTGCCGATTGAACCGGCGCGGCGAATGCCGCCGCAGCCAGGACTGCGCAGCAAACGGTTTTTTTCATGATGATTTCTCCTTCAGAATTTTTGTGATGCGCCCCAAGGGGGCGAATATATGAACGAATACTTTTTTACAGCGCTACGGACACATGGCAAGCATAAATCGTCATAGCAAGCAGCCGGCAGTCATTCGCGGAATGTTTCATTCGATTTCGCCTGTGTACGATTTCCTTAACCATATGTTGAGCATGAACATGGACCGTCGCTGGCGGGCGTTTGCCGCCCGTGTGGTGTGCGGCGCCGGCAAGGGGCGCGTTCTTGACGCATGCTCGGGCACGGGCGATTTGGCGCTTGCCGTTGCCAGACGGGCAGGGCGCATCGGCGCAAAGACCTTTATTGTCGCCGCGGATTTCACCCCGTCGATGATGGCGCTGGCCCGCCGCAAGTTTGAATCGGTGAATGGCGGGGCGATGTCTGTTGCGCCTCTGCCGTTGATTGCCGACACAATGCGGCTCCCATTTGCGGATTCGTGTTTTGACGCCGTCATGGTTGGATTTGGCATCCGCAATGTCGCGGACGCTCGGGCAGGTCTGGAGGAAATGGCGCGAGTGTGCCGTCGCGGCGGTCGTGTGGCGGTTCTTGAGTTTTCACATCCCCGAAATCCTGTAGTTGCCCGGGTTTACGGTTTTTATTTCCGCCGGGTTCTGCCTGTCGTAGGCTGGCTGATGACGCGCCGCCATGCTTACGGGTATCTTGTGCGGTCAGTAGATGATTTTCCCGATGGGGAGGCCTTCAGCGCGATGCTGGCGCAAGCAACGGGCGGTCAAGTCGCGCGTTATCCGCTGACGTTTGGCATCGTTACGCTTTATGTTGCCGGCGTCGAAACGACGATCACCGGCAAGCGCCGGGTAATTTGATATATGTCGTGCGCGGATAATGCGCTCCGGTCGCGGCGGTGGGGTGCGGGAAACGGCCCCAGGTCATACGGCGTCTGATGCGGGGTCTTATTTGTCGCCGATTGTGAATGTCAGCACGGCTTCAGCGGCGAGTTTGTCGCCGACGAAGGCTTGCCCGCTTGACTTGCCTGCGTTGCGGCGCTGATGGATATTAATCATTTCAATGCGCAAGAGATCGCCTGGCACGACGGCGCGCCTGAAACGGGCGTCATCCACTCCGGCCAGGAATGCGATCCTCCCCCGGTTGTGTTCGCGCGACAAAGCGTGAACGGCGCCGATCTGCGCCATTGCCTCGAGGATCAGCACGCCGGGCATGACGGGAAAACCGGGGAAATGCCCCTGGAAAAACGGCTCGTTGATCGTGACGCATTTCTCGCCAATGATGATGTTGTCCTGGAGTTCCACAATACGATCGACCAGCAGGAAGGGAGGGCGATGGGGCAGAATCTCCATGATTTGCCGCGCGTCCAGCGGGGCGCTGACAATGATATTTTCACTCACAAACCGAGTTCCTTTCGCAAGAATTGTCCGAATGCCGCGTTGACGCGATGACCGCCGCGGCACACAAGAAAATGGCCTTTCACAGGACTTCCCAGCAGGGCCAGGTCGCCCAGAAAATCAAGGATTTTATGCCGCGCGGGTTCATCGGGGAATCGCAGCGCGTTGTTCAAAATGGTTTTTCTGCCAATGACAACGGCGGAAGCGAGGCTGCCCCCGCGAATCAGGCCGTCGCGCAGAAGCGCATCGATCTCGTCGACGAAACAGAATGTGCGCGCGGGAGCTATCTGAGAGGTGAATGTCTCCGGCGTGATGATCCAGCTTGCGCTCTGGCGGCGCAGAAGCGGATGCTGTGAAGCGAAAAAAAAGGTGATCCGGAGTTCCTCGGATGGAACGGCCGCGATGCCGGCGTCGCCCAATGTGAACGAGATGGGATGACTGATCGCGGCGCTCTTGCAAGGGGATTGCTGGCTCAGCATGCCCGCCAGTTCAATAAGATTTGCGATCATGACCGCGCTGCCGTCGAGAAAAGGAGGCTCCGGGCCGTCCAGCTCGATCAGCAGATTGTCCACGCCCAGCGCATAGACGGCGGCAAGCAGATGCTCCACGGTGCAAACCCTGGCATTTTCGTGTGACAGCGTTGTGCGGCGGAGCAGTTCGTCAGGCGCGAAGGTGTCGGTTGTGGCAGGAATGACAGGAGCGCCGGGCAGGTCGGTGCGCTGGAAACGGATGCCGTGACCGGCGGGCGCCTGCAACAGACGCATCGTGACATGATGCCCCGTGTGGACGCCGCGTCCGCGCGCCTCAACGGTTTGCGCGATGGTTTGCTGATTGCGCAAAGGGAAGGTCTGCCCGTTATTCCGGCTGGCGGTCGACAGGCCGCGTGCCTGCGCCGCGCGTGGGCGATGGTTTGGCGGCGGCGGCGGATTTCTTCGCCGTTTTCGGCGTGGCGTCGGTTTTGGGGGCGCGCTCTTTGGCGGGTGTTGCCGTTGGTTCGGCGGGCGTCGGCGGATTAGTTCCCGCCGTCTTTGCCGCGGGTTCGGCTGAAGCGGGTGTTGGCGCTGGCGCGGCCTGTGTTTGTTGTGGTGGGGTTTGCGGCTCTTGAGTTGTTGCGCCTGCATCGGCGATCGGTGTGGCGGCGGTGGCGGCTGGCGCGGCTGTTTTTGTCTCAGGCGCGGGGTCTTCTGCGGGTTTGGCGGTTCCTGTTTCCGCCGTCCGGATTTTTTCGGCGTCTGCGGGTGTTTTACTGTCCTCCTTCGAACTGGCGCGGGTGTCGCGCGTCGCGTCGCCGGCATCCTCGTTGAGTTTTCTGATGACATCGTCGGTGAGATCGGCGGCGGGGCTGCCATAAAGGACGGCGGCGCCGGGCAGAACGATTTCGATGTTCCTCTCCTTCGCGACGTCCTGAATGGCCGCGCCGATTTTTTTGAGCAGGGGTTCGTAGACAGTTGACTCCACCTCGCGGCTTTTCTGCCGCGCCTTGGTCATCAAATCGTCCGCCTCATTGCGCAGGCGCAACACCTCTTTGCGTTTCTTGTCGGACTCTTCCTTGGCCAGGATGCCGTCCGTGCGCTTGATGTCGGCTTCCATGCCGGTAATCTGCCTGGTTTTCGTCTCGATATCGCCCTGGAGCTTTTTGATCTGTTCAGCGGCGCTTCCCATCAGGTTGTTGACAGGTTTGGCCTTGCTGGTCACGCGGTCCACGTCCACGTAGCCGATGCGTGTTTCGCCGGCGCCGCAAAGGATGAAGGGCGCCAGAATGATAACCGCCAATATGGCGGGAATGCGTTTCACGAGTTTGACTCCTGATCTGAGTTTCAGAATTCCCAACTTTAGTCCAAGGGGGCGGTCAACACAAGATAAAGCTTTGGCTCGAAACATCGAGGCTGGCCGAGACGGGCTCTGGTGATGAACAAACACCCCGAGGGGCAGGCTTAGAAGGCTGATGACATGGTAAAGTGTAATAGCTGTGTCTGGTCATTATTCTGTTTGGCGACGGGGATACCGAGGTCGAGGGCAACCTGCGCGATGGGGAGCCTTATGCGCACGCCCGCGCCCATGGATGCGCGCGGCGTGCCGAAATCCAGCGCGTTCTGTCCGAGCATGCCGATATCGGTGAAGGCGACGCCGGTGATGCTGTCGCTGATGGCGCGCCGCATCTCAAATTGTGACAGCAGTTTGGTCGAGCCGCCCGTGGGGATTGCGCTGTTGCCGGTGTCGTGGGGCCCGGCGCCGTAGATTTTAAAGCCGCGCAAATCCTGCGAGCCTCCAAGGAAAAACCGGTCAGAGTAGCCCACGTCCTTATAGGTATATGGCATCAAACCGAGCTGATTGTTCATCGCGAAAACCCAGTTGGGGGACAACGCGCAATATTTGGCGTATTGCCCCTCAAACTTCATCAGGAAACCATCGGCGGCGCCGGACTCGATGCTGCCGCCGAGAATGTGTCCGGTTGTCGGGAAGAACAGATCGTCGCGCGTGTCCTGCATGAGCTTGTAACGGATTGTCGCCGCGATATAATTGTTAAGCGGCGTATCGGGTTTGGTTTGATCGTTGAGGTCATAATCGATGCTTTCCAGCCGCAAACGGATGGAGTCCTTGACATATTCGCTCAGCGGCCGGGTGAACTCGGCAGTAGTGCCGGTGCGTGTTTCGGTGAAGCTGCCCGTGCGTGTGTAGTTGCTGTGATAAAGTGAGAACTGTGCGGCCACATCCGTGCCGCGGAAATACCGGTCAAGATATGTCAGGCTGACGTTTTGGGCATTCGTGCCGAGCAGGACGGACAATCTCAGGTCGCGGGCCATGCCGAACAGGTTGCGTTCAATATAGTTGGCGTAGATGAATGCGCCTTCCACATCGCCGAAACCCACGCCGAAAATCAGGTTGCCCGTGTTGCCCTGCGTGACATCGATGACGACATCGCGCACATTGGTATCCGCGGACATCTGGTCGTTGACCTTGACGGTTTCGAAGACATTAAGCGATTTGAGTCTCTCGCGGGTGCGCACCTCTTCAAAGCGCCGGTAAACCTGGCCGGGCCGCAGCCTGACTTCGCGTTGCACAATCTCGTCCTTCACGGGCGGGGAAAAGCGCGAATAATATTTGCGCAGCCAGCCCATATCCATGTCGTCCGGGTAAGCCTGCGACAGTATCTTGATGTCGCCCACATATATGCGCGAGCCTTCGGTCACATCGATGTCAACATCGACAACACCGCGAGCGGAATCCTTGTGGAAATCCGGTTCGGCCTTGCACAGCAGGAACCCCTCATCGCCGCACATGTTTTTGACTTTGGTTGCCGCCTCGTTGAATTTTTTCGTGTTATAATATTGATTCTGAAGCGGGCGGAATGGCCCCAGAATCTCGTCCCGAGTGAAGATGGTGTAGCCGCGCGCCTCAAGACGTCCGATTTTATAGCGTGG
>JAPLSQ010000110.1 GCA_026398535.1 Candidatus Sumerlaeota bacterium | reverse complement strand
TTTTTCGGTGCAGTTTCTGCGCCGTCAGATCTCGAACATCGAATGTGTCGTAACCGCCAATCAGAAAGAGGCTTTCCTCCTCGAAAATACGCTGATAAAGGAACACCACCCCCGTTACAATGTGCGCCTGCGCGACGACAAGACATATGTGTCGCTTCGTTTCCGCAGGAGCCATGATTTCCCCCGTCTCGAAACTGCGCGCATCCGTCATAACACGCGGTCGCGCCGCGACCCGCATGACCTTTATTTTGGACCCTACCTCTCCTCCTATGCGGTGCGCCAGACCTTGCGTTTCCTCCTCAGAGTGTTCCCGGTGCGAACGTGCAAGGACAGTGTGTTCCGCAACCGCGGACGCCCCTGCATTCTTTATGACGTGGGCAAATGCTGCGGCCCGTGCGCCATGCCAGTGTCAAAGGAGGAATACGCCAGACTTGTCAGCAATGTTGCCCTGTTTCTGCGCGGCAAGAACGAAGAAGTCCGGCAACTGCTTGACGAGCGTATGAAAAGGTTCAGCGAGAACATGGAGTTTGAAAGAGCCGCCCTTGTGCGCGATCACATCGCGGCGCTCGACGAAATCCTTGAAAAGCAGCGCGTGGTCACTTACAGTCAGGGTGATCGTGATGTCATCGCCGTCGCAAGCGAACAGGGACGCTCAGCCATTGTGCTCCAACAATATCGCGATGGATTTCTCGTCCATTCACACAATCATTTCCTCAAGAATTATGAACAGTCTGACGAAGATGTGCTTTATTCGTTCATCCAGCAATACTACGAATCTCTTCAGCCTCCGGGCGAGATTCTCGTGGATATGGAACCGGCGGACATATCCCTGCTTGAAGAATGGCTTTGTGAGCGGCGCGGCGCGTCGGTTACGTTGCATGCCCCGCACCGCGGCGAATTGGCGCGACTGACCGGCACTGCTCGCGCAAATGCCAAACATATTCTGTCCATGCGGCTTTCGGGCGAGCGCACTGAAGAAGACATCCTGCGCGAGATTGCGAACAAGCTTCAGCTCGACGGACTCCCAATAACCATCGAGTGCGCCGACATTTCAAATATCATGGGCACGCTTGCGGTCGGATCGATAGTGCGGTTTGGCAATGCCAAGCCTGATAAACAGAACTACAGGCATTACCGGATCCGCACAGTCGAAGAGGCCAATGATTTTGCCATGATGCGCGAGGTTCTCACACGCCGGTTTCGCCCCGCCGCGAACAAGCCAACCCCACCGCCGGATTTATTGATCCTTGACGGGGGCAAGGGACAGCTTGGCGTGGCGGTTGATGTGTTGCGGGAACTGGGCATCACGATGGTGTCCCTGGCTGCAATGGCAAAATCAAGGCGTGTAAAGCCTGACGACTCTCAAGCAAAGACTGACAATGCGAATGAGCAAATTGAGGCCGTCCGCTCCGAAGAACGTCTGTTTTTACCCGGGCGCAAAAATCCTGTCACATTCCATCCCAATTCGCCGGCGCTGTTTCTTCTGCAGCGCATCCGCGACGAAGCGCATAGGTTCGCCATCACTTATCACAAGAAACTGCGCCAAAAATCGGGCCGGCACAGCCTGCTTGATGAAGTTCCCGGCGTGGGGCCGAAAAGAAAACGACTGCTGTTAAGGCATTTTGGATCGCTGACGGCTCTTCGTGTCGCCTCGGCTGAATCCATTGCGGCTGTCAAGGGTGTCGGGGAGTCGGCAGCACGCGCCGTTTATGAGTTCTTGCAATCGGGCGGCGGGTGATCTGCCTGTTCGCATTTTGACATCATCGCATGTTCATGCTCGATGAATATCCGTTTCCACTCGATCCCGCTTGAGAAGCCGCCCAATTGTCCATCACTTCGCACCACACGATGGCATGGAGTGAACAAAAGCAGCGGATTGGCGCCAAGCGCGCCGCCCACGGCGCGCGCCGCATAAGGATCGCCCATCCGCATGGCGATCCACCAATAACTGCGCGTCTGACCGTATGGAATCTGCCCCGCCACCGCCCATACCCGAAGTTGAAACGGTGTGCCATTTGGCATCAACGGCACATCAAAAATGCGTCTTGATCCATTGATATGCTCGTCGAGCTGGCGTCGGGCATTTTGGAGATGCGCCAAAGCCGGGCTCACGCAAGCAGATTCCTTCGGATCGCCGCCTTTCCGATCCGGACACAAATGACATGCGGTCAATCCCTTCTCGTTCGCCTTCAATAGAAGAGAAACATATTTGTGCCCCACCTTGAATCGATGGATCTCCCGAGCCTCGTTATTTAATTGTGTCATTTTTATGTATTTATCTTCCAATTCTATGCAAAAACGATATGCAAATTGCACAGACATTTTTCTGGGAGAAGATTTAACAAAATGAAAATGCTGGTCACTGGAGGATGCGGCTTTATCGGCGCCAATTTTATCAAGGCGCATTTGAACAATTTCGCATCCGACACAATCGTTAATCTCGACGCCCTCACTTATGCGGGCAACCCCGATAATCTTGCCGATGTTGCCCATGATCCGCGCTACACTTTTGTTTGTGGCGACATAGCAAACTCGGCATTGGTTGAATCGCTCTTTGCCGAACAAATATTCGATGCGGTGGTCAATTTTGCCGCTGAATCCCATGTCGATCGTTCGATTGAAACGCCCCAGCTTTTCCTTAAAACGAACGTCATGGGCACACAGTCGCTGCTTCACGCGGCGCTCAACCATGGTGTGAAAAAGTTTGTCCATATTTCCACCGATGAGGTGTATGGGAGCCTGGGCCCTGAGGGCAAGTTCACTGAAACCACTCCCCTTTCGCCGCGCAGCCCCTACTCGGCCAGCAAAGCCGCGGCCGATCATCTGGCTTTTGCATACTTCAACACTTACCATCTGCCCGTATGCGTCACGCGATGCTCAAACAATTATGGTCCCTATCAGTTTCCCGAAAAACTTTTGCCGCTCATGATTGCCAATGCTCTTGCCGGCAAGGAGTTGCCCGTGTACGGCGATGGCATGCATCGGCGCGAATGGATCTATGTCGGCGACCACTGCCGCGCGATCGAGCTTGTTCTCGAAAACGGCCGCCCGGGGGAAATATACAATATTGGCATCGACAACGAGATACCAAATCTTGAGGTGATCCGGAAGCTGCTTGTCCTGCTTGACCGCCCGGAGTCGCTGATCCGCCACGTCAAGGATCGCCCGGGTCATGACCGCCGTTATGCAATCGATGCGTCAAAAATTGCGCGCGAACTGGGCTGGAAGCCTTTTGTTCAATTTGATGACGGCCTTGCGGCCACGGTGCGCTGGTATCTGGACAACCGCTCATGGTGGGAAAAAATCATCAGCGGCGAATACCGGCAGTATTATGCCCGCATGTATGGAAACCGCTGATCGCATTGGAATCGCCCGCAATCCTGCCGCTTGATCGATGCAATCAGTTCAGCACCGGCTGATGCCCCAGATATCACGCGCGTATTCGATAATTGTGCGGTCGCTGGAAAATCTGCCAATGCGCGAAACATTCAAGATGGCTTTGCGCGCCCATACTCGTTTATCAATATAGTCACTGTCCACATTGGCATGGGCCGCGTTGTAGGACTCGATGTCGGCAAGGTGAAAATATCTGTCGCCTTGGTGCATGACGGAATCGAAAATCCATTGGAACAAGCCGGGATTTCGGGGACTGAAAATTGTGCCGCAGAAACTGTCCATGAGCCGTTTGATCTCGGGATTGCGGTTGTAATAGTCGTACGAGTTGTATGAATTGTTTGCGCGCAGGCGCTGGATTTCCTCGGTGGTGAGACCGAAGATGTACATATTTTCTTTTCCGACTTCCTGCATCAGTTCGATGTTTGCGCCATCAAGCGTGCAAATTGTCAGCGCGCCGTTCATCGCGAACTTCATGTTGCCGGTGCCCGATGCTTCCATGCCCGCCGTCGATATCTGTTCGCTCAGATCGGCGCCGGGGAAAATCTTTTCGGCCAGCGACACCTTGTAGTCGGGAACGAATACGATGCGCATTTTCCCCTTGACCTTGGGATCGTTGTTGACGACTTCAGCCACGCTGTTGATCAGCTTGATGATTTGTTTGGCCGCCCAATAGCCGGGCGCTGCCTTGCCCGCGAATATGTGTGTGCGGGGCGCCGCCGGCTCAATGCCGTCCTCGACAAAGGCAAGATACTGGCACATGATGTGCATCACGGCAAGCAGTTGCCGTTTGTATTCATGGATGCGCTTAGCCTGGATATCGAACAGTGAATCGGGATCGACGCTCATACCAGCGGTATGTTTTATGACACTTGCCAGCCTCTCCTTGTTCGCGCGTTTGGCTTTCATGAACTCATCCTGAAAATCGTGCTTGGACGCGTAAGGTTCGAGCTTTCTTAGCTGGTAAAGATCCGTGATCCATTCCTCCCCGATTGTTTCGCAGATCAGCAATGACAACGGGCGGTTTGATTTCAGCAGGAAACGGCGCTGTGTGACGCCATTCGTCTTGTTATTAAAGCGCTCAGGCCACATCTCATAAAAATCAGGCAGCAGCGCCGTTTTCAGGAGGTGAGTGTGCAGTTCAGCAACGCCGTTGATGGAATGGCTGCCCACAATGGCCAGATGGGCCATGCGAACCTGTTTGACCGGCCCCTCTTCGATCAACGACATGCGCGACAGACGGTCGGGGTCTTCCGGCCAAAGAGTAATCACGCGGTCAAGAAATCGCCGGTTGATTTCGCAGATGATCTGGATGTGGCGCGGCAGAGTTTTCTCGAAAAGCGAAACCGGCCACTTCTCCAAGGCTTCTGGCAGCAAAGTATGGTTCGTATAACCCAAGGTTGCCTGCGTAATATCCCACGCCTTCTCCCACGGCATGTCATTCTCGTCCACAAGCAATCGCATCAGTTCTGCCACCGATAGTGAGGGATGCGTGTCATTCATTTGTATCGCAACCTTGGCAGGCAGATCTTCAAGGTTGCGATGATTGACCTGAAAATGGCGCATGATATCGCGCATGGAGCAGGCTACAAGGAAATACTCTTGCAACAACCGCAACTCCTTACCCTTTTCGACCGAATCGGAAGGGTAGAGAACCTTGGTCACAGTCTCGGAGAGTATCTGACCGCGTACTGCTTCTATGTACTCGCCCGTGTTGAAGCAGTTCATGTCAAGATCCTGCACCGCCCTTGCCGAGTAAAGCCGAAGATAATTGACGGAGTCCCCGCCGTAACCCGGAATGAACATGTCATGGGGAACGCCAATAATCGCATTCCAATCCATCCACATTGGGAAATCATGCCCCTCGCGGCGGTCCTTTTCCCATACAATCTTGCCATAGATGGGAACGACACAATGCTCCTCCATGCGCTCTATGAGCCATGGTGTTGTTTGCGACTGCCAATTGTCCGCCCTCTCGCGCTGGTAACCATCCACGATGGTCTGCTGAAACAGGCCGTATTCATAATTGATGCCGTAACCGAAACCGGGCATATTGAGCGTTGCGAGCGAATCGAGGAAGCACGCCGCCAGCCGCCCCAATCCGCCGTTTCCAAGCGCGGCATCAGGCTCGCTATCCCTGATTTCCTCGAGATCGACTCCCATCTCGGTCAGGGCGCGCTGGCACAAATCATATATGCCGAGATTGTGGAGCGCATTGCTCAAACACCGCCCAATAAGAAACTCCATGGACAGATAATACAGGCGTTTGGTGTCCTGCTTTTCGTAGCGGGCTTGTGTGGCCAACTTCTGTTCGGTGAGCAGATCGCGAGTAGCCAGTGAAACTGCCCTGAAGTATTCAGATGGTTTAAGATTGCCCGGTTCCACGCCTAATGACAGCTTAACATGACTGAGTATGGAGTCCATGAACAATTTTACTTTATGATCTGTGTTGGCGTCTTGTTTTGCCATGACATTTCTCTTTGCGATTCAGATGATGAAACGACACAGGGAACATTACTTCCACAGCAAATGGAAAGAAATCAAGCGCCGTTGATCGGGCAGTGACATAAAAAAGCATGAAAGTCATTTATCGCTTTCATGCCTGATTATGTGGCAATTACAGGACAATCTTTCATGTTACCGTGTCCGTTGCCGGTTCCATCTTCATGACGGGCGTAAAAATCAATCTGTCTTTATCGGGCGCAAGTTCAGCGATGACTTCTCCCTCAGGAATGCCGCTTTCGAGCAGAAGGTGCGACATCGGGTCTTCGACATAGCGCTGAATGGTGCGGCGCATCGGGCGCGCGCCGTATTCGCTGTCGTAGCCGTGAGAGACAAGGAATGTCTTGGCTTCTTCTGACAGGGCAACCGTGATGTGTTTGTCCACAAGCCGTTTGTTTAACCGATCGATCATGATGTCCACGATGTTGCCGGTGTCGCGACGGTCAAGCGCCCTGAAGACGATCGTCTCGTCAATGCGGTTGATGAATTCCGGATTGAAGAGTTTTTTCATCGCGTCCAGCACCTTCGTCTTGACGCTTTGATAGTCTTCCATTTCGTCATCAACCGCGAAACCAAGTTTTCCGCCCTTTTTCAGGTGCTTGGTGCCGACATTGGATGTCATGATGATCACCGTGTTGCGGAAATCAACCACGTGTCCCCAAGAGTCCGTAAGCCGCCCGTCGTCAAAGACTTGCAGCAAAAGGCTGAACACATCGGGATGAGCTTTTTCGATTTCATCGAACAGAACAACGGAATACGGCCTTTGGCGCACTTTCTCGGTGAGTTGGCCGCCCTCTTCGTATCCAACATATCCAGGAGGCGCGCCAAGCAGGCGCGACACAGAGAACTTTTCCATGTACTCGCTCATGTCAATACGGATGAGCGCGTCCTCGTTGCCGAACATGAACTCAGCCAGCGCCTTGGCCAGTTCGGTCTTGCCGACACCCGTGGGTCCGAGGAAAATGAATGTGGCTGTGGGCCGCATCGGATCCTTGAGACCTGTGCGGGCGCGCCTGATGGCTCGCGAGATGGCCGTAATGGCTTCGTGTTGTGAAACAACCCGCTTGCCTATCTCCTCTTCCATTTTCAACAGTTTTTGTGTTTCAGCTTCTTCGAGTTTTGTGACAGGGATGCCGGTCCATTTACTTACGATGTAGGAAACATCCTCCATCGTGATGGTCTTAACGAACTGTCTATCGCCTTTCTGCATCTGCCATTCGCGAAACAACGTTTCACGCTCGCGGATGGCCTCATCGCGCTCAATTTTGACCTCCTGGCATCGCTCGAACTCCTGCAAGTGTGACAACTCGCGCAATTTCTCGTCGAGATCGTTGATCCTCTTTTCCATGTCCTTGATGGCTTGAGGTTTTACATTAAGCTGGAGTCTCGCCCGTGACCCCGCCTCGTCGATGACATCGATGGCCTTGTCAGGCAAATACCGGTCTGTGATGTATCGGTCGCTGAGATACACCGCGGATTCGATGGCCTGCTCGCTGATGATGACTCGGTGGTGTTGCTCGTAGCGCGAGCGCAAACCCCGCAGAATGTCGAGGGCTTGCTCGCAGGTTGGG
>JAPLSQ010000027.1 GCA_026398535.1 Candidatus Sumerlaeota bacterium | reverse complement strand
CCCCGCGCGGGCCGCGTGGATTGAAACCCGTTGCCCCGTTGCGCCCCGCAATGCGGACACGCGTCGTGGCCCCGCGCGGGCCGCGTGGATTGAAACCCTCCGCCAATCCTCCGATCAGCTGGCAGTTTGGTCGCGGCCCCGCGCGGGCCGCGTGGATTGAAACTGGATGCTCGGACTACAATGCCTTGCTCGCGCCAGTCGCGGCCCCGCGCGGGCCGCGTGGATTGAAACGGGAGCGGGATACAGGCGCCGTACACCGAGTATGTCGCGGCCCCACGCGGGCCGCGTGGATTGAAACGCGTTGTTTTGGATTATTTGTAGGTGAGACAGCGGCCACGTCGCGGTCCCGCGCGGGCCGCGTGGATTGAAACGTCATCATACGTGAGATGGATCGCCCCCGCGTCGTCGCGGCCCCGCGCGGGCCGCGTGGATTGAAACACTGAAAGCAATGGGCACGCTCGTGGGAAGCAAGGTCGCGGTCCTGGTAAAGCGTCGCACTCTGTAGAAGATCCATAGGGCTGTTCTCTCCTCTTGCCTTGCCAAAAGCACAGGAAAGACAAACGCCTGACAGCGCTTCTCGCAAGCGCCGTCAGGCGGCCCCAATAAACTCAAAAACATTGCCATACCGACAACGATAACCGAGGGAAAACACCACCCTTACATCAAAAAACCTGACTAAAAACCAAAGCATAACCATCGATTAGCGTGGCCAGCCTCACGTGGATTGAAACACTGAAAGCAATGGGCACGCTCGTGGGAAGCAAGGTCGCGGCTCCGCGCGGGCCGTGTGAATTGAAACACGGGCAAGATGCCCGTGCACATAGGAGGATTGAAACGCCCTTAATCAGCCCAGGGTTTCCCACGCGGCGCGGTTGGTGGGGCGGTTATCAGGGAGAGGATCGCGAATATTTTGTTTTATTAATTCCAATTGTGTTCGATTATAATTTAACTAATACGATGGAACGGTGATCTGCACAGCGAGATTGAGAGAGGGGAATCTTGAGCGAATTTCAAGTTGTGTTGTTTCCATCATCGCCTTTTTGCACGGGAAATTCAGGTTAACGAGAACAGTTGTCAAATCACAGTCGGAATTCTTAGTAAAATTTTATAGAAATAATCGAATATTGTGATTGATGTTTTGCCTATACATGGGGAAAGGTCTTTCCTGCATCCTTAACTGGGGCGCATTTGTTTATGATAAGATACGGAGCAGCATAGTGACCGAGGCAACACGCAAACCCACGCTGGCGATGATCGCAGAGCGGGCTCATGTGTCCAAGTCCACCGTATCACTTGCCCTTTCGGGGGCAGAGCGGATTCATCCGAAAACGAGGCAGCGCATCCTGGCGCTGGCCGAGGAGTTGTGTTATGTTCCGCCGCGCGAGCGATTAAGAAGCGACGGCGTGAAAACGATTGGCGTTCTTCTTGACAGGCAGTTCAGTTGGACGGGGGAGTCGTTTTTTACGCGCATCGTGCAGGGGGTTGAAAACGAGGCGGAGCTGGCGGGTTGCGATGTTCTCGTGGCCACCGTTGATGTTTCCAATGACGATTTCCGGCGTCTTCCGGCTTTCGTCGAGCGCAACATGGTCGACGGCGTGATTGTTGTCGGCATCACAAACATGCCTTACCTTCAGGAGCTTGAGGCCGCGGGCAAACACATGGTGGTTGTTTCCGGCGGTGACGAGGGATTGTTGCGTTCGGACTATGTGCTCAATGACGATTATCAGGGCATTCGTCAGGAGATTAGCCACCTTAAGGCGCTTGGTCACCGGCGCATCGCCATGATCGGCGCCTGTCTGCAGCACCTGTCCAATTTGCAACGTTACCGCGCTTTCCGCATTTACATGGAGGAGATGCTTGGCGGGTATGACAGGGAGCTTGTGGACGTGAGCGGGACCAAGGACACCCCAGCCGAAGGCCGCCAGATGGTTGAGCGACTGATCGACAACGGCGCCCGATTTACGGCGCTTGTGTGCATGACCGATGAATTGGCTTTTGGCGCGCTCGAGGGGCTGAAGTCAAAGGGTTTGCGAGTGCATGATGACGTGAGCGTTGTCGGGTATGACGACTTTCAGTTTGCCGCCCTCTGCGATCCGCCGCTGACGAGCGTCCGCATTGACTGTGAGGATATGGGCGAGGTTGCTTTCCAAGTTCTCCGCAACCGGCTGCAAGGGTATTCGGTGTCGCATCCACAACGGATTCTGGTCGGGCCCGATCTTGTGATCCGCGAATCGACCAGCAAACCGCCGGCGTGTTGCTATCAACTGAAAGACATTGGATTTCGCGCATCTGAAAACCATCCCAACAATGACAAATGAAAGGAAGGAGAAATACCGGGAACACAACAGACAGCAGCAGCATGGATATTCGAAGCAGAACACAGTATCCCGATGTCTGTGTCCGACTTGACCGGGCGCGGGTAGCGGGGCAATAATAAAAGATTCCCAAACTAAGGAAGGAAACACCAATGATCCAACGCTTCAAAATCATACGCGGGCTGGGCGCGGCAGCACTCGCACTGGTCTGCGCCAGCGGCTGGGCGACCGACCGTCTGGTCCCCGGCGCCTACGCCACCATTCAGGCTGCCATTGACGCGTCGGCCGCAGGCGATGTTGTGCGCATCACCGTGGCCGGCACTTACACCGAGGCAAGTCAAATCAGTCTTGCCAACAAGCAGATCACCGTACAGGCCGACGTGGCCGGCGTCGTGGTGGATGTTCCCATCATCTGCTCGGGCGACACCAGCTCCACGCTCAAGGGGCTCACCGGCAATTCATTGTTGAGCGCGCACCCTTGCCTCGCTCTCTATGACACCGCCAAAATACATGCAGAGAACTGCAAGTTCAACGGAGATAACAATGACGGTGTTGACCTCAACAGCACCAATGCACTGACGATGATCGAATGCGAGGTCATGAACAACGCCTGGATGGGCTTCCGCGTCCAGGGAACTTCGTCCAAACTGACCCTCGTCAGGACTAAGCTCACCAGCAACGGTCAGATGGGTGTGGGCAACTACGTGCAGAATGGCGAATTCACCATCATCGGCAGCGAAGTGAAGACCAACGGCATCGATGGTTTGTACTTCGAAAAGCCGGGTGTGCTCACCATAACTGATTCCAACCTTGAGGGCAACAACGGGACGGCCATCCTCACCGATGGCTATAATGGCGCGACAGACCGCAGCATCGTTTCGCTGACAGGAACGACAGTCACCGCCAATCTTGCCGCCAATCCCAATCCAAGCATAGGACAGATCACACTGGCCCGTGGAAGCGACCTCACCATGCAGAAGTGCGTGGTGACGGCCAGCCTCGCCAAGGGCGTTGTCATTGACTGGTTTGATAGCAGCCAACCCCCGGGCACCATGGTCATCAACGAATGCTACTTCAGCGGCAATGCCAAGACGGCCATCTGGTTCAACTCGAACACGGCAGCCGGCTCGGTCTCCATCTATCGTAGCACGGTTATTGACGGCAGCGACAGTGCGGACTGGCTGTTGTATCCCCGGAATTCCAACGCGTTCATCACCGACTGTCTGCTCGTCGAAGGATCAAACATCATCCGGGCAGAGGGCGCTTCGGTGCAGGTCAACCAGTGCACGATGGTGAGCCGCTCCGGCAAGTCGGGTGTTGGTTTTTACAACCAATGGGCCACCGGCCACAAGGTCATCAACAGCATCATCGACGGTCCGGCAATCGGGTTTGAGGCCGGCGCCGCAGGTCCTGGCGGCGTATTCAACAGTTATAACCTTGTTCGTGCCGCCACACCCTATCAGAACGAGACTCAGGGGTCAAACAACCTGATCAACCAGGATCCGAAGTTTGTCACCCCGATCGATCCGTCGGGCAATGGCAACTACCACCTGCAGTCCACCTCGCCATGCATCGGTTATGCAGGCATCGCCGCTCCGCCCGTGACCATCGACATCGAGGGACTGACCCGGCCGATGCCAGGCGGCGGTTATCCCAACGACATGGGCGCCTATGAGGAGCAGATCACCCCTGGCGGCATCGAGCCTCCGCACGCACCTATCCGCAATGCGGCCTATTCGACCTCCATCGTGGTCAATGGCGATCCCGCCGAGTGGATCGGATTGGCCAGCGATAACGAGTACATGACGAACATCAATCAGGGCGGCAACTTCGCCGTGAACATCAAATACGCGTGGAACAACCAGCACCTGTACATGCTGTGCGTCGAGGATCCCACAAGCTCGCCGCCGCTTGCACAGGAAGCGCCTGACGGCGCCGCTTACTTTGGCGGCCCATGGAGCTTCGACACCATCGCGTTGTTCGTGTACCTGACCACAGGCTCCTATGGCCAGAGCAACGGCGATCTTCAGCCGTGGTTCGGATTCAGTTCCATCGGGCGCACCGACCTGAAATATGCCCGCGTCAACAACGGCACGGATGGCACGCTGGCCCCGCTGGTCAACTGCCTGCTGGCCACTGGCGGAACCTACGCGGCGCACAATCGTGTTGTTGAAGTCGGGATCAAATGGACCGATATCCAGGCGGCCGTTGCCACATCGCGCCAGCCTGGCGGCAACATCGTCAACGCCGTGCAGAACAACTATACATTCGGCAGCCAGCCCTTACTGGTGGAGAACGACTGGAACAAGCAGGCGTTCATCGGGCCGGACAAGTGGAATCCGCCCAATGGTGTCGATCAGTACTCACGCGACATTAAACTGATCGGCGGACCGACCAGCGTGACCGACTGGTCCGTCTATTGATCTCCGCACATCAGACCTTTGTTCTGATGTGATCTCACGCATTTCCCCGGGATTGCCGGCGCGAGCAAGACGCGCCGGCAATCTCTCCGGGGGGGGGCGTGCAGTGTAAAAGATCAAAACAGCGCAGGCTTCCAGAGATCGTCATGGGTTGCGAGCCCATAGAATAGTGACATGACACGGACTTGTGCCGATAGAATTCTTAGAGGAACACCCCTTTGAAGATACTGAACGCCATTCTCTCCGCCGCCGCCATCGTTTTCATTGGCGGGATGCAGGCTTGGGGAGCAACGCCGCAACTGTCGACGGCACGCATCGACTCGATGCCCAACATGCCCGCACAGTACCAGATGCGCGACTGGCGAAAGGCGGCGCGCGATTACGACGCGCTGGTGTTCAACTATTCGGCCACAGGCCAATACCTGCCCGCCATTTGGACCGACACTTCGCACATCTACCGCGATGTTGACGGTTTCGGTCTGCCCAGTTATGCGGGTTCGCCCTATCAAAAGAGCGGTAACGCGGGCGAGTCGATCAACTGCATTGCCGCGGTTCTCGGCGCCACCCTTGCCGGCATCGACAAGAGCAATCAGGGCGGCCGCAACTTCGCGGACATGCTGAGCAATTATTACAGTCCGACGCTTTGCGTCGTGGGCAACAACGCGCCCACCGCAAATCCTGTGGATTTCTGGTACGGTTGCTTTCCCACGATGCTGTATTGGATGGTCTGGGACAAATATCCGTCCGACACAGCCACCCAATCGCGTCTTCTCGGCACGGCCGACAAGTTTTACAATGCCATGGTGGCCATGAAGCCTTCCGGCGCTCTGTTTCCCGACTTCAATCACACCGGTTTTGACTTTGGGATCATGCAACCGTTCTACAACGGCCAGTTTCGCGAGCCCGATGCCGGCATTGTTTTTTCGTGGGTCAGCCTGATGGCATGGCAGAAGTTTGGCCAACCGCGCTTCATCCAAGGCGCCCAATGGGGCATGAATTATCTGCAATCGCTTCCAGCAAGCCAGAATCCCTACTATGAAATTTTCATGCCTTATGGCGTTTACCTTGCGGCGCGACTCAACGCGGAATTTGGCGCCACCTACGATGTGCAGAAATTTATTGACTGGAACATGGGCCCCAGCGTGGCCCGGCCGAATTGGGGCGTGGCAGCGAACAATTGGGGCGGATATGAAGTGATGGGTCTGGCCTCGAGCCTTGACGATGGCGGCGGTTATGCCTTCGCCATGAACACGTTCAACCAGGCGGCGGCTCATGTGCCCATGGTGCGCTATGACAAGCGTTATGCCCGCGCGATAGGGAAGTGGATGCTCAACATGGCCAATTCGTCGCGCTTTTTTTATGCCAATGCCCTGGATGCCGCTCACCAGAGCTGCAAAACGTGGGCAGACGCAAACGATAAGAATTACGCCATTGCTTACGAAGGCTTTCGCCAGCAGGGCCGAAATAACAATGTGGCGGCGGGCGATTACTCGACTCCAGCGGGTCAAATTGTGTCGGGCAGTTATACGGAAACAACCTGTCTTGGCGACAACAAGTGCGAGGCGCTGCGCGAGGCGGATGCGGGCGGAGCCGATCGCCTTGAACACATATGGCGAGTTCCCAAGACGGCCGGCACAAGCAGCCAGTTACTCGTCAATGCTTACATCACCCTTGGAGGCGATCCCCAGGAGAGTTTCAAGTTTTCATGGTCGACCAGCCCGACGGGGCCGTGGACCGAGATGTTCACTGTGACGGAAACCGCGTTTCAAGGTCTTCCCAACCACTGGCATACGGTTACCGCATCAGCTTCGGGAGACACCTACGTTCGCGTCGAAGACACCCGGCGGACAAGCGGCGGCGTCCTTGACACACTGAACGTCGACGCCCTGTTTCTGCTGAACGAGTTGCCCGTCCATCCTTATTCCATGGGAGACGCCGTGGCCGGTTATCCGCGCAACATGCCCCTCGACTTTGGCCTTTACGGTTCTTCGCATGTGGGCTTAATGGGCGGTTCGATGACGACGACCACAATCGAGGGCATTCTTGTGTGGGACTGCCTGAAGACCGACTACTATCACAATGCGGCCCATCCCACATATCTGATATACAATCCCCACGCGCAGACGAAGACGGTTCAGGTGGCGGCGCCAACCACGGCGACGGACGTCTACGATATTGTGAGCGATCAATTCGTGGCGCGCGGAGTCATTGGAGCGGCGTCCGTGCGGATGCCTCCAGACACAGCGATGGTGCTTGTGATGGTTCCCGCCAACGCCACGATGCAAGTCACGGGCAGAAAGCTTATTTTCAATGGCGTGACGGCGGATTTCAACACCGCCCGCGGTTTTTTACCACCCGGACCCTTGGCGCCCGATCCGCAGACAACACTACTTATCAAGTTCGATGGCAACATCACCGACAGTTCGCCCAACAACTGGCCCACGACCTTCAGCGCCATTGCAGGCATGAGCACTCCCGGATTCATCAACTCACAACCGGGATTTGGGCAGTGCCTCACCGGCAATGGTGGCGCGCTGAACGGCGCGCTTGTTTCTTCGTCTGTGATCTCGGGCGCGGCGCGTCCGCCCATGACGATCGAATCATGGATCTATATGCCGCCAGACCGTGTGAACGACGAGTATAACTTTCCCCTGGTTGATTTTGCGGGCGGGCGCTTCCAGTTTTTTATCCGCCACGCGGGCACACCTGATGCCGGCGTCATCTATCCTTCCGTCAGTATCTACAACGGTTCGTTGTTCGAGTCGAACTACTGGCGCATCGGCGTTACCGATGGCTGGACGGACGGTTCCTGGCATCATGTTGCCCTCACTTACGATCCCACGCGCACGACAGCGCCTGTTGAGTTATTCTTTGACGGTGTCCGGTTTGCCGCCAACACGCAAGGCAGCACACCACCGGTGACGTCGGACTTCGAGCGCGTTGCTGAGATGGCTCCTTTCGGAGGACGCGTCTGGCCGCCCCCGTCGCCCACGGAGAATCTTATGCCGCTCATCGGCTCGGCGGATGAGTTGCGTGTGTCGCGCATTATCCGTTATCCCCAGCCCGCGCCCCCGAGCGCCGTGGAGGAATGGCCTCTTTATAATGAACAACAACCCAACATACGGCGGACAGGCACAGGAGCTGACGCCGGACATAAATGCCCACATTATCATAAGGAGCATACGTAACATGCAACCGATTCAACATGGACGAAAGCCTGACAGCGCCGGTTTCACGCTCATCGAGCTGCTGATCGTCGTGGCGATTATTGCCATTCTTGCGGCAATCGCTGTGCCCAATTTTCTTGAGGCGCAGACACGATCAAAATTATCGCGCATCAAAAGCGATTTGCGGACGATGGTGACAGCCATCGAAACCTACAGCGTGGACTGGAACCATTATCCCTGCTATGTGGCGCCGCCGCCGAATCCCAATCCGAAGAAATATGACCAGAGCCATGTGATAGTGCTTACCACGCCGATTTCTTACATATCCAAAGTGCCCATCGATGTTTTTGGACCGCCGTATGACTACAACCAAAATCCCTTCACCAAGGAACCCACCATACGCTACTGGAACCGCGAGGACGAAAGATGGCGCAATCTCAGCATCAGATGGTGCCTGATGATGAGCTGGGGTCCGGCTGCTTACGGCATGTCGTACTCGCAGGCATCCACCTACTGGGCGGTCACCGACAGCATAGAGTATGATCCCACCAACGGCACGCTCAGTTGGGGACGCATTCAGCGTTTTCTGCCGGGCAATATGGAATACAAGGATGTTTCAGGGAGCTGAGAGCCTGCGCATGCCGGAGAACACGGACAAACACGGAGATATGACTAAGCAAGCAGATCATTTTGTCACAATCGGCGCGACGGTTATTGCCGTGTTTGTGGTGTTGACGTGTTTCCCCATGCCATGTCACTCTGCGATGCAACCGGGTCAGATCCGGCTTGAGCGGGTCGAGACAATGCCGAACCTGCCAAAACCTTATCTTATGCGCGACTGGAAGCAGGCGGCGCGCGACTTCGACAAGCTGGTCTACAGTGACCCGGAGATGAGCGGTCAATACCTGCCGCTCTTATGGCTCGATCGCAACGAGGTCAATGGCAAGCACGATATGTGGGTCATGCCGTCTTATGTGGGCCACCCCGCGATGGCGCCGGGAGGCTCCCATGAATCGATCACCAACATGGCCGGTGTGCTCTCGGGACTGCTTGTTGGCATCGATAAAACGATGCAGAATGGCAAAGACTACGTCGCAGGCATGCATGGTTACTTCAACTCGGCCAATGGCGAGAATCTTTATCTGAACAGAGTGAGCACAGGGACGGGCTACACATTTTGGTATGAGGCGTATCCCAACGTGCTGGCTTGGCAATTACACTTTGCCGCACCAAAGGCAGCGGGCTTTGACGAGCGCCTGCGCAAGGTGTCGGAACGCCTTTTTGAAGCGCGATGGGCCATGGCCGCGGGGGACAAGACGACCTCGATTCCCGATTTCAGCTTTACGGCGTTTGACTTCCGCGCCGGGAAGGCAGTGGACAACGGGAAGTGGCGTGAGCCGGATGGCGCCGCGGCATTTGCCTGGCTGCTGGAAATGGCATGGCTGAAATGGAAGGAACCGCGCTATCTTGAGGCGGCAGATGCGTGCCTTGCTTATCTTGACAAGCTGCCCTACGATAAAAATCCCTATTATGAAGTCCTGTTGCCTTTTGGTGTTGTCTGCGCGGCGCGCATGAACGCCGAACAGGGACGCTCTTATGATCTTCACAAACTCCTTTCATGGATTTTCGGTGTCAGCGATGCGCGTCCAGGTTTTGGCGTCATTGCAGACGGTTCTGAGGGTCATTGGGGCGGGTATGATTTTCACGGCGCCCTTGGCAGTTACACAGACGGCGGGGGATACGCTTTTGAGATGAATGGTTATTCGACGGCCGCGGCTCTCGCCCCCGTGGCACGCTACGATGACCGCTACGCGCGGGCACTGGGCAAATGGCTGTTAAACCTGTCAAATGCCTCAAGGCTGTTCTATGGAAACGGTCTGCCCCCTGAGAACCAGACCTGCCATGATTGGATCACACAGCATGACCCCAATTTCGTAGCGGCTTACGAGGGTGTGCGGCGGCGCTGGAAGGGCATCAGCCCCAAGGCGATGGGCGATCCGCTTGTTCATGGATGGGCAAGAACAGACTTGGGCCTTTACGGATCGGCACATGCCGGACTTCTTGGAGCGATTGTTGACAAGACCAATGTGGAAGGCATACTACGGATTGATCTGCTTGCCACCGACTGGGCTCATGGTCCGGCCTACCCGACTTACCTGATGTTCAATCCTTATGCGGAAACGAAGACGGCACGGATTAACACAGGGGAGGACAGGCGGGATGTATATGAGGCGACGGGGAACCGGTTCATCGCGCGCGGCGTCAAGGGTGACGCGTTTGTGGAAATCCCCGGAGACAGTGCTTATGTGATCGTATTGCCCCCAGCGGGCGGCAAACTGACAACAGACGCCAACCGCACGCTTATAGATGGGGTGGTCATCGACTACAACAATGACCTGCAACCGTTGCGGGCACCAACGCGTCTATATGACGCGGAGAAGCTGACATCGGCGCACATTCAGAGCCGGACGGCGCATGCTCCGCGCGCCACGATTCATATCGATGGCGATGTCTCGGATTGGCAGGGTGTCAAAGGCGATTCAGTGCGGCTCGACACGCACGGCAGGGGGAGTCTTGTCGTTGACCTTCGTTTCGCCTGGGATGCGGACAATTTCTATCTTGTGGCGATGGAGCGGAGCGCCGGCACGACACACACCGAGGCGGCCACTCCGGAAAGTTATGCCGCCGCCCCATGGGAGTACGATGGCATCAGCCTCTTTATCGATCTTCGCAATCGCAATGTCCTTGAGGATGTCAAGGATGTGAATCCATGGTTCGGCTTCAGTTCGAAGCTGGCTACGGACATGTTTTGTGTCCGCTCGCATCTTGAGGCGGCATGCCTGCGTGATCAATTCCCCAAAAGCAGATCGGTGGCCGTCAGGGACGTTAAATGCCGTACTGCTGCCGGTGGTCGTGTTATCGAGGCGGCCTGTGCCTGGGCTGATATGGCCCGGGCGGTTGAGGCACACAGGCAGCCTGACGGCGGACTGGCAAATGCCATCAGACCAGGTTTCAAGTTCGGATGCGATCCGCTTCTGCTTGAGAACGGATGGAGGAGCCAGTCATTTCTGAGCGGGGAAAGTTCCAAAACACCGATGGGCGATGAGCCTTGGTCGATTGATATACTGTTGGAGGAATCCGGCAAATGATCAGGGATGGCGGTAATTTTGCTCAACAGCGGCCGCTCAGCCGACACCTTCAATGAAAGCGGGATTATGAAACTAACAAGACACAGCAAAGACCCCGTGCTTGAACCGCGCCGGGATCACCCTTGGGAAAAAGATGCGGTTCTGAATACGGCTGTCGTTTATAACGACGGGAAGTTCCATTTGCTTTACCGCGCTGTTGCGCACAATCCCGACGATTTTAACCGGTCGTCCATCGGGTATGCGTGGAGTTCCGACGGTCTCAATTTCGATCGTCTGCCGCAGCCTGTGCTTGCGCCGGGCGAGGCGGCTGAGGAAAGCAAAGGAGTGGAGGATCCGCGCGTCACACCTTTAAACGACGCCTACTATATGTGTTACACTGCGTGGAACGGGAAGCATTCGCAAGTCGGTCTGGCCACATCCACGGATCTGCGCCACTGGACGCGCCAAGGTATCATGCTGAAGTACTCGATGTTCGGACACAACAAGAACGCAGCCTTGTTTGCGAGCAAGATTGACGGGCGTTACGCGCTGCTTCACAGACCGATGGGCTTCGGCAACTTTTTTGAACTGCCGGCGGACATCCCGATGAATATCATGCTTTCGTTTTCAGACGATCTATGGAATTGGACGGACCACCGCATTCTGATGGATGTGCGGCCGGGCATGTGGGATGAACGCAAGATCGGCATAGCCGGCCCGCCAATCTTCACTCCCCAAGGATGGCTGCTTGTCTATCATGGCGTAGATTTCCAGACGACATACAGGCTTGGCATCGCGCTTCTGGATCTCGACGATCCAACGAAGGTGATCAGACGGCAACGTGAGCCGATCCTGGAACCATTAACGGAGTGGGAGGTCAAGGGTGACGTGCCCAATGTGGTGTTCAGTTGCGGCGCCGTACTGCTGGATGATGAACTGTGGGTGTATTATGGCGGGGCCGACACGGTCATTGGTCTGGCCCGCGGTTCTGTGAGAGAGTTTCTGCACGGATGAACCAGGCGATATTTGTTGCATCATGCCGCCTCATCGCGCTTGGCGCGGCGTTTTTGTGCATCAGCGGATGCGCGCGGCGCACGGATGCGGGCGATGTTAAAGGCAAGGTGACAGTCACCTGGATGGTTGCTGTGGATTTCACCCGCGATTTGATTCAGGAACTGGCCGATAAATTCAATTCGGAGAATCCGCGCGTTCACCTGAAAATCGCATGGGTTCCCGGGCCAAACTACCAGGCGAAACTCAAGACCCTGATTGCAGCGGGAGAGGCGCCTGATCTTTTCTATTGCGGCGATGTCTGGGTGGCCTACCTGATGCCATTCCTTTACGACATAAGCGGCTTTGTCCAGCGCGATGCCTCTGAATTGGAACTGGACGATTTCTACCCGCAACTGATTGAAGCATGCAAACACAACGGGCGCTTTTATTTTCTGCCGCGCTGGTTCAATGTTTCCCTGCTGTACTACAACAGGGGGATTTTCAGGGAAGCTGGTGTTGGCATGCCAACCGCCGATTGGAAGTGGGATGACTACTTGCGCGCCGGGGAGAAGCTCACGAAGCGGGGATCCAGCGGCAAGGTTGGAATATGGGGGAGCACGATCTCGCCTTTCTGGTGGGGCGAGTGGCTGACGCTTGTCCGCCAAGCCGGCGGCGACATGTTCAATCCCGATATCACACGCTGCACCCTCGGCACACCCGAGGCGATCCAAGGCATGCAATTCTACTACGACAAGATCTACAAGTATGGGATCTCCCCGCCGCCGGGCCTGGAGCCGGACAAGGGATTTGCCAGCAATAAAATGGCCATGGAGTTCGGCGGACACACCGGCAACTGGATCACATACAACGCGATTCCGGGGATTGACTGGGATATCGAGGTGCTGCCTGCGGGGCCAAGGACACGATGCGGGGGCGAGCTGGCCATTGACGCGCTGGGAGTATCGCTAACCACCCGTTATCCCGAAGCGGCATGGGAAGCGGTCAAGTTCATGGCTTCGAAACACAGCATCCGCCGTCATGCGGAGAAGGGTTACCTTTCCGTGCGCAAGTCGATCGCGAAGGAGATTCTCTATGAGCGCGCCAAGACTCAGAATCCGCACAACATCAAGGCGGCGTACCACGCGCTCGATTTTGCCGTGCCCATTCCCCGTTCACCTGACTTCATCGAACTGGCGCTTGAGATCATTCAGCCCGATATCGACGATATGATCACGCGCGGCCTCAATCCGCCCGCAGTGTGCCGGCAGGTCACAAAGGCAGCCGACGCCTATCTTAACGTTGTTGCCTTACAAAAGCGGGCGCCATGAGACGAAAGGAAATTTTCTGGTTTTGGGTGATGGCAGGCCCTGCCACAGCCGGCTTCCTTTTTCTGACGCTTGGCCCCATGCTTTACTCATTCTACCTGAGCTTCACAAAATACGATGTGGTGAATCCGCCTGTTTTTGTTGGTCTTGGCAACTATGAATATCTTCTTACACGCGACCCATCGTTCTGGCCTTCGGTGAAGGTCACGCTGATATTTGCTCTTTTCAGCATCCCTCTTAGTCTTGTGCTGTCGCTTGCGACAGCCATGCTGCTCAACACCCAGGTTCGGTTCCGCGGCGCTCTCCGGACAATCTACTTCCTGCCGTCGCTTCTTCCCGCCACGGCGTCCTCGATCATATGGATATTCATTTTTCATCCAGCCTATGGATTGTTGAATCAGATGCTCGAGAAAGTCGGGATTACGGGCCCGCCATGGACGCAATCGTCCACATGGGCGCTGCCGACGATTGTCATCATGTCGCTCTGGGGATTCGGGGGCGGCATGATCATTTTCCTTGCGGGACTCCAGGGGATTCCGCGCAGCCTGTATGAAGCCGCGTCGCTCGATGGCGCAACGCGCTGGCAGCAGTTTCGCCATGTGACTCTGACCCAGATCTCGCCGATATTGTTCTTCAACCTGGTGATGGGAATCATCGGCTCGCTCAAGGTGTTCGACCAGGCCTTCACATTCGGCACCACGGCGGTTGCGCGCCTTGGCGCCCCCGGACGATCCACGCTTTTCTATGTGCTGAACATGTACCAGAAGTCGTTCAACTATTTTCATATGGGCCTTGGCAGCGCCATGGCGTGGATGCTTTTCCTGGCGATACTGATCCTGACCGTCATCAATTTCATAGCCGCGCGCAAGTGGGTGCACACGGAATGAGCAGGCGGCGTCATCATATGCCCGGCGATTTTACGCCTTGCGGGATGGTTGCCGTGCACGCCGTGCTGCTATTGGGCGCACTGCTCATGCTGACGCCCCTGGCATGGATGCTTCTCACCTCGCTCAAGTCCTACCAGGAACTTTTTGTCAGTCCGCCGAAGTGGATTCCCGAGAAATTATTATGGCACAATTATGTTGAGGCGCTCACGACCTTCAATTTTGCGCTCTACCTGCGCAACACGGCCTTTCTGACGTTTGTCACCATTGCAGGGACGCTTGTGTCGTCGTGCATGGCCGCGTATGCATTCGCGGCATTGCGCTGCCGGGGCAAGGGGATGCTGTTCGCGATACTTATCAGCACGCTCATGCTGCCTCCGCAAGTCACGATCATCCCGCTGTTCAAGGTTTACGCCCGGCTAAATTGGATCGACACCTATCTGCCGCTCACGATTCCGGCCTGGCTTGGCACGAATGTGTTCGCGATTTTCCTTTTGCGACAGTTCTTCCTCACGGTGCCCCGGGATTACTGTGAGTCGGCTCGAATTGATGGCGCGTCGGAATTCCAGATTCTGCTGCGGATTTTCGTTCCCATGTGCACTCCGGCGATTCTCACAATTTCCGTGTTTTCTTTCATTGGCGCGTGGAACGATCTGTGGGGGCCGGTCATTTTCCTCCACTCCGAATGTTACTATACAATGGCCATCGGCCTGCTGAATTTCGTCCTTCTGTCAAACCAGCCGCAGGGCGCGCCATGGAACCTGATTATGGCCGTGTCCACGGTGATGATGATCCCGATCATCATCGTCTTCTTCCTTGCTCAGAAGCGTTTCATCGAAGGCATGAGCCTGACGGGATTGAAAGGGTGATGGAACGATCATGACGATAACAATCTTTTATCCGCAGTCAACACCTCAAGATGCAACAGCAGGAGTGTCCCCATGAAAAGCTTTCAGCCTGATTACCGCCACATTCTGGATGCCGCGATGAACCGCAAGGCCCGGCGTGTCCCGCTTTATGAGCACGGATTTGCCCCCGGCATCATGGAGGGGATTCTTGGCAAGCCCTTCTGGCAGATGCTTTGGGAGGGAGATTATGCGGACAAGGTGGAAGGGTATCGCCGCTTCTGCGAATTTGGCGCGTGTTGCGGCTACGATGCGATCCCGGTTGAGTTTGGCGCCACCTATGTTGTGCAGGGTGGATTGGCGCTTTGCGGCCGATCTCCGGCTCTGTTTCACGGCATGGACGACATTCAGCATTTTCACTGGGATGAACTCGCGCCCCGTTTCACCGCTGTTTTCGAAGATCATTACCGTGCTTTAGCAGAAGCGCTGCCGCCAGGCATGAAAGCCATCGGCGGTATTGGGAACGGTATCTTCGAGACAACGCAGGACTTCGTGCCTCTCATGGATCTTTCCTTCCTGATGGTTGATGAGCCGGAGGCGTATGCGCTGCTCTGGCGGAAGGTCGGAGACCTTTTCGCGGACCTGTGGACATGGTTTTTAGAGCGGCATGCCGGCGCGTTTGTTGTGTGCCGTATGGGTGATGATCTTGGTTACAAGAGCGCCACGATGTTGTCGCCCGCCGACATCCGCAGACATATCATCCCCCAATATATGCGAATTGTCGATTTGGTTCACGCCAAGGGCAAGCCGTTCCTGTTTCACAGTTGCGGGCGGATTTTTGACATTATGGATGACATGATCGGGCAGGCGCGAATCGATGCCAAGCATTCCAACGAGGCTGTCATCGCTCCGTTCAGAGAATGGCTTGATCGTTATAATGACCGCATCGGCATTTTTGGAGGAATCGACATGGACCTTCTCTGCCAGGGAGATGAAAACGCCATCAGAGAAAAGACGCTGGAGACGCTCCGGCTGGCTGAAAATTATCGCGGGTTCGCAATAGGTTGCGGCAACTCGATTGCCGAATACATGCCTGCGCATCACTATCTCGCCATGGTCGAGACCGTGCGGGAGTATCGTGGAGCGTAGGACGACTAATCAACAGAGGTCAATAATCTTGAAAGGATCGTTTATGAAAATCAGCAAGCTGACTCTCATCCTGCCGCTTTTATTCGGCATATCCCGCACTCTGTCAGCCGCCACGGAGCATGTCGCACTTGACAGATCGACCACGGACTCATTTCTTATTCATACGGGCGTCTACACACTTTCGTATGACGCCAGTACAAGCGGTCCGACCAAAGGGTGGGTATGTATCAAGCGCGACAGTTCGACCAATGGTCTGGCAACCAGGTTCGCTAATGGCCAGGGCTTGGACGTGACAGAAGCAGGCGCCGGCGAGGGCGACATTTATGGCTGGAAAGACATGCGGAAGGACTCACGCATGTTCCGCGCGCTTGCGTGTGAGGAGACATCGGAAACTGTCACTGTCCGCTTGCAGACGGAAAGGCAATGGGCGAAATTCGACAGCGAACTGCGCGTGTTCAAACAGTATCCGGGGCTTATGCAATGGAGAGTTCTGGCCACAGCGAAGGAAGACCGGGTTTTCGCGGGCAAGAGTTCACCGGACTGCTACTTTCTTGCGGATGGGAGTGTGACACAGTGGGGCGAAAGGCCGCAGGAGGTTGTGCGATACAGCGTCCACCGCGGAGCAGGAGCGCCGCACGTATATTTCCGTCATCTCGCAATTCAGAGCTATGTGTTTTATTTTGAGGATTTGTCGTCGCTCAACGATCTCTATCGCCTGACACAGTGTGATGTTCCCTATGATTACCCCTCGGATGGCAATCCGGGGTCGGTGCGCATGGGGAAGGCTCAAAGCTGGTTCCAGATGTCCAGCCCCGACGGGAACAATGTCCAGCCTATGAAACCTTATGAGGACAAGGTGGAGAAGTATTCCGAATTCGGTTATGAAAGGCCATCGTCTTATCGTATTCCAAAAGGGGCGAAAATCATTCTCGCGGACACCTATCTTTATCTCAAACCCGCTGAGAAGACTGACAACATCACGGTCTGCCGCAACTTTGTTGAAATGCTGGCCGACATCTTCAAGTTCATCCACAAACCACCTGTCATCCCCACCGACTGGAGCGGAGAGATCGTTCCGCAACTGGTCAAGGATGTCATGCGTCCTGAAAACAGTTGCATGTTGAAGGGCAAGCATGTGGTTCCGCGCGCATACGTCAGTTATGAGCATGAAGACCACCAGCTATGGACAATCGTTCAGCTTCTTCATCCGCTTGAGCTCTATGTGAAACGGCACCCCGAGCAAAAGGATGCTGTTGAGCTGCGCCGCCGGTTGAACGATGCTCTCCCCGAATATATCGACAAGGAATGGGGCGGGTTTATCAACAATCCCGCCCCCATTAATCAGGATCAGTTTTTTACGGTTGTATACATCTTTGGTCCGACGGTCATCATAGCCGACCTGGCCAAATTGGGAAACGAAAATGCCAGGTTAATGCTCACGGGCTTCCGTGACCGCCTGCTGAAAATGGGCAAAGCTTACAACTATGAAATGGCGGACATCTGGCTGCGGGATTTCAGCAAGCAGAGAAGCTACTTTCAGAGTGACGCAATGTGCTGCTACATGTATGTCATGATGGCACTTTATGATCTGAGTGGCGGCAAGGATCTTGAGTGCCTCGAGGCGGCCAAGTCCGCCGCTGAGCGGCTTCGCCTGCGATGCATGGATCTTGCGTGGCAGGCGAACATGACCGCGACGGGAATGGCAGCCTGCGAGCAACTTGCCAAAGCGACGGGTGACGACAAGTACCGCGAACTTGCCTATGTCCCGCTGGCCAGTCTTCTGCGCGAAGCATGGTTGTGGGAATCTGACTTTGGAGCGGGGGAGTATACGACGACTTTCTGGGGATTCTGCGGATGTCCCGCCGCACCGAGTACGGCAGAGTATGAAGCCCACCGCGCGCGTTTTCACATGAAGGATTACCAAGCCATGGCTTCAGACCATCTCCCGCCCAATCTCAATGTCATGCTGATGGACAGTTGGAAACGCGGGCCGACGCAGTCGCGCTTCAGCCTTCCACCACTCCTCGTCAAGGCGGGTGCTCAGCGTTTCATGGCGCGCGAGGGCAAGTCACAGACAAACTGCGGCGAGATCCGCTACGATCAGATGATCCCGTTGGAGGACGTGCGCGCAACCTGGGGCACCGATCTCGAATGGTGGCAAAACAACACCAAGCTCGGCGCCGTGGGGCAGGAGATATATGGCGCGGGCGGCCCCATCATGTATGCCGTCTGGCAGGATGAACAGGCCGACAGCACCCGCGCGGGCGATACGAAAACCGGGTCAAAAGGAGACCAGCCATGATGATTGGACGCGAGCGCGTTTTGCGCGCAACGAGCTTTAAGCAGACAGACCGTGTGCCCAAGGATTTGGGAGGCATGGCATCCACGGGCATAAGCTGTTTTGCATATCCGCGGCTGGTGAAGGCGCTGGGGTTGCCACCGCGGTTGCCGCGTGTGCACGACACGGCACAAATGCTGGCGCTGCCGGACACCGATGTCCTCGATGCCCTCGGTTGCGATGTGGTCACCGTATTCTGGAATTGCACCAATGCCTACGAGGAACCGCGCAAGTGGCGCAGGTTCGATTTTGGCGGGCGGCTTGACGCCCGCGTGCGCAGTCCGCGCTCGTTCCGCGTCTTGCCCGGCGGCGTCATTGAGCAACCGAAGTGGAAGATCAAGATGCCGCCCTCGGCCGTGGTCTTCAACGCCGATCATGCCGGGCAAAACCTGGACATCATGGACGAGGACGAAATGCCCCTGAAGGACTTGAAAAAGTTGCGGGAGAAACTCGCGCGGCAACTACCCAAGCCTGAGGAAATCACGCGAATCCGCGAACTTTGCGACCGCGTGCGCCATTCGACCGACCGCGCCGTGTTTTATAACGGCCCCGGTGTGTCTGAGATAGCCATCAGCGGCCATGGCGGAATGGCTGTGTTTCCGATGATCTGCCTGCTGCACCCGGACTATGTGATGGAGTACCACGAGATCATGACCCGGCAGGTCGTCACAAAACTGGAAATGGTGCTGCCGGAGATCCGCGATTTTGTGGATGTCATCCTGCTCGGAGGCGACGACTGGGGCACGCAATGTGACACAATTGCTTCTCCAAAGATTTTCAACGATTTGTTCGCGCCTTTCTACAAACAAATGAATGAGACAGCCCACCGCCTTGCGCCAAACACCAAGACTTTCATGCACTCATGCGGCGCCATCTTCAACATTCTGGACGGCATGATCGAGTCGGGATTTGACATCCTGAATCCTGTGCAGTGGACGGCGGGCGGGCGCTCTTTTCGCGAGTGGAAAAACAAGTGTCATGGGAGAATCGCGCTCTGGGGGGGCGGGGTTAACACACAGCAGACACTGCCGCTGGGGAGGGTCGAAGATGTCGAACGTGAAGTCCGCGAGATTGTCGCCTGTCTTTCAGACGGCGGGGGATATGTGTTCAACGCAATTCACAACCTGCTCGCCGAGGTTACCCCGGAGAAAGTCATCGCCATGTACCGCGCGGCGGATGAGGCCGGAAGCCCCGTCACACGATGCCAAATTATGAAGGAGAGAAGAAGTGAGCAACAATAGCCCAGACAAACCGCGGGCAACCAAGGCGCCCGGTTACCTCATCGAGCCTTTGAACACGGGCAGCAATGCCGTGTGGGAGGGGCATCATGCGACAAATCCGTGCGCGATCCGCTTGAGCGCCGACCCTCGAGTATTTCTCGGTTATCGCGCGGGCGGCGCCGCCGATTATTTCCGTTATGCCCAGCATGATGTGTGGGGCAGCCATCTTGGCATGGCCATCCTTGATGAGCGCGGAGAACGAGTCGTCCAACGTTTTCCGTTGCCGATCATGACGGTGGAGACGGATTTTGCACTGCCTCAGAGCATGGAGGAGTATGAAGCATACATGAAAGGGCCGAATCGCGATCGATTGATTACGGCCCACGACTTCAGATTGTGGGAGGATCGCGGATGGCTTTACCTTCTTTATCATCTCGGCTCGGTCGCCAGGGTTTTTGACTGCATATCGCGCATGAAGGCGGCGGATTTCCTCGAGCGCATCGCGCGCTCTGTTGAACTCGCGCGGCGCGATGCTGATTCCATCCGGAATGATTGGAGGGAATTGTGGTGGAGACCGGATGTGTGGCAACCTTGTGGTGTTGATGGCACTGTGCGGATTTACGCATCCGAAACAGCGAAGAACGATATTGTTTTCGTGCGGCTCAATGATGGCACACTCCGCATGTATCACAGGCCTGTACCCGATATCGCGGTGCTCGATACGGGTGAGGACACATTTGCCCGAGCCACACCGGACGGAATCGCGGCGCTCGGATGCTTGCAGAACTGCATTCGTCCCGGTTATACTGACAACTCGCACATCGGCAACAACGGGGCGCCCATCCGGGTGCGCATCGGCAGTGTGGAAGCCTTCATGGACGTGGTTCATGGCGTGCACAATGAGCGCGTGACGAGTCCCGACCCGTCTGGAAAATGGAAGTTGTTCTATTTTCCCTATTTGCGTCTGCTCGATGCGGAGACTGGCGAGTGTCTTTACTACTCAGAGGAACCGCTTCTTGACCGCGATCCGGTTTGGCGCGAATACGTCGAAGAGGGCACATGGGTCAGCTCGTTGGCGCATCTTGACGGCGTGATTTTCACGGGCGGTCAGGCGGAGGCTGTCGCGGGTTGCAATGGTCTGGACGATTTTTTCCATGTTTACTGCGGAGTTGGTGACACGGCGGTGGCGCGCGCCAGCTTCCGTCTGCGCGATGTGTTGCCCGATGCCGTGATTGATGACATTCAGCGCCGGCCGCATTTAAAGACAATTAAGCCCAATGATGCGGAGACAAAGTCATATCATTTCCCTGAGCCGTTGAGCGGATGGCGCTGGGAGCTTGTTAACAACGCATCAGACCGCACACTGGCGCTCCGGCGCGAGCTTTATCGTGATGGATGCCGGGAGTCGGGCGTAAGACCGATCCCATGCCGGCCGGGTCACTTCGATGCAGACGGCTTGTTTTTCGATGGATGCGCGGTGCGCTTTGTGCCCGATCTTGGCTGGATTGTCCTTTATCGCGGCATTCGCTATGAAGGATCGGTCGAAGTTCCGATTTCGCGTGTTGGCGTGGGAGTTCTGCTTCTCGACCGTGAAAATCCCGAACGCATCCTATATCGGTCAACAGAACCTGTCGGGGAAGCCTTCGTGGTCAATGGTTGGACCGCCGCTGCAGGGCATGGCGACATGGTCAGGTATTTGGACAAGGCTGGCGATTTGATCCCACAGGCTGTGACAAGCGAAGTCCGCAACATTTATGAACACATACCGATGCCTTCTGACACGACGAAATGGTTGCGCCGCAAGGCCGGCCTTCCTGTGGAGTGAGCGTTGTTGTGCGGCAATGTCCCGAAAGTGGTCGCCATTCACCGCGACAACCTGGCGCGACAATCGGATGCGACGCAAAATTCATTGCCACCGGGGCGATGGTTTCAGCGGTGACGCTGATATTTTTTCTTTCTAAAAGCTGTAACACGGAGTTGCGCGGAGGAGGCGCGGAGACAAAAGCGATGCTTCTTTTCTCCGGGGTCCTCTGTGCCATCTCCATGGTTCTCCGTGTAAAAGTTTTTCTCTCGCGGTTTTGTGTTACACGTCGTCCACAAAGGCGCTGGGCTGGTTGGTGTCGTCGTCGTAGTCGGCCCAGACCATGACTATGCAGTGGTCGTCGGTGACGAGGCCGAGCGATTTAGCCGCTACCTTGAACTTGAGCCTGACATGGTGGGCATTCCGGAAGACCTTGGCATGCAGTCTATGCCGCGGGGAGAAAACCACAGGTCATTCGTGCCGCAATGATTCGATGGGATCGAGGCGCGCCGCCTTGATGGCCGGGAACATGCCGAACAGAAGCCCCACGGCGGTGCTGAAACCGAAGGACAGGGCGATGGCCCAGAAGGGGACGGAGGCTTTTTCAAGCTGCGCTCCGGGGATGACGGCCACAAGCTTTGCCAAGCCATGTCCCGCCAACACGCCTATCAATCCGCCAAAGAAACAGAGCGTGACGGCCTCGACGAGAAATTGCAGCAGGATGGCGGAGGGCCGCGCGCCCACGGCCTTGCGCAGGCCAATTTCGCGCGTTCGCTCGGAGACCGACACGAGCATGATGTTCATGATCCCAACGCCGCCCACAATCAGCGATATGCCCACGACACCCGCCGCCACAAGCGTGATCATGAGCGCGATCTGATTGAACTTGTCGACAAACTCCTGCACGGCTTCCACGCGGAAAGTGTCAGAATTGCCCGGCTTGATCTGGCGCTTGCCGCGCATGAAGTAAATCAGTTCGGCGCGCGCCTCCTCGGAGACTTTGGGCGATTTCGACGCAGCCACGACCCACATGCTGCGCCGATTGATCTTGCGCGCCGTCGTGAAGGGGACGAACACCTCGGCTGAGGATTCGCTGTCGCCGAACAGGTTTCCGCCAATTTGCGGTTCCACGACACCGACGACGACATAGCGATACTCGCCGATGAAGATCGACTGGCCCACGCAATCGCGGTCAAGCCGCAGTTTGTCGCGCGCCACCTTGTTGATCAGACACACATAGCGCGCCTCCTGCGTATCGAGCGCTGTGAACGGGCGGCCCTGAAGCACGCTGCGATTTTCGATGGTGTGCCATGCCGGCTCGATTCCAAGCACCCCGACTCTGTCCAGGTTGCGGCCGCCGTGGCGCACCTTATCGTTTTGCCCGTTCATCCGTGTAAAACCCGACACGGATGTGCAGTGGGACAACAGGTCGTCGAACATCTCCGGCCTGAACTGCAACGTCCACCACGAGGCATTGCGCATCGGGCCTGTCTCGGGGCGGTCGGGATTGATGAAGATTTTGTTGGTTCCGACACCTTCGAATTCCGTGAGCACTTTGGTTTTCAAACCCGTGAGCGCGGCAATGACGCTTGTCACCGAGGCCACGCCGATGATGATTCCAAGCATCGTAAGCAGGGAACGCATCTTGTTGCCCCAGATGTGGCCAAGCGCCAGCATCATGCTTTGAAAGACGAGATTCGCGAGTGCCATCAACCATTTGAGGAGTCTCATGAGGCGTGCGCCTCCGCCGCATGCGGCGCGAACAATCCGGCCTCCGCCGTGGGCTGGTCGGTGATGATGAGTCCGTCCTTCATGCGCACGATCCTGCGCGCGTGCGCCGCCACGTCGGCCTCGTGTGTCACCATGATGATGGTTTGGCCTTCGGCGTGGAGCTGATCGAACAGTGTCAGGATGTCGGTGCTGGTGGCGCTGTCAAGGTTGCCGGTCGGTTCGTCAGCCAGCAGAATGGCGGGTCGGCTGACGAGTGCGCGCGCGATGGCTACGCGCTGTTTCTGGCCTCCGGAGAGCTGGTTTGGGCGGTGATGGATGCGGTCGCCAAGACCGACGTGTTCGAGCGCTTCGCGCGCCCGGCGCGCGCGTCCCCACCAGCCATTGCGCGAATAAATGAGCGGCAGTTCCACGTTCTTTTGCGCGTTGAGGCGCGGCATGAGCTCGAACGATTGGAACACGAATCCGATGGCTT
>JAPLSQ010000020.1 GCA_026398535.1 Candidatus Sumerlaeota bacterium | reverse complement strand
TCCGATTTCCACGCGATGCGTGTCGGCGGGCGTCTGCCCGCCGATGAACATCATTGCGGCATAACCATTCATCCCCCAGCGCGTGGGGTCGGCTTGCTGGCCAAAGGGCGTAATCATATCGGGATTGCCCCATGTGTAATACGCGAAATGGATGATGCAGTCATAATCCTGCATCGCGGCTTGGGAGGCCATGTCGGGCATGGAGATGACGCGCTGCTCGTTCGGCCAGCACAGGGTCCATTCGCGGCAGATGAGCGCGGCGCCAGACCAGCGATAACGCGCCATCTGTGCCGCGAGACTTTCCGTTCCAGCCGCGCTGATATAGTTCATGTTGCTGAAATAGGGTTTGCCCACCCACGTGCTTCCCGGCAGGAAACCGGGATGATCGAGGTAGGCATTTTCCGCGGACGTGCCGAATTCTCTTGCGGTGGTCCATGTGTCGATAAGCACGCCGCTGTGGACCACGGCATCGAGGGGAATGCGGCAGCCTTTCGAGCGCAGGAAGCCGCGCATTGTGGCGAAATAGCGGCGTTGCACCTCAGCGGCAAAACGCGCGCCGTCGCGGCATCGCGCGGGCGAGTTCACGGGATCAGTCCACGGGATGGAATGGATCTGTTCGAGACTTGTGAGTGTCATGCCCGGCAGGCCGATGCCGCCCTCTTCGAGCTTTTCCCCGGACGCAAGGGCGCACTCGCCCTTGCTGTTTGTCCATGCCTTGCGCAAGGCGGCAGTCGAACCGTACTCCTTGGCCAGCCACGCGTTCCACATTTTATGGAAATTTGCGTGGTATGGCTCGGCGAACTCGCGCCACGCGACATGACCGTAGAACAGGCTGTCCTCGTTTTCGATCTCAAGAATTGCCACGGCGGGATTCAGTCCGTTGGGCTTGCCCGTGTAGGGATTCACATGCTTGAACAGCCATTCGTCCGCATATTGCTTTTGCAGTTCGATCAGGCGGTCATCGAAGAAGGCGTAAGGTTTTGCCGCGCGGTCGAGTTTGTCCGCGCTTGCCACGCCGTCGCCTTCACGGAATGTGCGATAACCACGGAGAACCAGGTAAACATAAATCCCTTTTTTCTGCGCGCAGGCGATCCAGTAATCCGCGCGGTCGCGGTATTCGGCGTCGAACTCTGTGGATATGTTGTTGTTGGGGTAGGCTTCGTCGATGATGTTTCGGCGCACAAGGTTGTACTTTTCGCCGCCGCGGTTGTCCATTTCGTGCAGACGCAGCATGTTGCATCCGCCGCGTGCGAGCACATCGACGACCTGCTCGATACGCCGCTTTTCAATATCGCCCGCATGTGTGGCCGCAATGGTCACGCCCCAGAATTTCGCGCGTTGTCCGGTTTTTGAGTAGCGGAAATGGCCTTCCTGTCCGAGTTCGACGAAACCATGTTTGCCCGCCGGGGGATCGAGCAGGAAAGAAAAGTCCACGAGGGACGAATCCGGGAAAGTGTCGAAGACCGGATTCAGCGCCCGCACAGCCAGCGGATCGCCGGCGTAGCGGGGATCGGCGCGGCGCGACGCCGTCACGGGAGGAACAGAATCTGCCGCCGCCTCAATGCCGGGGAGGATGCGCGTTGCAAAAAAGAGCCCGATGATGAAGATGTAAAATTTATCGTGATGACGGCTTCGTGACACATTCGTCTCCTTGCGCCTGTATGGCAGTGCGATTTTATACTGGCAAATCCGCCATGCCAGCGGATATGTGGTTGTTGTTTTATAAACAATGGGCAAGATGATGATCAAATCAAGAATCGCTTATGTTGCCGCTTTTATGGCGGGTATGTTGTCGTTGTATGGATGCGGAAACCGTGAATCCGGAGAGACAGACGCGCGTAAAACCGCCACGCTGACAACTCCAAAAAAAACGACTGTCATCCGTAAAGACAGGAAACGCGCCACGACGCCCGCTCGTTCGGTGATGGTCGGGTTCCGTGAGCTTGCCGGTGAAACCACGAGCGTGACGGATCTTGCCACGGCTTCCGCGGCAATCGCGCGGGGCGCCACCACAACGGTGGAATTGAATATCTCATCCTCTGTGGCCCGTGAAGAGGCGCTCAAATGTGTGTCTGTTGCGTTTCAAAGAATTGACAGCATCGACCTGATCCTGCAAGATCGCGCGCAACCGGAGCTGCTTGAGGAGGTGCGCAACGATATACGGCGTCTTCAGCAATTTGCAACCCAGATCGAGCAGCTTGACGGATATGCCCAAGGCCAATTGGACGAGGTGGCAGGGGAGACGGTCAAGCTCACCTACAATCTTGCCACGGGCGGGAGCTTGGATTCACAGGGTCATGTGATCGTGGACCTGAAAGAACATCTCAAGAGCATCGAGGCCATGCTGAAAGAAGCGTCCGGCGGGCGGCAGTAAATCGTTTTCATCTGCCAAAGACTGGCAGGGCGCAATATCGAAAAAAAGCGGCTGGAAACAGGATTCCAGCCGCTTTTCATATGTGAGAGTGTCGCAAAGGGTTTAGAATACTGCCCAGTCAATGACACTGGCTGGTCTGGTCTCCTCGTGAGCTCCGGAGACCGGCCGTGTGCGTGCCGTGCCGTCGAAGTCATAGGGGACAACAGTGAGCAGCGTGGGCGTTCCCGTGTAATTCACGCCCGGATCGGATGTGAAGTGCAGGTTTGTCCACGTTGTCCATACACCCGCCGCTGGCGGATCAGCCACGAATGGATCCTTGGCCTTGCCGTTAACGTCGAATCCGGCCGCTTGTCCGGTTGCCAGATTTGCGTAGTTGGTGGCGTTGAAGCCGAATGCATAGAAAGGCACGACAGCGCCCTGGTAGATGATGTTGTAATCAATCACCGGGAGCGATGTGCTGTTTTTGGCATAAATAGCGGCGTTTGTGCCTCCGGCGTCGAAGCGGATGATGTTGTTCTTGACGATGAAATCCGCCAGCGCGTTGGTTGATGTGTCGCAGATGCCGGCGATGTACCGCGCCGTGGTGCCAAGCACGTCGGGGATGTTGGGCATGTTGATGGAGTTGTGGTAAATCTCCATCTTTGAGCGGCTGGAGGCGCTCACGATGCCGTTATATACGTAGTCGCCCGGAACTGGGATGTCGTGAGTGAACTTGAAGCCGCTGATGAAATTGTTGGTGACGGTATATGTTGTTCCCGTGCCTGAGCCGGGCGCGCCCGACAGTTGGAGCCCGGCGATTCCGCCTCCGGCCACGGTGGCTGATGTTTCAGTCTGATCGAGACGGTTGCGGTCGATCTTGATTGTCCATCCCTCGACGCCGTTTGAACTGGCGTGGATGAAAGGCGCGCTGACCAGTGCGCCGGCTGAATCAAGCTGCGTGCAACGCAGTGTGTTTTGCTCAAGCGTTCCCGTGGAATTCTGGTTCAGCAGAATGCCGCGCGTCTGTCCGGTGATAAAGCAGTTGCGTATGGTCCAGTTTGTCTGGGCTTTTCCCGCGGTGATTGTGCCGCTGTTGCTGGCGCCGATGGCGTGCGCCTGGCGCGCGCCGACGGCGTCAACCCTGCAGTTTTCGATTACCCAGTTGTTGGGAATATCGTCTGTGCCGAGTGCCGCGTTGCGTCGCGTTGTGATCAGGATGCCGTAAATACTGCGCGCGGCGATGATAAGGGCATTGTCCACCGGCAGGTTCAAATTGAAGTTTTTGAATACGAACGTGCAGTCGCCCCACACATTGATGCCGCGGGGGAATCCGCCGCCGGCTGTGCCGGGAGGAAATTCGGTGGAAAAGTCTTTGGCGTAAGTGAACAGGATATCCCGTGTGATGCTGCCCGGTGTGTTCGTGCCGTCGATGACGACCTTCATGACAGTGGGCGTTGTGACATCGAGCGCGCCTGAGGCGGGATCGGTATGACCGAAGACAAGCCCGCCCGATGGGCCGTTGTTGTCAGCCTTGCAGATATTAAGAACGCTGACAACTTTACCCAAAGATGGCCGGTAGGTTAAAGTGAAGCCATTCGTGTTGCGCCCAAAGCCGGAGTTGGTGGTTTCCGTGATATCCGAATTGATAAAGAAAGTGTAATCCCCGGCCATGCCGCTCGTGACGCTGTTGAAATCGGCCGCGGCCGCGGCGATTGTGGGATAATCCTCACCGCCTGCGACGCCTATCAGCGAAGAGTTGCCCAGCGCGCCCGCCCCGTTGGCGCTGTAGGTGGCTGCGGACACGACCCCGCAACATGCCCAGACGACACACAAACTGAAAATAAACAACCTGCACTTTTTCATGTTTCTGCTCCTTTTATTGCCAATAATCGCATTTCATTGAAAATAAAATACTTCACTCATAAGGATAAGGTCAACATCATAATGTCTTTTTATTTAAACGTGGAAATGTGATCGGCGCTCATTGGTGAATTTAGAATTCGCAAGGTCGGGTATACTGAAAAGTTCGAGTTGCCCCATGCCCCTGATCCCAGACGACATTCTGTCAGCGAGCTTTTTTTACGGGCATCAGCCCCCTTATTCTGAAAACGACCCCATGCGGTTTTTATATGTGTTTTTTTCTTGACGATTTCCGGTGTTCGCAGATCATATGGAAATTGAATTTAGTAATTACAAATCGTCTGAGAGTCATAGCGTTGAAAATAGGAATGAAATCCGGTCGGCGCCGTGGAGTCAGCGATAAAAATTGATTTAAACGGAAAGGAGTACAGAAAATGAAGTTGAGGCTATTAACATCAATCATGGGGGGTATGCTTGTCGCCGCTTCCGCGTGGGCGATACCTTTTGACAATTCAAGCGGCGGGCCCGCAACTGCAACCGTTAACGCGGGGGGCGGCGCCGATTACACGAGCCTGGCAGGCGCGGTGGCGGCTTTTGATGCTGTCGCGGGCGGGATCAACCGGCCATGGACGCTTGAAATTCAAAGCAACCTTACTGAGACGGCGGACAGCTATATCGCCAACACATTCGGCCCGGCCGGATCTCTGACGATCAAGCCGGCGGCCGCCGCCCAGCCGATCATTGATTTCACAAACCTGACAGCGCCCGCAGGCATTTACGGGCATCTTGTGATTGGCTGCACAACGGGAGCGGTTCTGCCCGACTCGACCAACACGTTTTCATCCAACAACAATTATGTCATAGACGGATCGAACACCGTTGGCGGCACAACGCGCGACATGACCCTGCGCTGGGTGGCTGGCAACAGCCCCACGAACAGGATCATCCGCATCTGGGCGAACAATCACGGTATGGTCATCAAAAACCTGACGATCGATTTCCAAGATACGGCGGGCACGAATTCATGCATTGGCCTTGCTGCAGGAACCGCGACGGGCATCACCGGTCCCTTGGCGCCCAACAACACCGTCATCCAAAACTGCCTGCTTAAAGGCTTGGGCGCGGCCAATAGTTGCTTCGGCGTCGACAGTTCGCCTTCCGCCAACGGAGTGTTGCCGGCGGGGACAGCCATTGAGGGCACACAGATTCTCAACAATGATATCATTGCCAAACAGCGGGGCATCTTCATGAACGCGTTCGGCAGCGCCACCATTGCCGACAACCGCATCACCATCACGTCAGGTACGGGGGCAGCCCTGTCCTATCAAGGCATTTTCCACTTCACCTCGAATGGGGCGGAAGGCTGGACACAGAATGTTTACAATAACAGAATCGAAATGCCGGGCGTTCCCACAACGACTGCCGAACAAGGCGCCTATGGAATCTTGATGGATTCCCAACCGGTTGTGGGAACCTACAATATTTATAACAACAACATCAAAAACATCATCTTTGCCACAGCGACCGCGGGGGATTATATTTACCGGGGCATCACGGCTTCCTCGGTGAATTCCAATTACATGATTGAACACAACTCTCTTGACCTGCCCGCCAACAATGTTGTGACGGCCGCGACCAATCACCGGGTCGGCGGTGTGGTCGGGGTGTTGCAGTTCACGACGGGTTCGCTGACGGTGCGCAACAATATCATTCGCTTCGGCAACACGGGGACAAGCGCCACGCTGATCTCGCTGGCTTCGGCGGCGGCGGTCACGTGCGCGGGCAACAATCTTGTGCCTGCCGGGACGCCGAATGTGGGCATCGTTGTTCCCAACGCCTACACGACGCTTGCCGCATGGCAGGGCGCCGGCTTTGACTCGTTGGCATCGGGCGGCCAAAGCGCTGATCCGACGGGCACCACGCCCGCATGGGATGCCGACCTGCACTTTGCCAGCAAGCCCATTGCCGGCATGGGCACGGTGCAGACGTCCACCTTCCTCACCGATATTGACGGCAATCCTCGTCCCGCCTCCGGCGCCGTGCCGGGTTCCGATGAACCGCAGGCACACACCGGCGTCAGCGAGTGGATGATGTTCTGATTGCGCCGTTCTGTGTCAGACTCATGAATCAGATCGGGCGGTTCGAACGGGCCGCCCGATTTATTATTTATGACAGATGCGTTGCGCCTTGATTATCATGAAATCCGACTTGAAGGGACGCCGTGTTATGTTGCGACAGGCTGTGATTTGTGCTGTAGTGATGATCTGCATTTTGAGTTTGTTGTCATGCCGGCGGAAGGAAGCCGCTGAATCGGCATCCGGTTCAGGAAAAACCACATCGTCAGAGCGGCCCATGCCCCGGACACATGTGCGTGTGGTGGAGGACGGGGTGGCTATGATGACGGGATGGACTCCGACGCCACGCGCGGGCGCCAGACGAAGCGGCCCAAGACAGGTTTACTCCACAACCGACACCCTGAAAGCAATGGAAGAAGCCCGGGAGCCGACGGAGGGCGCGCCCCTGCATCCGATCGCGAACATAAGACGCGAACTCGCTGAGGTTGATCTCGTCGTTGGTGACAGGCTCACCACGGACAAAGCTGGCGCCATAAAAGCGAAGGTTGGTGAAATGATGCTGGGATACCAGCGCATTCAGCCGGTCAGCGACCAGATGCAGGCCAGATTGGATGACAGAATGGAACAGTTGTCAAAACTTCTTGATGAAGCCTCCCAGGCCAACAACCAAAATGATTATCTCGCAAAGATTCGCGAGTTTGGCGGCTTGCTTAAACAGGTCGAGCAGGAAATGAGCCAGAATCCTCCCCAACCCTGATCTCTGGAATTTCAGTTGACACCGGGAGACGCGTCTGGCAGGAATGACGCATGAAGTTTAATCTGTCCAATATTTAAGGAGTCGGAATATGAAAAGAAGCGTTGTTATTGTCATTACGGTATTGTTTGCGACCGTGTGTTGCTGGGCGGTTCCTTATGCTTCATTGATGCGGGTGAGCCTGAAGTCGACTGGCGTTGGCGCAGGGCTGACAATCACCTACCAGCTCAACGAGGCCGCCGATTCTGTCAACATATCCATCATCAAAAATGCCGGAGGAACGACCGCCGCAACTTTCCCGGGCGCCACCAACCAGACCACGAACACGGTTGTCTGGGATGGCACTGTCAACAATGCCCATGGCGCGGCGGTGGGAGCGGGCGACTATTATGTCCGCATCGAGGCCAATAAAAACATCTCTGGCGGCTGGCGCGAGATTGCCTCCAATCGCTCTGTTGGCAATTATTCGCCTCCCGCGGCGCTCAACACGATTTTCATGGGCTACTCGGGCAAGGATCTTATCATCACCCAGCGCACCGAAAGCGATGCCTTCGGCATGATTATTGGCTCCTCGTCGTATATTGGCGGCGGGACGGACGGACCCAACCATGCGGCATGCATCGTGTTTAATCCCGACACTTCCATTCTTTTCGGCGGGGACGGATTCGACAGCCGCGTGCTTCGCGCGCCGCGTGATTATCTGGGCACTGCCAGCAGTCAGGATGTGTGGGGCGTCTCCTTCGATCCCGACAATCCCGAAGCTGTTTTCATCTGCGGGCAGGCGGGCGGCGGCGCCGATCCCGGCCTGACGGGGTTGATGTATGGCACGCCGCTCACTTCAGAATCGCTGGTCGATGCGGACCCGCTCGATATCAATTCGGCGAACCTGCCGCGATTGGTGGCAGTCGCCAAGGAGGGCTCACAGAAATTCGCCTACTTCAGCCAGGGCAGTTCCACTGTCTATAAGGTCGAGGTTGACGCGAACAATCAATTGACTGGAACCGGCAACAACATCATGAGCCTCGCCGTCGCCACACGCTACTCCAAGGAGGTTGTGTTCGACGGATCGGGAAACCTCTACTGGTCATCGCGCCGCGATGGCACAAACGGCGAGCTCAACGGCGCCGTTTACCGCTGGAACAACAGCCAGATACTGGGCAATCCGCCGGCGACCCCGCTTACAGAGGACAATGCGGTCTGGGCGATCCAAGCCGGACCCAACATGTCCAGCCTGCTTGGCGTGGCAATTACCCCGTCCGGTGATGCTTACACGGCATTTGCCGCCGGCGCCGAGTCGGGCATCTATTACATCGGCAATGTTTCGACCCCAACAATCAGCAAAATCCTCACCGTGGCCGACCGTGTTGTCGACTTCACCACGATAGGCGGCACCGGCTGGGTGACCAGCGGATTCGGCGGGTGCCTGAGGCCGGACATCGCGGGCAACATCTATGTCACCGACAACAGCACGGAACAGCTCCGCGCTTTCAGCCCGCCTGGCGTCACGACGAAAATCATCAATGCGCCTTCGTCCCAGCTCTTTACGATCACATCCGGCATCCAAGGATGGCCGATGTATTGATTCTTTACTCACAACGCATGTTGTCACAACGGAGCAGATTGCTGATCCGCGCGATTTATATCATTTCGATTTGACAGGATGACTTCGCTTTTCGATATTGGGCATACCAATTAAAAATCTATGATTAGGAGGATTTGCGCATCATGATTCAACATCGTGTTGTAACATCTTTGATGACGGGCGCGTTGCTTTTGACCGCAAGCGGTTTTTGCGTCAATGTCACCGTCAACAGCACCCAGCCCGAGGTTCCGGGATCAAATTACCAGACAATCGGCGCGGCGCTCACGTATGTGAAAGCCCAACCGGCGCCTCATATCGTTCGGATTACGGGCGGCGGGCCCTACTTTGAGGCCTCAGGCATCCAAATTGATTACTCGCTGACGATGTCTGGCGATGGCTATAAGCCCGTTATCGTATGCGGGCCAACAAACACGCCAAATGTCAGCGCAAGCAACTTAAACAATGGCATTTACATCTTTGTGCCCGACACGGCGCCCGCCGACACGCACATCGATGTGGATTTTAGAAACTTCATCGTCATCCCCGACAAGACCAATCCGCCTATCAATCATGGCATCCGAAGCAACACGGATGCCGCCGGCCTCAGCCCGACGGCAACCGTGAACATTGCCATACAGGATGTCGTCGTAACGGCGAATGACGGGTCTGACAATCCCGTGACAATGGACGGCTTCACGCCGACGACAGCGCCGGCGGGGATCGTGCGCTTTGGCAACAGGGGGCTCTACTTCTCCGGTCATATCAATGACCTTGCCACAACACGCGTGATCTCGTCTTGGAACATAGTCGATGGAGCGGCTTATGTGTCGGATAGCTACGCGGGACGCACTCTGTTCAATCCGGTTTATGTCGGCCCGGGTTGCGTGTTCTCCTATAACGGTCGCAATGGCGTTTACTTCAACTCTGACGGCACGCCCGACATGATGATGGGCACGGCGAACGAGCCGATCTGGATTCACAACAACCGCATCGAGGGCGTCTGGGCGAACTGGCAGGGCGCGCTGGGCATCTGGCATGATGATGATAATCGGCCAGAATGCACGGCGGTACTGAACTATGTTTATGTGGTCAACAACAATCAAATCGCCTTCTTTACGGGCTATGTTGACGCAGGCGAGTCTCTGCCGCCGGTGTATGCCGATCATTGCTTCTTCACCGGCAACAATGGCACGGGGCTCTACTTCAGCAACGAGCTGACCGTGAGTTATTTCATGAGGGACTGGTTGTTAACAAATTGCACCTTCGCGAACAACGGGCTGATACCCGAAGCC
>JAPLSQ010000107.1 GCA_026398535.1 Candidatus Sumerlaeota bacterium | reverse complement strand
GTAACACGGAGTTGCGCAGAGGAGGCGCGGAGACAAAAACGATGCTTCTTTTCTCCGTGGTCCTCTGTGCCATCTTCGTGGTTCTCCGTGTAAAAGTTTTTCTCTCAATCCAGAACATAGCGTTTGATGCCATCCTTCATAAGCAGAACGTTGAATTTCAGGAGGAACCGGCCAGCGCTCACTGACCCGCCGCTGGAACTGCGGCCGCGCGGAAACCCAGAAAGCCGCTCGGGCTTACGGCCGAACGCGCTTGTACAGTACATTGAAATCCGCGGGGATGTTCTTGTAACGAACCAATTTGCGCATGCTGGACCGCGAGGCCGGGCCGCGGTATTCTTCCTTGAAATAACCCAGCCCGATGAGCTCATCCACGCCCAGCCACGAGTTGGCGGCATGGTTGTCTTCATTAGGAACATAAAGATAATAGCCGATTCCCAATGCGTCGAGGATGGCAATCCGTTGCTCCGGCCTCTGGCCATAGGCGGGCTGAACCTCCCAGTCATCCAGATGGATGATCGCCGGGCCCTTGTTGAGGAGCAGGTGGCGGTTTTCGTGAGTCAGCAGACGTTCCGCCGCAGGCATTCTCTCCAGACGCGCAAATATGTCCATATCGGCGCCATATTCCATTCTGTAAAACACAGTCCTGTCGAGGAATGGATTGTGAAGCGCGGTTAAACCGATCTGGGAGTAAGGCATTCCGCCGATTTCACCGCCCTTTTTCAATTTGAATCCCATGAGCGCCATGGTGATGCCCGGGGTGATCCCGATGACAAGGCAGAGCGCGCAAAGCACTGTGCGTGCGGGTCGCGTGCGGCATATGTCAAACACATAACACGAATAGACGCCGAACAGGGGCAGAACAATAATCACCTGGTAAAGATAATAATCGGCGATCACGTAGGCATAAAACCACAGAAGTACGAACAGTGTGGCGCAGGCGCATCCGAAACTGGCGCGGATTCGCTCCTTCCGCGTGCGCCAGCGGCGGCGGCTCCACCCCAACACGCGCATCAGGGATACAACGAAGCCGGGAACAGCAAAAGCCATGAACACAGGCGCAAGCTTCCAATGCTGGGGACCCGTGACGAAATAGCTCCATGAATTGACGATTTTCGCGCTGAGAGCGCGACCCGCGCGGCCAAGTCCGTCGCCATTGAGCAGCCATTCGGTTTCAGCCGAACGCATGACGGCCGGATTGACATGAATTCCGGGAAAAATATTGTTGAAGAACGCGTAGACAGGATTGCCCGTCACAATCGTGTTGCGGATATGCCAGGGGCTGGCAAGCAGAAGCGCGATCACCATGATGAGCAGAACACGGGGCAATTCTGTAATGGGACGCGGGTTTCCGGAGCCAACGAACGTGACGGCCAGACCCGCCGCGGCCGCAACCCAGAGTATCCACATGAGATAATTGATGTGAACGGCGAATGCCGCCACAAGCATCATCAGCGCGAAATGGCGGATCTCACGCCCGGACACATATTTAAAAAGCAGATAAATGAAGGCGGCCGTGAACAGGATGGCCACGGAGTAAGTGGTGGCGTATTGAAAATAAGCGATGCCGTATGGGACGGAAAGGAACAGGAGAACGGCGGAGATGGCCGCGATGCGGTCGCGCGTCAGATCCAATGCGGTGGCATGGACCAGCAGCGCGGAAGCGATGCACGCGGCCGGGGAAATGGTTTGCGCATAGACGTCATTCCATTCGCCCGCGAGCGCGGCTGTCTGCGCCGCCAGAAGCGAGTATAAATGCGGGTAGTTGGCGCCCAACCCGATCCCCACCTGCCCGACGACCTTGTAAGGAAAACCGTGTTGCTCAAAGATCCGGCGGCCATGCGCAACATACAGGATAAGCGAGTCCCAATATGTCTCTGGAAATGCGATGGCATGCGCCGATACAAGGAAACAAATGACCGCACAGGCAACGAGAGCGGCGATATAATAACAGCGGGCAGGCACACCAGCAGGCAATAAAGCGTGCCGGCGCGGATTCGCCGCGGCGGATGAATGTTCCAATCCCGAATGTCGCAGATGTGTCTGCGCAAGGGGACATGCCTGGATTTTATGACGCTTGCGCCGGTTTCGAAGCAGCCAGAGAACCGTTATCATGACGAGCCACGCGGCGGCGACCTGCCAGCGGCTCAGCAGACGCGCCATGGCCATCAGCTCAAAAACGAATCCCGCCAGACCCATGCCCAGTGTCAAAGCCAGCGCCGTGATGGCGCCGGCCGGCCATCTGCTTGTCGGGCAAAGGGAGACATTCAATCCGAATATCCCGCCCACCCAGTCCAAGAGCAACCGCCCCGATGCCCAAAAAAGAATGAAAGACATGCCGCTCCATGCCAGTCCCGCCCACGCTACATTATCCCACCAAATATGATAAGGGCCCGCGACGTTATGCCAGATGGCGATGGAAGCCGGAAGTTCACGCCTAAGATATAAGACAACAATCACTGCCGCCCAAAAAACAAGACTCCAGCGAACCATAACATCAGCAGCGGTGGATCGTGATTCAGCCACCTCGCGCTCAAATGCCGTGCTTGTGATCGGTGGCGATTGTTGTCACCGGAAACGTGATGGTGAAACGGCTGCCAACCCCGGATGTTGACTCAGCGGTGATTTTGCCGCCAACCGCCTTCAGCAACAGGTTCACCACGCGCAAACCAATGCCCATGCCCCCGTAGGTGCGTTCCAGGCGGGAGTCGACCTGATAGAAATGATCAAAAATCCGGGTCAGGTTCTCATGTGAAATGCCGATGCCTGTGTCCACAATCGAGATGTTCAGCTCGTTGTCCCTGCGATCAAATTCCACTGTCACGCGTCCTTCTGAGGGTATGAATTTTACAGCATTATCGAGCAGATGATAATAGATGCGTTCGAGCGCAAGGGAATCGCAACGGATGAGCGGCACGGTGTTGCGGATGACGGGTTCGATGGTGATATTTTTAGAGCCGCGACGAGTTTCAATTTTGGGGAGAATGTTGTAAAACGCCGCAAGGGGGTCGACGGCTTCAAGTTCAACGTCGATCATTCCTCCGGCTTCAACCTCGGCGATTTCGAGCAAATCGTTGACCATGCTCTGAAGGTGCGCCGCGTGATGGGAAACGCGTTTGAGCAGGTCGCACTGCGGCGGTGTGATGGGACCGACTTTTTCCTCCTCCACAAGGCGCACAAAACCGATGATGGACGTGAGCGGCGTGCGCAGTTCATGCGACACGATCGACAGGAAATTGGTTTTCAGCCGGTCGACTTCCTTCAGACGTTTGGTTGTGGAGGTGAGTTGCTCAACGAGTTCGACATTGTCGAGGGAAACCGAGGCATGATTGATCATCCACTGGAAATGGTACAGCGCCTTGTCGTCCAGCGGCTCCTGCTCGTAAATGCGATCGGCGATGAGGATGCCGTTAAGACCGCGTTTGGAGACCAGGCCGCCGGCGACAAAAGGCCGCTTGAGGAAAGCCTCGAGACCGTCAATGCCAAGTTCGCCCTTGTCGAGCACGGCGCCATTTTCCAAGGTCATGACGCGCCCAAGAAGATGATTGTGGGGAAGATGATCGAACTTGATCGTGATGTTCTTGAATTCCGCATTCACATTGGTCCCGTCCTCCTGCATTTGCATAAGCTGTATCCACAGGGAGTGGAACCGGAGGTTGTAGACGCTTCGCGGCTGCACAAAACGCGGATCGGAGACTTCACGTTGCATCATTTCGCTGAGATCCTTGAGACGGGCGGTCTCCTCAAGGATGTCATTGCGGAACTGCAGGTGCTCTTCCAGAGAGCGAGCGCCAAGCGCAAGACGCCCGATGAATGACCGTGTGCGGTCGTCATAACGCAGAAAAAAAGCGCGCGAAAACCCGAAGGCATTCGGATCAACGAGCATTCCCCCAACGATCAGGTAAAATTCGTCAAGGGTTGACGCCGATCCGAGCCCGGCGTGAACCTGTTCGAGCAGCGTCAGTTCCTGCGAATAATCACCTGTCATGTTGCATGTCCTGCTTACGCCGTCCGCCGGGGCGGGCGGCGCGAGGTTTATTTGCGGAATTTCGTCATTTCGATCGTGGTGCCCCGGCCGGGGCTTGTGTGCACGGTCACGCGGTCCATGTATTTGTGCATGAGATAAAATCCGAGGCCCCGGAACTGGTCGCGCTCAATGTATTCTTCAAGGCTTCGTATGCGGGGATGTGTTCCGCCTTCAGCGCCGCATCCATGGTCGATGACCCTCACAGTCAATCCATTGCCCATGAACGTCATTTCTATGTAAATATCCTTCTCGTTGTTGGCAAAATCCCGCTCGAAGGTCTTGACGTATGCATGCTCAATGGCATTTGTGCAGGCTTCATCCACGCATATTTCGATCTCATTAACCTGTTGTTCGGTGAATCCGAGCGCTTGGGCGACGCCGCAAGCGAATTCCCGTAACGGTTTTAACATCGAACTGTCGATTCGGCATCGCAATTCGATTTGCGCATTGTGCGCAGGAGCTGTGTGCTCTGACATGGCCATTCGCATTCTTTCAGGCCGGCGCGCGCGACCTTATTTTCTCCATAGCTTCGTTTTCGCTGTTCGCGATCTTGAATATCTTGGTAAAACCCAGCCCGTCGAGGATGGCATACACCTTGGGTGTTGGATTAAGCAGGATCAGTTCTCCGCTTAGTTGGTTGAGTTTGCGGGTTAATCCCATCATGGCTCCGATGCCCGCGCTGGAAATGTAGCTTAATCCGCTGATATCGAGAATGATGCAATGGGTGCCGGCCTCGATAACTGAATTCACGGTTTTTTCAAACTCGATCACCGTATGCGCGTCGATGTAACCGCGCAGGTCAAATGTTGCGCAATCCGCCGCGTCGGATAGGGCGGGCGTTTCTCTGCAGGTAAAACTGAATGCTTTCATACCGTTTCGGACTTTCGCTTCCTTCTGTCCCGCGGCGGCGGGCGGGTGTGCTGAATAATCTTCTCCTTCCGCTTTCTCAGTGCGGTTCTGGCCGGGGTTGAAACCGGCATTTCAATGCTCGTTCGCGCGCCTCTGGCCGCGATGATCGGCCCGCATGCGCTCATGCGCGGGCGGGCGCGGCCACAGGGACGGATGATTTGGATGCCGCGGCGTCATCATGCACCCGTATGGCAACCATGGTGATGTCATCATGTTGCGGATATCCGCGCGTAAACCGTTGGATATCCTGCAAAGTCTTTGCGATTATTTCCTGCGGTTTAAGCTCCCTGCTCGAGGCAATCAGGTCGAAAAACCGCCGCTGACCGTATTCGTTGGCCTGGTCGTCCATGGCCTCGACGACTCCATCGGTGTACATGATGGCTGTTTCGCCGGGCGTGAGGGGCAGCACCGCTTCCTGGACAAAGGAAAACATGTCGTTCGTGACCATGGCCAGCGCGATGCCATCCGGCGATGAAAGCTCGACATTCGGGGAATCCCGCCGGATTGTCACGAGCGGTTCGTGGCCCGCGCGCGCAAACCGGAAGGTGTGTTCGTATGTGTCGAGGATTCCATAGGTCATGGTGACGAACACATTTTCCTTGGTGTCGGCATACAGGCGCTCGTTGGCCTTGAAGAGCACTTCGCGCGGCGAAAGATTGCCGTGCGCCACCACCCTGATTGTGCACCGAACCATCGCCATCACAAACGCCCCTGGGATGCCCTTGCCCGACACGTCAGCGATCACGACGCCAAGATAGCGGCGGGCGTCATCCACAAAAAAGAAATCATAGTAATCTCCGCCAACTTCCAAGGCAGGCTCGGAGAAGGCCGCGATGTCGTAACCATCGATCTTCGGGCATTCCGACGGCAAAAGCATTTTCTGGAATTCGTGCGCGACGCGCAACTCCTGTTCAATGCGCTGTTTTTCTGCCAGGTCGTCATAGAGTTTGACCATCTCGACTGTGGACGCGGCCTGATCAGCCAGAGCGCGCAGAAGGTCAAGGTTCTCCTCGGTGAAAATCTCGCCACCCCTTTTGTTGACGATCGCGATGACGCCCGATATGCGCCCGCGCGAGGTCAGGGGAGCGATCATGATGGAACGGATTGTCAGGTAGTCAAGGGCCACCTTGGGCACGCGGGGGTCATTGGCCGCGTCGCTCACGAGAATGGGCATCCCGCTTGCCGCCGCCTCGCCGATAATGCCCTGTCCCAGTGGGATGCGCTCGCGCTTGATCCTTTCGCTGAGATATTTCTGCTTGGTAAGAACATAGCCTGTGGTGGGCATCAGGGGGGGGAACATGCCCTTGACAACGCGGGCGCTGAGCTGGTTGTCGTGCGGATCGAGCAGGAAAACGGCGCCCGCCTCGGCGTCGCTGCGATCCACGATGAAGTCCATGATGATTTCCAACGCCGGTTCAAGTGCGATATTGCTCGTCGTCAGGCGCTCGCCAAGCGCGTTAAGGAACTGGTACACTGTCTTGCGCTCGATTCGATTGTGGTCAACCAGCGCCACAAGAGCGCGCTCCCGGTTCCTCTGACGCACAAGCCAGACAGCCAGGACCACGATGATAACCAGATAGAAAATCGAACCGATCATGGATGTTTTTATCTCACAATGCCCATTTCCGCCAATTTATCGGCATCACATCATGAGTCATCAAATGAATTCGTATATGACCTGCGGCGTCATTGTCACGCAATAAACGCAAAAACCTTTGCCTGCGGAGAATTTTATCCTTCGGATAAGCCTGGATGAACAAACAATGAGCATACTTCAAAAATATGTTCTTCGTGAGATGCTGACGCCGTTGGGACTCGGCCTGATCGTGTTCACATTCATTTTTCTCATCGGCCAGCTTTTTCGCCTGACGGACCTGCTTTTTAGCATGGGCGTTCCCGGTCTGCTGATTATTGAACTGATCCTTTCGCTTTTGCCGGGAATTTTCGCGATCACGATTCCCATGGCTCTGTTGGTGGCGATCCTTCTGGGAATCGGGCGTCTGGCCGCCGACCGCGAAATTCTGGCAATCCGCATGAGCGGAATTAACATCATGCACGTCTGCCTGCCGGTGATGGGCGTCTCCGTCTTTCTTGCTGTTGCAATGATTTACGCCAACATGCGCATTGTGCCCTACCTGAATCTCAAAAGCGCGGATCTTGCCACCCAAATACAATTCCGCATATTATCCAACATCCCGGAGAACCGCTTCTACCATCTCGACGAGGGCACAAAGTCGAGCGTGTATTTCTATGATTATCGCGATACGCACACAAACGAAATGCGAAACGTGAACATAAAAACCGATATTGAAAGCGATGAAACCCCGGCCGAGGAGGCGCGCCGCAAGATGTTGCGCGCAGAAATTGAAAAATTGCCGAAACAGCGGGACACCGTGTCGTTGCAAAGACTGGAGCATTTACGGGAGCAAATCAAGGAAAACGAGGCAAAACGAAGCGTGCAGGAAACAATGATCGTTGCCCAGCGCGGACGTGTCGAGTCCGACATGGCCGAGAGGCTCATTTCTATCAAACTGACAAGCGGCTCGCTCAATATTGTGGATCCGGCGCGCCCGCAATCGCTCAATATGGTGAAATTCGACACATTGTCAAAAGCCATCCGCCCGCAGTTCCAGCGCACCGAAGACGGAGCCTTCCGAAAGGCGGCCCGGGAATTGTCAATAACAGAGTTGCGCGGGGAGATGAATCAGATCAAATCCAAACGCCGCGGTCTCGCAGTCATCGAATTCTGGCAACGATTCTCCTTCCCCGTGGCTTGCATCGCCTTTGCGCTCATCGCCATACCGCTGGCTGTTTACGTGCGCCCAACGGGAAAAGCCATCGCTTTCGCCATCGCATTTCTGTTGATATTGACCTACTACGGATTATTGAATTATGGCATCACTTTGGGAACGGCAAATAATTCCATCGCCGGTCCCGCGATTTTTGTCCCAAATATATTGATATCCATTGTCGGTTCGTTCTTGCTCTATCGAATGGTTATGAAATGAAATAGCGCGGTTAGTAAAAATAAGGACGCAAAACTTGGAAGGTTGCTGTCGGAAGCTGATATTGCGGAGGTTGGATGTGTTGACAGGAGTTGCGCTGATTATGAGCGCGCTCTTATGCGCATCGGCGTCTTCCGCATCCGATTCCCAAACCAGCGCCACCGCTGAAACCAGCGCCCCGGTCGCAATGAATTTTGCGTCGCATCCGATTGTCGCGCAAGCCGATGCCGCCAGCTCCGAAGCGCAGTCTCTTGACGACGGCATGGTCGCGAGCGATAAGCCATTGCCAATGGATTGGAACAAATCATATCCCCGCAAATGGGACTGCGATGAGTTCGCGCAACTTTCAGCTCTTGCAGCCGGCTCCACTGATCCGCTGGCGATCCTGCCCGAAGGATCTGTCTTGGGCCCCACACATCCCTTGTCCGCCGAGGAATTGCTTGCCGCGAACAGGGAAGAAACACCGATCACCTATCGTGAAGCCGCACAAGCCTCGTCGCCCGACAAACCCGTCGCCATCGGCCCGCTGCCTCCCGGCCAAATCGAGGTGGAGTCAGCCGATTATCTCGACTATGACGAGGAAAGACATTTCGTTTACGGCAACGGCCGCATCACCGCGCGATACGGCCCATACAAGATCACATCCGACCGCATGATGATCGACACGCGCCTGCGCGAAATACAGGCGCAAGGACGAGTCATAATCACCAGCGACGTTGAATATGTCGAGGCTGAGTCCATGTGGGTCAGCGCACTGACTGGCCAGGGCGTGGCGTACAACACAAAAGGCAGAGTCGGACCGTTGTACTTCCTTGGGGATCCTTTCGCCGACCAGGGACGCACCAATTTCCGGCAACTGGGCAGGAGCGAGGCGCATTTCAAGGATGCGTCCTTCACCACATGCGATTTCCCTGTGCCGCATTACAGAATCCACGCCAAAGAGTTCTCCATCTACCGCAACGAACGGGTTTTCGCGCGCAACGTCATCGTGTATGTGGCCGAAACACCGGTTCTGTGGCTGCCTTACTTCACACGTAATCTGAAGGATAATTACCCCTGGGAATTCGAATTCGGCTTTGACGACGAAAGCCTCGGCAACTACCTGAGAACTTTCTATAATTATTACTATTCGTATTATACACCGAGCGATGTGGACCCGAACACAATGGAACGGGTATCATTCGCCAAGATCGTGGCCAAGACCGACTACTTTTCCCGGCGAGGATGGGGATTCGGGCTTAACGCCAACTACAATCTTGACCGCGGCCTCAACCGCGGAAGCCTGACGATCTATGGCATCGACGACACCAACCGCCATGTGACCAACGATGCGGAACAGGAACGCTTTTATGTCAATATGTTCCACAGAACGAAAATCACCGATGAGCTTCAGTGGCTCATTGATGCCGATTATCCCAGCGATCCGGACCTTTTCTACGACATCTTCGACCGGTTGAAGAGGTCCAACGAGTGGCGGCGCGAGCGCTTCATGGAACGCCATGCGCTGACCGGCCTCGAATGGACTTCCGAGGATTTTTTCGCGGGACTGCAGATCGCAATCAAAGATCGCATCGGACGAGATCGCGTGAGCTTGTATGCTGATCCCCGCGACGCAGATTGGGATTTTGACCGCCGGCTCAATGACGAATACATGATGAGGGTCACACCCGGAGGTATGACCAATGGATGGTTTCCAACGGCTGACGGAACCATGACCGATCCGTTCTCAATCTCGAATTATCCCGAACTCGGCATCGCAAGCAAGCGCTATGGACGCGTCATGGAGAAAATGCCCCAGCTCACGATCTCGTCCAACCGCATGCGTTTGTGGACCCTGCCCTTGTGGTATCACCTTGATCTGAACGTGTTCAATAATCTCGACAAGGGACTCAATGTTGTCGGGACGCGCGACGACAGCTATGTCCGCGGTTTCGATCTCTACCAGTCAATCTCCCACCTTTTGAAATTCAACGAACGCTACACACTCTTGACGAAAGTGGGCGTCGGCGTCGGCATTGCCGAACGGGATGACAAATCTTATAATTTGAAATTCCCCAACAACGCCCAGTTCCCATACGTCTACAACGCCCAGAGCATCGAGGGAACGACAGAAGGGCTTGTGTTCCTCGACAAGGACACATTCCTCGTTGGACGCAAGCAAATGAGCCTCAAGGATGTGCAGTCGGAGTTCGGTTACGCCGACATCGACAGCAAGTTCAACGCGCGGCTCACCGACGAGCTGAATTTCTATGTGCGATACCGTTATCGCGAGGGTAGCAAGCATTCACTCGGCCAGTTCTATGAGGACATCGGCGCCCGCAAAACGATGGACGACCTCTATGCCTTCCGAACCCGCGAGAACTGGATCGAAACCGGTATGAATTATATCATCCTCGATCCCCATTTCTCGGCCAACGCGGCCGTCGGCAAAAACCTGCAGGGCACCGGCGACATCACACCATACGAAACACTCAACTATTCAAACCTCTCAGGGAACTGGTCGAACTTCAAAAATACGCTGTTTCTTAATAGCGGAGTCACGCGCCAGGAACGCCAGATGCGCGATCCCACCGATCCCTACCAGTTCCAACAGGAAACCACGACATACTTCACGTCCGGCGCATATTCGCCTGTTCACAAGCGGTATTATGCGCGAGGCGCTGCCTTTCTCATACAGAATAGCGGAGGGGACCCCCTCTATCCGTCAACAGCAAACGACATCGAGATACGCAACGAGTCCGTGTTCAGTTGCACACTGGGCAAGAAACTTGGAACCAAATACCTTGTTGAATACTCAGCATACCACCGCAACCGCGATCAGGGATACACGGACAATTACATCCGCCTTGAACGTGATTTCCACGATCTCGTCGGCACACTTTCGTTCGTCATCCGCAACAGGGAACAAGACTATAACGACAGCGGTAGCGGCAGCAACGACAATTACCAGGTCAAGTTCCAGGTCCGGTTCAAGGCATCAACCAACAACGGGCTGATGCCCTATGAAAAGACAACCAATCTATATAATGCGGGCAAAATCGGCGCTTTCGAGACCGGCGGTTGATGCGCCACCGACCCTTATGCCACGAGGAACAAAATGAGCGACAAAAAACTGATAATGGCCGTTGATGACGAGAGCGATCTCTTATTGATCGTTAAGACTGCCTTGTTCAGTGAGGGATATGACGTTGTCACGGCATCCAACGGCGCCGATGGCCTTGAGATTGCAAAACAAAAGTATCCCGATCTTGTCATCCTTGACATGATGATGCCCGAGATGGACGGATTCGAGGTTTTGAGACGACTGCGCGAGATACCCCGCATGCAGAAAACTCCCGTCATTATGCTCACCGGCGTGTCAGAAAAAGCCAGGATCCGGCAGGCCATAGATTCCGGCATCGAGTATTATATCGTCAAACCCTTCGAGTTCAGCGAACTGATCGCAAAAGTGAAGATGCTCATGGCCGGGGTGTGATCCCCGAAGCAGGTATATCCCGTACATATATGACATACATACCTGTCAGCCCAACCCTCGAAAAGTGGCCAAATGCCACGGCGTGTGAGGAGATCCATAAGGTATCCTCCTAAGGTGCGCAAAAACACCCCCCAATACACCCATAACACCCCCCACCAAACACCCCCTGATTTGCTCCAAAAATGTGTATGTCATGTTGTACCCCCCCCTTGGGACCGCGCGCGTCAACGATGCTTTTTTCTCCGTGGTCTTCTGTGACATCTCCATGGTTCTCTGTGTAAAAGTTTTTCTCTCAATGGAACCGCTGATGGACGCTGATGAACACGGATAAACCATAAACAACCCGCGCAATCCGAAAACACACTTTCCCCCTTGATTGTGACTCTGTCCTTGAATAAAACGCATTTAAGAATAATCATTAACCAAAAGGAGCGCGTATTATGAAATTGTTTACACGGCTTGCGATTGTTGTCGGCGCGGTGGTGATCTGTCTCGGCAG
>JAPLSQ010000144.1 GCA_026398535.1 Candidatus Sumerlaeota bacterium | reverse complement strand
TTCTGTCGGATTGCCAGAGGGTTGTAGAAGCGCGACTTGCCGACAGCGTCAAAGCGCGCGACTTTGCGCAGTTGAACGCACTCGAAGATTGCCGCAAATCCTTGGACACACTCGCCTTCAAGGTTGCCCATGCGCCATATGGCGTATCAGCGTTCTTCAGCGACACCCAGATTCGGGAGGGCGAACTGGCAGAAATCTATCGCATGGATTTGGACATTCTGGAGAAAGCCACAGCCCTCGCACCCGCGGCCGAGACCATCGCGCTTTCCGTCGGCATAGCCGGGGTCGCACGCGCGCTCGAAACCCGAAACCAATACATCATGGAGATGAAGTGATGCCACCTCTCATGGAAGTGCTCGAGTTCCTCGACAATACGGACCGCGTCATGGTTCGGCGGGTTCCGGAAAACGGTGAATGCGAGATCAAGTGGGGGGCGCAATTGACTGTCCGCGAAAGCCAGAAGGCCGTTTTCTTCCGCGATGGCAAGGCGCTCGATGTGTTTGGTCCCGGCCGATATGTGCTTGAAACTCAGAACATCCCTGTGGTCGCCAAGTGGGTTACTGAATTCGCCTATGGCCCGGCCTCTCCTTTCCGCTCGGAAGTCTATTTTATCAGCATGAAACTGTTTCCCAACCTCAAGTGGGGAACCCGCGAACCCATAATTTTCCGCGACAAAGAACTGAAAATGATTCGTTTGCGGGCACACGGAATCTTTTCAATCCAGATCGCCGATCCGGTCGTTTTCTTGAACAAGATCGTCGGCACGCGACAACTCTACACCGATATCGAAATCGAAGATTACCTTCGTGGCATCATCATCACCCGCCTGACCGACGCTCTGGGGACTACGCTGAAAACAGTCTTCGACCTGCCGCAGGACTTCAGTGAACTGTCTATTGTCATCCGGACTGAACTCGGCCCCGACTTCGACGGTCTGGGCCTGAAACTGCATGATTTCTACCTCAACTCCATCGCGTTGCCGCCGGAAGTGCAACAGATGATCGACACACGGGCGGGGATGGCCGCAGTTGGAAACCTCGACGATTTCATGAGGTTCAAGGTTGCAATGGCACTTGAAACCGCTGCTGCCAATCCCAGCGGATTGGCCGCTGCGGGCACAGGCATGGGCGCAGGGCTCGGCATGGGGGTCATGATGCCCCAGTTCATTCAGCAGGCGCTTGCGCAACCGCCCCGCGAACCGGCGCGGGAAGAAGACCCGATGACAAAGATTCGCAAACTCAAGGAACTCCTCGATTTGGGGGCTATCAGCCAAGCCGAGTTTGGCGAGAAGAAAAAGAAACTACTGGAGGCTATTTGAATGTCCCGTGCGATGCTTGGCATATGCGTTGGTCTGGCAGTGTTTCTCATACTGTTCGTTGTCATCCACTACGATCGCTCCCTTTGGCAGGCCTTGGTCGGCTTTGTTGTTTGTTTTTTCCCCATTCTTCTGGCGTCTCCCCGACAATCGGCTTTTGTGACTTTCATCCTGGTCCTTGGCGCCGCGATTATCGCTTGGGCTGTCATCGCCAATGGCTGGTACGATGTCCTTGCTGGCATCGTGCTGGCCGCTGTCACCGCAGGCGCCTTGCGCGTTTTCCGGATACGGTGTTTCACGCCGTTTTCGTCGAGCGCCTACAAAAACGTAGTGAAAAAAGGAGATTGACCAATGCATGAGGATGAGATACACCTTTTTGCCAAGGCGATTGAGGCGATTCGCGGGGGGTTCTTCCTAGACGCCATCGTCGACCTCGAAACGCTTTATCACGGTCATCCAGATAGTGACCTCTCCGACGACGCGCTCTACAATATCGCCAAATGCTACTTTGAGGTGAACCAGTTTGCCAAGGCACTTGAGGCCATTGACACCCTTCTGACACAATACCCGCAGGCGACAATTTCCGCGCTTGAAAACGCTTTTGAATTCGGCCGCACTGCCGCCAAGGCGCAATACCTGAAGGTTCTCTGCCTGTTGTCTCAGAGGCAGGTGGATATGGCTCGGAATGCCGCGGCGGCTTTATCCGAACACTCCGACTCCTACATTCTCGACGATGGTCGAAAACTCTCATTCGCTGACCTTGCCGCGAAGGCACTGGAAACTTACGAATCTATGGGATTTGATCAAAATGACTGACTCCTCATCTATGCCGCCATCCGCTTCCGCGTGTCCAAACTGTAGCGCAGAAATGAAGTATGTGCCTGAAATTCAAAGCATGAAGTGTGCGTTTTGCGGGACAACCTTGGCCATGGAAAGCCCACCCGCTGGCGAGGTCGACATCAAGTTCATGGTGCCCGCCACAGTCAGCGAAGAGGAGGCGAAGGATGCACTCTTGGAATGGCTAAGTATAATAAGTACCGTCGACTCCCCCGCCGATATTCTTGATGCACGCGCTTTTCACGTTGCCATCTTTCGGGGCCAAAGGGTCGACTACCCCCCCCCCGCCGATATTCTTGATGCAAGCCGTTGTATTGGTTTCATCGGTGTATACTTGCCCATTTATATAAGGCAGGCCGATTATGAAGTAGATTATTCGGCGATTGTGGGCTATGACCGGCAAGAAGCCTACGAGGTTGATGAGAAACATAACGAAAACAATTATACTTACTTAAGGCGGGTAACAAAAGAGAGGACTGTGACGGATTGGCATCCACGATCTGGCAGTGGTTCGGCGAGCATTAATCGGGTGTATTCAATAGGAGATGGTAATGAGTTCACGTCATTTCCCACTCAAGTCGGGTGGGAGAAACAGGATGTGACTCAATTCTCTCCAAAATTCTTGGGGAAGTTCGTCAGGTGTCCGGCCTTGCAAACTGTAGCGGATAAAGCAGATGAGCGATTCCAAAGCGATGTAGGAAGTGATGGTGAAGAAAGAGCGAGGGCAAAATTTTCTGGCCATCAAATAAGAGACTTCACCAGCCATGTGACTTATACGCCTACCGGCAATTGTTTCATCTACTATCCCTACTATCGTCTGGATTATGCATACGGTGGAAAGACCATGAGGGTCCTTCTTGACGCAAGAAATGCCACGCGAATCCATGGGGTAAAACCAGTAGATCTTAACTTAAAAACTTCCATGATGATTTATAAACGGTTGCAGTCATGCATCATGATCTCTGTCACCTGTCTTACCCCAATAATTATAATTTTCAGTCCTTTACAGAATTATTTGTTATCGCTGAATTCTGGTCTTTGCATTTTAATGACTGTGATTCCTTCGATAATAGTTGCGGCCTTGGCTACTTGGCCCGTTTACTCACGCGCCTGTCGGGCGTGGACATCAGCTTCCAATGAAAGAATGTTGAGATTGGAAATGTTCAAGAAAACACACGGGTTCCTGCAGAATGGATCAGTGGAGGGAACAAGCCAATCTTTTGATGCAACAGCCTTTGGCGGGACAGGTGTCATCGGCGCGGCGGGGGGTGCCGCAGTCGCATTGGTTACGGGAAATCGGGAAACGAAAGAATCATTGGAGCCAAATAGAAATGCTCGCGCTTCGCCACTTAAGAAGCGGGCAGATGCGGCTTTTGCCCAGAAACGTTTTTTGTTATACAAGCAGATTGCCGACGACATGAAAAAAGACGGCATTGTCGTTGACCGGGAGGATGAAGCTGACACCGAGATCGTAAAGGCGCGCGCATTTCTTCCAAAAGATTTCGAACAATTCGCTGTGGATAATCCTGACAAACTGATTGAGGTTACAAACCGCGCTTTGGCTGTGTGCGCGGACCTTCCTGAAGTGGTTGAGCCTCGGGCACACGCAAAGAAAATCCTTGATCTTCGCGCGAATGTTAAAAGCGCCATAAGTGAGGGGAATTCGGTCCGGGCAATGGAACTTGCGGAGCAATTGGTTAAAGCGATTCCAGGAGACATGGAAGCTGTTCGTCTTGCGGAGCAAGCGGAACAGTTGGAGAGTGTACGGAAACACGCTGCGGCGCGACGGTGGAAGTTCCTCGTTGTTGCGGTCTGCATTTTGATGGCGATGGGCGGATTGGTCTACTACGCCATCTCTTTGGCTGGAGCGTATAAACTGGAACAGGCAACGAAAGCTTATACAGCGCTTAAGGTTTTGGATGCCGACCGGAACGTCAGTGTCCAAACGAAAATTGACGCTTATGTCAAATACATAAATGAATTCCACAGTTCCCAATGGATGATTTATACGAGCGAGTATCGTTTGAAGGCGCTTCGTTCTGGGACAGAAAGGTGGTAATTGATTAGCGGCCCAGCATTTTTGTGGGAACCATTGACGGTCGGGGGGGTGTCTAATGTTGTTCTTGATTAGCGACCCCCTTCTCCATGTTTTGGCCGACGGCAGTCAACCGGAATCGTCGAACGGGTCGTCTTTATTTTTTAGGATGGCGAGAATGGCCTGTTGGGGCATGATTCCTCGCTGGCGTGCGGTGACGGCGATGGTATTGAAGGTGGCGTAGGCGTTTGCTCCGCAGTCGTTGCGCGAGCAGTGGCTGACCTTTCGGGCGATGACGGCCGGTCGCAGGGCGCGTTCGGCGCGGTTGTTGGTGGGTTCGACGGCCGGGTCGTCGAGGAATCGCA
>JAPLSQ010000103.1 GCA_026398535.1 Candidatus Sumerlaeota bacterium | reverse complement strand
GACAACGACGACATGTCCGGAACCCGCCGTTGAGACGGATGCAACCAGAATGGCGGTGCGCAAAGCACCAGCCATTTTATCGCCGTCCGTGTACGAAGCGGTGAAGCCCCTCATTCTGAACGCCTTGGACAAACCACGGAAACTCGATGAACTTGTCAAGACGCTGAAGGTCCGCAAGACGCAACTGCAGGACTGGGTGAAACTTCTGATGGAAGAAGGCGTCATCGAAGAGCGGACCATTCAGAAGATTAAGAAACTCGCCATCCGCAAGCCCGACGAAGAATTCAAGTTGTCGTAAGTCCTGCCGTGATCAGCATGACAATCTTCGCCGCAAAGCCGGTTGCGCCCCCATTCGGAGAAGTAAGGAAGACGATTCTCCTCGTTCCTCGGTATCCGCCGTGCACACGCTCATGAAAAGTTGACAACGTGAACGCGCATGCCGCGAATTCAGACTCATGATTATCGCAATAAGGACAAGATATGATTACGCGCGATGTTTGCCTTGTGTGGCTGTTGATCGTGTCGATAGCCCGCGCGGGGCTTGACGACAAAGCCATGAATGAAGCCAGGTCACTGAGGGACCGGGGCGAGTTTGAGAAGGCGACGGCGCTGCTGCAGAGCCAGATCGATCAATCCTCGCCGCCGCTGGTGGAGAACGAGCGGCGCGCCGCGGAGTTCGAGGTCGAACGCATCCGCCGCATCCGCCAGGACTACCCGGCAAAACGCGAGTCCGTGCTGAAAAAAATCACCGATCAGGCGCCCGGTTTCACCGAGGCGGAGTTCGACGAGATCGAAAAAGCCGGAAAGTTCGACATCATGGTCATCGACGGCCAGAAATTCTACGCCGGCTCCAGCGCGCGCAACATCTTCATGCGCGATTTCGACCTTCGCAAACGCCGCAAGAAGGAATCCAAACCCGACACCACCTGCCAGCGGCTCTACGCCCACATGTTGCGCGTCAAAGAGGCGCAGAAACTCTCGCGCGACACGCTGCTCCTGCCGCAGGATTTCATGACCACATACATCCTGACCGTGAAAAAAGACGCCGTGCCCGAAGGCAAAACCATCCGTTGCTGGCTGCCCTACGTGCGCGCCTACCCGTTCCTCTCCGGCGCGACGATGATCGAGGCCGATCCGCCGAAATACGTTCTCGCGCCGCCCGAATACCCCCACCGCACGGTCTACATGGAGAAAACCGCACAGAAAGACGCCGACACGCGTTTCATGATCCGGTTTATTTTCAGATGCTGGGCGCGCGCGAACACCATCAATCCCGCCGACGTTCAGCCCTACCGCAAGGACGCGCCCGACTACCAATACTACACCGCCAAACACAAACCGCATAATGACTTGAACAATGACCTGCTCAAGAAACTCAACGCCGAAATTGTCGGCGGCGAGACCAACCCTTATACCGCCGCAAGAAGAATCTATGACTGGATGACGAAGAACCTTATCTATCAATTCGCGCGCGAGTACTCGACGCTCGAAAACATCTCCCTTTACACCGCCTCAGGCCGCGCCGGCGATTGCGGACAGCACAGCATGCTGTTCATGACGCTCTGCCGCATGAACGGAATCCCCGCCCGCTGGCAAAGCGGATGGGAAATGTTCGAGGCGGGCGGAAACAACATGCACGACTGGAACGAAATCTACATCGAACCGTTCGGCTGGATACCGGTCGATGCCGACATGGCCATCAACATCGCGCTTTACTCGGACGACCTGCTTGACACCACGCAGTCAAAGGAACTGGCCGACTGGATGTTCGGAAACATGGACCACTTTCGCATGGCCGTGAACAGCGACTGGGGCGCGCCGCTTTACCCGCCCAAAAACGACTTCCGGAGCGAAACCGTGGACTTCCAGCGCGGCGAGGTCGAATATGACAACCACAATCTCTACTTCGACAAGTGGAGCTGGGACATGGATATTCAGCCCATCACGGCCGAACAAGCCATGGAACTGACCCGAAAAATCATTCCTCCTCCGGTCACCTTCCCAAAACCAAAAACCGAGCCTGCGCCCGCGGCAGCAACAACGGCGACAGCGACAGCGACAACAGCAACAGCAACAACGGCGACAGCAACAGCAACAACGGCGACAGCGACAACGGCGACAACGACAACAGCGGCAGCGACAGCAACAACGGCGACAGCAACAACGGCGACAGCGACAGCAACAACGGCGACAGCGACAGCAACAACGGCGACAGCGACAGCGACAGCGACAGCGACAACGGCGACAGCAACAACAGCCGCCGCCAAGGCGCCCGCAACCGCGACGACCGCCACCGCCGCCGAAACATCCGCGCCCGCCCCTGAGCGTCCAGCGCCCGCGCCCGCGAAACCCGCAAGCGAACCAACCACAACGCCCGCGACTGCGGCGGCGGCGCCGCCGCCGGACGAACACGGACAAGCACGGACGAAGAACGAGGCGCGCCGTCATGATTTCCCCGCCAATAAAAAACGCGCCTGATAATAATATCTACCGTTTAAAAAAATCTGGGAATAAAGAAATATGAATTTTGATGAGTTGCTCATAGGCGCAAGGAATGTGAAAGCGTCCGACATCCATCTTATGGAGGATTGGTCGCCCTTCCTGCGCATCAACGGGGATCTGAAGAAGGTCGACATAACACCGCTGAACCGTCAGGAAATGAAGGATATCATCACCCGGATGATGCCGCATCACCTTCTTCGGGAACTGGAAAGCCAGCGGGGATGCGATTTCAGCTTTCAACTGGCCGACGAGGTGCGCTTCCGCTGCGTGGCCTACTACGCGGCCGGCAAGCTGGGCGTTGCCATGCGCCTTATCCCGCCGAGCATCCCCTCAATTGAAGATCTTGAACTTCCGGACGTCTTGCACGCCATCGCCAGGAATCCGCGCGGTCTGGTGCTCATGACAGGCATGACCGGCTCGGGCAAGACCACCACCCTTGCCTCGATGATTGATTATATCAATACGATCGAATCGCTGCGCATCATCACGATCGAAGACCCGATCGAGTATGTTTATGCGAACAAAAAATCCGTAATCAGCCAGCGCGAGGTTGGCAAGGACGTGCCGGATTTCAACGTCGCCCTTCGCCAGATCATGCGCATGGACCCCGATGTGATTCTTGTCGGCGAAATGCGCGACGCGGAAACCATCAAGGTTGCCATCAAGGCGGCGGAAACGGGCCACCTCGTCCTGTCCACGCTCCACACCACAAGCGCCGTGCACACTGTCCAGCGAATCTTCGGTTACTTCCCGGAAAGCGAGCACGAGCTGCTGCGCGAGCAACTGGCGCTCAACCTGAAGGCTTCCATTACCCAGCGGTTGCTCAAGCGCCAGGACGGCAACAGCCGCATCGCCGCCTGCGAAATCATGGTTGTCAACGCCACCATCTCCAAGCTCATCATGGACAACCGCATCCCCGACATTTTTTCCGTGATCAAAGGGCGCGACGACGGCATGGTCACTTTTGACCAGGCTCTGGCCGACCTCGTGCGCTCACACAAGGTCACCATGGAGGAAGGCTCCAACTACTGCGAGGATTTCTACGCCTATAAGCGCCACATCGCCGGCATTCAGTCAACCGGCGACCGCGGCGCGATCATCTGCTGACAGGCGCACGATCAAGTCTTTTTGTTGACAAGCCCCGTTGAATCGCGAGGCTGTCTTAAATTCAAATTCGAACGGATTTTTTCATGCTCAGACAACTGCGTTCTCAGAAGCTCATGAAGGGCATCATGATCGGCGTGCTCGCCGTCGTGATCCCGTCATTCGTGGTCTTTTACGGCTGGCAATCCTATGTCGGCGGCAACAGCGGCATGCTGGCATCTGGCGTGGCCGCCGAAATCAAATTCGGTTTCTTCGACAAACAGGAGATCCAACAGTCGGATCTCACCGAAGCCCGACGCTATCTCACCTCCCAATACCGCATCTATTCCCAGCTCACCAGCAAGAACATCGACCGTTCCACTGTTGACCGCATCATGGACACGCCGACAATCATAAGTTACGCCGTGAACCTCGAACTGCTGAAAAGGTTCGCCCAGAAACAGGGCATCGTTGTTTCGGACGACGAGGTGCTCAAGGCGCTCGATGAACGCTACCCGCCCCAAACGCGCCGGCAACTGATCGACGCGCTGGCGCGCCAGAGCATGTCGCTTGAGCAGTTTGCCATGGCAACAAAATACGACATGCTGCTCGACCGCGTGCGCAACCTTATCGCTTCCCAAGCCCATGTCTCGCTCTACGAGGCATGGCTCGACTATTCGCTTATAAACGAAAAACTCACCGCCGATTACGTCCGGTTCAATGTTGCCGACGTGGCGCCCACATTGAAAATCGACGAGGGCGAACTGAATGCCTATTTCGAGCAGACCCGCGATAAATTCCGAATCCCCGACCAGGTGATGTATGCCTTCCTTGCGGTCAACAAGGGCGACCTGCGCAGCAGCATCACCGCCACCGCCGACGAAATAACCTCCTATTATAACCAGCACCGCGAGGAGTACCGCATGCCGCGGATGGCCCATGCGCGCCAGATATTCCTGAAAAAGCCCGTGCCGCGCCCCGGAAACAAGGCCGATGAGGAAATGATGACAACCGTCACCGAAGCGCTCAAAGTCAAAGCCAACGAAATATTCCAGCGCGCCGCCAAGGGAGAAGACTTCGCGTTCCTGGCCGACCAGTTCACCGAGGAAAAGGTTTTCCCGCCGCGCGAGGACTCGGGCACCACAGCCCCGGACGCCAACACGACAACCGGCGGAAACCTCGGCTATATCGCCGAACCGACGGCTCAATCCTATTATGGTGAAGACTGGACATCCAGCGTGTTTCACATGAAACCAGGCGCCATCAGCCGTCCGATCGAAACGCCCCGCGGAATTGGCATCGTAAAACTGGAAGCCCTGCGCGAAGGTGTCCTCCAACTAAAAGAAAAGGTGGAGGAAGTGATCAAGGATCGGATCGTTGACGAAAAAGTCAGCCCCGTTTTTGACAAGGCTGGCGAGGAGATGCGCATCCAGTCACAGAAACACACAAGCATCGACAAACTTGCCGAGGCGCTTCAACTCAAACTCAAGATGACGCCCAAGACAGACAAGGGGGCCAGGTTCATACCGGGCCTGGGCTCGCTCGGTGAGTTCGAGCTGGCCATCTCGGACCTGCAGAAAGGCGGGCGCACCGAGGCGCTGAGCGACAGCACACGGCACATGATCATCGAGGTGCGCGAGGAATTCCCCGCTCACGATCCGGCACTCGATGAAGTCCGCGATAAAGCCAGCGCCATGTTCCGCGAGACCAAAGCGCTCGAACAAGTGCGGGCCAAGGCCGGAGAACTCAAGTCCAAGTCTGCCAATCCCGAGGCATTCAAGACCGCAGCCACGGAAATGGGAACCACTATTGTGCGCTCCCAGCCATTCACGCGCGCCGAGGCGGCATCCATTCTCGGTCCCATTGAAAAATTCGCTTCCCTCTCCGAACAGGTGAAAGCGGGCGACATCCAGATGACACCCATCGGCGCCGAGAAAGCGCCCGCGGGCTATGTCGTCTGGTCGCTGGCGGCCATCACACCGCCCGACCGCGCCGAATTCTCCAAAAACCTCGCTGAACTCATGCGAAACCTTGTCGGACGCAAGGCTGAAACGATTATCAATGAATATCTGCGCGACAGCCGCCGGGCAATCGACAAGAAAGTCTCCATCAGCCCGGCATTTCGCGGCGCTGAATAATTTTGATTGAAACCGCACGCCCGCATGGTTCAGCATCAAACATTGGGCGCAATTACGGCTCGATCAAACGAACCATTTTATATTGTTAACCAAGCACCCCGATTGGCGATGAAGAACATGAGCAGTTACCGTAGATGCCTGCAAAGGCTGGTTTTCATGGTTGCGTTGTGCGCAATGGCTTGCCGGACTCCGCCGGGCTGGGCGCAGCCCGCGACAGTAACGTCCCCGCCACAGGACGACGCCGCGGCGGCGGCAATGGATCAGAAACAGGAGGACCCGACAGAGGAAGAAACGCCCCAAACACCCAAACTGCGCGCCCGCACCCAGCAGGATAACGAGCGCATCGCGGAGGAAAAAGAGCAGGCGCAAAAGAAAACGGCGTCAAAACACCAGCAACAGGATGAGCGCGCGCCCGCGCCCGACTCCAACGCGCCGTTTCAGAACGCGCCCATCATCAAAAAGATCGAAATCGCCGGCGCAACGCCCGAAGACTCCAGAAAGGCCAATAGTGTCATACAATCGCGCGAGGGCGAACAGCTCAATCCCGAAAAACAGCGCGATGATATCCGGCGTCTTTATAACCTCGGGCTGTTCAAACCCAATATTGTCGTGGAAGCCGTCAAGACCAACGGCGGCGTGATTTTGCGCTACTCGGTGGAGCCAAATCCCAAAGTCCGCGAAATCACCGTGAACGGCAACACCAAGGTGGATACGAAGAAAATCATCAACGAACTCCCTGTCAAAAAAGGCGAAGTTTACACCATCCAGGCCCAGAATAAAATCCGCGATTCCGTGGCCCGTTATTACGACGAAAAGGGTTTCGCCGACACGATGGTGAACGTGGAGGAGCGGCCTGCGCCGGGCAACACCGTCGACATCTCCCTTGCAGTCGATGAGGGTACCAAGATGAAAATCAAGGACCTGATCATCAAGGGCAACAACAACATCCGCGACCTGCTCATTGAACTGCGTGTCGCCAACAAAGGCTCATGGGGGCCGTTCAAACACTATTTCAACGAAACCAAGTTCCAGAACGACCTTGAAATCATCAAGG
>JAPLSQ010000014.1 GCA_026398535.1 Candidatus Sumerlaeota bacterium | reverse complement strand
TCCCAGCGCCGGGCGTCCTGAGACCGCTCCCGCCAGGTTCGCGTTTATCCATGTTACAGGACCTCCAATATTGTTGTTGCATCGAAGGAAAATACAACATTGCCTCCCAGCATGATTGACGCGATTATATGCGATTTTGACGGCCTGATCCTCGACACGGAAACGCCTGATTATGAATGCTGGCGCGGTATCTATGCGGAACTGGGTTGCGAACTGATGCTCGAAGACTGGGTCAAGTGCATAGGCACTCAATTCGGGGATTATGATCCGTTTGCCGATCTTGAGAACAAACTGGGTCATCCAGTTGACCGGGATGGCCTGACCGCGCTGCATTCGCGAAGGTTTAATGCGGTTATCAGCGCACAACCGCCCATGCCCGGCGTATGCGGGCTTCTTGCGGACGCGGCGGAGTTGAATTTGGCGCTTGGTCTGGCGTCGAGTTCGCCGCGCGCCAAGGTGCTGCCGCAGCTTGAGCGCCTTAAACTGACGCACTATTTCAAATGCATACGATGCGCCGAAGATGTCGAACATGTGAAGCCGGCGCCCGACCTTTACCGGGCGGTTGTTGAAATGCTCGGAGTCAGTCCGAGCCGGGCCGTGGCGCTTGAGGATTCGCCAAACGGCATCAAGGCGGCCAAAAGCGCGGGGCTCTTCTGCATTGCGGCGCCGAATGCCATGACCCGCCTGCTCGATCTTGACGGCGCCGATATGCGGATCTACGCGCTTGATGAATTGCCGCTGAGAGGGTTGTTAACATCTGTTGAGCATCATTTGAGGTCATCCGCGTATTCATGAACCCCAAGGACCTTCCCGGTGAGGAAGGAGCGGCTGTCAGCCGTTGTCCGCGAGCTTTCCATGTGATTATCAAGCCAACCGGTTCGGCTTGCAATCTTGATTGCCGCTATTGTTTCTACCTGCCCAAGAAAGCACTCTATCCGCCAGACACACGGTTCAGAATGAGCGGGGAAGTGCTGGAATCGTTTACGCGCCAGTATATCGAGTCGCAGCAGGTCCCGGTTGCAACTTTTTACTGGCAGGGAGGCGAGCCGACACTGATGGGAGCGGATTTTTTCCGTTCAGCGGTTGAGCTGCAAAGAAAGTATCGCAAACGCGGGTTGCGGGTTGCGAACGCCTTGCAGACGAACGGCGTTCTTCTGGGCGATGAGTGGTGCCGGTTCCTGCGGGAGAACCGTTTTCTTGCCGGCCTGAGCCTTGATGGTCCCGCGCGCTATCATGATTATTATCGCGTGAGCCATGGCGGCAATCCCACATTTAAGCAGGCGCGCCGCGCGCTCAAATTGCTCCAGTATCATGGGGTGGCGCACAACGTCCTTTGCGTGGTCAACCGCATGAACGCCGCGGCGCCGCTTGATGTATACCGGTTTTTCAAGCGCGAGGGCGTCAGCCATATCCAGTTCATTCCGGCGGCGGGGCGGATGCCGGACGGCGGGCTCACTGAATGGAGCGTCACGCCTGAGTTGTGGGGGGATTTTTTGTGCGGCGTCTTCGATGATTGGGTTTGTCACGATATGGGGGAGATTGATGTGCAGATATTTGAGTCGGCGCTGGAATCATGGTATGTGGGGGAGGCGCAAATCTGCTCGCATGCGGAAATATGCGGGGCGTGCCTTGCCCTTGAGCATAACGGAGACCTGTTTTCGTGTGATCATTTCGTTGATGTTGATCACTATCTCGGCAACATCATGAAGACTCCGCTGACGGCACTGGTTGGCTCGGAGTTTCAACGGGAGTTCGGCCGGGTCAAGCAGGACGGGCTTGGGGCATCATGCCGTCAATGCGGGTTCCTTTTCGCGTGCAACGGCGGATGTCCTAAGGATCGCTTTGCCTCCGCCGCTGGCGGGGATCCCGAGTTGAATTATTTGTGCGCGGGATACAAGAAATTTTACAGTCATGCTGAAAAAACAATGATCGTGCTGTCTGATTCTCTCGAGCGGAGAAATCAGTTGGAAAGCTTTCCTGATACTGAGTACTGAGGCTTAATCAGCCACGAGGTCGTAAATCCGCACTTCGATGCGGTCGAGAAGGAAATTGCCGCGTTCGAGGTCGCGCTGAGCGCCGCCGCTGATGGTGTCGATGAGGTCGAACCCGACGCGGAGATCGCGTTGCGAGGCGGCGTCAACACCGGGGCCAGGCTGGGCGCAGATGTTGGGCATGCGGATGGTCAGGGGCGTTCCGGCGGGGAATTCGGGCCGGATGTCGGCGCTCATGGGTGTGTGCATAAGCAGTGTGTACCAGCCGCCGGTGGTTTCGCCGGTCCTGTGGTCGGGATTCATGCAACCATCGCCCGGAAGGACCTGCTGGGCAATCGTGTTGCTGAAGGATCCGGCCGCCCATGCTCCGCCGACTTCGAGTTTCTGCGACCATCCGAATTTGATCGAGCGTCCGCGCATGCGCACCTGGCACTGCTGGTTGGTGAACTGTGTGGATGCGATGTGCCATCGGATTTTGTATTGCCGGCCAGCCTCGACGCGCAACACCTCGGTGTATGTTGTGGCGGGAGTGAACTCGCGGCTGAGAATGCCGACGCGGTCGAGCGGCACGTTGGCGCTGTCAATGGTTATGCCGTCGGCACTTTCGGTGTGCGTGGGCAATTGTTCGGGCGTCGCGGCAGTGTCGCGCGTTGGGAAGACGCCTTCGCCCGCGCCGGGAATCATGTTGGCGATGTCGAGTTCACCGGGGAATTTGACGGCAAGATCGCCGGCGCCGCCAGCCGATGGCGCGTAAACCTTTGCCGGCGCCCCGACGTCACTCAATGTCGAGTTGGGATATGTGCCGATCTGGCTCTCGCACATGGCCACATAGCCGTTGTCCTGCGGATAAATGGCATAAGCCTCAAAGGCGCGCTGGATGCCTTCGACAGCGGCATTGTCGGTCAGGCAGGGCGCGTCCACGGGATCGAAATCCACACGGTAGAGCGATGGATTGGCGGGATTGGCTGATGGGCGCAACTCCTGCTCCATGTCGGTCTGCGCCTGGCTGAAATCATTCGTGTGGTTGAAAACCTCGAGCATTGAGTTGACGGCGAACCGCGTCTGAGCGCGCATGCGCATGTTGGGTATCTGCGTTCCGTCGCCGGGATTGCTCTGTCCGCCCGCGTATACATAATACTTCACGCGAACATACTTGTCTGTGTACACATTGGAATACGGCATCCACTCGCCCCAGTTGGCAATGACGCCCGAGGCCCGGTAAAGCGAGGGATTGCCGGTTATGTGGGCGCGATAGGAGTGTGTCGCGGCGTTATAATCCGGCCATGCGAGGGCGTCGTTGAAGCCGAATGAACTCCATCCGTAAAGCCCCGGCGGTTCGACGGCGCCTGTGGTGAAGGTGTCGTCGCGCCATGATTGGAAAGCGGGGAGCAGCATCGTCGTCGTTGTGTAGGTGTTGTTCGACGGGTCAGGGTCGGGAAGGGATGACAACACCTCACAGGTATTGACCACGCTTGTGCTACCGTCATCAGGTCTTACCCTCAGGTAACCATTAACTGTCAATGTCCAGCCGGCGGGCAAGGGGTCGTTCCATGTGATTACATTGGCTATGCGCGTCGCGGGATCGTAAGACTGGGCGTAAATGAGCTCCACGTTGTGGGGGAGTATGTCAGTTATGGTGAGGGTTGTCACTTCGTCCGGGCCGAAGTTAATAACTTGGAAGTTATACGTCAATGGCGCCAGGGCCTGTGCTGGGTTGGGGACTGCATACTTTATAATAGACAGGTCGGCGTAAGTTGCATGGACGGTGACAGGTATGGCAAGGGTCGCGGGCGCGGCGGGCGGCCCGAGGAGAATCTGTCCCTCCCATGTGCCGGGGCCAGGCGCGGTCCACTGGAACTGGAGCGTATAGGTTGTGTCGTGGGTGATAAACGGCGGCGGTGCGCCAACGAGCGTTATGTCTGAACCCTGGATGGCTTGAATGGTGATGTCGAACGGCGCACTTCCGCCGGGCACGATCCATCCGTGAACCACCACGAAATAACGCGCATTGGAGGGGTGCGTGACTTTGATATATTCCGCGGCGGTGCCGGATGATGAGGAAGCGATCAGCGGATCGCCCGGGCATTCCCATACGCCGCTGCCTGTGTCGCGGAAAAGCAGCAGGTCAATGTCCAAGCCTGGGACGGGACTTGTGGTGTTGATCTCGATCATGCCGCAATTATTGATGTCGAGCGTGTAAACCCAGCTTGCGGTGCACATGTTGGAAGGATTATCCTGGTAGGCGGTCTGGTTTGCCAGCGCCAATGGTTGCGACAAACCGTAGGTCGTCACGGTCAGGCCTGTGTCCATGTCGGCCGTGCTGATGAAAGCCTGGTTCCATGTGCCTGTGTGACCGTATTGGACGACAGGATAAGGTAATGTATCCACTTGGTATGTTGTTCCGGTGTATGACTGCGCGGGCATCATGTCGCCGTAGAGGACATTGTGGAGGGCGATGAAGTTGAGGCCGTCGCGGATGTCGGCGCTGATGATTTCGCGGGCGCCGCCTGTCGATGTGTTGAACCGGAATATTCCGCTTCCAATGTAGCTGTCGGCGCTGCCGCCGGTCATAGAGACGCCGTAGGGGCCGAAGAATGTGGGATCGAAGAAGGAATAGGCATCAGGGTTGGGACCATATACCCATGTGTCGATGTCGGTGGGCGTGGCAGACCAGCGGGTGTCGACGATGATTTTACGTCCGGGACGAGCCGTGCCTTGCGGCGTATCGAAGAAGAAGAGGCGCCAGTCGCCCGATTCGTAGCGCCATGACCAGTTGAATCCGCCAAAGATGTGGCCGTTGTCATAGGTGTATCCGTCCGGGGGCTCGCCGGGGGTTTCCGTTCCGAAACGGAACTGGTTGGAATTCGCCGCGACGTGCTTGATAACGGGCACGAGCGTGGTCATGCCGCCATAACTGGCGTATATTCCGGCTTGGTAGAGGCCGAGCCGCTCTGTTGAACCGGAGTAAATTGCCGCATCAACCGTGCCGGTGGCGCCGGGGCCGACCGAGATGCCTCTGGCCGACAGCTTGATCCATGGACAGGCTGATTGTTTATAGCATGTCATGCGGATTGTGAATTCGCATGCGTCCGTGCCTGAGCGCCGTTGGAGACCGAGCAGGACTCCGTTGTGGCGGCGCGAGAGGCTCTCGCGCCCGACGCTGGCCTCAAGGTATGTGCCGCGCGGGTAGCCATAAGTGAAGCGAAGGTGCTCGCTCTGGCTGGTTGCGGGGTCGAGCGGCATTTCGCCGGGATCGACAACACCGTTGAAGTTGGCGTCATTCCAGAACCGGCCATCGCGGTTGAGATCCGTCCAGTCATACAGGAGCACGCGCCAGGAGTTTTCGTAGTTGTAATCGCCGTTTATGTCGAAGGTTGTGTAGGGATACACCACCTGCACGCGCAGGAGGTCCGGATCATTGGTTGTGATCAGCGGCGTGATATCGGTGACCCATGTGGGGGTGCGCATGTCCGGCGGCGAGCCGGCGGGAAGGGAAATCGTCAGGTACAGGTCACTGACTTGCGTGAGCTCGAGTGATGATAGTGAGATGGTATTTGTGATGACGGAATCGTTGAAGAATGAAAGTGTCACATTGTCTGTGTCGCCGGGATGCATGATGTGGGGGAATGCCGGATAATCAGCGCCGTGAAAAGCTCCGGCAACGATCTGTTCGGGTTCGACGCGCAATCCCTTGCCGGCGGCGACATCCGTGGCGCGGTCCGCGTCGAGATTTCCCGCGCCCTGCGCCAAGACATCGTAGCCGAGGTCATTGCATGAATTCATGAGCATGGCCACGGAATCCTGCCATTTTGGGAACAGGCCATGCCGGTTTTTGTAGGCTTGGTAAACAAGGGCGCTGATGCCTGAGGCGATGGGTGCGGCCATCGAGGTGCCGCCGAACTGGTTGTAGGCCGACTGGCCGTTGTTCATGCCGGTGGGCGTAATCACATTGAGCGGTCCGCACCCCGTGCCCCACGCTCCCACGCCGAGCACATTGGGGGCGCAGTTGCCAAGCATTCCGGGACCGCGGTTGGACCATGGCTGGACGTCTCCCCACAGAAAACGCGAGGGTGACACGAATTCGAAATCGAGCGTGCTGCCATAACTGGTGCTTGCTCCGACGTTGAGCGAGGTGACACTGCCCGGCTCGGTGGCGGTTCCGAAGCCGTGTCCGCCGTTGCCCGTTGAGACAACAAAGGTGGCACGGGGGGCAATATATTCGTTGAGATATGAGGCATAACGCGATGTGTAATCCCACCCGTCATTGATCACGTTACTGCCGCCCCATGAATTGTTGATAATCTGGCACTCATCGCCGGATTGAGGCGTGCCATCAAAACCGAATATGCTGATGATCCATGCGTCAAAAGGCAGACCGAATCCGTTCTGCAGTGCCGCGATTTTTGCGCCGGGAGCCATGCCTGACAAGACTGCTCCGCCAACGCCGCCAACGGCGGACCCGCCGGCAAAAAGCGGGTTGATTGTGCCAAGGGCGCTGGGATCGGTGATGCGGCTCTGCCCGGCGATGTCGCCCGCGCAATGGGTTCCGTGATCGCTGCTGTCGCCGATGAAGACCAGCAGACGTCCCGCGCCAGGGACAGTGACACGAGTCGGATACGTCACGGCAAGTCCCGGCGGCGGATTCACGCCGTCAGAAATCCATGCCAGCATGCCCGCCGACAGGTCCCAGACGCCGTCGGCGCCCCAGGAGCCGTCCGCCTTGAAAATATCCGCGCCCGCGAGCTCATCGCCCTTGCGCATTGGTTTGCTGTCGCGGACGTCGCCATTATAGTCAATATCGACATAGACGGTGTCATAGATTCCCTCCGCTGTTTCATCAGAGAGAATGACAGCGGCTGGTATGTTGCGTGTGGCATAACCCATGCCAAGGTTCCTGGCGGCGTTGCTCAACGCGATGTCCGGATGCACGCTGAACTTGTAGTTGCCGCTTTTGGAAGTGTTGTGCCAGTATATGGTGACGGGTGAGGTTGTGACATCAAGCGTGAGATCGGCATAGCAGGTGTCGCCAACCATGTGGTAGCTGGGCACGTCGGTCGTGTGGACATACCATGTACTGCCGAGAGTTGCTGCGATGTTGTCCGGACCCAGCGTGTCGGCGGAATTGATGGCGTAGCGTAACACAGAGAGGGTGTCGTATGAATAGGGCCAGCCGGCGTAAGGCCCGGAGCTGACGCGCGCCTGGATTCCCTGCAGGTCGGGATGGGAGAAATCCACACCCGTGTCAACGAGGCCGGCGACCACTCCCGTGCCCGTGTATCCCTTGGTCCATGCGGCGGAAGCCTTGTGGATTTCGCGGGTTTTTATGGTCTGGGGCGAGGGGGGCAGATCGGCGGGCAGCGTGATGTCCGGGCGGGGCTGTGCCCGGAGTTCATCCTCGCCGGGCGCTTCGACAGGCCTGTAGGTCTCGGTGGATATGATAGTGATCACCCCATCAACATTTGCCAGTTTGACAAGGTTCGATGGCCGGATTTCCCCGGTGATGGTCTGCATCTCACCAATAACGCGTCCCGGGGCAGAGCGCTCCATGTAGCGCTCCACCTGGACGCCCTCGCGCACAAGCGCGCATACAATAATGAAATCATCGCCGCCGCGCTGAGCCGCGACGCGTAAATCAGGACTTAATTTGCGGAGATTGCCGGAAGCTGGCGCTCCGGCCGGAATATCCTGTGACAACAAATTTTGTCCCCAGGCGATAAATGAGCAAATGCAAAAGACAGGAAGAAACAATCTTACTCGCCACATGGCCGTCTACTCCATTCAAAGTATGTATTCGAAACCGCTGATTAATACTTCAAAATCATATAATGATGGAAAGCGGTTTTGCAAGATAAAGAATGACCGAACCGCTGCGGGCATATCGCAGATTTTGGAAGTTGCCGCCCGATGGAGCGTCAGCTTTTTTTGAGCGAGTATGATCCGCAAAGGGTCATGAATTCGGCGCGGGTCTGGGGAGAGTTGCGGAAAGCGCCAAGCATGCAGCTTGTCACGGTCAGCGAGTCCTGCTTTTCGACGCCGCGCATCATCATGCACAAATGCCACGCCTCCATGACGACGGCAACGCCGCGTGGCTGAAGAATTTCATTGATGCAGTTTGCCACTTCCATTGTCAGGCGCTCCTGCACTTGAAGGCGGCGGGCGAACATGTCGACGATGCGCGGGATTTTGCTCAGGCCGATGACCTTGCCATTGGGGAGATAGCCGATGTTCGCGATGCCGAAGAAAGGCAGCATGTGGTGCTCGCACAGGCTGAAGAAATGAATGTTTTTGATCGAGACGATTTCATCGTACTCTTCGTTGAAGATGGCGTTGTTGACGATCTGGTCGATGGTCATTGAGCAGCCCGATGTGAGGAATTCGTAGGCTCGCGCGACGCGCAGCGGGGTGCGTCTGAGTCCCTCGCGCGTGGGGTCCTCGCCCATGAGACGCAGGATTTCCTCAATATGGGTTTCCATCTCGTAGTTGCGCTCACCGTTGGAGATTTCGTCCTGCGCGATGGCGTCGGCGCGCGAGGTGAGTTCCTGGTAGCTGAGGTCGCGATAATTGTTGGGCATGTTGAGGCTTCCTTTCTATGAATCCGCGAGTTTGGATCGTGCGGGACTGGGGCCGGCATAGGTGACCATGTTGGAATTGCGTTCGCCGACGGTGACATGGTGAAGACGTCCGTTGCGGATGCGGGGCGTCAGGATATCCCAGAAAATGCGCGCCATGTTCTCGACGGTCGGTATGACGCCGCGCATGAAGGCCACATCAACATTCAGATTTTTATGATCGACTTGGTCAATAATCAGAGAGTCGACAAGCTGCTGGATTTCGCAGAAGTTGATGACCATGCCGGTGGCGGGATCAATCTCGCCGGCCACCGCGACCTCAAGATCGTAGTTGTGGCCGTGGCCATTGGGATTCGAGCATTTGCCATACAGGGCGTAATTTGCCTCTTCAGAGAGATCCTCTCGGCACAGACGGTGCGCGGCGCTGTAACTGGCGCGGATTTTTACGATGAACACAGCGGGTTGATCCTTTCCAACGCAATACCAGCGTGCGGCGGGGATGATTCGCCCTGCCGTTCAAAGCCTTTGACGTCAGCTCCATTCATAAGGTATGTCCCGCAGAATGATCATGGTATGGTTGTGATGATTGATTTCAGATTTGCTGATTAACAACCGTAACGAATTAACAAAGGAGCGTCACATCAAATGATTACAGCGCGTTTGGCAGTCAATGGCAGCACCGATTGGCAAATCTTCGTGGTCAAAGACTCTCCCCCAGCCGTTGATTTCGCGGCGCAGGAATTGCAGCGATATGTGCAGCAGATGAGCGCTGCATCGTTTCGCCGCGTGGAGAAGGAGGAGGGCAAGCCTGTGATTGTGCTGGGATTGCGGAAAACGCTATCGCGCCGCGACCGCGCCGTGCTGGCGTCGCCCGCGAAAGGGCGCGATGGTTACGCCATCACGGTCCGCCCGGCGGACAAGGGGCAAACCGCGCGCATCGTCATCGGCGCTGACAATGAACGCGGCGCCGCTTATGCCGTCTATGATCTGCTGGAAAAACTTGGTTGCCGCTGGTTCTACCCGACGGAGGATCCTTATGATCCGGAGGTTGTTCCCCGCAAGCGGACGCTTGTTCTTAATGCCGGCTCGTGGGCGTCGGCGGCATTCGTCAAGCATCGCATCTGCAACGGGAGCGAGTGGTTTTTCGAGATTGACCCGGTCAAGGCTCTCAAGCAGCTCGACTGGGCCATGAAAAACCGTTACAACGCGATGGGTTGGCAATGCGGTCACAAAAACGGCCTCAAAGCGGAATATGAGCACCTTCGCGCCACGGGGCTTCTCCACGAATTGAAGCGGCGCGGGATGTATATCCATGGGCCCGCGCATTCATTCAACCTGCTGCTGCAGGCCGTGGACCATATGGCCGGCCACCCGGAATGGTTTGGGCTTCGTGACGGAAAGCGGGTTCCGCAAAATCACCTTGGGGCGCAGTTCTGCTGGTCGAACACCGGGGCGCGCAAACAGTTCATCGCAAACGCCAGGGAGTTCATCAAGGATGCGGAGGCGATCAAAATATTCTGTCCTATCCCGTTTGACGGCGGTATCGCCTGCGCGTGCGATGAATGCCGGAAGGCCGGCGCGAGCAACCTGCTTATGACCATCACAGGAGAATTGACCGACATGCTTGCGGAGGCGCGTCCGGATGCGATCCTTGAAACGACGGGCGGGTATGGACCGACCGCGGAACCGCCGACCGGCGGGGGACTCCATCCGAAACTGCGGGTTATATGGGCGCACTGGGGACGGTATCATGTGTGCGGCTATGATGATGGCGCATACGACCGCAGGGATAATCTTGAAAAATGGCGCAAGGCCTGTCGCGGCGGCATTTCGCTGTGCCAATACTATACCGACAATTTCGCGGAACCCTGGGTCATTCCCCCCTTTGCGAAAACCATGCTGAGCGACCGGAAATATTTCCTGCGGCATCGCATCGATTCAGTTTACATGCTCATGTGGCCGAAGGATTACTGGTGGAATCACACGCTCAACGGTTATCTGGCCGGCCGTGTGTTTTACGATTCCAGCGCAGATCCTTATGACCTCATCAAAGACTATGCGATCAATTATTATGGTCCGGGGGCCGGGCGCCATATTGCCGCCTATTACACCGAGTGGGCGCGCGACCCGGAGCTGGCTTATCGCGTGAAGAACGACACGCTGCCCGCGCACCGTGCCGCGCTGTCGCGCCAGCGCAAACAATACATCGATCCGGCGGTGAAAGCCGCGAAAAATGATCCCATATGTTCGCACCGCGTGGGCAAGGTTGTGAAGCTCCACCGTCTTGCGGAAAAGCTCGGCGATATGTACCGGCAGCGCGACGAAATCCGCGCTCTGCGCGCGCGGGGGAAATTCGCCCGGGCGCGCGTATTGCTCGAAAAGACGCAGACTTACACGGACAAGCTGCTCGATTATTTTTATGAGCTGGCAGACCTGAATCAGGGGCTCATGGACCGCAAGGAGGTGCCGTGGTTCATACGGATCACCGTCAAGGATTGGATCGAAGAAGAGCGCGGGAAGATTAAGGCAGGCGACACAACGATTGGACATGATGCGTTCGCGATGCCTGACGAGACGGATGTGCTGCCGGGCGAAGTCGTCAACCAGCAATAGGCGCCCGGCATTATAAGAATGGGAGACGATATGCGGAAAGACGGCAAGACTGGCAAAGGTGTATGCCAGGTGCGGCTGGCGATTTCCGTTGAGCATGCCAAACCAATCGGGATGGGCGCTGAAGTAGCGTTCAGTCGGAAACAAGAACGGGAAGCTGTGGCAGGCTCCCTGGAGCATAAGCCCGCGATCCGCCAATGCGTCCAATGCGCCGAAATCGCGCATTTGTTCCATGCGCCGCCTGATGCCAGACGGACGCATTCGGTTGAAATCGATTCAGCATGGGAGCGTTGCGCCATCAGTGCACGGTATGTCAGGAATATCGGCCTGCACGCTCGGGTTTACGTCAGGCATTTATTCAATATCCGTTCGGCATTGCGCAAATATAATTGATCCAGCACCTCCGGTGGCAGCCCGATGCCATGGATGAGCCATCTGGGATCGCGGAAAGATCCGTCGGGCCGGGGGGGCGCGAACCACTCATCGAAAGTTTCAAAAAATCGGAAATGAAACCTGTAGAGTTCGCGCGATGAAGGCATGTCGGTTCCGAAATAAATCCGGTCGGCATATCGAATCATGAATTCGCGCGCTGAGTAAGGCTGGCGGCCCAATTCATCGAGCCTTGCGGAGAAATCGACGAATATGTTGGAGTTGTCGTCAAGCATTCGGGCGAGCCGTGCCAGGTCTTCAGGGCAATTCGCGCCGTGAGCCACCAGAAAGGTCGTGCGGCGATGACGACTGATCAGATTTTCCAGACGAGCAAGCAGTTCATCATGCCGCGGGTAACGCGCGCGGTCGGCGAAACTCCATGCGGGGTATTCACGCAATATCTTGTATTGCTCGTTGTCGGGCGTGGGCGGATCGAAGAATCCGACGGGGTCGGCCTGGTGGATAAGGACGGGAACATCAAGGCGCGCGGCTTCGTCCCATATTGGCGACAGCCTGGTGTCGTCGGCATTGACGAGGCTGCCTTGTGAATCGCGCCAGACAAGCCCCAGATCCTTGAGAATCTTGAGACCCATCGCACCTTGGGAAACATGCCTGCGAAGAATTTCGATGGAGAGATCGGCAAACTCGGATGCGTCATTGAACAGCGGTTCGTGCGGCGGCACGGCAAATCCCGCGGTTGTGAAGCCGATGAACCGGCCGGGGAACCGCCGGGCACAGTTGGCCATGAATCCATCAAAGCTGCCTTGGCGGACAACATACCCGCCTTCTTCCCAGGTCACCTTGGTGTTTGCCGTCAAATCACAATAGCAAGCCACGCCGACATCATCCATGATCCGCACAACATCATCCAGGTTTTCCCAGTTGCCCGAAAAGTGATTGTGAAGATCAACAACGGGACACGCCGCGCGCTCCGGAATGTTTTCCGGCCTGATCAGATAGCCTTGCCTTGGCATTGTGTCGTTCCTTTACACGGACTTCAGTAGATTTCCCAGTCTGCGACTGAGACAACGGCGACAGGCACGAATTTGACGGCGGCGGCATACATGCTGCCGCTTTCATCAATGTTGGCATTGCACACTTCGGCATATCCGCTTGTCCCCGCCGCAAAAACATGTCTGCCCAATGAAATCCATTCATCCGCGGTCGTTGACTGGCCGATCAGGTATTCTGAGATGCCAGCCGTGTGGCAGACTCTGTGTGTGATTGGATATCGGCGGTTGTTGGCGGGTCCCCATGCCACATAAACATCGTAACTGCCCGGATTCACGATGAGCGGGTTGAAGAATGCCGATTTCGCGCCCGCCACCGATCGATAAGTTGAGCCATATCGCTGCCCGATGCCGGGTGATGCGCCGGGCCTGTGCGTTGACTGCCGTCGTTATCGCGCAAAACCTCATGACGGCGCACAGAATTGCTCTACGGTCATGGACACGCATGAAGACTATTCCCGCTTAATATGAAAATAGATGATCTGCTGGTTAAAGCAACACATCAATCATTCCTGCGGAAACGCCGCAATCAATAAAATCGTGTTTTCGTGAGTGCCGCGAAATTTGTTCTGGCGCGGGATGAAACATCATGCTTCTTTGATCAGAATGTTATACATGGCATGGCATAACATCCTGTAAAGCATTGTCACATTTCAGCGAGAGGATCATGAAACCGACTCATCCCGCGACGCAAAGACTCGATATTTCCATATGCGCGTTTGAAATCCGGTCGTTATCCGGAACTCTCACACAATTCCATGCGATTTGGCCTGATCCCCGAAGGGCGGCGCCTGAAGCATACGCCGGGTGACAGATCATGCTGTTCAGAGTCATACACAAACTGTTGCCGCGCAAATCAAGGACTCCACAGCAGGCTTGGTCCTACAAAGAATGGTGGAACCGGGCCGCCGGGACAATCGAGCAGGCATACGAGGCGACCATTTCCGCCTCCGATGAAAATCTCTACCGCTCGCGGGGCTGGCATGGCGAGGAGGATATTGTCGGAGCGAAACAGCTCATCGGGAAATTCAGCCTTAATGATAAAAGCAGGGTTCTGGAGATTGGTTGCGGACTGGCGCGCATCGGGCGTGAGATGGCGCCGCATGTGGCCGAATGGCACGGGGCCGACATCGCGCCCAGGATGCTCGAACACGCGCGCAAACGCTGCGCAGGCGTGTCCAATGTGTTCTTCCATGAAATTCATAGCGCCGAAAATCTGAAGGCGCTCGGGGCGCCCGCGTTCGATTTCATCTATGCGACAATCGTCCTCATGCACCTCGACAAGGAGGACCTTTTCGAATATCTGAGAACAGCTTTCGCGTTGCTCAAGACGGGCGGCAGCGCCTACTTCGACACATGGGACATCACCCATCCCGATATTTTCGCCATGTGGCGTCGCCATGCCGTCACGGGCGACGCGAAACCGCGGGGGCGCATTCAATGCTGCGCGCCCGCTGAATTCCGCGTCTATATCGAAGAAAGCGGATACGCCATCACGCGTTTCGACACGGGCGGGCGGCTTATGCGCGCTTCGTGCCGTAAAGCGGGCGACGCGCCGCCGCCCGTGAGCAATGACGGGCTGCCGCCATTCGGATATGTGGGACAACCCGCGAATGAGTCGGTCGTGCAGGGGAGGTTGCGCGTGGACGGCTGGTGCCTTGACCGTGTGAGCGAAATTCAGGTGATCGTCGATGACCAGGTCATCGGCACAGCCGCGCTTGGGCGTCCGTGGCCGGGTGTGGCGGAAATGTATCCGCGTTACATGCCGGCCTCAACCGCGAGCGGTTTCGAGTTTGAATGCCCGGTTGATTCACTACCAGCGGGGCGCCATGAACTCAAAGTCGTCGCCATCGACGACGAGCAGAGATCAACGTGTCTCACGGGCCAGTATCGGGCTTTTACAATCGCGAAACCATCGTCGAGAGCCAGCGCAGGCACGCACGGCGCATTGTGAAGGACTATTTCTTCCCCGCCTGTTTGACATGAAAATCCGCCTTGTGGCGCAGATGAACGATGCGGTCGAGGATGCCGTTGATGAACGCCGGCGCCTGGTCACTTCCGTAGGGTTTTGAGAGTTCGATATATTCGTTGATGGTGACACGCGGGGGAATATCCGGAAAAAAAAGAATCTCGGCTGTGGCGAGTTTCAGGATGGCGCGCTCCACAATGGCGATGCGATCATACTTCCAGTGCTCGAGAACGGATGCGATCTCATGCTCGATCTCGGCCTTGTGATCTTCGGTGGTCTGACAGAGCAGGCGTGTGAATTCGGGCATCGTGATCCATTCGGGCTTGAACGCGCACATGAGGCCGAGTGTGTCCCACGCCGCGTATCCGTTGCATTCCATCGCGTACTGAGCGAGGAGCGCCAGGCGCCGCGCCTCGCGTCTTTTCACCGGCTTCGCTGACTGTGGATTGATGCTCATGTCAACCATCCATACATGGCCGCAAAAAGCATATTGCTGGCGCAAGCAAAATGAAGGACATGCCTTGCGGGGGATGTGTTTTCGATTCTGGCATTAAGGGAAAATGAATCCTGTTTGTGCGGGAGGATTTGGGGCGCCTGGCTCACACAATCATAAAAGTAAAGCGGCATGGCTGATCCGGCCATGAGTCACGGGCGGGATCCGCGGCGGCGTATGCCATGCCGAAAAGCTCAAATATGCGCCCAGCTTTATGAGAATCGAATTGATTTGGATTGATGGAGCTTGACGATACCCCCCTGTTGAATGAATGTCTCATCGCCCAGTTTGGGGCAAGATGAGAGGATTTTTTGCCGATGGAACATATTATTACAGTGCTTGTGGAGAACAAGTTTGGCGTGCTGGCCCAGATTGCGGGCATGTTCTCAGGGCGCGGCTTTAACATCGACAGTCTTGCTGTCGGCGAGACGCAGGACCCCACCGTCTCGCGGATGACCATCGTTGTGCATGGCGATGACAAGGTGGTCGCGCAGATTTTGAAGCAGTTGAATAAACTGGTCTATGTGATCAAGGCGGAAGACCTGACGGCCATCAAATTTGTCGAGCGCGAGCTGATGCTGATCAAAGTTGAAACGACCGCGAAGAACCGGAGGGAAGTGCTTGAAATCGCCGATATCTTCCGCAGTAAGATTGTTGATGCGCAGCACGGTTCGCTGACGATTGAGGCGTCGGGCAACGGCGACAAACTGGCCGCATTGGTGGACTTGCTGCGTGTATATGGCATAAAGGAACTGGTGCGCACTGGGCGCATTGGTTTGGCAAGAGGATGAAAGGAGAAGAGCAACATGGTAGGCGGTGACAAGGTTCCAATCATCACAGACAAGGCTCCGGCGGCTGTCGGGCCGTATTCACAGGCAATCAAGGCCGGCAATTTTATCTTTGTGTCGGGGCAGATACCGCTCGACCCCAAAACCGGCGAAGTGTCCGGCGCGGACGTGGGCGCGCAAACAGAGCGCGTGCTGCAGAACATCGCGGCAATACTCGATGCGACGGGCGGCGGGCTTTACCAGGTGGTTAAGACAACGGTGTACCTGAAGAATATCGCGGATTTCGAGGCGATGAACAATGTTTACCGCAAGCATTTCGCGCTTGTTCCGCCCGCGAGAGCAACCGTCGAAGTGGCCAACCTGCCAAAGAGCGCGCTGGTGGAAATAGACTGCATTGCCTTCCAACCGAGCCATTTCACTCTGCCCGGCCAGACAGTGGGATTCTAAGACCGCGCCTCATGGATAGAATTGTCATTGCCGGCGGCAAGCCGTTGCGTGGCAAGGTGCAGATCAGCGGCTCGAAAAATGCCACACTGCCGCTGATGGCGGCGGCGTTGCTGGCGAATTCGCCGTCAGTGATCCGCAATGTTCCCGAACTGCGCGATGTGCAATACATGGCGGATTGTCTGCGGTCGCTGGGCGCGGATGTTGAGTATGGCGATCACATGTTGAGGATTGATCCGCGCGGCTTCAGCATCAGCGAGGCGCCTTATGACATTGTGCGCAAAATGCGCGCTTCCATCTATGTGATGGGTCCCATGCTGGCGCGTTTGCGCCGTGCCAGGGTTTCACTGCCGGGCGGCTGCGCCATTGGCTCGCGGCCCATCGATCTGCACTTGAAGGGATTCGAGGAGCTGGGAGCCCGCATCAACCTTGAACACGGCGATGTGATCGCCGAAGTTGAGCGGCTGCGGGGCAAGGAGTTCAACCTGTCGGGCGCGGCCGGTTCGAGCGTCGGCGCCACATGCAACGTGGCGATGGCGGCTACGCTGGCCGAAGGCACGACGGTCATCCACGGCCCCGCGCGCGAGCCCGAGGTCGTTGAACTCCTGGGATTCCTGTCCAGGATGGGCGCTCGCATTGAGATCATCCGGGGGCGCTCGCTGCGCATCACCGGCGTTGAGGGGCTGGACGGCGCCGATCACACCGTGCTTTCCGACCGCATCGAGGCGGGCACCTTCATGACCGCGGCCGCGATCACGCGCGGGGACATCATGATCGAGTACGCGTGTGTCGACCACATGGAAGCGGTCATCGGGAAACTGCGTGAAATTGGCGTGTGTCTGGATGAGATGCATGAGGGCATCAGGGTGCGCGGCGATGTGGAGGAATATCACCCGACAACGATCCAGACATGGACATATCCAGGATTCCCGACCGATCTGCAGGCCCAATTCATGGCCCTGCTTTCGGTTGTGCCCGGCCAGAGCCTGATCAGGGAGGGCATTTATGTCGACCGTTTCCTTCACGCCGCGGAACTGATCCGGATGGGGGCGGATATTCGTGTCCTGTCGGGCAGCGCGACGATTCAGGGCGTGGATCATCTGGGCGGGGCGCCTGTGATGGCAAGCGACCTCCGGGCGTCGGCGGCGCTTGTGGTGGCCGGATTGGCCGCCGAGGGGACAACGCTGATCAACCGCGTCTACCACATCGACCGCGGGTATGAATTCATGGAACGCAAGCTCCAGCAGCTCGGTGCAGATGTCGCGCGCATCACCGATAACGAGCCCGACGAGGCGGCCGTGGCCTCCGCCTGATGATACGCCGCCTGCTCTATCACTTCTTCTGGAATTTCTACGATTATCTTGGCGGATATTTGCTGACGGGCGCGGCAACAACAGCGGCGGTCTTTCTGTTGCTCATCGCGGCAGGCGGCATCGGACGCGCCATCCACACCCCATGGCTTCAACTCGCCATCGTGATATTGGTTGGGTTGGGCGGCTTGGCGGTCATTGCCGCCGCTTTTGCCGGCATATTCTGCATGGCAACGCGCGCGGCGCGCGATGAGGCGGCGCGCCTGCCCCACTTCTGGACGGGCGCGCGCACCCTGTTCCGCCGCTGCCTCGTGTTGCTTATTGTTGCCGCAGTTGTTTTCGTGCTTGTGGCCGCCAATGTGGTCTTCTATTTGAAGCTCGGTGGCCAGGCGCAATCATCCACCGCGCGGGCCGCGTGCTTCGCGGTGTCGATGCTGTTTCTTTGGATAGGATTTGGGATGTATGCCTACCTGCCCGCGGCGTGCGCCGCGCTGGCGCGATTCGACACCGAGCAGCGTCTGCGGACAGTCCTGCGCAAAGGCTTCATGCTATTCGCCATCGCTCCCATGTTATGGTTCTTTGCATCGGTGTTTTTCCTGGCGCTGGCGGTGTTGTGCGTGATTTCCGTGCTGGGGATGATTTTTCTGATTCCGCTTTACGCGGCGCTGGCAACAAGCGCGCTGGACATTGCCGTCAAACATGCCGAATATCTTAGCGCGGCCCGCAACGAGCTTGGCGAGAGGCGCCAACTGTCGGCCTACCGGCGGCGCGCGGTCGAACTCGCGTGGGAATGGGAATACCGCCAGCCGCGCCGCACGTTCCGCGAACTTATCCGCCCGTGGGAAATGAAGAACTGAATACGGTCCTGTTCACGGCCGCATGATGGCGGTTATGGGATTCTGGATTTCAGCAGTTCGTTCACGAGCGCGGGGTTGGCTTTACCGCGGGATTTTTTCATGATCTGCCCCACCAGCGCCTGAAAGGTTTTGGTCTGGCCAGCTTTGACCTTGGCCACCATGTCGGGATTTTCCGCGATGGCTTCGTCCACCCACTTTTCAATTTCGCCTGTGTCAGTGACCTGCAGAAGCCCCTCGGCATTGACGATTTCGCCCGGATCACGCCCTGATTGCGCGGCCTTTGCGAAGACGTCCTTGGCGATTTTACCGCTGATGCGGGCGTCGTCAATCATCTCCACGATGGCGGCAAGTCCTTCGGGTTTGAGGGGGAAATCATCCGGTTCGATGTCGCGCTCGCGCAACTCGCGCAGCACCTCGGTCATCATCCAATTGCTGATGGCCTTGGGGTTGTTGTGCGCGGCGGCCGCGCGCTCATAGTATGTTGCGACGGTTTTTGAGGCCGTCAACAGTCGGGCATCATATTCGGGCAGGTCATATTCGGCGATGAACCGCTGGCGTTTGGCATCCGGGAGTTCGGGCAGATGAGCGCGCACCTGCTCCTGCCATTCGTCCGTGATGTGAATCTCAACAAGGTCGGGATCAGGGAAATAACGGTAATCGTGCGCGACTTCCTTGCTGCGCATGGCGCGGGTCACGCTGGCCGCTTCGTCCCAAAGCCGCGTTTCCTGGAACACCTTTTCTCCGCGTTCCAGCAGGGCGGTTTGCCGGCGTGTTTCGTGCCCGATGCATTTGAGGGCCGTCTTCATCGAGTTGAGATTTTTGATTTCGACCTTCGTGCCAAGCTTTGCGGCGCCTGACTCGCGCAAGGAGATGTTCACTTCGAAGCGCAGGCGGCCTTCCTGCATCTTGCAGTCGCTCACTTCGATATACTCAAGCAGGTTTTTGAGCGTGTTCATGTAGGCGAGCGCCTCGTCGGCGGTTCCAAGGTCGGGTTCGCTGACGATCTCGACGAGCGGGGTGCCGGCACGGTTGAGGTCAACAAGGGAATAGTTCGCGCCGGGAATTTCAGGATGCAACAGTTTGCCGGCGTCCTCCTCAAGATGCACGTTGTTGATGCGAACGCGTTTAACGGTTCCGTTCACATCGATATCCACCCATCCGCTTGTCCCGAGGCTGGCATAGTTCTGGGATATCTGGTAATTCTTGGGAAGGTCTGGATAATAGTAATTTTTTCGGTCGAATGTGGTGTATTTGGTGATGCCGCAATTGAGGGCGATTGCTGTTCGTATCGCGAATTCAACCGCCTTGCGGTTCACGACGGGCAGAACGCCGGGCATGCCAAGGCATACGGGGCATACCTGCGTGTTGGGCGGCGCGCCAAAACGCGTGGAGCATCCGCAGAAAATCTTGGTGTTCGTGCAGAGTTCCACATGCACTTCAAAGCCGATGACAGGTTCGTAGCGGGGCATGGTCATATCCTGATCAGATTCCCAGGCAGGTTGCCTCGAAATTTTCGAGGATATCGGCCAGTTTGACGATGAAACGCGCGCCGTCCGCGCCGTCAATGACGCGGTGGTCATAGGCGAGCGAAAGCGGGAGCATCGTGCGCGGTTCGAGCGTGTCATCCTTCCTGTAGACGGCCCGTTTGACCGCCCGCCCTGTGCCGAGGATCGAGGTCTCGGGGGCGTTGATGATGGGCGAAAAGTGTCCTCCGCCGATGCCTCCCAGATTCGTGAGCGTAAATGTTCCGCCGCGCAACTCGTCAACAACCACTTTGCGGTCGCGTGTGCGCTGACTTAAGTCCGCCAGTTCAACGGCAAGGTCGGCGATGCTTTTCTTGTCAGCGTCGCGGATGACGGGCACAAGCAGACCGGAGGGCGTGTCGACGGCCACTCCGATGTGATAATAGTCCTTGAATATGATCTCGCCGGCCTGCGGATCAAAGCTGGCGTTGAACCGGGGAAATTCCTTGAGTGTCATGACAAGTGCCTTGATCAGGAACGGTGTGAGCGTGAGCGCGCCGCCGCGCTCCTTGACCCGGGCGCGGTAACGCTGCTGGAGACCGATAAGATGTGTAATATCCGCTTCATGGAACTGGTGAACATGGGGGATGCCAGCCCAGGCTTGTCCGAGATGGACGGCAATTTTTCGGCGGATTGAATCGATTTTCTGACGGCGTATCGGCCCCCATAGAGAAAAATCGGGCAATTGGACAGACGCAATTGTGGCGGTCTGAGGGGGAGACGCCGCGGCTGCCTCAACACCCGCGCGTTTCATCATGGCGGACTGTATATAAGGATCAATATCCTCCACGACGATCCGGCCATTGCGGCCGCTTCCCTTGACGGTGGTCAGGTCAATCCCCAGCTCGCGGGCGATACGGCGCACGGTCGGGCCCGCAGGCACAGCCGTTCTTGAATTGGCTGTATCAGTTGTCTCTGTCGTCGTCATATGTGTTTTATCGTCGGCCATTAGTTTGATTGGGGCGGGAGGGGAGGGCGCCGGAACAATTGGTTCGGAGGCAACAGGCGCCGCGGGTGAAACGGATTTGGGCGCGGGGGCTGCCCTGTCAGGGACAATCCTGCCATCATTGCGGGCGGGAGCAGTGGCCGTCGGTTCGGAGTCCGCTGGCGCCGCGCCTGAATTTTCCCCTTGATCAATCAGAACAAGAGTTTGGCCGACCTTGATTTTATCGCCCGGGCGGACCAGTATCCCGCTGATCCGGCCTTTCACGGGACAAGGCACGGTGACGGTGGCTTTTTCAGACTCAATTTCGATGATCGGCGCATCGGCTTCGATCAATTCGCCTTCCTTGACGAGCACTGAGACGACGTCGCCGCCGCTGATGCCTTCGGCCAATTCGGGGAGTGTGACTTCAATTGCCATGCCAGATCCTTGATAAAATTCATTGTTTCTCTTATTACATAGTGTCGAAAATCAAACGGATCAAGTCAGTAAAATCCGTATTAATTGGAAATCATTTTTGCTTGGCTTGGTATAGCCCAATGCGAAACCATCAAATAGGATATCCGAGTGGCATCACGTTCAATAACAAAGAAATTGAAGCAGATCATCAGTGATCCGGCGACAGAAGAGCAGTTCACGGACGAGGAATTTGTTCAGCTTGCGTATCATGTGATACTGGGCCGCCCGCCGGAAAATGATGCGGTGGAATATTATACGTTGCGGCTTGAACGCAAATTGATCGACCGCAAATGGCTTGTCAAATTACTGCTCGAATCGCCGGAGTATCAAGACCGGTTCAAGCCAACCTTCGGGGATCGCCTTCACGAGGCGAGGCAGGAGCTTGTGCGGCAGTTGCCCAAAGCTGACGTGATCGTTGACATCGGCGGCGCCTGCCCGACGGACATCAACGGGGCGCTTTACGCGATGGGGTATCCTCACAGAGCAAAACGGCTGATCATCGTTGATCTTCCCATGCACAAGCGCGCCTTGAGGCCGGTGGAATTCGAAGAGGATGAGATCATCCGCCGGGATTTTGGCACCATCGAATATGTGCATTCCACAATGTCAGACCTGTCACTTCTTGAAAACAATCTGGCGGATCTTGTCTGGTCCGGTGAAAGCATCGAGCATGTCTCGGAGAAGGATGGCGAGCGCGTCATCTTGGAAGTGATGCGGGTGCTCAAACCGGGCGGTCTCTTTTGTCTCGACACGCCCAACTCACTGCTGACACGCATTCAGCTTCCCAGCGAGTTCATCCATGGCGAGCACAAAATTGAATACACTCCAAAAGAGCTGACGGCAAAACTGCGCGCCGCCAAGTTTGAAATCCTCGAAACCAAGGCCATATGCCCGTTGCCCAAGACGGTGGCCAACGGCTCATTTGATCAGGATGAGATATTCGGCACTCCGTCCTTTGGCGACAATCCCGAGTTGGGCTACTGCTTCTATGTAAAATGCCGAAAGCCCGGCAAGGGGAAATAAGAATATCGGACACCCTATGAAGCGCCGCTTATTTTGAGCATTTGTGCGGCACATTGAGGGTTTTGATTGACGATGCAGGCGCTTATGGCTTGCGCTTTGACAAATATGCGTAACACACACCTTATTGTGAGCATATTCCGCGGAATTCTGATGGCAGGATTGCCGGCGGCATTGCTTATGGGAACCCTTCCCCCGGCACTCAATGCTCTCCCCGCTCAAGGCGTGACTCCCATCAACAACAGGGATTATGCCCCCGCAGTCGCAAAGCTCATCAACACGGCGCGCAAGAACATCAGCATCATGCTTTACCAGGCGCGTTATTATCCCGAACATCCTGATTCCATTACCAACATGTTTGTGGCGGATCTCATCCGGGCGCGCCAGCGCGGGGTCGAAGTGCGCGTCATTGTTGACACAGGCGAATGGAATCCCGGTGGCGCCAAGAATCAATACAACACGGATTTTGTCGACCGGCTGACAACAGCAGGCGTCCAGATATGGGAAGACAATCCAGGTGATGTGAGCCACCAGAAGGTCATCATGGCCGATGATGTGGTCACTGTTGTGTCGTCGCACAATTGGCTGCACTACTCGCTTACCAGCAACAACGAGGTTGCCGCGGTTGTCTATTCACCCGAGGTCAATGCGTGGTTCCGCCGTTACTTCGACAACCGTTGCGCCGAGGGGCATCCTCGCGCAAATGCCCAACCAGCAACGGCCGCAACGACCGAAACAGCGGAGATTCCGGCCATGGCTGCCTTCGCAAGCACCGCCGAGACTTCAGCGGTTGAGCTGGGCTTGACATGCCAGCCGGTTGTCGCCGTCGAACCGCTTGCCAACCGCCGATTTTATCCCGCCGTGCATGACGCGTTCCTGAGCGCGTCCAAGAACATTGATGTTGTTGAGCGCAGCATCGACATCTATGACACGCCTCCGATGCGGGGCAAACGCGCCCTTTTGCCGGGCGAACCGCTGAGCGAAACAAATGTTCTGGTGGATGATCTCGTTTCAGCGCGCCAACGGGGTGTGAATGTGCGCGTTGTGATGGACAAGAGCGACATATTTGACAATTCGAAAAACAGCAAGACAGCCGAATACCTCCAAGAGAGGGGTGTGCCCGTCTACGAAGATGATCCCAAAGTGCAGACACACGCCAAGCTGCTGATTTTAGATGATGACAAGACCATTCTCGGTTCCACAAATTGGACATATCCGGCCATTGAACTGGGCAACGAAGCGAGCATTCTGATCATTAGCCGGGACATAAATAAAGTTTACAGGGATTATGTAGAAGGAATTTTGCGGTCAGGAAGGTCATTTACTCCCGAAACAAAGAGTATTTGGGAAAATTCCAAAGGTCCCACCGACACCGAATAATCCGGAGAATCCACCCATGTTTGCTGACGAGATCAGCAGTGACGATAAGCGGCCCAGCGAAGGAGTGTTGGCCGATGAAGACCAGCAATTTGAGCACTTGATATCGAGTTATCTGGGCTCGGTTGCGAAGCTCGAGATCGGCCAGTTGGCTCACGCTCGGGTTGTTGAAGTTAAAAAGGATTATGTGCTGCTTGACATTGGCGACAAAGCCGAGGGCATCGTCGATATTAAGGAATTCGCCGATTACAAGGGCAACCTGAGCATTGCGGCCGGCGACGAGGTGGATGTTGTGATCCGTGGCAGGGATTCCGAAACGGGACAGGTGGAAGTGTCTTACAAGCTGGCCAGGCAGCGTCTTGAATGGGATCACATCGTCAAGGCCTACGAAGAAAAACGGCCTGTCACCGGTTGCATTGTCAAAGCGCTGAAGACGGGCGTGCTTGTGGATGTTGGGATGCTATGCTTCTGCCCTGCCTCACAGCTCGACACTGTGCCGGTGCCAAACATCGAATCGATGGTCGGACAGGAAATTCAGGCTTATGTGATCGACCTCGACGAGAACCGGCGGCGGGGCGTTTTGTCGCGCCGCAAACTGATGACCGAAGAAGCGAAGAAGAAACGCCATGAGGTGCTCGAATCGCTCACGGTTGATCAGGCTGTCACGGGCAAGGTGAAATCGATTGTGGATTTTGGGGTGTTTGTTGACCTCGGCGGTCTCGACGGTCTTGTGCCCCGCGAGGAAGTTTCCTGGGAGCGCCATTTCGATGTCACCGATGTGTTAAAAGTCGGTTATAATTACAAGTTTAAGGTGATGACGGTTGACCGCGTGCGCGAGCGTGTGTCGCTCAGCCGGCGGCAGCTCAAACCCGATCCGTGGCTGAAAGTGGCACAAGACTACCCCGCCGATAAAATTGTGAAGGGAACAGTCACCAATCTCTCGCCAAATTGCGCATATGTCGCCCTTGAAGACGGGATGGAAGGGCGCATTCACCGGGACAATCTCAGTTGGGCGCTGACCATCCGAAAACCAAGCGATGTTCTCAAGAAAGGCGATGCCGTCAAGGCTGTTGTCATCGGCTATGACAATGAGAAACGGCTTCTGGATTTGGGGCTGAAGCAGATATCGGCTGATCCGTGGTCGGAGATCGAACAGAAGTATCCTGTCGATTCGCGTCTGAAAGTCAAAGTGGCCGAAATTGTCTCCTATGGCGCCTTTGTGCATCTTGACGAGAACACGAAAGGTCTGATTCACATCACCGATTTCTCCTATGAGCGCGGATTCAAGGACCCCACAAAGTTTCTCAACGTTGGGGACGAGATTGAGGCTGTTGTGCTCAGGATCGACCACCAATCTCACCGCATCAACCTTGGCATCAAACAGCTTGAGGATGATCCCTTCGAGTCATTCACCAGGTCACACCCGGTTGGAAGCTCGGCCACCGGAATGGTAAAAAACATCGCGGATTTTGGCGTTTTTGTGGAGCTCGCGCCGCATGTGGAGGGGATGATCCACAAGACGCAATGGTCCAAGCAAAAGGTTGATTCGCTGGATGGCGCCGTTAAACCAGGCGAAACGGTGACCGCGAAAGTCATCAAGATCGAGCCGGACAAGAAAAAAATAAGCCTTAGCCGCCGCGCCTACCTTGCGGATGAAGAGCGGTGCCAGATTGATGAGTACCGCAACACCCCGACCGATGCGACCACAAGCTTGGGGAGCCTTCTGAAGAAACTCAAAATTGATGTTCAGTAGTCTTTGCGTCGTGTTCCGGTTTTAATCCGCGGCAATTAACTTTCCAACAGTCATGAACGGAATCCGATATGGCGGCGCCTTACTGGGGTTATTCGCGCAACAAGACGCTTGCCTTTGGTGTCAATCCGGCCCAATACCGGTTTATTGTGTTGCCAGGGACTAAACAGCAAGGATACCCATTTGAACAAGACTGATGTTCTGTGTGTCGGCGAGGTGTTGTGGGATGCGTTGCCTGCGGGGCTCTTTCTGGGCGGCGCCGTTTTCAATGTGGCATGCCATCTTCATGAACAGGGCCTGAATGCTGAATTTGCCAGCAGGGCGGGGAACGACGAGCTTGGCCGTGAAATCCGAAGGCGTATTGAAAGCCGAGGCATGAGCGCGAGATTTCTGCAAACTGATGACGCGCTCGCAACGGGTTTCGTCATTGTCACCCTTGACGAATTCCGAAGTCCGGTGTTTGATATCGTTCATCCCTCCGCGTGGGACGCCATCGAAATTTCGCCTGATTTGGTTGAGTGCGCCAGTTCGGCGAGGGCGGTTGTTTTCGGCACTCTTGCGCAAAGGGATGCCGTCTCACGGCGCGCCATCCAGACTCTCTGGAACACGAAAGCAATACGAGCGCTTGATATCAATCTGCGTCCGCCCTATTACTCGCGCGAAATCGTGGAGGAATCGCTCAAGCATTGCGATCTGCTCAAACTCAATGATCAGGAATACGAGCGGTTCATGGAATGGTTTGGAATTCCCGGCGAACTTGAAAAGGGCGCGCATTGCCTCGAGGAACGTTTCGGATGCCAGACGCTCTGCGTGACGCGCGGCGCAAACGGGGCAGCCCTGCTTCACAAGGGCACATGGTGCGAGCATCCCGGTTTCTCCGTCAGGGTGGCTGACACCGTCGGTGCAGGTGACGCTTTTCTTGCCGCCCTGCTGGCGGAAATCCTCACGGGCGCGGAACCGGCGCGCGCGCTTGAACAAGCCAACGCTGTCGGCGCGTTTGTGGCCACACAGAATGGGGCGACTCCAAAACATGACAATGCCGCCATCATGGACATCATCCGCCATCATGCCAAATCGCCCGCATGAGCATCCCATTTGCTGACAAGGCATGCAGAGCATGGACAATAATCCATCGAGCTTCCCATCAAAGACAGGCGACCCGGCCATGACGATGACAACAGCGGACTATATACGGCTTGAGGAAGAATACGGCGCGCGCAACTACCAACCTTTGGATGTTGTGCTGACACGGGGACAGGGCATCTGGGTCTGGGATGTCGAAGGCAACAGGTATCTGGATTGCCTTTCGGCGTATTCAGCCGTCAACCAGGGACATTGCCATCCGAAGATTGTGGAAACCCTGATGACTCAGGCGCAGCGTCTGACGCTGACATCGCGCGCGTTCCGCAACGACCAGCTCGGTCTTTTCTACAAGGAAATCTGCGGGCTCACCGATTCACACATGGTCCTGCCCATGAACAGCGGCGCTGAGGCGGTCGAATCCGTCATCAAGGCCGTTCGCAAGTGGGGCTATCGCGTCAAGGGCGTGCCTGAAGGCCAGGCCGAGATCATTGTTTTCTCCAACAACTTCCACGGGCGCACGATCACAATCGTCGGGTTCAGCACCGAGGAGCAGTACCGCGACGGTTATTCCCCTTTCACGCCAGGGTTCAGGATTGTTCCCTTCGGGGATTATGCGGCGGTCGAACAGGCTGTCACGCCCAACACGGTCGCAATACTCATCGAACCCATACAAGGCGAGGGCGGCATCATCATTCCGCCGGCAGGCTACATGAGCAAGGCGCGCGCATTGTGTGACAGGGAAGGGGTGGTGCTCATTCTTGATGAGATACAGACGGGCCTTGGCCGGACGGGCAAAATGCTCGCGGAGGAGCACGAGGGCATTGTGGCCGACCTGACACTCATTGGAAAGGCGCTGTCGGGCGGATGCTATCCAATTTCCGCGGTGCTGTCAAACAAGGCGGTGCTCGGTGTTTTCCAGCCCGGCGACCACGGGAGCACATACGGGGGAAATCCGCTTGCGTGCGCCGTGGCGCGCACGGCCATGCGCGTGCTCGTGGAGGAAGACCTGATCGGCAATTCCGCGCGTTTGGGCCCCTATTTCATGGAGCAGCTTGCCGGTATAAAAAGCCCGCATGTCAAGGAGGTGCGCGGCCGGGGGCTTATGATCGGCGTTGAGCTTTACCCTGACGCGGGTGGCGCGCGGCATTTCTGCGAGAAACTCAAGGCGCGCGGATTGCTGTGCAAGGAAACACACGAAAATATCATACGTTTCGCCCCGCCGCTGGTCATCACGAAAGATGACATCGACTGGGCGCTGGAGCGCATCGAATACGTGCTGAAAACGTGATGACGGGTATTGATGTGCCGGCTTTTTGCCTGCGCCGAAAATATGCTGGCAGGATGCCCATGTCACACAATCCCGCCTGCCGCAGTTCACGCGTGAACCATAATCTCCGATATCCAAATCAATCTCGATTTCATCTTCCGGGCAGTCCGTAAGGCTTGACTCAAGCCGATTTCGTCGAAAGGTCATATCCGGATGAAACAAACAGCCGATCAGATCAATTTGCCCCATTTCCGGAGGATGGGTTTTTTGGTCTGGCCGATACCGCGTCCCGGTATCGGCTGGCTTTTCATCATGCCTTGGCTGATCGGATTCCTGCTTTTCACCGTGTTCCCGTTCATCGCAAGCCTCTATCTCAGTTTCTGCTCGTACGATGTGTTGTCCGCTCCCCGCTGGATCGGGCTGGCCAATTATCGCGATCTCCTGCTCAACGATCCGCTTTTTTACAAGGCGTTGTACAACACATTATGTTACGCCGTGTTCTCCATTCCGCTGGGTGTCGCTGCGGGCATCGGGCTTGCGTTGTTGCTCGACATGAATCTGCGCGGGATAAGCATCTATCGCACGATCTTCTTCCTTCCTTCGATTGTGCCCGTGGTGGCTGCCTCGATGCTGTGGTTGTGGATACTTAATCCGCAGATAGGCCTCGTCAACGGGCTTCTCGCCCACATCGGCATCAAGGGCCCGGCATGGCTGGGCAGCGCATCGTGGTCGAAAACATCGCTCATCGTCATGTCCATATGGGGCGTCGGGGGCGCGATGATCATTTACCTGGCCGGGCTGAAGGACATCCCCCTGCATCTGTATGAGGCCGCGCTGGTGGACGGCGCAAACACATGGCAGCGCGTGCGCCATATCACGCTGCCCATGCTGACTCCCGTCATATTCTTCAATGTCGTGATGTCCGTGATCGGATCGTTCCAGTATTTTACGCAGGCTTACGTCATGACCGGCGGCGGGCCTGAGGACAGCACGCTCTTCTATGCCCTGTGCCTCTTCAATCGCGCCTTCTCATACCTGAACATGGGTTATGCCAGCGCCATGGCGTGGATACTGCTTGTCATCGTATTCGCGGCGACACTGCTCATTTTCAGGACGCATCGGCGGTGGGTGCATTATGAATAGCCGGCTCACACGGAAGTTGATGCGCCTTGCCGTCATCGCGGCCGGCATCGTCATTCTCGGTCTGATCGTCATGAATCCGGCCAGCCGCATCAGCCGCAAACACTCCGACCGCCAGCAGGTGATTTTCTGGCACATGTGGATGGGTGAATGGAAAACGGTCGTCGATCGAATTACCGATGATTTCAACCGCGGCCAGAGCCAATACGAGGTGATGGCTCTCTCGCTGCCCAGCGGGGCGGACGCAAAATTCCTGCTCGCGGTGGCGGGAGGCGATCCCCCCGATGTGATGGCGCAATGGAACAGCGTCATCCCCACATGGGCATCGCGCGGTGTGATCATCCCGCTCGATTCCCTTATGACGCCCGCCGAACTGGCCGAATTCAAGCGCACGTGCTTTCCTGTCATCTGGAAAATTGGAACCTTCCGCGACCACTTCTATGGCCTGTGTGTGGGGCTGAACATTTTCTCCCTGTATTATCGGCCGAGTCATTTTATTGAAGCAGGACTCGATCCGGACAAGCCGCCCGCCACGATCTCGCAGCTCGACGCAATGGCGCAAAAACTCACCATCATTGCCAAGGACGCGAGCATCCGAAGGATCGGATTTCTTCCTTCCGTGTTGCAAATGTGGGCGCCAAGTTTTGGCGGGGGATTCTACGACGAAACCTCGGATTCTTTGACAATCATGACTCAGCCGAACTTGCGCACCCTCGAGTGGATAAGGGGTTATCGCCAGCGTTATGGCGTCCAGAACATCATCCGGTATGAATCCTCATTTCTCACCGGCGCCAGCGGGGATCTTGACTGGCCTTTCATCACGGGCGGTTATTCCATCGTGCTTGATGGTCAATGGAGGGTTGCGCAGCTTGCCCGGTACGCGCCAAAGTTGGATTATCGCACCGCGCCCCTGCCCGCGGCCGACGAGGGCGAGCGCGAGAAAGCGGGCTTCTGTAGCGGCAATTTCATGATCATTCCGCGCGGCGCGAAATGCCCGAAAGGCGCATGGGAATTCATGAAGCACTGGGCCGGCGTGACCGATCCCGCAAACGCCGCGAAATTCTACACATGGGGAGGATGGATGCCAATCAACCAGGCGATTGTCGACAGCCCGGACTTTCAGCAATATCTTAAGGAGCATCCGCAGTTCAGGGCATTCGTTGACACTCTGCCTTCGCCCAACCTTCAGGTGGCGCCTCCGGTCACCTATCAAAATTTCTTCATGGACAGGCTGACCCAGATGGCCGACCGTGTCATGCGGCTCTCGCAGACCCCCGAGCAGGGATTGCAGTCATTCCGGCGAGAGATAGAGACAGAACAGAAACGAACCTCGGAGTCGGGTCATGAGTGACGCTCTTCGCCGGCCCGCATGGATTCGCTTGCTGTCACACACTGTGCTCATTCTTCTGGCCATTCCCTGTCTGCTGCCGCTGGTCTGGATGATTTCGACATCACTCAAAACTGACGCGCAGATTTTCCCGGCGCCCTCGGAAGGCTTCAGCGCCATCGGTCTCAAGGACATTGTCCCCAATCCCGTCCAATGGCGCAATTATCCCGACGCCTTGCGTTTCGTGCCCTTCGGCACCTATCTACAGAACACGCTCATGCTGTGCCTCGTCACGACAGTCGGCGCCGTGCTGTCATCGGCGGTCGTCGCATATGGTTTTGCCAGGACCAGGTTTCGCGGGCGCAAGATCCTTTTTATCGCCATGCTGTCGACGCTCATGCTACCGCCCCAAGTCACCATGATTCCGACATTTATCCTCTACAAATATCTCGGATGGTATGGCACCTGCCTGCCATTGACCGTGCCCTCGTTCATGGGCGCGCCATTTTTTGTTTTTCTCATGGTCCAGTTTTTCAGGACGATCCCCAGGGAACTGACCGAGGCCGCGCGCATCGACGGATGCGGCGATATCCGCATTTTCGCCACCATGATCATTCCCCTTGCCGTGCCTGTGCTGGCCACCTGCGCCCTGTTCCAGTTTATCGGCACATGGAACGATTTTCTCGGGCCCCTGATCTACCTTAACTCGCCCGACAAATATACGCTCGCATATGGACTCCAGCAATTCCTGGGTTCGCACGGCAGCAAGTGGGCTTATCTCATGGCGGGCGCGACGGTCTTCACCGTGCCCATCATCGCGCTGTTCTTCCTTGCGCAGAAAACTTTCATTCAGGGCATTGCGACAACGGGCGGGAAGTAGTCAAGTCATGCGCGGGATTATTCGTAGAGTTGCCAATCAGCGGCCGCGGCGCCCGGCCAGTCAAAGGTCACGGTGTCCGCAATGCCGCGATATGAACCGCCGGGATTGAAGGCATGCATGTCGATCGCGCATTGTTTCCCTGTCACGGACATTTCTCTGAATGTGCCATCGACCCCCGGGACGCCATTCGCAACGGGACGGAAATGATATGTTGTTCCCGCATCGAGGTTCGTCAGCCGTGCCTTGTAAATGCAAGTGTTATTCTTTGAAAGAATGGCGCTGCAGGCGC
>JAPLSQ010000010.1 GCA_026398535.1 Candidatus Sumerlaeota bacterium | reverse complement strand
TAATGCGCCTTGAGATAGGCTGTCCTGAAGGAAATGACCGCATAAGCCGCTGAATGTGATTTGTTGAAACCGTAACCGGCGAAGTGGCTGATTTTCTGAAAAATCTCATCGGCCAGCTTGGCGTCGATGCCGTTGCTCACGGCGCCGCGGATAAAACGCTCGTGTTGTTTGGCCATTTCCCCGGCTTTTTTCTTCCCCATGGCACGGCGCATGATGTCGGCATCGCCCAGCGAGAAACCCGCAAGCACCCGCGCGATCTGCATGACCTGCTCCTGGTAGAGAATGATGCCGTGCGTCTCGCGCAGTATCGGCTCCAGCAGGGGATGATCGTAATGCGCTTTGCGTCGACCGTGTTTGCGTTCCACATAATCGTCCACCATGCCCGAGCCGAGGGGGCCCGGACGATAAAGGGCCAGCAGTGCCGTAAGGTCTTCGAATCTTGTTGGACCAAGCGATTTGATCAGGCTGGTCATTCCGCTGGATTCGAGCTGGAACACGCCGAAAGTGCGGCCCGCGCACAACAACTGGTATGTTTCTGGATCGTCAAGCGGTATTTTGCCCCAATCCGCCTCGATGCCGTGATTTTGCCGGATGCTGCGCAGCGTGTTGTCGATAATGGTGAGATTTTTCAGTCCGAGAAAATCCATCTTCAACAGACCAACGTTCTCGACGATGTTCATGGTGTATTGGGTCGCGATGTCGTTGGAATCGGGGGATTTGTATAACGGGACGATGTCGATGAGCGGCGTGTCGCTGATGACGATTCCCGCGGCATGGGTGCTGGCATGGCGCGCCATGCCTTCAAGCTGGCGCGCGTAATCAATCATGCGATGCGTCTGCGGATCGGTCTCATAAAGCTGGCGCAGGTCGGGCGACGTGTTCAGCGCCGTATCGGTGATGGAATCGCCCTTTTCGACTTTCATCATCTGCGGGATCAATTTGGCGACCCTGTCCACCTGGTCAAGCGGCACATTCATCGCCCGTCCGACATCGCGAACCGCGTTACGCGGTTTCAGCGTTCCGAAAGTGATGATCTGGGCGACATTCTGCTCGCCATATTTCTGTTTCACATAATCGATGACCCTGCCGCGATTTTCATAACAGAAGTCGATGTCGATGTCAGGCATGCTGACGCGCTCGGGATTAAGGAAACGCTCGAAGATCAGACCGTGCTCGATGGGATCAAGATCCGTGATGCCAAGGCAGTAGGCCGCCAGCGAGCCGGCGGCGCTTCCGCGCCCGGGGCCGACGGGGATGCCGTTGATCTTCGCATAACGGATGAAGTCCCAAACCACAAGCAGGTAGGAACTGAAGCCCATGTTGCGGATGCATGTCAGCTCCATCTCAAGGCGGCCGATATGGTCCTGTGCAGGCTGTTCGTAACGCATCCGCAAACCTTCATACGCCTTTTCCCTGAGGTAATCATCCGCAGTGGAACCGTCGGGCGTTTTGAACACCGGCAACAGCTTCTGATCCAATGGCAGCTCAACATTGCACTGTTCAGCCACATTCAATGTTTCACGGCAGGCCCCGGGGAACTCTGAAAACACTTCCAGCATCTCCTCGGCGGAACGCACATAAAACATATCGGACGCAAACTTGAAGCGATTCTCATCCCGGAGCGTCTTGCCGGTCTGGATGCACAACAGGACATCGTGGAACCCGGCGTCCTCTCGGCGCAGGTAATGGCAGTCATTTGTCGCGACCAGCGGCACGTTGAAACGCCGTGAGAAATCGCTCATGGCGCGAATGAGGATTTTTTGCTCGGCGATGCCGTGATCCATGATTTCGAAACGGAAATTCTCGCGCCCATACACCTGAAGATAATAATCCGTCAATTGGACCGCGCGTTTTTCATTCCCTTCGATAATCGCCTCGGGAATCTCTCCTTTAAGGCACGCCGATGCCGCTATGATGCCTTTTGAGTATTTTTCAAGGGTTTCGTGATCAACCCGCGGCTTATAGTAATATCCCTCAAGATAACCGATCGACGACAACCTGCAGATGTTCTGGAAGCCTTCAAAGTCTTTTGCGAGCAACACGAGATGGTTGTAAATGGTCTTGCCGCCCGCTTCGCCGCGCTCAAAACGGCCGCGCGGCGCGACATAAAACTCGCACCCCAGGATGGGCTTGATGCTGTTCCTGGGGTTTTTGCAGGTCTGATAGAAACTGACCGCGCCGAACAGATTGCCATGGTCCGTGAGCGCAACGGCCTTCATGTTCAGTTCTTTCAGGCGACCCATCAGCGCGTCCAAACGGCATGCGCCGTCGAGCAGGCTGTAGTCGCTGTGAAGATGCAGATGAACGAATTCGGGCATCATTATCCAAGCAGGAACGTTTTCACGGCGTGAACCATGATCTGGCGGCCCACATCCGCGATGGAATCGGTGAGCGGGATGGATTTCGGGCAGACCTTGACGCAGTTCTGGGCGTTTCCGCAATCGTGGAGACCGCCCGGCCCCATGAGCGCGTCGAGCCGAGCCGCCGCGTGCATCGCGCCTGTGGGGTGGGCGTTGAACAGCCTGACCTGCGAAATGGCGGCGGCGCCAATAAACTTGCTGCGGCTGTTGATCTGGGGGCATGCCTCAAGGCAGCAGCCGCACGTCATGCACTTGGAAAGCTCGTACATCTTCACGCGCATTGGCTCGGGCATGCGAGGGCCCGCCCCAAGATCATAGGCGCCATCGATGGGAATCCACGCCTTGACGCGCCGGAGGCTGTCGAACATCTGCTGGCGGTCAACGACGAGGTCGCGGATGACGGGGAATTTGGCGAATGGCTCGAGGACGATGGGATCGGGGAGCTTGTCCACAAGCGCCGAACACGCCTGGCGCGGCTGGCCGTTGATGTTCATGGAGCAGGCGCCGCAGACTTCCTCAAGGCAATTGCATTCCCACATGACAGGAGGAACGCGCTGACCCTGAGAGTTGACAGGATTCAATTGAATCTCCATCAGCACCGAGATCACATTCATGTTGGGACGATACGCGATGGTAAAGGACTCCCAGAACGGCGTCAACTGACGGTCAAGCCGACGGCGGACACGCAACGTGATTGCGCGGCGGGATTGGGATGGATCAGTTCTTTCATTCATGATGAACGCTTACCGGATATTTTGATATAATGGCGATTGCTCCGCGGGCAAAACGCCCCCGTTTCGCGCAACGTCCGCGCCGTCACGATCGGCCGCCGCCCATGTTTCTACCACTCGTCAGCGGCGGTGACGCGCATGACTTCGGGTATCGTGGTATGACCAAGAAGCACTTTTTGCCAGCCGTCCATGCGCAGTGTGCGCATGCCCTTTTCGATGCCAACTTTTTTCAGTTTGTTGGCCGATTCCGAGCGGATGACCATGTGGCGTATATCCGGATCCATGATGAACATTTCGTGGATGGCTATGCGGCCGCGGTAACCGCTGTGACTGCATCGGTCACAACCTTTTCCCTTGTAGAAAGGCGTGTCGGCCATTTCGTCAGGATCGTGGCCCGCGCTGGCGATTTCATCAGGTTTGGGCTTATAGGTATCGCGGCAGGTGCTGCAGATGCGGCGCACAAGGCGCTGGGCGATGACAGCTTGAATGGAGCTGGCGACGAGGAACGGCTTGATGCCCATGTCGATGAGGCGGATGCAGGCGCTGGGGGCGTCATTGGTGTGGAGAGTGCTGAAAACAAGGTGGCCCGTGAGCGCCGCGCGGATGCCGATTTCCGCCGTTTCCGTGTCGCGCATTTCACCCACCATGATGACGTCGGGCGACTGGCGGAGGATGGAGCGCAGGGCATAGGCGAAGTCGAGCCCGATTTCTTTGTTGACGTGAACCTGGTTCACACCATCGAGCATGTACTCCACAGGATCCTCAACTGTGACGATCTTTACCTCGGGGTGGTTGATGGTGGCAAGGGCCGAATAGAGCGTCGTCGTCTTGCCCGACCCAGTGGGGCCCGTCATCAGGATAACCCCATTGGGGCTTTTGATAAGCGTGCGGAACCGCCTGATATTGTCTTCTAAAAATCCAACATCCTCAAGACCCATGAGCACGCTGGCCTGGTCAAGAATACGCATGACGATGGATTCGCCAAAGATGGTGGGCAACGATGAAACACGAACATCGAGGTTTTTGCCCGGGATGTCCAGCTTGATGCGCCCGTCGAGTGGCACACGCTTCTCGGCAAGGTCCATGCCCGAGAGCACCTTGAGGCGCGAAATGACGGAGTTCTGCCAGCGCTTGGGGGGCGCCGGCACCTCGTGCAACACACCGTCCACACGGAACCGGATCGTGATGCCCGTTTTGTTCGGCTCGACGTGAATATCCGAAGCGCGGTCCTGAACAGCCTGCTTGAACAGAAGCCCCACAAATTTCACGACAGGCGGCTCGGCCGTTTCAGGTCCGGTTTTGAGCATCGCGTCGGTGTAGAGCTCATCCTCGGTGTCCTTGGTCTCGGCCTGGATCGCATCATCGGCGGCCTTGTCGTACATATCGGAGATGGCCGAGCCCTCGTAGTAATGGCGGATGTGGCGTATGATATCATCTTCCGGGGCCACGACCGAGTGTATCTGCTTGTGATAGATGCGCTGGAGGTCGTCAGTGATCTGAATATTCAGAGGATCCGCGATTGCCACCCACAAAGCGTCATCCGTGTAACGAACAGGAAAAATCCTGTATTTTATGGCATGCTTCGGATCGATCTGTTTGATAAGGTCGGGAGTGGCTTTAAGCGCCTTCAGGTCCGCCTTTTCGTAGCCAAGATTCGCCGACAGATCGTCAAGGACATCCTTGTCGTTCGTGAATGTCAGCGCAACAGTCGCGTGTTTGAGCGTCTGGGCGCTTTCATCCTGCGGGATGATCTGTTTGATGGCCTCGCGGTCCTCGTCGCCGCTTATGGAACCGGGCGCTTTGCGCGCGCCGCCCATGCCCGGCTGAGAAACCGGCTTGTATTTCACCGCCGCGGTGTCATCCAGCACCTTGCGTTTTTCGTCGGAGGACTTGTCTGCCGCCATGCCTGCCTGCCTTGATTCATGCTGGAAAGCGCGTCTTGCGTTTTGCGCCGCGCAAGACGCTCCTGCCACACTATAGTGTCATTGCAATCTGTCTTTATTCATGGAGCCTGGAGCACAATTGTGGCAACTAAAAACAATCGGACGTGCTGGACGATGGACTGAAAGGTTGTCGCGGTTGTGATTTCAGCGCGCGGGAAGCGCTGGCAGATTCTCTGACAGATATTCCCGGATGATCCCGAGGCACCAGTTTTTCGCGGCGGTATAATCCATGTGCTTGACCATCGCGCCGCTGGCGTTGTGGTGCCCGCCGCCGCCAAGCTTCTCGGCGAGTTTGCTCACATCCACAAGCCCGCGCGACCTCAGACCAAGACGGCACCGGTTGTCGGGGGTTTCATGGAAGAGCACGGCAATTTCCACTCCGTCAATTGCGCGCATTTCACTCGTCAGCCCTTCTGGCTCATAAATGTCGCCGCCAACCACGGCATACTGCTCATGGGTGATTTTGTTCCACACGAAACGCCCGTCAAATTCATATTTGAGGGTTGTCAGCACATTGCCCGCCAGCCAAGCTGACTGCGGTTTGCGGCTGTCAAAAACATACTGGGCGATCAGGCCGGGAGCCGCGCCGCATCGCACGAGATGCGCCACGACCTGGAAGGTCTTCTCCGTCGTGTTTGAGTAGCGGAAACCGCCGGTATCCGTCATAATGGCCGTAAACAGGCACGACGCGATGTCAGGCGTGATTTGGTGATTCATCGCGTGCGCGAGGCGATAGATCAGTTCGCCCGTTGCGGCCACCGTCGTGTCCACCCAGTTGAGATTGCCAAACATCGCATTTGTGAGATGGTGGTCGATGTTGATCACAAAGCCCGTCGGCTTGAAACTTTCCTCCACCCTGTCAAAATCGCTGCTGTCGACGCAGATGATGGCATCAAACGGTTCCGGCGGCGGCGACGTTTCTATTTCGCCGAAATACGGCAGATAACAAAAACACGGGGGAATCGGGCCGGTGGTGTAAAAGCGCGCCGATTTGCCGAGTTGGCGGAGGATGACCATGAGAGCCAGCGCCGATCCAAGACAATCGCCGTCTGGACGCAGATGGCCGGCGATGAGAAAAGAATGTCTCTCAAGCAACACATCGGCGACATCGCGCGCGATTGACGGATCATCAATTGTCGCATGTGCTTGTTCGACGGCTGATGTCATGGTAATCGTTTGAATAACACAGGAAGGATATTGGGTATTCTGACAAAACACAATATGCCTGATTTAGGAGAAGGCGGCATGACCGTCCCTGTCATGATTCGCTGGCGGGACGCGCATGACACAAATCGAAACGGGCGCTTGGCGGGCATCTCGAAATCTTGCGCACAAAGAAAAGGGCAGAAGTCACGATGGACTTCTGCCCGAATCTGCGCCGATTTCCGGAAAGCGGCGCGCCTCTTATCGAAACGCTCCGCGTCTGTTGATTTACTCCCAGGGATTGGGACCGAGATCGTCGCCCTGGAGGTCGATCAGAACGATGCCCGTTATGAAGTCAGCGGCTTCTGCCAGCGATACGGCCACTTGTGCGCCGATAATGCCAACATGAAGGTCAGCGCCGATTTCAGTCGGGTCACGCTGCAGGCAACCGTTCACGAAGCCGAGGAAAGCAACTCCGGCCTCATCGATATTCTCCTCATAAATCGGGAGAACACGGCCCTTCATACCGAAACGGGTCGTTTCATACTTCCCAACGCCCACCTCGGCCAGCTCTGTCAACCGTACATTGAGCCCATAGCCGGGGCCAATGCCAATGCTTGCGCGGCCGATGTCCACGAAGTCGAGAACACGATTCGGAATGTAATAGAGAATCATGTCCCACCAAGCGTAGGACTTGGTCACCGGTACCGGGCAAACCGCCTGCTGTGCAATCGGCCTGGAGGGAAGTTCCCCACCAGCGATCGACGGCATAGGCGTCAGGATAACGGCAGCAGTTACAATCAGCGACGCGAATAGTTTCGCGGCCTTCGAACAAGTACGCATCCAAAATCTCCTTTCCTCATTTGATTCGACAACCGAATCTGAGGCAATCCTGTTATAGGCTGTTTGGCTTAATCAAGAGGAAAATGAACAAATTTTAATTTAATGTTATTTTTTTCTTCATCACTGTTTTTAGGACTTCCATGAGCCCAATTGATATTCTTGATTTGCTCGACCGCTTAAGCGGTTGCCGCCTGCTTGTTATGGGCGATTTAATCCTTGATCATTATGTTCACGGCTCCTCCGAGCGCATCTCGCCCGAGGCGCCTGTGCCGGTGGTTGTGTTTCAGAGCGAGGAGTGGGCGCCGGGCGGGGCGGCCAACGTGGCGCGCAACATATGCGCCGTGGGCGGTAAAGTGTGGTGCGCGGGGGTGACTGGACGCGACAGCGAGAGCGAAATGCTGTTGTCACAGATGCGCCGGATCGGAGCCGATTGCCAAGGCGTGCTCCGTCTTGAGTCAAGGCGCACCACGACCAAGACCCGTATCGTTTCACACGGGCAGCAGATGCTGCGCCTCGACAGGGAGGACAAGAACCCGATCCCGCCGCAGGCCGAGGAACAACTGGCGAAGTCATGTCTTGACCGGCTGGCCCAATGCCAGGCCGTTGCCATTTCCGATTATGGCAAAGGCGCCCTCACACCCCGTGTTCTGCGGACAATCATCGAGGCGTCGCGCAAAATGGGCATCCCGCTGTTTGTCGACCCCAAGGGGCGCGATTACTCGCGTTATCGCGGCGCATGGTGTCTGACGCCGAACACCCGCGAAGCCTGCGAGGCAACGGGGCGCTCAGAGCCTGATGAGCAGGGCATTCATGCCGCCGCCCAGGCCCTGCTGGAAATCACCGATTGCCGGAACCTTGTCATCACGCGCGGACCCGAGGGATTGTCGCTTTTCGGACGCGGCCGCGAACCATTGCGGCTGCACGCCACCGCGCGCGAGGTGTTCGATGTGACAGGAGCCGGCGACACGTTCATCTCCTTCATGGCGATGGGCGTGGCGGCTGGCGCGGACGCCGCCGATGCGGCGCGCCTTGCAAACGCAGCCGCCGGCGTGGTCGTGGGAAAAATCGGCGCGGCAACCGTCTCCCGCCAGGAATTGCGCGCTGCCATCATGCCCGGCTCCACCGGGCGCAAACTGCGTTCGGCATCCGACCTGCAAGAATTGGGTGAGCAACTCAGGGCGGCGGGAAAACGCATCGTCTTCACAAACGGGTGCTTCGACTTCATCCACGCGGGGCACGTCGTCTTTTTGCGCGATGCCCGCGCGCTGGGCGACGTGCTTGTGCTGGCCACAAACACCGATGACGCCATTACCCGCCTCAAGGGCGCTCCGCGCCCCATCATCAAGCAGACCGAGCGCGAAAAGATTCTTGCCGCAATGGAAAGCGTGGATTATATCGTGCCTTTTGCCGACGACACGCCCCGCGAAATCATCCGCGCCCTGAAACCCGACATCCTCGTCAAGGGCAACAACTACGCGCCGGACCAAGTGGAAGGCCACGAAATCGTGCGGGAATACGGCGGCCGTGTCGTCCTGCTTGAATTATTCGAAAACCTGTCCACGCGCAACCTGATTTCGGGAGCCTCGAAGGCCGATTAACGGCGCGCCGCGCGAAATGCGCGCAACCTGCTATTCCGGGCCTGGCTAATTTGCTTGAACCTGTCCTGTCATTCTGCTGATTGGACGATGTTAAACAATCACATGGAATGATTGAATACCAAATGGCCCAGGAAACATTGTTCGCTCCCGCTGAACGCGTCACGGAGCAAGAGATTGAAACCCAATACCGCGAATTTTTCCCGATGCCGCTGTTGCGCCAGCTTCTCATCGCAACGCCCGATATTTTTCTCATCCTCGAATCGGGCAACAGGCTGATCGACACGCTCGCGCCCGCACAGCAAGGCAAATGAATTCAAACGCCTTGACAAACGAAAAGATCATCGATGGATTTCGCGCCCGCATCGGCGGCGAACAGGTTTTAAGCCGGCTCATCGAACGCAACGCGCACGCCGGAGACGCCAGCATCTACCGCCTTGTGCCGCGCGTTGTTGTTCTGCCGCGCTCCATCGCCGATGTGCGGAGCATCCTCGAGTACTGCCGCGAAAACGCCCTTTACCTGACCTTCCGCGCAGCAGGCACCTCACTGTCGGGCCAAGCCGTGACGGACGGCGTTCTGGCGGATGTGGCGCGTCATTGGAAAAAGTTGCGCATTCTTGACGGCGGGCGGCGCGTGGCCGTCGAACCGGGAGTTGTCGGCGCGCATGTCAACGCGTTTCTCGCCAGCCATGGAGTCAGGATTGGCCCCGACCCAGCTTCAATAAACGCGTGCATGATGGGCGGCATATCAGCCAACAACGCCTCGGGAATGTGCTGCGGCGTCCTCCTGAACAGCTATCACACCATGGCGAGTATGAAATTGATGCTCGCCGACGGATTTTACGTGGACACGGCCGGCGCTGACGACGACGAGATTTTGCGGCGCGAGCGCCCGGACATTCACAAGGGGCTGATCGACATCCGCGACCGCATACGCGCGGACAAGCCCCTCACGGAACGCATCCGCCGCAAATTCTCGGTCAAGAACACCTGCGGCTACAGCATGAACGCCTTCACGGATTTCGAGCGCCCCATCGACATCCTCGCCCACCTGCTCATTGGCAGCGAGGGCACGCTCGGATTCATCGCCGAAATCACGCTCAACACCATCCCCGATCCGCCCCACAAGGCAACCGCGCTTGTTTACTTCAATGAACTGGTGGACGCGGGCGCGTCGATCGCATCACTGGTGGACGCGGGCGCATCTGTGCTCGAGATCATGGACCGCGCTTCGATGCTCTCCGTGAAGGACGAAATGAATTATCAGTTCGATATTGAGGGCAACTGCGCCGCCCTGCTCATCGAGTTCCAGGAAGAAAGCGCGCCGGCGCTCGACGAAAGGCAGGCCGGGGCGGAAAAAATACTCTCGCGCCACGCCCTGCTGGCGCCCGCCGAGTTCACGCGCGACCCCGAGCGGCGCGAGCAGCTCTGGCACATGCGCAAGGGGCTCTTCCCCAGCGTCGGCGCCATGCGCGAGATGGGCGCTGCCGTCATCATAGAAGACATCGCCGTGCCGCGCGCGCGCCTGGCCGAATGCATATTCGATCTCCAGTCGCTCTTCGTCAAGCACAGCTTCCCCGACAGCATCATCTTCGGCCACGCCAAGGACGGAAACCTGCATTTCGTGATCTGCACCGACTTCGCCAAACCGGAACAGTCGGCCCACTACGCGGCGCTTCTGGACGAACTGCTGGGCATGGTGGTCAAAAAGTACGACGGCGCGCTCAAAGCCGAGCACGGCACGGGGCGCAATGTGACGCCATATGTCGAGCTCGAATGGGGCTCCAATCTTTATGAAATCATGTGGCAGGTCAAACGACTCCTCGATCCCGCCAACGTGCTCAATCCTGGCGTGGTTCTTAACCGCGACCCGAAGGCGCACATGAAGCATCTCAAGGTGATGCCGGTTGTTTCGCCCGTCGTGGACAAATGCATCGAATGCGGATTCTGCGAGCCTCACTGCCCGTCGCGCGGGCTGACGCTCACGCCGCGCCAGCGCATCGCCATCCTGCGCGAAGTCGAACGGTTGTGCTCACTCGACGACCCGGCGGCGTCCGTCAAGGCCGCGCAACTGGAAAAGGAATACGAGTATTTCGGCATAGAAACATGCGCAGCCGACAGCATGTGCTCCACGGCCTGTCCGGTGAAAATCGACACGGGCGCCATGGTCAAGGAATTGCGGGCGGCGCAACACTCCGAGCGCGCCAAACGCATCGCAGCAGCAGCCGCGCGCCACTACGGGACGCTTGCCGCGGGCGCGCGCTTCGGTCTGGCAGCCATTCGCGCCACCGGCCCTGTGGGCTTGGCAATCGCGCGGTTGGGCGCGGAGATCATCCACCGCCTTTCAAACGGCCAGATCGCCCGCCTGCCCAAGGGGATGCCCATACCGGGTCCCGCTCCCCGGCTGCCGCATTCAATCACACAAGGGAATGATTCCGCGAAACAAATCATTTATTTCCCAAGCTGCCTGACGCGCATAATGGGCAAGCTGCCCGGCGAGCGCGCCGATGTGGGGCTGGCGGAAACCGTTAGCGCCGTGCTCGACCGGTGCGGATGGCAGGCGCGCATTCCCGATGGCGTTGACAGCCTGTGCTGCGGCCAGCCGTTCTTCAGCAAGGGATTCCCCGAAGCCGGAGCAGCGGCCGCTGCGCGAACCATCGAGTTTCTATGGAAGGCGACGCGGGGCGGCGAAATCCCGGTGATGTGCGACACATCGCCATGCTCGGGACAGTTTCTCTGCGTCGAAAAATATCTCGACAGTGAAACTTTGCGGCATTGGCGCGGCATGAAGTATTACGATTTCCCGGAATTGATGGCAAAGCTCGTTCTTCCCGGCCGCGGCGATTGGCCGCGCCTTGAGCGGCGCGTCATTCTTCACCCAACCTGCACGCTCATCAAACAGGGCGAACTGGATTCGCTGATCAAGGTCGCCCGGACATTCGCCTCGGAAGTGACCGTTCCCGTGCTGGCCGAATGCTGCGGTTTCGCGGGCGATAAGGGTTTCAACACGCCGGAACTCACACGCTCAGCCACGCGCGGCGAAGCCGGGGAAATTGCTCAAATGAAGACGTCGTGGCAGGCGCAACCCATGGACACCCGCTACTATTCCACCTGCAGGACATGCGAGATCGGCATGACCGAAGCCACCGGCGAGACATACCAGTCAATCGCCTACCTCTGTTATGATGCGCTCGTGAAAAACAGGAACTGAAAAACAGGGACGGTCGACTATTGGGAACATCACCACGTTTATCAAATGTCCGTTAAATAATCAAACTCCACTGTGGAGGCGGGAGGGAGGGCAGATCCTATGAGGCTGAAATGTGTTGTCCTTCCTCAGGATGTTGCTGGTTATTTCAGATTTCGAGGATGACAGGCAGGATGACAGGGAAGCGTCCGGTTTCGGCTTTGATATATTTTTTGAGGGCGCGGCGGACGGCGTCCTTGACGACGGCCCACTCCTCCTTGCTCTCCTTTTCGCAGTCGTTGAAGGCCCGCAGGACGATGCGCTTGCAGTCGTTGAAAAATTCCTCGTTTTCGTCCATGTAAAGGAATCCCCGCGAGACGATGTCGGGCCCGCTGATAAGTTGGGCGTTCTGCTGGTCGATGACAAGCATGATGATCACCATTCCGTCCTCGCTGAGGTGGCGGCGGTCGCGCAGAACGATCTCATCGATTCCAACATCGTGCCCGTCAACAAGTATACGTCCGACCTCCACCCTTCCGGCGCGCGCGGCGCCATCAGCGTCGAATTCCAGCACATCGCCATTCTGGAGGATGAATATTTTTTCGGGATCGATGCCCATTTCGACGCCCAGCGCCTTGTGCTCGACGAGGTGACGGAACTCGCCGTGCAGGGGGACAAGGTATCTGGGTTTGCACAGGGAGATAAGCGTGCGAATTTCCTCGCGGTGCGCGTGGCCGGAGACATGCACCTTGTCGATGCTCTCATAAATGACCTGTGCGCCGCGCCGGAAAAGGTGATTGATCATGCGGTAGATCGCCTTGTCGTTTCCGGGGATGATGCGTGAGGAGAGGACGACGGTGTCGCCGATGTTGATTTTGACATCGGCGTGTTCGCCGAGCGCCATGCGGTTGAGGGCGCTCATGGTTTCGCCCTGGCTGCCGGTGGTTAGGATCATTCGTTCGCCTGGCGGGATGCGCTTGAGTTCGCGGAATTCGCGCAGGATGCCGTGTGGCACGCGCAGCGCGCCGGTTTCGCTGGCGATGCGCAGGTTGCGGTGCATGTTAAGACCGGTCACGAAGACCTTTTTTCCGTGCCGCACGGCGAGATCGAAAGCGATTTGTATGCGGTGCAGCGACGAGGCGAAGCATGAAAAGATGATGGTCTGGCTGGCTTGTTGGAAAATGCGGTCGAGCGGCTCGATGACAGCGCGCTCGCTTCCGGCTGTTCCCTCGCGGCCGATATTGGTCGAGTCGGCGAAAAGCGCGATCACGCCCTCCTCGCCATAGCGCGCGAAGGTCTGGTAATCAAACAACTGGCCGTCCGGCGGCGTGGGATCGATCTTGTAATCGCCCGAGAAAATGATGTTTCCGAAGGGGAGGCGGATGGCGAAGGCCAGCGATCCGGGAATGCTGTGAGTGACTTGGATCGGCTCGATCCGCATGTCGCCGATACGGATGATTTCACGCGGAAGAATTTCGTGGAGAATGATTTCGCGTTCAAGATCAAACTCCTTCATGCGTTCGCGCACCATCTCGCATGTCAGACGTGTGGCGTAGACCGGCGCTTTGATTTGTTCGAGCAGGTAGGGCAGCGCGCCTGTATGGTCTTCATGCGCGTGGGTGATAAGGATTGCCCTGAATTTGTTGGCGCGCTCGATCACATAATTGATGTCGGGAATGACCATGTCGATACCGAGCAGCTCATCGTCGGGGATCATCTGGCCGCAGTCCACGGCAATGATGTCATTGCCGTATTCGATAAGCGTCATGTTCATGCCGATCTCGCCCGCGCCGCCCAACGGCATGATGCGCGCCCGCCGCTGCGGATTCTTTTTCCGTCTCGCTGGCTTGGGCTCGGTCTCGGTCTCGGTCTTGCCGGAATCAAGGAAGCATTGGCTCATGTTGTCACGCGGCGCTTGCCGCACCCTGTCCTTCATTCAAGATCATGGAAGTTTGCATGAATTTATCTTGTCATCAATCTTTTTCACGGGTGATGTGAAAACAACAATGGTGACAGAGGCAAGTTCTTTGCATGACATGAATTCCGCCGGAAAGGTGTGTGACAGATGAAAATTCTGCTCGTTTCCTCCGAGGTGGTTCCGTTTGCCAAGACCGGGGGTCTTGCTGATGTGGCGGGCGCCCTGCCCATACAACTTGCGGAACTGGGGCATGAAGTGGCGGTCGCCATGCCAAAGTATTCGTCAATTGATGACGACACGTATGCGCTGCTTCCCATCCTCGGGGATATCCATGTCCGCCTTGGGACGGCGGGCACACACACGGCCCAGATCAAAAAAACCTCTTTTCCCGGAACGAAAGTTCCCGTTTACTTCATTCAAAATGCGGAGTTTTTCGACCGCGAGGGTCTTTACCAGCAGGAGGACGCCGATTATCCGGACAATGCCGTGCGCTTCGCGTTTTTCAGCAAGGCTGTCATTTGGCTGCTCAAGGGACTTGATTGGATGCCCGACATCATCCATTGCAACGACTGGCAGACAGCAATCATTCCCATATGCATGCGCACGCAACCCGATATGAAGTATGATGAAGATTTGTCGCGCATCCGTCTGCTTTTCACGGTGCACAATCTTGCCTACCAAGGGCTTTTCGACCACACCGAGGCCGCCAGGATCGGACTCGGCGAGCATTTGTTTCATCCCGGCGCGCTTGAATTTTATGGCAAGCTGAACCTCATGAAAGGCGCCCTTCTGTTCTCTGACGCGATCACGACGGTCAGCCGCCAGTACGCGCGAGAGATTCAGACGCCCGATTTTGGCTGCGGCCTGCACGGCGTCCTTCTATTTTTGCACAACCGCCTGCATGGCATTCTAAATGGTATTGATTACGGCGTCTGGAATCCCGAGACAGATAATTTGATACCCCATCATTATTCGCCGGAGGACTTTTCGGGCAAGGTGCGGTGCAAGGCGGATCTGCAGAAGGTCTGCGGTCTGGATCGTGAGGCGGAGACGCCGTTAATAGGCATTATTTCGCGTCTTGACCGGCAAAAAGGTTGCGATCTGATTGTCGAGACCGCGCAAGAGATCGCCGACCATGGCGCGCAGATCGTATTGCTGGGAACGGGAGTGTCGGAGTACCATTCCGCGCTCAAACGCATCGCACAGGGCCGCAAGGGGCGGATCAGCGTCAACTTGAAATTCGACAATAACCTTGCGCACCTCATCGAAGCTGGCAGCGACATGTTTCTCATGCCGTCGCGTTATGAGCCCTGCGGTTTGAATCAGCTTTACTCTCTAAAATATGGCACCGTTCCCGTTGTCCGGCGCGTCGGGGGGCTGGCCGATTCGATCATCGATGCCACGTCTGACAGCGTGAAATCGGGAAGCGCCACGGGTTTCGTCTTCACCGACTATTCCGCCGATGCCATGATGTCGGCCATCGAGCGCGCCTGCGCGATGTTCAAGAACAAAAGCGCCTGGCGCAAACTCATGACCAACGGCATGTCACGCGATTACTCTTGGAAAACGTCCGCTCTCGAGTATGAACGACTGTACATGGAAATCGCCGGCATGAGATGATGCCGCAACCAAACAGGATCATGTGGCGCCCATCAGCACATGAACGCCGAATTCATGGACGAGCCGTCCCCCGTTGTGCGCGGCGTTGACGAGCAGAAGCATGGCGCCCGAGTAGACCGCGAGATACACCAGCGTGACGATAATGTGTGTTGCGCGACCGAAATTCTTCTTTATGAGCATGGGGCCCCACACAACGACGGCATAGAGCACCGTCAGCGCGGCGAAGGCGTTGCGCGCCATTTCGGCGAGTTCCTTGTGGCGTTCGAGCACTTCGGACAAGCCTTTTACGGTGGTGTCAACGACGCCCGACGCCAGCGAGGCCTTTCCCGTGGCCACAGAAACGATGGCGCCGGCTGTTCCCAGCAGCATGATCACAAAGGCCGAGAACGAATAGGCGCGCCCGCAGGCCGGGAACAGGAGACTTAACAAAACAAGAAGAGGGGCAACCATCAAAAGACCGATGGGGAAATGGATGACCAGCGGATGCAGAGCGTCCCAATCAGAAATGGGCGGGAACATCATTCATATTCTCCTTTAAATTAGGATTGACTGCTGATGTGACAGAAAGAAATGGCGGCGGCGCAGGGGGCGTCACCGCCGTCATGGCATGAATGTGGTCATTTAACCTTGTCGAAATTATCCTTGGGATTGGAGCAGATGGGGCAGTCGTTTTTAGGCAGTTGGATGGCCGTGTAACCGCACACCTTGCATACATAGTATGCCACCGCGCCGCCCTTCCCTTGGTCGAGGTTTTCAAGCGCCTGCTTAAAGAGCTTGGCGTGTTCCGCCTCCACTGCCTTGGCTCCGTTGAAGGTCTTCAGGGCGTCCTTGTTTTTTTCATCGCGCGCCTGTTTGATGAATCCGGGATACATGATTTCCGTCTCGTAGGTTTCACCCTTGATGGCCGCTTCGAGATTTTCCTTGGTGGATTTCACATCAGGCGCCTTGATGTCGGCTTTTGGTTCACCGCCCATCTTTTTGATCACCGCAACGTGGTTGCTGATATGGACGCTTTCGGCGTGCGCGGCGGCGCGGAACAGGCTGGCAATCTTGGTGTAACCCTCCTCGTCGGCCTTCTTTGCGAACGCCTCATAGCGGGTTTTGGCGTTGGATTCACCATCATAGGCCGCTTGCAGGTTGTCGAGAGCCGTGGCCGTGGCCGCCTCTCCGGGGGCGGTCTTTTTCTCTTCGGATTTGGTTGTTTGCGCGGCTGTTGCGATGGCCGCCACGAACATCATGGCGGAGATTCCAGCGATCATGGCAGTGTGCGCAAACATGCGAAATGGTTTCATGCTTTTGTCCTCCTTTTATAAGTAAGATACATGGGGACATTCATGCCATGGACACAATTGCGTTATCAAGGGCAAACAATCGGGAATAATTCGCGTTATCTGCTATCGTGACGATGAAGCATGTGGGGCTGAATGCCGCTGCTGATCCGCTTATGACGCTTGCATAAATTGGCAACGAGGTTCACAGTCCTCTGATCGCGCCGGGTGAGGCGCGTGCGCTCCCGGAAAAGCTGTTGCTGATGTGTTGTTGTCCCGCATTGAAATCCAAATACGGTCTGTTCACAACGCTGAAAATTCTGGTTTATTTATTTCACATCCGCGAACAATTATTCTGTGAGCATTGCTGAATTGAAAAATACTGGCCGCGACACGGCATGAAATCATTCCAGCGTATCGCTTTCATGCTGAGTGTTTTTGTCTTCTGCCAGCTCGCGGGCATGTGCGCCGGTCAAGCGCCGTTCCCGCCGGGCGACCTGCGCGTATTGACCGACCGGAGCACATCGGGCGTTCTTAAACTGCGTTTAGAGAATCTCGACAGGCGCGCCACGCCGAACAGGCAACCGCGCAAGCAGGGTTTTTTTATCGCGGGCGCTTCGGGCCGCGCCCCCGTGATCAGGGTGACCGGCGCCTCCTTTTACAGGGTCAGCGCCGGACAGATTGTCGGCCACAGCAATGGCATACCGGAGTCACCGGAGAATCCGGCCTCGCGCGTTGACCCGGTCCAGCTGTCGCACGTCGGGCGTCTGCGCCAGTATGTCGTCTACAATCTGGCCGTGTCCACCATTATCCCCGCCCAAAATCCGGGCGGAGGCGGCACTTACTGGATGGCCGATTACATTGAAGTAGATGCCGACCTTGGCCCGCCGCCATCTCTGTCACCCCAACAGTTTTCTCTTGCGGCTGAATATTCTGACCCACAAGCAGAATGCGCTTCCACGGCGGCCGCCTCCGGCCCGTTGCTCGAAAAACTGGCGGACTCAGTCATTATCAATCCGAATATCGATCCTTCCTATTTTGATGTCACGCCTTCGCGCGATTGGACGGCGCATGGAAACTGGATGAGGCTCTTCAATGACGCCCTGTCAAGCGGGCCGGTCTACAAGCTGACCTTATACAAGCCCGGGTTGTACAGGATTGGCGCAAACGATTTGCAATGCACAAACAAGGCGGAAGAAGCGTCTGGCGCGGATGAGGACTGCGGACATCCCCGACGCTGGCAGCTCTACCGCAATGGCAGCGAGGTTGCGTTGCATATCGCCGGCGCGTCAGACGGTGATTCGGCCATGTTCGTCACGGATAAATTTGACGCCGACATCACGGGCGGGCAGGTTTATTTTCTGTTCACATGCGCCCGGGATGGCGCAGGCACGGCGCCCCAGCGGCTGGAAATTCTTGATGATTCAACCACGGATGCGCCCGAGACGACGGGCCCGACCCTGGCGCGCTTTGACATCACCGCCAGCGAATTGACCGATTACAACGCCCGCACGGCGCCCACCGCCGAAACGACGCGCTGGTTTTGGAAATCCGCCGCGCCCGGCACGCCGGCCAGTCTGCCGTTGAATCTGCCGGACATTTTCCATCCCACCGCGCAGAAAGCGCCGGAAGTGAGAATTTATTACACTTTGTCGCAGTCATCCACCGTCATGCCATCGCTGGAGCTTGTATTCAATGGCGTTGTTGGCGAGACAATTGCCACCGGCAACAATCAGGGCAGCATTCTTTTCCGCGCCCCTGCTGGCGCATTGAAAGCCGGCGACAACAAGATTGGCGTTGCCGTCAGTTATCCCCAGGGAACGGTAACCCGCCCGGATGTGCTCATACATAAGCTGGCCGTCTCCTGGACTCAGCCGCTTGGCGCTTTCGCTGAAACAAGCATCCCGTTCTCGCTTGAATCGCCCACAACCGCCCCGATTTCCATCCGTTTTGCCGGGGAGCCCACAACGCTGCCGCTTTATCTTGTCAATGTGGGGGGAAAGCAAACGCCCTGCGCCATGAAAAGCATTTCCCGGCCTGACGGCAGCTGCCGCGCCATTTTTTATGATCCGCACCCGGGCCGCGGGATGTATTATGCCGGTCTGCCGGAACGCGCGTCCGTTCCGGACCGCATCCAGCGCATTGCCGCATCGCGCATGCGCGGTGAACCCGTTGCCGGCAATTATGTTGTCATCGCGCCGGCGGCCTATCTGCCGGCCCTGCGCCCGCTTCTTGAGCACCGGCGCGCCGAGGGATTCGCCATTGCCTGCGCCGACCCGGAGGCGATCTTTGATTGTTATTCCTATGGGGCTCACGCGGCCGAGGGCATCAAGGCATTCCTCAGCCGAGCCTTGGAAAAATGGCCCGCGCCCAAACCGGAATACGTGTTGCTGGCCGGCGAAGCGTCGGATTACCGCGGCGATCCGCGCCGGCTTCCGCCGATGTCTCAGATTGATGTTGTTCCTGTCGCGGGGGACACGCGCCCTGAAGGCTTCCATGGCGACCATCCATACTCGACGGTCATGGGCAGTGATTGTCTGAGCGATCTGGCGGTGGGGCGCATTTCAGTGCGCAGCGCGGCTGAACTGACTTTGGCCGTGCGCAAGATACTTGAATATGAGGCGCGCCCGGCGGGCGAGTGGCAGATGCGCGACATGTTTGTCATCGACGACAACGATGAGTTCGCCAAGGTTGCGTCGGATGTCATCGAGCGCGGTCTGGGCCCGTACGCTCTGACACAACTTTTCGCCGAGGCCGACCATCCCTATGTTCCGAACCTGCGAGTGGCGGGGCGCCGCCGCTCTCATGCGGCAACGGCGGAGCTTTTGCGCTGTTTTGAGCAGGGCAGGGGGCTTGTTAATTTCTTCGGTCACGGCGGCCCCAATCTCTGGACCCATGAGCGTCTGTTGCACATCTCCGATCTGCCCCAGATGCGGAATTTTGAACGCCTGCCCTTCATCACCTGTTCAAGCTGCGACAACGCATGGCTTGATTATCCCACGCTGCCGGTCAATACTTCGATGGGCGAATTATTCGTCAAGCAGCCCTTGGGCGGAGCCATCGCGGTTTTCGCCCCGGTAGGCGGGGCAAGCCCTTATGAGCATGTCAATCAGATCATCCGGTTGTGCGAGGGAATCTACATGCGCGGTCTGCGCCGCGCGGGCATGGTCGCCTACTATGCGATGAATCATTATTATGGTGACACAGCGAGCGCCTCGCTTCCCGACCAGTATATCCTTCTTGGCGATCCGGCCTTGAACCTTGGCATTCCGCGGGTTGAAGCGGATTTGCGTGTTGAGCCTTGTGTCGTCCCCGCGGGCCGGTCCTCGAAGTTGCGCGTCATGTTTGATCCTTCGGCGCCAAAGGGCGTCTCAGACGGTCTGGTTATGATCAAAATGACAGGCCGGCGCGACGAAATCCTGACCCAGCCCGTATCGTTTGCAGGCCCGGACGCCTTTGTGAATCTTGATGTCCCGCCGCTCGCGGCAGGATCTTATGCCGTCATGCTTGCCGGCATGAGCGATGGGGCGTGGCGTGTTCATGCGGCGCGCCTGGACGCCGACGAACCGCGCCTGGCATTTCAGGATACTGTTGTTTCGGGTCCAGCGATTGTAAAAGAGGGCGGATCGAGCCAAATAGGATTGCGGTTCTTCAATCCCACGAGACTCGACGGCGCCCGTGTTTCCGTCAGCGCCGCATTGCTTGGCGATCGTTCGGATGATCCCTGTGAACCATCATTTCCGCCTTACCGTCAGGCAATCAATCACTCGTTCAGTCTTGACGCGGGCATGGAGCGGGAATTCATGCTTGATTGGGACAGCGCGTGGGGCGATACGCTGGCGGTGAACATGGCTGTCAGCGGCTTGAATCCGCCTGTTGATGTTCCGCGCGCCATATACCGTCTGCGCCGCGACACACAGACCAGCGATGTTGTCGAGGCGGCCGGACGGCAATTGCGCATCAACCCCGATCCGCTGTGTGAAACCGACACGCCCGTCGTTTATGCGGATTTGTGGAATATTGGCGCCGGGACGATCAAGTCGGCCGAGGCTGCCATCATTCATGACGGCCAGGCGGCGGCTGAGCGCATCGTGCTCAACGACTTTTTGCCCGAGACGCGCCGCCCGCTCACATTCACGCTGCGAAAGAATTTTCCGGCGGAACCGACTTCCGTGACGCTTGAAGTTTACACGGTGGACCGGAGCAGTTCCACCCCCGTTTCATACCTGATCTATCAGCTCAGCAAATCGTTTACTGTGATGCATGGCCCCGACATCGATATTGTGCCGGGATCGGTATGGGCCGATGTTCCGTCGAGCGGCGGGATCACGCGCACGAGTGTTTTTGTGCATGCCCAACTCCGCAATTTGGGCGACGCGACAGCCGCGCGTATCCCTGTCAATCTGCTCATCGGCGATCCCGTCAATGGAAATGAGGCCGTCTCACTCAACGACTCAACCACCAATCAGGTCGAGGAGATCAAACCGGGAGAAACCCGGCCAATCATTGTGCGCTGGGAGGACAACACGAAACCCGGCGAGCAGCGCCTGTGGCTGGCAGTCAACCGTCAGCGTTCGATACGGGAGAGCCGATATGACAACAATACCGCAGCCGTCCCGCCATTTCAATTGCGCCAGCTTGGCAATTTCCTTTTCACTTCATTCGAGACCTCGCCCACAGCCGCGCGCGCCGACGGCAGGCTGGGGCTGTCTATGACAGTACAAAATGACGGCGATGAGGCGCGCGGCCCGCTTGATGTGGAATTCGGATTGAAGAATCCGATGACCGGGGAAATCCGGTCCCACAGGCGCATCATCCCGCGCATCGGACCGCATTCTGAAGCCAGCGTGACGACCGAACTTGCCATGAAACCCAATTTGAATTATGCGTATGCCACGGTCAATGCTTCCCGCGAACTTGAGGAACTAAACACGGATGACAACACCACCCAGACACCGCTGCTTGTGGTTCATTCTCTGACCGATCTCGCGCTATTGAAGGACGGAACTTGCAGTTTCAGACCGCTCTTTGATGGCTGCGAGACCTGCAATATGGAATTTCTGCCCGGGGGCGTTTTGCGCAGCCAGGATCAGTTCACCTCATCAAGCGGGCTGATTCCCATCGATCCTTCCTATTATGTTTCAGGCCGGGTGACGCACGAGAGCAGCAACACCACGGCGGCGAGCGACAATCGCTGGACGCTGCGTCCCTGGCAGCTTGAGGCGGCGGCCGCGGAAAACGCGGGCGAGGTTCGCCTGCGCATTCCCGGCGGCGAGGAAACCTCGGGCATCGAGCACGAGGTCAAAGCCGTTGTTCTCAGCGGCTCGAATTATAACGGCAGGCGTGTCGGCCAGTTCGAGGCGCGCGTCGGCCAGTCAGGAGCGTTCCATCTGGTTGATGCCCCCATGTCCGGTTCAGCGCCCGGGGAACAGTGTGTAAGCCTTGGCCGTCAGACACTGCCGGGCGGCGTTTTAGATGTCACAGTCCGTCCAACCACAGGCGCCGCCGCCATCATCACGGCATTCGAGCTGTTGCCCATTGAACATTCAGTTGTTTCGCCCGCGATAGAACTTCCCGGTGAGTTCGCAGGACGCCGGGCGTTTTTTACGGTCGACACAAATTCCACCTCGACAGCGCTGATCGCGTTTGCGAGGAGATATGGCGCATGGAATGAACATGGAGGCATAAACTGGAATGAATGGCTGGATATGCCGGCCGGCTCGGTAGCCTCCGCGGGCGGCCAGGAACGGCTTGTCCAGTGGAAACTCAGGTTCGCGCCGCAAAACAGGGAGCAGATTAAGACGATTATCAGAGATGTGAGGATGAAGTTCGAATGAGACCGTTTGCCGTTAACGCCAACCTACATAAAGCGCGCATTGTGCTGGGCATTTGGGCAGTTCTTCTGCTGGGCATGATCACTGCGCTTGTGTTGCTCAACCTCAACTCGATTCGCGTCATCAATAACATCGAATATGTCCAGGCGGGCCGATACCAGGGCGCGATGACCATTTATGCCGAGGCAACCAAGCATGCCATCCGCGTGCTTTCACACTCCGCGGAACTCAACGCGCCATCGGATAAAAAAACGCTTATATCGCAGGACGACCCTGATTACACGACAGCCGTGAACTTGTATCAGCGCGCCTTTGCGCTTGATCCGCGGGGAGACTATGTTCCCGACATCCGCCGCCATTACGAAAATCTTGCCCAGATTTATGCGGCCGGGGGCGATGAGGTCAACCAGATCAAGGCTGACATCAAGGCATTCATGTGTGTCAATGATTATAAAAATGCCGAAAACTTTGCCAATGCCCTCACCACGCGCATGCCCAATGATTATGAGGCGTGGATGCTGCTGGCCGACATTTATCTGCACACGAAGAACATCTCGGCGGCCAACCTGGCCATCGAACGCATGGAGTCGGCCAGCGGCCCTCCGGCGGTTGTGAAGGAATGGCGCGGCCGGATGGCATTGGCCCAGGGAAACACAGCCGACGCCGAACGCTATTACAAGGCGGCCATTGAACTCAATCCTCGTAACATCGAGGCGCGCAAGAAATTGTCATCCATCTGCCTCAACTCACAAAAATCCGACCAGGCCGCGAAAGTGCTGGCTGACGGCGTTGTTCTTGGCGGCTCCTCCGACGCCAACTACATGCATCTTTATGGCGGGCTGTTGCTCGGCCTGAATCAAAATCAGGACGCGCTCAAGGCTCTGCAGACGGCCGCGAGTCTTGAGCGCAACAGCGGCGATGTGCGCTGGGATCTCGCCCGCGCCTACCAGCGGCTGGGCAAGACCGCCCGCGCCAACGCGGCCTTCCAGGATGCCATCCGCCTGAAACCCGACCTGCAGAAGCGCGCTCTCGAAAAATAGCCGCCGGAACGGCGCAATGACACTGCGGGCCGAATAATCTTTCGCGGCGGGATGTAGAAACAGCACGCGTAAGCAGTTTGTTTCCGCGTGTAACCCTGCCGCTGAATTCCTTCTTCATGTTGAGAGGAACTTTCATCGGCTCAAATCCACAGGGAGGCAGCATAGAGTGGCAAAGTACGAACTTGTTGTTATTGTCGATCCGTTTCTTTCGGACGAGGAACAAAACGCGCAGATTGAGCGTTTCAAGGAAAGCATCGTCCGCCGGGGCGGGAACGTGATCAACGTTGATGTCTGGGGCAAAAGGCGTTTGTCTTATCCCATCCAGAAGAAGCAGGAAGGTTTTTACGCGATCATCTTTTTTGAGGGTGATATGGATAATGAGGCGCTTTCTGCTATCGAGCGCGCGCTGCGGTTGAATGAGGCGGTGATGCGCCAGCTCATCACGCGCGTGCCCGTCCCCAAGCCGCCGAAAAAAGAAAAGCCCCGCAAGGCTCCGCGCGCGTCCGCTGAATCAGGCGGTCACGAGGGACGGCCTTCGCATGAAAGACGCACCTATTATGAAACCCGTTCGGCAGGCGATGCTGGGGCGTCGGCCGTGCCGGGCGACAAAGTTTGATCCGCCACAGGGCAGAAAGGTATAACTATGCTTAATATCAACAAGGTGATGTTCACCGGACGTCTGACCCGCGATCCGGAAACCCGTTACCTTCCTTCGGGCATGGCTGTCACGAATATCGGTATCGCGGTCAACCGCCGTTATCAAGACAAGAACGGCGAGTGGCACGGGGAAACCAGTTTTTTCGACGTGGAAACGTTCGGAAAGTTGGCAGAACGTTGCGCCGAATCGCTCAAGAAGGGCCGCCCCATTTATGTGGAAGGGCGCTTAAGAATAGACACATGGGAGCGCGACGGCGTCAAGCATACGCGTGTGAAGATTACTGCCGAACGTGTGACTGGCTTTGATGTGCCCGCGGGACGCGGAGCCGAAGGCGGCGAAGGCGGTGAGACAACCGACTTCGGCGCCGATGCAGGCATGAGCGCAAATCCGGGTTCATCGGGCGACACACCGCGCCAGGAAAACAGAGTGAAGCCCACGGGGGCGCCATCCGACCATCTGGATTTCAATGACACACCCAGTGTCAAGGACGACATCCCCTTCTAATCACCCCCTCCAAACACAGCGGGCGCCATGCCCGGACCGAAGGTCATCCCAGAGGAGATAACATGACAGAGGAAATCATTCAGAATACGGAAGCATATGAGGAGCCGTCTGCCAAAAGCGAGAATGTGGCGGATGCAGCGCCCGAAATCGCGCCTGCTGTTGAAGCCGTGAGCGTTCCGGAAATCGCGCCCTTCCGCCGCAGCGGAGGAGCAGGCGGATTCGGCGGCCGGCGCTTCCAGAGACGCAAGGTCTGCCCGTTTCTTGCCAACAAGATCACCTACATTGACTACAAGGACGCCAAATTGCTCAGGCGCTTCATCACGGAGCGGGGCAAAATTCTTCCCCGCCGCATCACGGGCGTGTCGGCCAAATATCAGCGCATGCTGACCACAGCCATCAAACGCGCCCGCATCCTGGCTCTTCTGCCTTTCAAGGGCGAGTAAGGGTTTGCCGCGGAATTATTACCGCGCCTTTTTATCATTCTGAATGAACGGGCGCGGGATTGGCAGTTTATATGATGCGGTGCGAACCATACATGAAGGACTCAGGCGGGTAGCTCAGTTGGTTAGAGCGCCAGCCTTACAAGCTGGAGGTCACGGGTTCGATCCCCTTCCCGCCTACCATTCAAAACCGCGCGGAATAAATTGGGCGGCACACAATAGAGGAAACAAGAATTGCGGGGTCGTAGTTCAGTTTGGTTAGAACGCCGGCCTGTCAAGCCGGAGGTCGCGAGTTCGAGTCTCGTCGGCCCCGCCATTAATGTTGGCAGGCGCATGACACATGCCCCGCGAATCCCCTTGTGAAGAATTCATATTCCCACCACACGGCAACCCCCCATGTTGCCAGATAACACACATTGTTCCGCCGAGGACAGCGCCGCCCTGATTGAGTCGGAATTGCGACTTCGCCGGATGCGCATGAAAGGGGCCGTCTTGGGGCTTATGTTCGTGGTTGCCGGCGGGGCCATGGCGCTTTCACTATTTGCGGTTGTCATCGCTTATCTGAACGACGCGGACGCCTTTCGGCGGCGTCTGGACAAGTGGGAGGTTGTGATAAGGGGCTCCTCCGCGTATGTTGAATCCGCCGCGCCGGAAAACAGGGCGTCCACGCCCGAAAAGTACACCGCACAACCCGAGGACTCATCGATCACGAAGAAGTTCAACGCGGTCGTTTCCTCGGTGGCGCGTCCGGGAGCGGTTTTATTTTTCTTTCTGGCGGGATTGCTTCTGGTCAGTCTTTCCATCGGGCTTATTGATGCGGGCAGCCGTCTTGTGGCGCTTGCGGCGGGGGATTTCGCGGCATCAAAAAAGCCGGCAGGAGACAAAACGCAAAAGTAGCTGCGCTACGGCGGATTCCATGTTCGACATCAAATGTTTGATGCCGCCCGGCTGGGCTATTGTGTCATGCCGCCTTAAAGCTGGGGATTGTATCGTATCTGGATGCGGGCGTTGCCCTGGCCGGGCGTGCCGGAAGGGCGAATGTCCTCCACATAGATTTCATAATCATCAACATAGTCGGACCGGAATTTTGTGATTGTGCGGTCTTCGCTTGAAGTGGGTGTGCGCACAACCAGCTCCACGCTGTCATCATTTGGATCAGTGACATCATTCTGTTCGACATTGACCAGCCGCACGTTGATGTCGCGGAAAGTGATGTCGCTTCCGCCGCCGCTTCCGGTCGCGGTTCGGATGGTTCGCGTGATTGAAGCCTGCGCGCCGCCGCCGCCCGCGCCCGTACCCGCGCCCGCTCCCTGCGGACTTGTCAGCCCGAGGGTCTGGTTCAGGAAACTCGCCGCCTCGGAGGCCGTTTGGTGGCGCAGGGGCACAATCTCGCTGCGTGTTTTCGCGCCCATGGTTCCAAGCGAGCGGATGTAATCCGAGACTGTGCGGATGTTGTCCTGCGTGTCAGTGATCGTGAGGGTGAGAGTGTTCGGATCGTACCACAATCTGCGCCCCTCCGCGGCCGCCGCCTTCTCCCCTGTCCGGGCATAGAGCATTGTTTTGACGACATCGACGGTGCTGGCGGCCACCTTGCGCGCCTGCTCTATGTTGCCCGAAATCGGCTCGCGCGGGGTCAGGTTGAAGGTTGCGACTTTAAGGTTGTCGCGCAAATCCGATGACGGCCAGGACGGCCGGGGGGGCATGGAGAAATCCCTCCCCGCCTGGCTCCAGGCGCATTGCGTTCCGGATGATATCACGAACATACCCGCCATGATTAAACAGTATTGCATTTTGTGACTCATGACCGATGATCCTTTTTCAGCAATTCATGACAGCCGCATAACTGATTACTCCGAAACCGCCAATTTCCTCACCGTGGAATTATATGGCGCGGGATTGATGTAATGAATCATGCGGTTTTCGGGAGATCTGGCAATGACAATGCGACGAGACAGATTATGAGCGACACGCGGCAGATTATAGACACGGCCAAGCTGATGGCCGACATTCGCGAGCGTTTGCGCGAGGAGGCGCTGACTCCGGGTCCCATCGCGGTGACCGATGATGACATCCGCGCCCTGCAGGAAGAAACAGAGATTGACTTCCGGCGCAACATAACCACCCACCGCAAGTATTTCGGGTGGGCGTATGTGCGTTTTCGCCGCTGGGTCTACCGTGAAATCCGCATGGCCGTTGATCCCATCATCGCGCGCCAGACGGCTATGAACCGCCGGCTCGCGCGCATTGTTTTTGAACAGAGCCGCGAGATCGAACGGTTGAAACGCAGGCTTGACGATCTGGCCGAGTGATGAAGACAGCCATCGAAGGACAGACTTTTTCCTCGCCCGACGCGCGGCGCGGCATCGGCGTTTACCTGCGCTCCCTGCTTGGCCGCCTGCCGCTTATCACCAGGCACGATTACATCATGTCGCGCTGGGGTTCGCCGCCGCCCGGCCTCCCGCCGGAGGAGATACTGCCCACACAGCGGCTGTCAGCCGGCTCGCTGATGCGCGATCAGGGTTTTGAATCCCAATTTCACCGGCGCAATGCCGCCATCCGCCGCTTTCTAAGGGAGATTCATTGCGGATTGCTGTTCAATCCGAATCCTCTCCAGTTGTGCGTCGAGGCCGTGTCGCGTTGCGGCGGCATCCCGCTTGTTGCCACGCTCCATGACCTGACTCCGCTGGCTCCTGACTCCGCGAATCCCGCGTTTTCCGACGCCGCGCAGGAGCGCGAATATCGCTGGCGGCTGGATCATCTTCTCCGGCATGCCGATCATTTCATCGTTCACACAAACACCACCTCGGAGGATGCGCAGAGGCTTCTGGGAATTGACGCATCGCGGATCACTGTCGCACCGTGCGGCGTGGCTGATATATTCTCGGCGCAATTTGAACCGGAGAAGCATATCCGGACTCTCGACCGCCTTGGATTGACGGATTATGCGGGCAGTTACCTGCTGCTTGCGGGCGGATGCCATCCAAAAAATAATCCTGGGGGATTGTTCAAGGCATTGGGGATGTTGCGGGACAGTTTCCTTTATGAGCATCCTGTGGTTGTTGCCGGTCCGATTGGGGATGTAGAATGGGCGAACGCGGTTGCGCTGGCGACCCGTGAGTGCCCCACGGCGCGGCTTGTGCGGGCGGGAGACCTTGGCGACACGGAGCTTGTGTCGCTATATTCGTGCGCGCTGGCGCTTGTTTATGTGTCGCTTCATGAGGATTTTGGCCTGTCCTTGCTCGAAGCCATGGCATGCGGCTGCCCTGTCATCGCCTCGAACACAGGCTCAGTGGCCGAAGTCGCCGGGGATGCCGCGCGCCTTTGTGATTCCGCCTCGCCCGCCGCGATCAGCGGCGCGATCAGTGAAGTTGAAAGCTCCGATACCCTGCAGGAGGAACTGATCGAAAAAGGTTACCGGCGTGCCGGCGAATTTTCGTGGAGCACAACAGCCGCGAAAACTGCCATGGTATTCGACAAGTTCCAGCCGCGCGCAGCCGTTCGCGCGGCCGCCGCGACGGCGCATCCGCGTCTGGCGTGGTTCTCGCCCCTGCCGCCGGAACCCGGAGGAATCTCCGCTTATTCCGTGTCGATGCTTGAGCATCTGGCGGACAGGTTCCAAATATACGTTGTGCATGACACCCCCGATCTTATTCTGCCTCCCTCCCTTCAGCGCATCCAGCGGCTGAAACCCGGCGAGTTCGACACCGCCCAATATGCCGATTGCCTGCGCATTTACAACATGGGCAATCACGTTGACCACCATGCTCTTGTGTGGTCATGGCTGCGCAGGCGTCCAGGCATCACCATCGCTCACGACCTCAACATTCATGGTTTTCTGCTCGACCATCTTGTGCGCGCGCGACGCCGCCCTGTCGTGTGGCGCTTCGAGCGTTTCGCGCGCGGGGGCATTGAGCGCGACGAGTATTTCCGCGCCCTGCGGGAAGCCCACGGCGAAGCAGGCGCGCACGAGGCATGGAACGTTCTGGCGCTTGGCGCCATGCCCGACATCGCGCGTTATCCCTGCCACCGGCTGCTGACCTCGTCCAGCCTTGCCGTGGCCGCGCACAGCCGCTGGGCGTGCGATGAGCTTGAGCTCAATGCGGACGCCTCGCTTGTCCGCCACATGCCTTTGGGAATCGAACACCCGCTGACAGCAGATAAGGCGCGAATCCGCTCACTGCGCGAAAGCCTTTCCGAAGGCAGCGGCGACCTGCTGCTGGTCTGCGCGGGATTTCTGGAGCCGAGCCGCAGGGTGGACATCGCCGTGCGCGCCGTCGCATGGCTTCTGGAAAGGCGCACGCGCGCGCGGCTCGTGTTAGTTGGCGAGATCACGCCTTCGCACCGCGAACAGCTTGTGAACCTTGCCGCCGAGCTTGGCGTTGCTGATCGCGTGATTTTCCGGGGCTATGTCGCTTCAGGCGAGGAATTTGCCGCGCATCTCCATGCCGCTGATGTTGTCATTCACCTTCGCCAGCCCACAAGCGGCGAGTCCTCGGCCACGGTCCTGCGCGCGCTGTCAGCGGGGCGTCCTGTGATTGCCTCGAATGCCGACGCTTTTCAGGATCTTCCCGATTCCTGCTGCTGGAAATTAGATCATGGATCGGGCGAGGCCGATCTGCTGACAGAGTATCTTTATGTGCTGGCCCGCCGTTCCGATGTTCGCGCGGCGATGAGCGGGGCCGCCCGCGCCTTCATTGTGTCAAATCACACATGGCCCCTTGCCGCAGGCGCTTTTGCGGACATTGTGGGGGAGGTTCAGAACTCGATGCGCCCTTGGACAGCCAGCATCAGATAAAACGCCACAAACGAAAAAAGCAGCGAATCGATACGGTCGAGCACGCCGCCGTGCCCCATCAGTGTGACTCCCGAATCCTTCACGCCCGCGTCGCGCTTGAGGGACGATTCGGCCAAGTCGCCGATCTGCGCGAATACCGCGATCAGCGCCGAAGCGATGATGGTTTCGTTCCAGCCAAGACTGAATGCGGCCGCGGGCATGAGGGATTTGAAGACCGCGCCCGCCGCCAGGCATCCCAGCACCGAGCCGAGTGATCCCTCCCAGGTCTTGTTCGGGCTGATGCGCGGGGACATTTTGTGTTTTCCCAAAAGACGCCCCGTGTAATAGGCCGCGATGTCGGAAGTCCACACGAGAATGAGCAGGAACAGGAAATACAATTTGTCCGACGCGAGGATCTGATAGCCCAGCGCCATCGGCATGGCCGTGTAGAGCGCGGAAAACAGCGTCAGCGGCACGCCTGTGAGCGACCCCGTGAAACCGTGAAGAAGCATGAAGAACGAAAAGACACCGAGCAGCATGACAAGCAGGAACGCGAGGAAGATTTGGGGGAACATTTGCGCGGGGAAAAGTCCCGCCGCAAAGAATGCCGCGGCGCCCGTGAGCGCCAAGGGAAGGTTGTGCGGCGCTCCCGTGTGTTGCGCCATTTTATGGATCTCAAACACGGCCGCCATGGCGCACAACCAGCCCGCCAGCGGCACGATCCATGCCAGCGCGTCAAACCTCAAGCCCAGCAGAATGACAATCATCATCAGCATTCCCATGCGGGCGCGCGAGGTTGTGGAATGCATCAGCGCCGGGTCTCCTTTCCGAACCGTCTTTCGCGCTTCTGGTAATCGAGCGCCGCCTCGTAAAAATGCCTTCGCCGGAAATCGGGCCACAGAACCGGCGTGACGTAAATCTCGGTGTAGGCAATCTGCCACAGTAGGAAATTGGAAATTCTCATCTCGCCGCTTGTGCGGATGAGCAGGTCGGGATCGTCCAGTTCGGCATGATACATGCGCGCCGAGATATCGGCCTCGGTGATGGCATCGGGATCGAGTGTGCCGTTGCGCGCCTCGGCGGCGATGCGGCGCGCGGCATCTGTGAGTTCCGCCCGCCAGCTGTAGCTCAGCGCGAGATTGAGTGTGAGTCCCGTGTTGGCGGAAGTGGCGTCGATGGCGTGATTGAGCACCCGGACGACCTTCGGGCCAAGGTCGCTGATCCGGCCCGACGCGATCAGGCGCACGTTGTTTTCGTTCAACTCGCCGATCTTCTCGCGAAGAAATTTTTCAAGCAGGAGCATGAGCGCCTTGATCTCTGCGGCGGGACGCTGCCAGTTTTCCGTCGAGAAGGCGTAAAGCGTCAGCGTCTTCATCCCAAGTTCCGAGGCCGTGCCGACCGCCTCGCGGACAGACTGGCTGCCGGCTTCATGGCCGCGTATGCGGTCGATGAAGCCCTGGCGCCGCGCCCACCGCCCGTTGCCGTCCATGATGATTGCCACGTGTGCGGGAATGCGATCCGGAATGATCTGCAACAACAGTTCGCGCTCGGTGCGGGTCAGCGCCTGTTTGACGTTCGGCACAAGCGGTTCGCCGGGAGAATGCTGACTTGATGACGTCATGCGCACAATCCAATCCAACGCAAATGGGCAATGTCAAGGGATGCGGGCATCCTTGCCTGCAATAGAAAGTGGCATGGCCGTCCCTAACCATGATTCACGAAAGACATGTCCTTTGGAATTGCCACAGTCGGATCCATTATACCCAGGCAATCACGTCTTCCAGCACAAGATTAGATTCTGTGCATCCTGTTGATGCTAAAAGTATCGCTGGTTCATCCGGCCGCATCCCAAAAAATATCAGCATCACAGACAGAATTGCCTTGCGGCCCATCCCGGCGCTGTTTACCGCAGCCGCAGGGTGCTCAGGCCGATCAGCGCCAGCAGTGCGCTGACAATCCAAAACCGCGCGATGATCTTGGCTTCGGTCATGCCCTTCTTCTCGTAATGGTGATGAAGCGGGGACATGAGAAAGACGCGCTTGTGCCTGAGCTTGTAGCTGCCCACTTGGATGATGACCGACAGCGCTTCGAGCACAAAAATCCCGCCAATAATCGCCAGCAGGATTTCCTGCTTCGTGATGAGCGCCACTGTGCCAATCACGCCGCCCAGTGTCATGGAACCAGTATCGCCCATGAACATGTCCGCGGGATAGGCGTTATACCACAAAAATCCAAGGCTCGCGCCGATGAGCGCGCCCATGAACACCAGCACTTCATCGGCGCTTGTCACGTGCGGCAGCATCAGGTAATTTGAAAACGCGCGGTTGCTGGCAATGTAGACCAGGATCATGAATGCCGTCGCCACGATGGTCATGATGCCAATGCACAAACCGTCCAACCCGTCGGTCAGGTTGACAGCGTTCGATGTGGCCGTCAACACGACTATCGCATAAAGGACAAAGAGCAGGCCAATCTGCGGATAGAACGTCTTGAAAAAAGGCGCCAGAATGCGGTCGTAGCCGCTGAATGGACCATACGCATGGCCTTTCTCAAGGTAAGTGTAGACAACACCGTTTGGAACAGATGATCCGTAATAATACAGGAATCCCCCCACGAACAGGGCAATGATCGCCTGAACCAATAGTTTGTAACGCGCCTTGAGGCCGTCAGCGTTTTTCTTGGTGATTTTGAGGTAATCGTCCCAGAAGCCAAGCGCCGCGAAACTCAGCGTCACAAGCACGAGAAGCCAAACAAGCGGGTTTGTCAGATTGCAGAACAGCAGCACGGGCACGAGCACCGAGAACACGATGAGCACACCGCCCATGGTGGGCGTGCCGGCCTTCTTGCCGTGCATTTCGGCAAGATCCGGGGCGCCCTTGATCGTCACCGTGTGGATGGGCTGGCCCGCCTTGAGCGCCCGCAACACAACAATTACACGCTTGCCGATCGCCAGCGAGATCAGCAGGGCGGTGACCAGCGCTATGCCCGCGCGGAAGGTCTCATATTGAAACGGATTGATATACAGAATCCGCTTCGCGTGAAGATAGTTTAGAAAATGATAAAACAAGGCAGTATGTGGTTTATCCTTTCAGAAATTCGCAAACACGCTCCAGCCTCATGAGGCGGGAGCCTTTTATCAACACCAAATCCCCCGGCCGGAGCAGCCCGTGCAATCGCTGTGCCGCTGTTTCGGCGTCCGGCAGGTGTTCCGCCGGAGCGCCCATGGCGGCGGCGGCACGCGAGATCATGGCGCCGCGCTCGCCCAGTGTGAAAATGCCCGCCAGCCCTAAACCCGCCGCCATCCGGCCAATCCGCGCGTGATACTCCTCTTCCATCCCGCCCAGCTCCCGCATGTCGCCCAGCACGGCAAACCGCCTGCCCGGAACATGAAAATCAGCGAGTGACAACAAAACCTGCTCAACAGCCGACGGACTGGCATTGTAACAATCCTTCACCATGTGCCAGCCATCAACCTCCTCCACCTCGCTGCGGTTGGACTTGGGACGGAACCGGCAGAGCGCGACGGCGGTATCGGCAGCCCCAACGCCAAAAAACCGGCCAATGGCGGCCGCCTGAAGCACATTGTAAATATTATGCCGCCCGAAAATGCGCAATTCCACGGACACGGAAATTGTATGACCGCCCCGCTCCGGCCCGCTGTCCACACCCTTATCCATCACAAGGTCAAAGCGGTATCCATAAGGCTCCAGAAGTGAGATGTTCTCCGCCATGATATTGGCCCGTTCCTGGATGCCGAAACTGACAATTCGCCGCCCGCGGCCGCACTCAAGGCAGGCTCTCTGGGAAAGCGGATCATCCGCGTTCATGATAAGCAATGTATCAGGACCGGATGATTGAAGGGACTCGCATTCCCCTTTATACAGAGCTTCCTGCGAGCCGAACATGCCGATGTGGGCATTGGTGATGTTGGTGACCGCAACACATTGGGGCATGGCGATATCCGTCAAGCGCGCCAGTTCGCCCGGCATATTCATCCCCAGCTCCAGAATGGCGGCTTCGTGACTGGCGTTCAATTCAAGCACCATGCGCGGCAATCCAACCAGATTATTCAAATTACCCTGCGTGAACAGAAGGCAACGATGAGCGCCAACAATCAATGCGGCCATTTCCTTCGTAGTCGTCTTGCCGCTGGACCCTGACAAAACGGCAACAGGGATATGCGCCATTTTGTCGCGCCAGTGCCGCGCAAGTTCGCCTAAGGCTGAGAGTGTGTCCGCAACAACAAGCTGATTTACTTGCGCATATTCAGGAAATTGGCGATGGACAATCAGACAGGAAGCGCCAGCCTCGATGGCTTTGTCCACATAATCATGACCGTCAAGCAATTCCCCTTTCAGCGCCATATAACAATCACCGCGCTGAAGCGTCCTGGTATCCGTCGATACGGAAGTTATGGCGTAGGCATCCGCGACCCGGAACAACCGCGCGTCCAGCCACTGAGCCGCTTCTTCAAGTTTGATGTGCATGAATGATCTTTAACGCCCTATTCTTCGCCTGAATACCCCAATGAGATCAGCCATTCGCGCGCCGTTTCCCTGTCGTCAAAGTGGATCGTCTCCGTCTTCAATATCTGGTAATCCTCATGTCCCTTGCCCGCAATCATGACAAAATCCCCTTTCCGGGCAAGTTCTGCAGCGTGTCCAATGGCCGCGCGACGGTCAAGAATAACCTCGATTTCGCTTGCCGGGGCTTTCGACTGGCGCAGACCCTCAAGAGCCATCGCCGCAATGGCCTCAGGATCTTCTGTGCGCGGATTGTCATTTGTCAGAATCACATGATCACTCAGATCACCGACGATTCGCCCCATCAACGGACGTTTAAAGGGATCGCGATCGCCCCCGCATCCGAAAACCGTGATGATCCTGTTGTCTGTCATGGTTCTTGCATTGACAAGGACGTTTTTCAAAGCATCAGGGGTATGCGCATAATCAACAATCACAAAGAACGGCTGTCCCGCCGCAACACTCTCAAACCGGCCCGGCACATGCCGCATCGACTTGATCCCCGACAACACATCATTAGACGTAATGCCAATCCCGACACCAGCCAGATATGCGCCCAGCACGTTCAAGACATTAAATTGACCGAACAATGGCGTGTCAATAATTAATGGTTGACCAGAACATCTCGCCGAGATGTGTGTGCCATCTGGACTGTGCGTAGCCTTCTCCGCACACAAATCCGCATCCATACATGTGCCATAAGTCAAACTTTTTCCGGGAAACTCCGATGCCCAGAGCTTGCCACAGGCATCATCCATATTGAAAACGCCGATAGGAAGATTTGCTTGACACGCAAGATCGGCTTTTGGGGGATAACGCAATAGATGGTCAAAATAGAACTTCCTCTTGGTGACGGCGTAATTCTCCATCGTGCCGTGGTAGTCAAGATGGTCCTGTGTCAGGTTGGTGAAAATTCCGGCATCGAAGCGGATGCCATTGATTCGTTGTTGTTCAATCGAGTGCGACGACACTTCCATGGCCGCGGCATCACACCCGGCATCGCGCATCTGCGCGTAAAGTTGGGCAAGCTGAAGCGCTGTCGGTGTTGTGTGTCGCGCCTTATGTCGCTGGCCGGCATAACGATATTCGATGGTGCCTATCACCCCTGGATTCATCCCGGCCGCCCGCATCACGGATTCAAGCAGGTATGTCGTGGTCGTTTTGCCGTTGGTTCCCGACACTCCCACCACGAGCATGTGCGCGCTCGGATTACCGTGCCAGGCATGAGCCAAACTGCCAAGCGCTGCCATTGAATCAGGAACCCTGACAATCACAACCTCATTGTAGGCGGGAATATCACGCGACACAACCATCACGGTGGCGCCGCGCTCCTTGGCATCGGAGATGAACACATGGCTGTCGGTCGACTGGCCGATAGTGGCAACAAAGATATTCCCGGGTTCGACCGTCTGCGAATTGTCAGTCAAACCCGTCACAGTGATGTCAGGAACGTCCTGAACGTCAATGCCAGCCTTTTGCAACAGTTCTCTGAGATTCCACGTTTGTGGCATCATTCATCACCCCCGGATTGATCATTTGGATTGGAACGATTGTTCATGACAGGCGTGTTTGGGGAGGATTGGCGTTTGGATTTACCGCCAGTTTTTTTATCGGATTTGGCCGCCGGTTCGGTTTCAATGTTCATGCGGCGCCATGCGCTTTCCTTGGCGGAAACTGCGGGCGGGCGTTGCGCATATTCATCCAGATCGGGCAGGGGCAGGGGTTTGCGTTTGGTTGCTTTCGTTTTTTGCCTTGCGGCCGCAGGAGCCGTTGTTGCCGCCACAGCGACATCCAGCACGGCCGACTTTCCCGCCTTGTTGAGTTTGATGACAGGCACGGAAGGTGAAAGGGCGGTCTGTTGAGCAACGGAGACGGTGTTATGCTGGACTGCCGTCTGGATTTTGTTGCGTTCAGCGATTGTCATGGCCAGCCGCTCAAAGAATTGTTGTTGGGAAGCGAACTTGATGAGCGCCTGTTGAGACGCCTCGATGGTTTCGTAAGGCGCCGGTTTTTGATCAATCACAACGCCGCTTCCCTCGTACATGAACGGTATGCTGAGTCCGACAAGCCGCTCTTTCGCCTCGAGCATCGTTAGCCCGCGCAGGTCGGGCATGCATCCCGAGGACACTTCATCATCGAAAAACTGTCCGTCGAGCCACTGGGCGGGCACCTCGCCGGCCAATTTATCGCGCAGTCTGCCCGACACAATTTCAAGCGTGGGCGCGGGCTTGTCCATCTTTGTGGCGGGAACCTTGAGCACTTCCAGAGCCGCCACCGCAATTTCCTTAAATACGGGCGCGCTCACGGCGCCCCCGTAATAGGCGCCGCCGCGCGGATTATCAATATAAACATAGACCACAATCTGCGGGTCCTCGATGGGCGCCACGCCGCAAAACGACGCGATGTAGGATTTTGTGGAATAATGACTGGTCCCCGCTTCCATTTTTTTGGTCGTGCCGGTCTTGCCCCCCACGTTGTAAAGCTCGCACGCGGCCGTCTTACCAGTGCCTTCCTTGACAACTAGCTCCATGAGCTGAAGCATTTTCCGCGAAGTTTCGGGGCTGACAACCTGGCGCAGGGCGGTTGGCTCGATTTTCTTCACCAGCTCGCCCCTGAAATCCCTCAGTTCCTTGAGCAAGTGGGGTTGCATATAAATGCCATTATTGATGATGGCGGCGGCGGCGGCGGCCAGTTGTACTGCCGTGATTTGGATTTCGTAACCCATCGGAAGGGACGACATGCTCAGACCGCTCCACTCTTTGAAAGGCCGCAACAGCCCGGGGGATTCGCCGGGGAGGTCTACGTCCGTCTTCACGCCAAATCCAAAGTTGACCAGCCGTTTGCTGAACCGCTGGGGCGTGAGTCGCGATATCGCCAGCTTGACAGTGCCCACATTGCTGGAATTCTTAAACACATCCTTGGCGGGAACCGTGCCCATTCCATGCCCGCCGGCATCGACAATCGTGCGCCCGCTGATGCTCCAGCGCCCGCCCTCGCAATTCACACTGTCATCAAGCGAGAGCTTGTTCTCGTCAAGAAGACTGGCGAAAGTGAAAATCTTCATCACCGATCCCGGTTCGATCGCGTCGGTAACGGCCCGGTTGCGGCGCTGGAAGTCGGAGGCTTTTGAAACATCGGCGAGACTGAAGGTGGGCACATTGGCCATCGCAAGAATTTCGCCCGTCTTGACGGCGTAGACGACAGCCACGCCCGCGTCCGCGCTCATCTCGTTGACGCGTTTGCGCAACGCCGCCTCGGCCGCATGCTGGATGGCATCATCTATGGTCAGCACGACCGAGTGACCATAGGTCGAGTTCAGCGTTTCAGGATCAATGGGCTCGAGAATGTTCTGAATGGCGTTTGTGCGCGCCCTGACACGCTTGGATTGTCCCCGCAGTATCCCATTATAACTATTTTCAATGCCGGCCACGCCCTTGTTGTCGCCGGAATCGATCAACTCGGTGTAACCGATGATATGCGACGCGAGATCGCTTCTCGGGTAATAGCGTTTTCCCTCATTGATGAAATAGAGCGCCGTTGTGGGAACGTTGCGCGCATGGCGGCGCATGATGTCGCGCAATTCATTGGCCTTGACCTCGTCAAGTTTGCGGGCCAGCGGCGCCTCACGGTTGTCGAGAAGCCGCTTGTGCACTTCCTTGAAATCAAGGCGCAACGCCGCTGAAAGGTCGCGCGCCAGTTCGCCGGCATATTCCGTGCGAATGAGCGACGGAGCGACATAGGCCGTCTGCATCAGCACGCTGCCGGCAAGCTCGCGGCCATTGCGGTCAAGTATCTTCCCCCGGTTCGGAACCACATTAATGATCTTGTGGTGCTGCTCGTTGGCCTTGTTCACATAATGGCTGTGGCGCACAATCTGCAAATACCACAGCTTGCCCGTCATAACCGTCATCAACATGACGGGGATCAAGCATAGCACAAACAACCGGGGCCGGTACGTCTTTTTCAGCATCTTTTTCCAAGGTCAGCGGGTGCGTATTTTTTATTTGACTCTACCGCACAGCCCCACCATGAAATCATTTGTTTTAAAATATAATTGACCAAACCGGCAGCAAACTGGATCTCCGGGCCATCTAACCTGAGCATCCGCGGTTTCAACAGGAACGAGAGCTGTCGCGAAGAGGGCGAAGCGGCGACTTCGCCTTCTTATGTTTTAACGGGGGCTCTTTGGGGCATATGCATCAACGGGAACAAGAACGGGGAACGGTGCTGCGTATATCTGCTGCTGTCAGCTTCCACTTGAACGGACTGCCTTAGCCGCCGGTCTGGTCAAAACTTTTCTCCTATACTTTTCTCCTATCAAACTGATTCATCCATGTTTCTGCGTGCCGGTCGTGCGCCGCGCTCTGGCTTGGCGCGCGCTCCGGACAATTCTTTATTGCTCCTTGCCTCCAGCGTACGCCTTGTTCATGTCCGCCAGCGAGAGGAAAAACTGCTGGATCGAGTCGCCACCCTGGCCACGGCCTCCCGCAACGGCAAGATCCATTCCCGCGCGGTTGGCATTTGCCGGCAACGACCGCGACTCATATTTCTGCCTCAATGTGTCCGGAACAACCGCCACAACCTGGGTTTTTGGATCACATTGCTCAAGGCTCAGCTCGTGAAGCCCGATCGTGCGCAACCTGTCTGAATCGCACAGAGTTTCGTTGGTTGTGCCCATGAACGCAAGTTCCTGGTCCAGCTTGCCCCGCTGCTCCTGCAGGCGCCCATGTTGCATCTTTAAATCACATATGTAGAACTTGAGCTGAATGTGCGCAAGGCCCAGCACCGCGATGACAAAGAACGCAAACAGCGCCTCAATCACTCTGCACTCTGTCAGCGACACACGCTGCGGGGCGGGCGACGAACACTGATTCAATTTCGGGAGAGACGCCTTTCGAGCCATCAACCGTATTCCTAACCTTTCCGTGATTCTGAAGCGATGCCCCTCGAAGGGCATCAGCCTCCTGCTGCTGCTTCCGCTTTGCTCGACTCCTGCAACCTTTCAACGACGCGCAACTTTGCGCTTCGCGCTCTCGGATTCACGCCGATTTCATCCGGTCCGGCGCTGATGACGCGCGAATTCACCAGTTTGAACTGCGGTTTACGCCCGCATGTGCACACAGGCTGCTCGGGGGGGCATACACAGCCTTGGGCCATCGCGCGGAACGCCCGCTTGATCCTCCTGTCTGTCAAAGATTCGAAGCTGATAATTCCGGCCCGCGATCCCGGCTTCATGTGACCGGGCAACTTGCCGAGAATCTCATCGAGCTCCTCCAGTTCGCGGTTCGCCTTCATCCGCAGGGCCTGGAACACCCTTGTGGCGGGATCAATCCTCGGCGGCCATGCCCTCCTCGGGATGGACCGCGCCACGATTTCACGCAATTCCAGCGTGGCGCGCACTGGTTGCCGGGCACGCGCCCGGACAATCGCCCGCGCCACCTGCCGGGCATAGCGCTCTTCGCCATACTCCGCGAAAATCCGCGCCAGCCCTGCCTCGGATTCGCCATTCACAATCTCCGCCGCGCTGCGGCTGCCCTGCTCCTGCGGATTCATCCGCATGTCGAGCGGGGCGTCACGCTTGAGGCTGAAACCGCGCTCTGCCACATCGAGGTGGAGACTGCAAACGCCCAAGTCGAGAAAGAGACGGTCGAAATCGGGGGGGCGGCGGCAGGCCAGCGCCTCGTCAACCTGTGAGAACCGCCGCACCTCGATTTCAAAATGCTTTCCGCGGGTGAAACCTGCGCTTACCAGCTCCCGCGCCGCAAGTTCAGCAACCTGCGGGTCTCTGTCAAAACCCAGGAGAAATCCGCCTGGTAACACCTTCTGGAGAAACGCCCTGGCATGCCCTGCGGCGCCAACCGTTCCATCCACTACGACCATCCCGGCTTCCAGCGCCATCGCCTCAACCGACAGCTCAAGAAGAACAGGCCGGTGAATCACACTGCCTGAACCGAAACCATGTTCACACTCGGTGAAACAATTTCCAGAAGCTCGTCATAATTGTCGCTCATTGTGGCGTTGAACTGGTTCCACCTGTCGATGTTCCAAATCTGCACCTCGTTGTGCTGACCAACAACCGCCACATTCACGGACCCCGACGGCTTCTTGCCGGGCTTCGTATCATCCGAACCCGAGTCGGGCAACAACTTGCCATACTTCACAAGATTCTCACTGAGCCGTATGCGGTTCTGGGCATCGAGCGGGCATTTCTTCATATTGCCGAAAAAGAACTGCCGCAATTTCTTCGCGTTCGGATTCAGCGCAGGGAGGGCCATGAGCCGCGCAGCTTCTGCCTGAAAGACCTGCGCTGGCAGAACCCGAACGATTCCCGATCCAAGCACGCATACGACCTCAGCCGAGTTCGGCTGGTAATACTTTTCCAAAACCTCCTTGTAAACCGCGGGAATCACAACACGCAGAGCGCTGTCGAGACGAACAATCTCGCCACCGGTAAACCCGAAGTTGATTATTTCGGGATTGATATTTGGCGCTTCGCTTTCCATGATCCCCATGTTTTGGCTTTATTTGGTTTGTTTCACCATAATATGGCTCTCTTATATACTGTTTTCTGAGCCCCGCAATAAAAAAACGCACGAAAACAAAAATATTTTATCGTGCGTATGGATGGTTGAATATAAATGACTTGAATGCGTTTGCTCACAGAGATTATTTTGCGTTCAACCTGTTTTGGGGCGCGCAACAATGCAAAATGACATATGCTGGCAACAAATTCAGACCTTCATGGTATCACGCGAACAGGCAATGGATTGACAGAAAATATGATTCTTTGCAATCTTGGCGGGGGAAAAAAGACCCGTGATCATCCGTGAAATCCGTCGTGTCGTAAGATTGATCAGGTGTAACCGAAAACACCAAGACACAAAGATCAGTCCCTCTGATCCCCCGCAAATTCCTTCTGACCGTAAACCATCATCACTCGTTGTTTGAGGCCGGACAGTGTGTTGTCGCGGATCGCGGAACGAATGTTCTCCATCAGGCTGAGAAAGAAATGCAGATTGTGCCATGTTCCCAGCCGCGGCGCGAGAATTTCGTTCGCCATGTAGAGGTGGCGCAGATAGGCTCTGCTGTAATTGCGGCAGACATAACACTCGCACGATGAGCTTGGCGGCGCGGGGTTGGCGGCATGCTCCGCATTGCGCATGTTGAGCAATCCCTCGTTTGTGTAAAGACGCGCCGTCCGCGCCGTGCGTGTGGGAAGCACGCAGTCGAACATGTCGATGCCATTTTCCACACCGATGACAAAATCAACCGGTGTGCCGACACCCATCAGATAGCGCGGCTGTGTTCGCGGAAGTTCGCGATCCATCACCGACAACATCGCGATCATGTCGTACTTGGGTTCGCCAACACTCAATCCGCCAATCGCATAACCGTCGAAACCGATGTCCGTCGTTGCGCGCGCGCTCCACTCGCGCGGTTGCGGATGCACACCGCCCTGAACGATGCCGAAGAGCGACTGGTCCGCGCGCTGATGCGCCGCTTTGCACCGCGCGGCCCATCGCGCCGTCAACTCGGCCGACTCCATCGCCTGCCCGAAGTCTGCGGGCCAGGGCGTGCATTCATCAAAGCACATGATAATGTCGGCGCCGAGATTTTCCTGAATGCGCATGGCATTCTCCGGCGAAAGAAAAACAGCCGAACCGTCGAGCGGCGAGCGAAACTCCACGCCCTCTTCAGTGAGCTTGCGCAGCTTCGCCAGTGAAAACACCTGGAATCCGCCGCTGTCCGTGAGAATGGGGCGCGGCCAGTTCATGAAGCGATGCAGACCGCCGAGTCCGCGGATAATTTCATCGCCGGGGCGCAACAGCAGATGAAATGTGTTTGCCAGAATGATCCGCGCGCCAAGCCGCTCAACCTCCTCCGGCGTCATCGCTTTCACCGTGGCTTTCGTGCCCACTGGCATGAACACCGGCGTTTCAATCGCGCCGTGAGGGGTCTCCAGCAAGCCCGTCCGCGCGCTCATGCCCGCGCGCTCACATGTGATGGTAAATGTCAAACTCATGAATCCACCAATCACACCGTCAGACCTGATGTAAAGAGGCCGTAAGACGGGGCGCGACGCGCAGTATGACCGATTCAAATCCGTCCATCCGCGGAAACCGCGGCCATGTCCTGAAGAAACCGTCGCCGCAGCGCAGCGCATTGATTGCGGCGAGCGTCCGCGGGCGAAGATCGATTTCTAACGCAGTGTGTTCGCCAAGAAATTCTTTAATAACAGCCGCGTTTTCTTCGTCCGACACCGTGCATGTGCTGTAGACGATTCGCCCGCCTGGGGCGAGGACGCTCACGGCCGCCCGCAATAGTTGAAGCTGTTCAGAGGCGCATCGTTTGACCGATTCCATTGACCGGCGATAACGGATTTCCGGATGCCGACGGATCGTGCCGAGTCCTGAACATGGCGCATCGGCAAGCACAAGATCATACAAGCCGCCGCTGCGCGCGCGCGCCAGCGCATCCTCCATCGTCATCACTTCGATGCCTGGCGTGCCCAGACGCTCCACGTTGTCACGCAGCAGACCGAGCCGCGCCGGGGACGCGTCAGTCGCGGTGATCAGCGCCCGTCCGCCCGAAAGCTCGGCAAGATGAGTCGTCTTGCCGCCTGGCGCGGCGCACATGTCAAGAATTCTCTCCCCTTCGCGCGGACACGCGATATGGCTGACAAGCTGGCTGGCCTCATCCTGCACATAGAAACGGCCTGCGGCGAACAACGGCGTGGCAAGCGCCGCGCCAAGCATACCGGTGTGTTCAAGCACAAGCGCCTGCGGCGCCAGCTCGCCCGCCCGCGCGGCGATGCCCAGCGAGGCCAGTTCCCGCGCCAGTTGCGCGGCGGCGCCGCGAAGCGCGTTCGCGCGCAACGCAGCCGGTGGTTCGCCATTCTGCGCCGCCAGCAGATTCCCCGTCAGCTCCGCGCCGAATTTGTTCATCATGAGACCGAGAAGCCAGCGCGGTATTGAATATTCCACCGACATCCGTTCATCACGATCAGCCGGATCAGGCAGCCGCGGCTCCGCGGCAGACAAAATGCGCCGCACAATCGCGTTGATGAATCGTGTCCCGCGTTCGCGCATCCCAGCATCGCGCCGCGCCAGTTCCACGCTTTCATTCGCAACAGCGTGCGCGGGCAGGCGCGTAAATAAAAATTTCTGCGCCGCGGCCATGCGCAACAGCACGCGCGACGCGCGCGACAAACGCGAAGGAGCCGCGCGCAAGTGCGGCGCATACTGGAAATCAAGAAAAAGTTTGTTGCGCAACACGCCATAGACAAGCGCGCTCGCAAGCCGCGCGTCCTTCTCGCTGGCGTCCATGCGCCTGATCCAATAATCCAGCCGTTCCGCGCTGCCCTGTGAGGCGTTTTGCTCCACATCCATCAGAGTATGGAACGCCACGATGCGCGACAATGACGGCCCTTTCTCAGTCATCACTTTCCCATCATCCGGCTGGCGCGCGCGTGAGGGCAACAACGATTCACATCAGACCTTTTTATCTCCCACAATTTGCCAAATTGATTGAATTTCCGCCGGCTCATAATTAAACACGCTACATGACAATCGACAACACGCCAGATCTTCGCTCGATGCCGATTGAGAAGCTCATCGAGCGCTCGCAGATTCTCGTTGAGGCGCTGCCCTACATCCGGCAATTCCGCGGCGCGACAATCGTCATCAAATATGGCGGTCACGCGATGACCGATCCCGTGCTCAAGACGCACATCATCCGCGACATCGCCCTCATGTCCATCGTGGGCATGAATCCGGTCATTGTGCACGGCGGCGGCCCAGAAATCACCGCCCACATGAAAAAGCTGGGACTCAAACCATCCTTTGTGGCTGGCCAGCGCGTGACCGACACCGAGACGCTCGAAGTTGCCGAGATGGTGCTCGCCGGCAAAATCAGCAGCGAGATCACGCTCATGCTCAACCAGGCGGGCGTGCACGCATGCGGCCTGAGCGGCAAGGACATGGGGCTCATCCTCTCGCACAAGCTCTTCCACCAGGAAAGCAAAGACGGCCCACAGGTGGACATCGGATTTGTCGGCGATGTCCAGCGAATCGATACGTCCATCATCCGAATCTTCATGCAACACCACATCATCCCCGTGATTTCCCCCATCGGCGTCGACGAGGCCGGACAAACGTATAACATCAACGCCGACACCGTGGCCGCCGAAATAGCCACGGAGCTCAAGGCCGACAAATTCATCCTGCTCACGGACGTCTCCGGCATCATGCGCGACCAGAACGACCCCAAATCAGTCATTCACTCCATCCGCGCTAAAAAGTGCGGGCAATTCATCGATCAGGGCGTTATCGACGGCGGCATGATCCCCAAAGTCCGCGCATGCATTGAGGCCATTGAAGCAGGCGTCAAAAAAACCCACATCCTTGACGGCCGCATCCCTCACTCGCTCCTGCTTGAAATCTTCACCGACCAGGGCATCGGCACCCAGATCGTGCCGTGACACGGGCGGCGCCACAGGCCAGTGACGCGGCAAATCGCGGGCCGACGTCGATATCAAACACACACAGCTCACGACCCATGTGCCAAATCGCGCGGCGACAGTCTTGCCCATCGCCGGTCGCGCCATGAAGATCGGGCAAGCCGCTCATCGCGTCCGCGCCCGCGCCCAGCGCCTTGATGCAGGCCTCCTTGCGCGTCCATATCTGGAGGAACGCGCGCGCGCGCTGAGACCGCGGAAGCTGCATGAGCGCCGCGCGCTCGGTGGCGTTGCAGCCCGCGCGCATGAGCATGTTCGTCTCCATGCCTTCCTTCACGCTCTCAATGTCAACTCCCGCTTCGCGGCGATCGCTCATGGCGATCAACAGAATGTCATCCTTGTGTGAAACGCTGAAACGCCACGGCGAAGGCGCGCCCTTCTCCATGAGAAACGGTTTCCCATTCGGGTTCTCCGCAAATTGCAAACAGCCGGCGGGTGTTCCGATGCGGCGCGACAGAACGACACGCCGAATTGCGCGCTGCCATATGAACAAGTTGCGGTTGCGCCGCGAGCGGAATCGCGCCGCGAGCGCGCGCTCATCTTCAGACATCAGTGCCGCGCACGCGTTGACAAAATCCTCCTCCGGATCACTCCCCAGCCCGCACATCCATATTTCCATGTCCGCGAACGCTTCCGCGCCGCGTTCCGCCGCGTCCAGCCAATGATCGCACAGATGACACTGCGCCAGCAGGCGCTCCTCGAAATTGTCCGGCATTTGCGCGCGATTTCCTTTGGCAGACTCTACTTCGCATGATGATTCGTGTTCACCGCCGCCGTCTTTCATGCCATCATCCGAATAGGCTTCCAAGGCGCACAGTAATTGCCATTGTTTGAATATCAGCGAGCGGTGAAAGAGAGACCCATTCACATGTCATTTTACATTCCCTATGTCATCGAGCAGAACGAGCGCGGCGAACGCGCCTATGACATTTATTCGCGTCTGCTCAAGGACCGCATCATTTTCATCGGCTCGCCCATCGACGACATGGTGGCAAACGCCGTCATTGCCCAGATGCTTTTCCTGCAGAGCGAAGACCCGGACAAGGACATCAACCTCTACATCAATTCGCCGGGCGGGATCGTCACGTCGGGGCTGGCCATTTACGACACGATGCAATTCATCCGCCCCGACATAAGCACCATTTGCATCGGCCAGGCGGCGTCGATGGGCGCCGTTCTGCTGGCGGCCGGCTCAAAGGGCAAACGCTACGCCCTGCCGCACGCGCGCATCATGATCCATCAGCCGACCGGCGGCGTGCAGGGACAGGCCGTCGACATCAACATCCAGGCGCGCGAGATTCTGCGCATCAAGGACAAGATCAACCAGATCCTCGTTAAACACACCTGCCAGGAATTCGACCGCATCGAAAAAGACACCGACCGCGACTACTTCCTGTCCGCGGAGGAAGCCATGGAGTATGGCCTCGTCGACCGGGTCATTCACGACGCAAAATCATTCGTGAAAGAACTCAAGGACAAGAAGGACGAACAGCCTGTTTGAGATAAAAAAAGCGCGCCGAGTTTTCATTGGACCGCGCAAGTCATAGTTGCGACTTTCTTGCTATTCAACAGATGCGCGTGGATGAGCATCATTGGCGATTCGTCCGCTTGAAACGATCCGCCCGCGTAATCGCCGTATATCGCCGCCACGCTGAACCCCGCCGCCCGCAATATCGCCTCCGCCTCACGCCTTTTGTAAAGCCGCAGATGGTAACCCGCTGTTTCCGTCTCGCTTCCCTTTCGAAAGATGGTGCGGTTGGACAGCACACACGAGCTTGTATCGTAAGTGAATTCCTCCTCGATTTGATACGAGGCGGCCGCCATGCGGCGGCGCGGCGCCGCAGCCACGGCCTCGATCACCGGCGCACTGTTGGGAAGCTCAATAAGCATGGCGCCGCCCGACTTAAGCACGCGGGCCGCTTCCGTCAGCACAACCAAATTCGAATCTGTTCGCGCATTCCAGCGGGTGTTTTTTCCATGTCCGCCATCCGCCTCACATCTGCCGCCATGCCCATCGCAATATCCAAAACTGTTGAACAACAGCAGGACAGCGTCAAAAGCTCCCGGCGCGACAGGCAGCCGCATCATGTCGCCGCGAACCAGCGCCAGATTTCCGCGCGCCGGATCCTTCAATTCTCTCCGAGCCATGGCAAGATACGCGGCATTCAGATCAAGCGCGGCGACCTTGTTGCGCTGCGCCAGCAACACGGCATGGCGTCCGAATCCGGCGGCAACATCCAGCACGCGCCGGCCCCGCAGCCCCAGCACGCGCGCCGCGAACGCCGCCTCGCGCCGCGACTGGGCGGGCGCAAGAAGATGCTCCCGGTATATCTCCCCATACAACCGCCCAAAGAAACGGGCCGGCCAGGGTGAACCGATTTCATGCGCGGCGTGACGGCTGCTCATGGGATCAGATTGACAAATGATTCTGACATCAATGGAATGATCATGCTCGCGTTAAGTCATGCATCCAATATATGAACGCCGGCAAATGTCAATCCGGACTGCGATTTTCCTGCCGACATTGATGATAAAACCATGGGCACGCAATCAGTGAAATTCATACTCAACGACGCCGCTGTGGAAGCAGACTGCGAATCCGACGAATCGCTGCTCGATGTGTTGCGGAACCGATTTGGCATCACGTCGCCAAAAAACGCCTGCCAGCCGATGGGTCATTGCGGTTGTTGCACAATATTAATCGGCGGCCGCCCTGTTTTATCATGCGTGACGCCCGCGGTCAAGGCGGCAGGACGCGAGGTGACAACGCTCGAAGGTTTCAGCGCGATCTACCGCGAGGCCGTGAGCCAAAGTTTTGTGGCCGCCGGGGCGCTCCAGTGCGGATTTTGCACCGCTGGCATCGCCGTGCGCGCCAAGGCGCTCCTTGACAGGAATCCCAATCCCTCGCGCGATGAAATCAAGCGCGCGCTCGTGCCGCATCTTTGCCGGTGCACAGGTTACGTGAAGATCATCCGCGGCATCGAATTGACGGCGCGGCATCTTCGCGGCGAAAGCGTCCCTGAGCCTGACTACAGCGGGCGCATTGGCAGCCCGTTGCCGCGCTACGAAGGCGCCGCGATGGTCCTCGGCGAACGCCGTTTCACGGATGACATCAGCGTCGGAGACATGGTCCATGGGGCGCCCGTTTTCAGCGCGCACCCGCGGGCAATCATCAAATCCATCGGCACGCGCAATGCATCCGGCGCGCCCGGCGTGATCGCCGTTCTGCTGGCGGAAGACATCCCCGGCGAGCGTTTTCAAGGGCTGATCACGCCTGACTGGCCTGTCATGATCGCCGGCGGCGGGACGACGCGCTACATCGGCGACATCCTGGCGGTTGTTGTGGGCGAAACCGCGCGCGCCGCGCGCAAAGCCGCCCAACTCGTTGATGTGCAATATGAAATCCTGCGCCCGGTCGCCAGCGCCATGGAAGCGCTCGAACCAGACGCGCCCATCCTCCACCCGCGCATCCGCCCGCGGGACAACATTCTTTCCCGCTCGCGCATCACGCGCGGCGAAAAGCCGGATGCCGTATTTCCGTCATGCGCATTCATCGTTGAGGAAACCTTTCACACCCAGCGCATCGAGCACGCCTTTCTCGAGCCTGAGTCGGCCGTCGCGCTGCCATGGCGTGACGGCGTCATGGAGGTGATGACGCCCGGCCAGGGTGTTTTTGACGACCAGCGCCAGATCGCCTCGATCCTCGGCGTCGAACCCGCCCGCATCCGCTGCGCGCTCATCCCGAATGGCGGGGCTTTCGGCGGCAAGGAGGACCTCGGCACGCAGGGTCTGGCCGCGCTCATTGCCCACAAAACAGGACGCCCCGCCAAAGTGACGCTGACGCGCGAGGAATCGATGCGCTTCCACCCCAAGCGCCATCCGATGACGCTTCATTACAAGGTTGGGTGCGACGCGTCGGGCCGCCTGCTTGCGGTGAAGGCACGCATCATCGGCGACAACGGCGCTTACGCGAGCGTGGGCGGCAAAGTCCTCGAGCGCGCGGGCGGCCACGCCTCTGGACCCTACACCGTGCCCAACCTGGATGTCGAGGCTCTCGCCGTCTATACCAACAATCCCCCCAGCGGCGCCATGCGGGGCTTTGGCGTCAACCAGACGGCTTTCGCCATCGAAGGCTGCCTTGACCGCCTTGCTGAAATGGCCGGTATTGACCGCTGGGAGATCCGCTGGCGCAACGCCATGGACACGGGCAGCGTCTTTTGCAGCGGACAGGTTTTCGACAAGCCCGTGGGCCTTAAGCAAACACTGCTCGCAACGCGCGACGCCTTCCGCGGCGCGAAATACGCCGGCATTGCCTGCGGTATAAAAAACGTGGGCATCGGCAACGGCATGCCCGATGCCGGACAAGCCGTCATACGCGTGGACGACGACGGCGAGCATCTCGAAATCTTCACCGGTTTCACCGAGATGGGTCAGGGGCTTTTCACCCTGCTCATCCAGTCTGTCATTGAAATAATTCCGCATCTCGATCCGCGCAAATTCCGCGTGTGCGCCGACACGACGCGCCCCGTGCCATGCGGCATGACAACGGCCTCGCGCGCGACGATGCTCGGTTGTCTCGCCGCGAAACACGCAGCGGAAACGCTCAAGGCCGGGCTTGATGCGGGCCGCGCGCTGGCTGATCTCGCGGGACGCGAGTTCTTCGGCGAGGTGTGTTTCGACGACACTGTGCCGCTTGGCCGGCTCGAAGGCAAAAACGGCGGACCCGTGAAAACCCATGTCACTTTCGGATTCGCCACGCAGGTCGTCATCCTCAACGACGACGGCACACTGAAAAAGGTCATCGCCGCGCACGACGTGGGCAGGGTGATGAATCCCATCCTGCTCGAAGGCCAGATCGAGGGAGCCGTCCACATGGGACTCGGCTACGCCCTCACCGAGGACATGATCTGGGAGGGCGGTTATTTGAAATCAAAACGCCTGAACGACCTCGGCATCCTTCGCGCGCACCACATGCCCGAGGTGGAATGCGTTTTCATCGAGGCCGCCGACCCGGATTGCCCATGGGGCGCGAAGGGCGTGGGCGAGATCGGCCTCGTGCCAACCGCGCCCGCCGTGGCCGGCGCGCTCCATGCCTTCGACGGCAAATGGCGAAACACTCTGCCCATGAAGGATTCCGCCGCCGCGCGGAAAATAATGGGGAAACAGGCGCGGGTTAGTGATCTATCACTGTAAAATTCGGCATCCGGCGCTATTTTGTGCGTTGGAATTTCAGCCGCAGCAGATCGAGGAACATTTTTGCCGAATCGCGCCATGCGGAGACGCGGCTGGCGGGCGAGTTGATCCAGCGCACCGGCACCTCCGCCACCTTGAATCCCGCGCGCCGCGCCAGCACGATCAGTTCGACGTCAAACGCGAAGCCCTGCAAAGTCTGCCGCGGGAAAATGGACTCCGCCATCTCCGCCGTGAACAGCTTGAACCCGCACTGTGTGTCGCGGATGCCGCCGACAAGCAGGAGGCGCACAAAAAGATTGAACACCCGCCCCATCATCTCGCGGTAAAAAGGCTGGCGGACTTCAAGGTTGGAGTCTGGAAGCGCGCGCGAGCCGATCACCATCCCGTAACCGTCATTGACCGCGGGCCAGAATTTGTCCAGTTCCTCAATGGGTGTCGAAAGATCAGCGTCGCTGAACAGTCTGTAGCGCCCGCGCGCTTCGAGCATGCCGCGCCGGATCGAGTAGCCTTTGCCGCGGTTCGGCTCGTTGCGCAACACCCGGCATGCCCGCCCGCGCCCGATTTCCTCGCTTACGCGCCCCGTCGCATCCGCCGACCCGTCATCCACCACAATGACTTCCCAATCATACGATTGCGCCGCGAGATAGGCAAGCACGCGGCGCAACGACTCACCGAGCCGGGTTTCTTCATTGTACGCCGGAATGACCACACTCAGGTGCGGAGCTGATGTCTGTTGCGCTTGTGACATAATCAAGGCTGAAGCGGAAATTGCATGTTGCGGCATAAGTTAATGATACCGCCGCGCCATCAGGCGATGAGCACGGGGTAATTTGTTTCCTCGCGCCCGGTGTAGAGGTCATACATGGTGTCACGGCGCAACTTGCCAAGCTTGACGGTAAGCAACGACCTTTTGAGCCTCGCCATGCGGTCAACAAACAGAATGCCGTCAAGGTGGTCGGTTTCATGCATGATCACGCGGGCCAGCAGCTCCTCGGCTTCCAGTTCAAACGGTTCAAAGTTCTCATCGCGCGCCCGCACGCGGATGCGCGACGGGCGGAAAATCTCGCCCTCGATGCCGGGGATGCTCAGGCATCCCTCCTTCATCGGCTCGTCATCATCGGATTCCCAGAGAATCTCCGGATTGATGAACACGCGAAGACGACGCTCGGAATTCGGATCGTCGCGGTCATAATCAATGTCGGCAACGAACAGCCGCTCGAGAACGCCCGCCTGAGGGGCGGCAAGGCCGCAACCGGGCGCTGCGTACATCGTGTGGGCCATCGCGCTGATCAGCTCGCGCTCGCGCGGACCCGCATCCTTAAGCTCGCGGGACTTCCGCCTTAGTAAAGGATGCTCGTATTTTATGATCTTCAGCTTTTTCATGACAGTTCAATCACATCATCGGCGCTCGATGAGCTTTTTGAACCTCTACAATATATCGCGGCCAAAAATTGTCCTCAAGGCGCCGGGAATGCGCACCGTGCCGTCGGCCTGCTGGCATGTCTCCAGCACGGCGATCATCGTGCGCGGAAGGGCAAGCCCGCTGCCGTTGAGCGTGTGCGCAAACTCCGGCTTGCTCGCGGGCGTCCGGCGGAAGCGAATGCCGGCCCGCCTCGCCTGAAAATCCTCAGTGTTGGAACACGACGACACCTCAAGATACCTGCCCATGCCGGGCGCCCAGACCTCCAGATCGTATTGCTTGGCGTTTGAAAAACCAAGATCGCCCGCGCAAATTTCCACGACACGGTAATGAAGCTCCAGCGCGCGCAGCACATCCTCCGCCGCCGACCTCAGCGTTTCCAATTCAGCGTAGCTGTCCTCGGGGCGGACAATCTTGACCATCTCCACCTTGTCGAACTGGTGGATGCGCGTGATCCCGCGATTTTCCTTTCCGTAGGAACCCGCCTCGCGCCGGAAACACGGCGTGAAGGCCGCATAATATATCGGCAATTCCTGGCCGGGAATGATCTCGCCGCGGTGCAGGTTCGTCACCGGCACTTCTGCCGTGGGGATCAGAAAAAGATCGTCGGACTCGATGCGGTAGGCGTCGTCCTCAAACTTGGGCAACTGACCCGTCCCTGTCAGCGTCTCCCTGTTCACAAGAAAAGGCGGATAAATTTCGCGGAAACCGTGCTGGCTGGTGTGCATGTCGAGCATGAAATTGATGAGCGCGCGCTGCAAACGCGCCCCCGCGCCGGCGTAAACCATGAAATTCGACCCCGTCAACTTCGTTCCGCGCGTGAAATCGATGATGCCAAGCCGCTCGGCAATCTCCCAGTGCGGCTTGGGCTCGAAATCAAATGCGGGCTTCGTTCCCCTCTCCGCGATGACCACATTGTCCGACTCATCCCTGCCGTGCGGGACGCTCTCGTGCGGCAGGTTCGGCAGCATGAGCAGGCGCTCATGTAGCGCCGTTTCCGCGGCGGAGATCCTGCTGTCCAGCGATTTGATTTCCTCCCCGATCACCCGCACACGCTCCATGAGCCCGGCGGCATCCTGATTCGCCTTCAAACGCCGTCCGATCTCCCGCGAAAGATCATTTCGTTCCTTTTTGATCTCGTCGGCGCGCGTGAGATTCGCCCGCCGGCTTGTGTCAATCCCGATGATCTCGCCGATGTCGATATTCGATCCTTTCAGCGCGATACCCTTTTGCGCGGCTTCGGGATTCTCCCTGATCAATTTTATATCCAGCATGGTTGTTTTCCATTCAAGCAATGGTGCGATGCAGTATTGGCTTCCGGCGGCCAGTGTCAAAAGCATATTCAGCGCCGCCCATGGGCGCCGGACCGCGAGGCTTATCATGACGCCGGGTCTCAATAAACCTTTGCGTATTTCATGGTTTTCTTTGATGTATGCCCGGTCATGACATATCCAAACAACGAGCAAAACCAGACGGGGCGGGCGACGCTGCCAACAGTCCAAGACATGGTGGAAGCGCGGCGCCGCATGACGGGCATCATCGACATGACTCCCCTCGCCGGATCCGAATACATCTCGAGCGCGTGGGGATGCCGCGTTTTGTTCAAGCTGGAAAACCTTCATTCCACCGGCTCATTTAAGGAGCGCGGCGCGCTGAATAAGCTTCTCACGCTCACGGACAGCGAGCGGCTGCGCGGCGTCATCACCGCGTCGGCCGGCAACCACGGGCAGGCTGTGGCGTTCCACGCCAGACGCCTTGACATAAAAACGACCGTCGTCATGCCCGTCAACACGCCCCTCATCAAGGCGGAGAACACGAAGATGGCCGGGGCGAGCGTCATGCTTCACGGCGCCAATTACGACGAATCCGCCGCACGCGCCCGCGAGATATGCCGGGACGAAAATCTTGTCTACATCCACCCTTTCGACGATTCCCAGGTGATCGCCGGCCAGGGCACACTCGGTCTGGAAATGCTCGAACAGAATCCCGGCATCGATCTGGTCGTCGTGCCTGTGGGCGGCGGCGGGCTCATCGCGGGCGTCGCGATGACACTCAAGGCGGCCAAATCCAAAATCCGCGTCGTCGGAGTTCAATCCGACAGGCTCCCATCGATGATCACCGCGATCCGCGACGGCGCTCCCATCACGCTCGAACCCGCGCGCACCATTGCCGACGGCATCGCCGTGCGCCGCGCGGGCGGCCTTACGCTCCAGATCGTGCAGCGGTATGTCGATGAAATCGTCACTGTCAGCGACGACGAAATCGCCAATGCCATCCTGCTCATGCTCGAGCGCGAGAAGGCTGTCGTCGAAGGCGCTGGCGCCGTCGGCGTGGCCGCCATGCACAACCGGCGCATACCGGGCGTGGAAGGCAAAACCGTCGCCGTCATCCTCAGCGGCGGCAACATCGACGTCAACATGCTCTCGCGCGTCATCGACAAGGGCCTTGTCAAGGATGGCCGCCTTGCCAAACTCCGTGTCGTCGTGCCCGATCACCCCGGCCAGCTCTCGCATATTCTCGGCATCATCGCCAAATCGCGCGCCAACATCCTCGAAATCAGCCACCAGCGTGCCTTTTCCGAAGCGCGCGTCGGCGAAACATCCATCGACCTTGTTCTGGAAACCCGCGGCAACAACCACATCAACGACATGTGCGAGCGCCTGATGGATGCCGGCGTGCGCGCAACCCGGCAGATGGAAAACCGATAACAACCAACCGATAAACCACAAAAATCGGTTACGGAGAACACCCGCATGATGCAACCCTTGCATGATCGCTCAACCATGCTTTTATCGCAATTTAACTTGAAATAGACCCCGGCATTTGAAAAGCAATAGAAAGATAACCTTAATCAAAAATCAAAGGAGCCTGTTTTTATGAAACGCGCATTTTTTGTTGTTTTGTTATGCACTCTGCTTGGCACGTTCATCAGGAGCGCTGCCGCCGGCAACATTTTCATCGATGAGAATTTTGAGGGAGCGCAAGCGTTCGTCAACTGGAACTATCCGGTGATCGGCGCGTGGGATGCGACCGACAACCCGCCACCGCCCGACGCCGGCATCATCGCCAAAAAGGGAATCCTGCTGCGGGCATTCGACACCAGTGTTTCGAACAAGGAAAATCCTGTCATCAACAACACGGGAAGCGTCGTCACGGCCCGCCATTTCCTCGGATCAAAATGTCTGCAACTGGCTTCCAACCAATCGGTGAACATGAGCCCATCAGCCACCTATGTGGGGGCCGAGACCGGCGAGATCCGGTTTTTCCAGTTCGCCCTCGGCGCCGACGCCGCATCCGCCGCCCTGCCTGTGGGCACAGTGATCGGCCATTACAAGTCGGACTGGTCCATCGTGACCACCGACACCATTGAGTGTTCCATGGTCCTGAACTTCCAAGTGAACAGCACCGGAGGCATCGACATTTACTGCCCGAACACATCAAGCATCGTTGGCTCCTTCCAGCCGGGTGCGGGCCCCGGGCCCCACTGGGCGCTTGTGTCGGTGATTCAGGACATAAGGCCATTCCCGGTCGCATGGATCAACTACGACCCGCTGACCACCACCTACAAAGGCCCCGTGCATGGCGATGAACCCACCAGCTTCCCCACCGTGCAGAGCGGCATGTTGATCTTCGTCAACAGCAAATCGGGGGGAGCGGAAGTCCTGGCCGACCAGATCGGCCCGGGCTGGGGCAACGACTTTGCGGACGATCCGCCGGGGGTGCTCAACAGCCGCGAGATCACTTGGGAAATCAAGGCCATGAACGGCGGAACGCTCTTCATCGACGACCTCTATTGGGACGTCTGCGGACACAAAAGCATCACCGAGGGCTTCTCACAGGAGGAGGCCGCGCGCATGAAAGATTTCAACCAGGCGACAAACGAAACCTCGCGCGTGAACGAATGGCGGGAGCTGGATTAACGGACGAACCCCGCGTTGTCGCATCCTGTTGTTTCGGGGTGACATCCATGGATCCGGGTGTCACCCCGTTTCTTTTACACACACAGATCGTGAAATGAGACCCGCAATCGGCGGTCGTTACACGGCATCATGTGGCGGAATGATGCCACAGGGCAAGGATGGGGATAACAGGGCCGCCTTCTGCTATTAGAGCTACGTATATATATAATACCACTCTTCAGCGGATACTGTACGAATTTGTTACTTTGCGCGCGCCGCAACGGCGATTTTCAATCTGATTCTCGGATGAATGACAACAACTTATTTTTAGAATCACCGTGTAAAAACACCACAAAAACGGCCGCTCCCGAAGGCATCGCCGTTGACTACGGCCCGGCGGCGCTGACAAACCGCATCTGCGACCACTCACCCGGCGCAGCAAGATCGCTCGGCCTCGTCACCGACGACCACTGCACTGTCATCATCCGGGCTGACTCCGACGACAAGACCAACCAGCCCAGCGCCTTCTTAGACGACGTTTAATAC
>JAPLSQ010000007.1 GCA_026398535.1 Candidatus Sumerlaeota bacterium | reverse complement strand
GCTTCGTGGAACGCCCCAGCGTGGCCTGTGCCTCGCGTTCTGTTTTCGCCAATTCTTCGCGGATTTCTTCATCCGTGAGTTTGGTGCATTCCGGATGCGACCATGCATGGTTATGGATGGGGCGGCCATCGCGGACGATTTCCTTGAGCAGATCGGGATGCTTTTTGATGAATTGTCCCGTGACAAAAAACGTCGCCTGAGCGCGGTATTCACGCAGGACACGCAACAATTCCGGCGCCATATCGGCGTCGCCGCCCGCGTCAAAGGTCAGCGCAACTTTGCGCCGGCCTCGCACTCCGCGCCATATTTCACGTTCCGCCGGCCGGCGTGTGTCAAAAGCCGCCGGCAATGGCATTGTGCTCTGCCCGTCGCCCGCCTGAATGCGCAGCCCAAGAAATTGCATGGCTGAATCAAAAATGCCGGATGGCGCTTGTGGTCTGAGCTGGATTGGCACGGGAACGCGCAACGCCTGGCCTGAACGCAGTTGTCCCACAGTGAGATTGTTCATTCCAAGCAGATCCCCGGGTGTAATGCCGCATGCCGACCCGATTGAGCTCAACCTGTCTGAATCATCCCAGATGATCACCATCATGCCCTCGCGCTGACGCGGCAGTTCAGCCGTCTCCGCACGACTTTGTTCCGCAAAAGTGTTTCGTGCCAGCCAGGATGATGCGAGAACAAGCGCAAACGCCATGACAACAATATCTGACTTCAACTTGCCGGGGAGCATCATGGAGGAAGCATGCAATGAAAGACGGGATGATTCAATGACAATGAAAAAAGTTGAATAGTGGCGTCGTTGCGGGGTGAAATGTGGGCATGGGAAAGCATATCATACGCGTGATTTTTACATGGCTGTCCATGCTTGCTCCCGCCACGCTGTATGCCGTGCCGGGCGCGCTCGAGATTTATCATTTCCCCTATTCTTACTTCATCAATCAGTATATTCGCCCATACACGATACTCGGTGAACGATATGAAATTGTCAACACGGTTGTCGATTACCAGGGGCTCAAGCGCGATCAGGCATGGTCCGGCTTCATGGTAAAACTCGCCAAGGCCAGCAATGCGCGCATCGTGACCGCCGACCTCGACGACCGCAAGGCTTTCTGGATCAACACATATAACGCGCTGATTCTTAACACAGTCGTGGAAAATTACGATGTCTGCCGGCGCCGCGGCGTGGATGCCGTCCCCGGCGTATGGACAATACCCCATCCCATCGGGCGCACGGCATATTCCCTGCAGAATATCGAAAACATTCTGAGAACGATCGATTATGATCCCCGTGTGTTCCTTGCCATATGCCAGGGCGCGCGCAGTTCGCCCCCGATTTTCATGACAACATACAATCCAACCGGCCTTGAAAACCAGCTCGAAACCATCTCCAACAACTTCTGCAACACTCCATCCAATTTCAGTATCGACACCGCTGACAACACGATTCACATAACGGAATACTTTGATCAGCACGCGCCGGATTTCGACACCATTTACACCGTCATCCCTTCGCAATTGAGCGGTTATCCCACCCGCCTGCAACCGGTGCTCGCATTTATCATGCCCCGCCTCTCCACCCAGCAGAGAGAATACATAAACACACGCAAACCGAAAGTGGTGCTTGATCCCTTCAACTGGTCGTTGAACGAAGGACGATGAGCCGCATTTCCCACGGCAAACACCCCGATGGCTCGGGCACGGCGGGAAACTCGGAACGCAACATCCCGGCGGCGCACCCAGCCGGACAATGACAGCATGCGGGAGAGCATCGTCCATAAGCCCGCGCGCGCTGCCAAGCGCACAAAAAAAGTTCTTCTGATGTGCGCCGTGGATTTCACCGTCCTCCACTTCCTTCTGCCGCTGGCAAGGGCGCTCGAACACCGTGGATGCCAGGTCACGATCTGCTGTTCACGCGGACCGCACTTCGACGACATCCGCTCCGCTGGCTTCGACATTCGCGAGAATCCCGTGGCAAGATCGATGAATCCTCTCAGCCATCTCGCATCGCTGTGGCAGACATGGCGGTTCCTGCGGCGCGAACGCTTTGATGTCATCCACGTGCACACACCCATCGCGGCGCTCATCGGGCGCGTCGCTGCGCGCATCGCCGGAGTGCCGGTCAAAATCTATACGGCCCATGGCTTTTATTTTCATGACGAGATGCCGCCGCCGCAACGCGCTTTGCATATCACACTCGAAAAAGTGGGAGCCCGTTGCGGGGACTTCATCATGACTGTAAGCCGCGAGGATGAGCGGACAGCCATTGCATTGGGCATATGCCCACCGGACCGCATCGAGACGATTTACAATGGAGTGGACACGGAACGATTCAATCCCGCGCATTTCAGCGATAAAGCCCGCGCGGACATCCGCCAGCGCCTGGGCATCGCGCGCGATGCGCCCGTCATCGGTATTATTGGACGGATCGTGCGCGAAAAAGGTTTCATCGAATTCTTTGAAGCCGCCCGAAGCATCCTGCTGAAACATCCCCGAGCGCGTTTCCTCGTCGTTGGCAGCACCCTGCCAAGCGACCACGACATGGGAGAATCATCCATCACGCGGCATTTGGAATCTCTCGGGATCAGGGAGTCCTGCATCCTGACTGGCATGGCGGACGACACAGCGCCGATGCTCGCGGCGATGGATGTCTTCTGTCTGCCTTCCTACCGCGAAGGCATGCCTGTCTCCCTTCTGGAAGCCATGTCGATGGAGCTGCCAGCCGTTGCGACGAACATCAGGGGCTGCCGGGAGGAAATAACAGACGGCGATACGGGTTTGCTTGTGCCCACGCGCGATGCGCGCTCGCTTGCCGACAGTGTCACATGGCTGCTCGATAATCCTGAACAGGCTCATGCAATGGGCCAGCGCGCCCGCAACCGCGTGCTGCGGCATTTTGACATCCACGATGTTCTCGATCACCAGCTGAGAATCTATGAACAACTGATGGCATGATTCATCCGTCGCGCATTCAACATCTGCTATGATCATCCCGCGCGAGCTGGACGCTGGATGCTCTATTGGATGCAGCAATCACAGCGAGCCGCCTGCAACCACGCGCTGGAATTCGCCATCCGGCAGGCCAACGAGCGCAACCTGCCCCTTGTCGTTGTGTTCGGCCTGACCTGCCGCTGGCCCCGACGCCGACCAGCGCCATTATGGTTTCATGCTGGAGGGATTGCGGCGCAAATTCGACATCGATGCCTACACGCGAATGGTGTCACTTCTGTAACGGCGGCGCCGGTTCGCTCCGTGCCGCCCATCCAAAGATGAAGCGCCCAAGGGGATGTGTTACAGATCAGCCGTGATTTCCGCCCCAAGTCCCGTGACGATGCGGAACTTGATCGGTTTATCCTCCGCCACCATGGCCCAGTTGATCGCAAGCTGCTCGAGCTGAACATCCGGGGGAATCCGCTCGCTTTTGCCCAGCAGCACCTCGTTGCACTGCAACTCGTAAGCGGTGCGGGCAATCGCAAACCAACTATTGTTGGATGGCACGACGATCGGGACCAGCTTCTCGCCATATTTCTCCGCAAGCGCCACGATATTCGTGAAAAGCCTTTCCTCGTCGCTCGTGAATATGTGCTGGAACGACTGCTCGCCCTTCTCCACCTTGATTGTCATCACGATCAACTCCGTTCCCTCGCCGTGCGACTCCTCCAGTGCCACCTTGAGATGAACAAGATTGTATGGATCGCGGGCGGGAACCAGAATTCGATATTTTCCGGCCGGCAATTCAAGGCCTTCCGGTGTGATGTCGCTCCTTCTGTCGAGGATGAACTTTTCCGTGTGCGCGTGATCCAGCGCAATGCGCGCATGACGGCGGCGCGTATGCCATTCCGAGACGGTAAATATGATAAAAAATGCCGCCGTGAAAGTGATGCCCGAGATGGTGGCCACGCGCTTGGTAAACAGGTTTATCACCGCGGCGGCGATCAGTATGAGCAATATCAGCCCAAGACCCGCGGGTATTTCCACCCCGCCGATGCGGAAGTTGCCGGGCACTTTCCAGCCGCGCTCACCCTTGTACTTGAAACGCAGAATGAACATGGCAAGCCCCATGAAAGTGAAACTCCACACCACGCCGAAAGCATAGGCTTCGCCGAGGATGTAGATCTGGCCATGGCTGACGATGATCGTCACGATCTGAAGGCCCGCGATCATGCTGATGATGCGGTTTGTTGTTCCAAACCGCCGATGCGGAAATCGGAACCAATCAGCAAGAATGCCGTCTTCAGCCACCCTGTTCAGCACGCCATTGGAGCCGATGATGGCCGTGTTGACAGCGCCTGATAGAATCGATGCGCCAACCAGAACAACGAACGTTTGAAAGATCAGTTTGAGACTTTCGGGGCCGACAAAACTTTGAACGAGACCACTGATCAGATTGTCTATGTACTGTCCGCGCACCGAGTTGGGAATGATCATGACCGCGGCCATCGACACAAACGCCGTGAATGATATCGAGAAAACGAAAATCACAATGGCGGCGCGCACAAGGTTCCTGTGTTTTGGCGCCTCGATTTCGCGGTAAACCTGGGCCAGCGTCTCCTCCCCGCTCATGGCCAGCATGGAGTGCCCGAATCCGACCAGAATAAGCACAAACGTCAGCGATTCAATTCCCGGGAACATGCTGAGCCAGCCAAGAGTGTGCGCGCGGTTTTCCGGACGCACCTCAACATGAAATGGCGGCCAATGAACACCGCCATCAATCTGGCTGGCATTCTTGTAATAAATGGTGATGAGCGACCATGCGATGATGATGACGATCATCACTCCCGTGACCTGCATGATGCGAAGAGCCTTGGCGCTGCTTTCCTCTATCCCCTTTATGTTCAGCCACCAGAAATAGGCTGTCACGGTGATCGCAAATATGACTGAGAATGTGTTCGGAGAGATCGGGAACGGCTGGCCGAAAAAGTTCCGAACGCTGTCGTTCAGCAGACCATGCACGTATTGCCCCGCCGAGACGGCCGATATGGGGCCGGTGAGAACATAATCAAAGATAAGCGCGGACACACTGATCTTTGCCATCGTGCTGCCCATGGCCTCGCGGACTATTCTGTAAACACCACCCCGCACAAACATAGAACAACTTTCAATGTACACGCACCGGACGCATGTGCTGAAGATCATCACGGCAAGTATGAACCACGGTGCGCCATTGCCGATGGCCTGCTCGACTATGCCGCAGATGTAATAAGCCGTGCTGGCCAGATCGCTCAGCACGATGGCCGCCGCGCGCCAGAAGGATATGAATGTGAGCAAAACGGTGGTAACAACAACCACCTTGGTCGTCGTGTGGGATTTTATCGGGGATGCGTCGCTCACTCGAATGTCCGACAATACTCCTCTCCCATTCTTATAATTCCCGCTTTCTTAAGCGCGTGACATGTCTGATTGTGCCGATGAATTCGGGCAAAATCGATGCAACAGTCAATACTTTGTTAGCCTTTACAGCGAGGCGCGGATCTCTTTCCCCGGCCCCATGATGATCCTGAACATGATCGGTTTGTTGCCCGCAACCTGCGCCCACATGATCGCCAGTTGCTCCATTTGAATGTCAGGCGGAATTCGCTCGCTTTTACCGAGCAACACTTCATCGCACTGTAATTCGTAAGCGGTACGCGCAATCGCAAACCAACTGTTGTTTGATGAAACAACAATTGGCACAAGCGCTTCCCCATACTTTTCGGCCAGGTTCACGACATTGGTGAAAAGCTTCTCCTCGTCGCTTGTGAAGACATGCTGGAATGCCTGGTCGCCCTTTTCCACCTTGATCGTCATGACCACAACATCGGTGCCTTTTGCATGGGACTCTTCAAGCGCTGTCTTGAGATGAACGAGATTGTTGGGATCGCGCGCCGGAATCAGAATGCGGTGCTTGCCTTCGGGAAGATCAAGCGCCTCGGGCGTGACGTCGCTCTTGCGGTCGAGTCTGAATTTCTCCTTATGCTCATGCGCCATTGCCGCTTTCCTGCGCTTGTGATGGCTGTGCCATTCGGAAATCGTAAACAGGATGAAAAATACCGCCGTGAAGGACAGCCCGGAAATTGTCGCAAGTTTTTTCGTAACAAGATTGGTCAACGCGACCATCAGAAGCACGAACACGATGGCTCCCAGTCCCGCCGGAACCTCAATGCCGCGAATCTTAAAATTGAGCGGCACCTTCCAGCCCCGTTCGCCCTTGTGTTTCCAGCGCAGCATGAGCATGGCCAGTCCCATGAACGCGAAGCTCCAAACCACGCCGAAAGCGTAAGCCTCGCCCAGGATGTACACATCGCCCTCGCTCAGCACGATGGTTGCGCATTGAAGAATGCCGATAAGGTTGATGATACGGTATGTGGTGCCAAAACGCCCGTGCGGCTGGCGGAACCAGTCGTCAAGCACGCCATCCTCCGCGACGCGGTTGAGCACTCCATTGGCGCCGATCATGGAGGTGTTCACTGCCCCGGACAGGATGAGCGCGCCAACGCCGACAACAAACGCCTGCATGAGCAGCTTGAGCGCGCCTGGCCCGGTAAACTGCATTACAAGACAGCTAATCAGGTTGTCCTTGTAGTCTTTCAGCGGAATGCTGTCGGGAATGATAAGACCCGCCGCGAATGTCACGAAAGAAGTGAACACCATCGAGTACAGGAATATCAGCAATCCCGTGCGTAAAAGGTTCTTGTGCTTCGGCGCCTCGATTTCGCGGTAAACCTGCGCCAGGGTTTCCTCGCCGCTCATGGCCAGCACCGAATGCCCGAAACCGACCATGAACACCACGATGCCGAGATTTTTCAGCCATGGGACATTGTCAAGCCACCCCGCTGCATCCGGACCGAGAACGGGTTTGAAGGGAGGGACCTGCAGTCCGCCGTCGATCTGATAGCGCTGCTTGCAATACATGGTGATCAGCGACCACACAAAGATCAGCGCGACCATGACCGTCGTCACCTGCATGATCCGCAACGCCTTGCCGCTGCTTTCTTCGATGCCTTTGATGTTGAGAAGCCAGAAGTAGACCGTCACCGCCAGCGCGAAGATGATGGAAAAATGGTTCGCCGCGATGGGCGGCTGCCAGTGGAACATGTGAACACATGTGTCCCTGAACAATCCGTGAAGATATTGCCCCGCTGAAACAGAGGAAATAGGCCCTGTGAGCGCATAATCAAACATCAGCGCCGAGACGCTGATCTTGGCCATGGTGTTGCCCATGGCCTCCTTCACAATGCGGTAGACGCCCCCGCGCACAAACATGGAACAGCTTTCGACATAGACGGCGCGCACGGCATAGGAAAACAGCATGACCGCGAGGATGAACCATGGCGCGGCCTTGCCGATGGACTCCGCTGCAATGCCGCCGGCATAATAAGCCGAACTGGCAAGATCGTTCAGAACAACTGCCGCCGCGCGCCAAAAAGAGATGAATGTGAGCATCACCGTCGTCACGACGACAATTCTCATTGCTTTGCCGCCCGAACGGCCTGTGCGGTCTGTTTCACCCCCCGCGGTGGGCACAGTGGTCAACTGTGAAAACTCTGCTTAGCTGATCGTGTTTTCAAAGACACGCAATAAAACCTTGTGTGCGAATATGCTGAATGAACGCGTCATGTGAGGGGCGAGAGGGAATGCTTCAGATCATGGATTTAATATGGTTGTGGAAACACGGTCCGTCAGGATGGTCGCCGTGTTGTTCAGAACCTCAAGAAATCCCCCTTCGATATGTATCTCGCGGACAGCGTATTGGTTGGTTCTGATCGTCAGGGAGCCCGCGCCAAGCGTCACCATCAGGGGAGCATGATCCGCAAGCACACCAAGATAACCATCCTCCCCCGGTGCAATGATCGATTCGACCTGCTCATCGACCACTAATGCTGCCGGCGTCAAAACCTGAAGTTTGAACTGTTTTGCCATGCTATTGATTGCGATCATCTCTATCGGACATTCCATGTCAACATGATTCATATTGCCATAATCCGGTGATTTCGGAACATTATTTGCTTGTTTAGCATGATCACAACGATCATTTTTCACAACACAATCATGAGAAAACAGCGCCAATTCATCAGCACATGCATACGACTGGTTTTAACTGGCCTGATGGCGTACTCGCTGACCGGTTTTATGTTGTCATTCGTATGCTTCGCAGCGGCGCAGGCCCCGACACCGGCGCCAGCGGATGACATTTTCGACAGGGAAAAATCGATGACCCGCGAGGAGCGCATCAAGGCGCACCAGCAGCGCATCGACAAAATCATCACAGAGATGAAAAAGCGCCAGACCGATGAAGCCAAGAAAAGCCAGGAAGCTCAACAACCTCAGGGTGTCCCCGCTCCCATCCCCCCGCCGCCGCCCGGTCAGCCATTGCCCACCGGTCCCATCATGCCTGCCCAGCCCCCGTTCGCGGCAGCTCAGGCGCCAACGCCCGCGCCCGCGGCAGCCCCATCCGCCGCGCGCAGCGAGTCCCGCAGTCTTCTGCATTTCCGCCCCTACGACAGCATCGTGAACTCCGGCGAAACATTCTTCACCGAAGTCGTCGCCGACACAAAGGACGGCAACGCCGACAAGGTTTCCTTCCTGATCCAATACCCCAACAAAAGCCTTAATCCCCTCGCAATCGATTTTTCCCCCATCATGGACAAGGCCGACAAGGAAATTGAATATAGCAATAATCCCGAAACAGGCGAACTCTTCGCGCGCATCCTTCTCAAGGCGCCTGTCAAACTTTCTTCGGTGGCCGTGGCGAAGATCATTTGGGAAGCGCTGGAACCCACCGAGTCGGCGCCCGTGCGTTTTGTGACAGACAGCAAACTGCCCACCGGCATTTATCTCAAGGGAAACAACGTGCTGGGCTCATCCGCGAACGCCCGCGACGGGATCATTCAGACGCTCGTCGTCGTGCGGCAGCCGCGCGCAAAGTATAACGTGCAGAAAGTTGGGGCCAACGGCCTGATCATCACCTCTTCAAAGGACAAACCCGCATCCGCCACGATGGTGTTGCGGCTTGAATCCGCAAAAACCACGGTCAACACCGGACAAGAATTCCCCGTCAGCCTGTACCTTGACAATGCAAACCAGGCGCCTTTCGACCGACTGAGAGTGTTCATCCAGTTCGATCCATCCTGCTTTGAAGTGGTCGATGTCGACCGCGGCAATGCAATCCACCAGGGAGTCAACATATCAGACGGGTTCGCCCGGAAGAAATTTGCATTCGACTTCCTCAAAAAAAACCTTGTCGACAACAAGAGGGGCATCATCGAGTACGACAACGCGTGTGAACTGAATCCGTTGCGGGTGCAAGGCGAACTGGGCCGCATAACCTTCAGGGCAAAGCAGCCCGTGGAGCGCACGGATGTCGTTCTCGTGGTCAACGATCCCGGTTATACCCCCACCACCGACGTGTCGCATCTTGGCACATCTATGCTGACGGATCGGCCGAAACAGGCCGCGGCGCTTGACGGCGTGGCGCTGACCATCGTGCCTTCACGTCCGGCTGAAAATGGACTGGCTGCACAGCGCACAACACGCGCTGCTGCGACGGCGGCAAAAACCGCGCGCCCCATCGAAATCTGGTAACCGCACATCAAGGAACCCTTTCGCATGGAATATTCGCGCATACTTGAGGCGGCTGAGCGCGACCGGTCAGCCGTCACAGGTTTTTTGCAGGACATTATCCGCATCAAATCGTTGAGCTGTGGTGAAAAAGCCGTCGCCGGGCGCATCGCGGAGGAAATGCGCAGGCTTGATTTCGACGAAGTGCGCATTGACGGGTTTGGCAATGTCATCGGCCGCGTCGGAAACGGCCCGCGCGTCATCGCCATGGACGCCCACATCGACACCGTCGATGCCGGCAATCCCGCAAACTGGGACATCGATCCTTTCGCCGCCGTGCTCAAGGATGGAGCCGTCCACGGGCGGGGCGCTTGCGACATGAAAGGCGCGATGGCATCACTCGTCTGCGGTGCGAAAATCATCAGGCAGTTGGGGCTGGCGCGCGGCCTGAGTGTCTTCATCACAGGCACGGTCATGGAGGAAGACTGCGACGGTTTATGCTGGCAGTATATCCTGCGTGAAAAAGTCATCGATCCGCCTCCGGAATGCGTGCTCATCGCCGAACCAACGAACATGAATATTTGCCGCGGGCATCGCGGCCGCATGGAGATCGAGGTGACCGCAACCGGCCTTTCCGCGCACGGCAGCGCTCCCGAACGCGGCGTGAATGCCGTCTACAGAATGGCGCCCATCATCCTCGACATCGAAAAACTTAACCAACGGCTCAAACACGATGACTTCCTTGGCAAGGGCACCGTCACGATATCTCATATTCGCTCAACAAGCCCCTCATTGTGCGCCGTTGCCGACTCGTGCACCATCCACCTCGACCGGCGGCTGACAGCGGGCGAGACGATCGAATCAGCCATGGCTGAAATCGAGGCGCTGCCGGGCGTCATATCGGCGCAGACCAAAGCGCGCGTCCTTGAATACGCCCAACCAGCCTACACGGGACTTGTCTACCCGACCCGAAAATACTACCCCACATGGGCGCTGCCCGAAAATCATGCCGTTCTGAAAACAGCAATTCGAGCTTATGGAAACCTGTTCGCTTCGCAACCGAAAGTCGGCAAATGGACATTCTCCACCAATGGCGTCGCCACCATGGGCATGTTCGGCATTCCCAGCTTCGGCCTTGGCCCCGGCAATGAAATCTGCGCCCACTCGCCCCGAGAGAGCATCCCTGTCGACCACCTGGTCAAAGCAGCCGCTTTCTATGCCGCGTTCGCGGACGACTACGCAAAATAAGGAGACCCCATGTTCGACGAAAAGATTGTGGCCGACCTGAGGGGCCGCGATTATATTGAGACGAAGGATTGGTCTGACGCCGAGATCGATCTGGCGCTCGATCTGGCCGCCGACCTGAAATTCAAGTTCCACAATGGCATCCCCCACCGGTTGCTGCCGGACAAAACCATCTTCCTGCTGTTTTTCGATAAATCCACACGCACGCGCAATTCTTTCGAGGCGGGCGCAACCCAGCTTGGCGCCCATGCGCATTTCATCGATGCCGAAACATCCCAGTTATCCCACGGCGAGTCGCCGCGCGACATGGGCGTGATCCTCTCAAGTTACGGCCACGCCATCGCCATCCGGCATGACTTGGAGCCCGGCAAGGGAAACACGCTTATGCGCGAAGTGGCGCATTACAGCAGCCGCCCCGTCCTCAACATGCAGTGCGACATCGACCACCCCTTCCAGACACTCGCCGACCTCATGACCATCCGCGAACGGTTTGGCCACAATCTGCGCGGGCTCAAAATCGCGGTTTCATGGGCCTACGCGCCCAGTTATGCCAAACCCATGAGCGTGCCCCAGGGGCTCATCATGCTCATGACCCGCTTCGGACTCGATGTCACGCTCGCGCATCCGCCCGAATGGAAGCTCATGAAAAGCACGATGAAAATAGCCGAACAGAACGCCAGGCAGCACGGCACAAAGTTCGGGATTGTCGACAACATGGAGGACGCGTTCAGGGACGCCGACATCGTCTACCCCAAAAGCTGGGGCATCGAGGAGCTTTTCAGCCGCCCCCAGGAAGCACTCGAGCTTTCCCGCAGACACAAGGACTGGATATGCGACCGCAAGCTCATGAAGCTCACGAAGAAGCATTCGATTTACATGCACTGTCTGCCCGCCGACCGCGGAAATGAGGTGACCAATGATGTCATCGATGGTTCTCACTCGGTCATTTACCAAGAGGCTGAAAACCGACTGCACACCTGCAAGAGCATCATGGCGCTTACGATGAGCTGATGCGCGCCCTGATGGCGTACTCGCTGACCGGTCTTCGCCTGCTGACGGCGCCTCGCGCGCCGTCAGAATTTCAACTGAAAATCCCCTTCGCGCAAAACAGTTTCGCGGTCTGCCTCGAATTTGGATCTGAGCGTTTCGCCAAGGCAATCCCGACGGACGCTTGACAGCACTTCCTCGAATGGGCGCGGCGTGGGCTGGGTGATATCATCGAGCCGGATGATCATCCCCTCCGCGCCATAGAGAAATGGTTCGCTGATCTCTCCGGGCTTGAGCAGGTTGATCTGATTCTGGAAGACCGGTCCGCGGAAATCCGTCTGCACACGGCCTATCAAGCCGCCCCGCGACCTTGTCGAAAGCGCTTCGCTTTCGCGTCTGGCGGCCTGTTCAAAATCCGGGAGTGATTGTATTTTATCCCGCAGGGCCGAGAGCTCCTTCTTCGCGGCCTCAATTGCAGCGGCGCGCTGGTCGGGCGGCAGCGCCATCTGAATGCGTTTTGTGATCTCGCGCACCGTGGTCATACTGCCGCTCGTGTAGCGGTCGATGTGTTTCAGGTAATAATCCTTCAACTCGCTTTCTTCAGGTTGAAGGCGGCGCATCTGCGCGCGTTTCAAATACTCGCTCGTGACCTCGATGATTTCCTTGGAGCGCATCTCGCCGAGGTATTCGGGTGTTTTGTCGAGCCCTTGCGCCGCGCTCTCGCGCTCGATTAGATAGTTGATGACGGCCGGCGCCGCCTTGGCCAGCGCGATGCGCTCCTCGGCTGTCATGGCCGTCCAGCTCTTCATCGCCGGACGCATGTCGTTCTGGAACTGTTCAAGCGTATATGTGAATCCGTCGGCCGTCACGATTGGCGACGCCGCTGTCAGCGGCGGCGGTGACATGTAATCCTTGCGTTCCAGCGCTTCCATGTTCAGCCGCAACCTGTACTTGTCGCGCAACTCATCGAAAAACTGGCGCCGCACTTCCTCGATATTTTTCTGATGTTGCGCCGGATCGATCTGGATCCGCGGGCGCGCCTCTTCGAACGTCAGCGTGCGGGTGGGCTGGCGATCCTCAATTTTGAAAATCTCAAGGCCGTTCGGCGTGTGTATGACATCCGTCACCGCGCCCTTTTTCGCCTTGATGATGGCCGACCGTATGGCCGGCAGGGCGCGCTCCAGATCAGGCTCGAACGCGGCGGTTTTGTCCGCCTCTTCCGCTTGAGAATGCTCGCGCGCGAGTGTGTCAAAATCTGCCCCCGCATCAAGTTTCTCCCCAATGGTCTTTGCGAGCGCCGTCTGTGAAGCCTGCTCATCCTTGTCAATAAGAACCAGCAACGGCTCGCCTTCGCGCAATTCTTCGAAGGGCGCCTTGGAACGCAATTCGGGCGGCGGTTTGCGCGGAAAGCGTATCGCATCATCGCGCAGTATCCGCCGCGCGGCCTGCGGATCGCGCGAGATCTTGTTCGCGATGGAATCAAGCGTCTCGCCTTCTTTGACCTTGTGGCGCTTGTAAAAGCTCAGGAAAACTTCTTTGACCGTGATTTTTTCGGGTTCGGTGAAATCCTTGTCCTTGCGCTCATCGTACTGGAGCTGTACCTGCTCGTGCTCGATCTTCTGCATGCGGCGCCCCACGGCGCGGTCATAGAATATCTTGCTCAGAATGCTGTTGCGCTCGCTGGCAAGCCGTTCTTTGATGCCCGTGGTTTCCGCCGTGATGCCATCGGCATTTGCCTTCTCGTATATCAGCCGCTCATAAACAAGGTCCCGCACCACATCGCGTAACTTTGCCGAGGATAAAGAAAGGATGGCCTGCGTCGAATAGGCCGCCAATTCCCTTGGCTTGCGCAATGCGAGTGTTGAGCTAAGGTCGGCGTTTGTAAAAATCCCTCCCTTATATGTGGCAAGCACGATTGTCTTTGTCGACAGAATCGCCGCGGCGGTCGTGTCGGCGTTGGCCAACACGGGGGGCGCCTGGCGGGTTGTGCTTGCCGGGGCGTCGTTTGCCGAAGTCGCGTTTTTACCCGTCCCTTGAGCTGGCAACGATGGTTTGGCCGTGATGTCGTCGTCCTCAGCAGGAAGCGCGGCAATGACCGGGACAGACAGACACACAACAAACAACATGAGCGCCAACAAGGCGCTGTTCTTTGATATCAGCATAGATAGGTTCCTGCTGGCGGGATACAAAAGCCCGGCCTGCCATGTTCATCCGGGTTGCCGGATTGTGTCATGCTTTGGCGGATGACTTCAGTTTGGCGGCGTTATCAATAACCTCGTCAATCGGTCCGCACATGAAGAATGCCTGCTCGGGAATTTTGTCAAACTCCCCCGCAACGAGGCGTTTGAAGCTGGAGATGGTGTCATCAATCCGCACATATTTACCCGGGCGGCCTGTGAAGGCTTCGGCCACGTGAAACGGCTGGCTGAGAAAGCGCTGGATTTTGCGGGCGCGTCCGACCACCACCTTGTCTTCTTCGCTCAATTCATCCATGCCGAGAATGGAAATGATGTCCTGCAAATCCTTGTAACGCTGTAGCACAATCTGCACGCTTTTTGCCACGTTGTAATGCTCCTCGCCGAGGATGCGCCGATCCATGATGCGCGACGTTGAATCCAGCGGGTCGATGGCGGGATAAATGCCCATCTCGGAAATCTGACGCGAGAGCACCGTTGTCGCGTCGAGGAACGAGAAGGTTGTCGCCGGAGCGGGGTCTGTCAGGTCATCAGCGGGAACATAGATGGCCTGGACGCTGGTCACCGAACCCTGCTTGGTTGATGTGATGCGCTCCTGCAACTGTCCCATCTCCGTGACGAGCGTGGGCTGATAACCGACCGCGCTGGGCATGCGCCCCAGCAACGCGCTGACCTCCATGCCGCCTTGGGTGAAGCGGAAAATATTATCGATGAACAGCAACACGTCCTTGCCCAGCTCATCGCGGAAATATTCCGCCATCGTCAGCGCCGACAATGCCACGCGCAGACGCGCGCCGGGCGGCTCATTCATTTGTCCAAACACGAGCGCGGCGCGACTCTTGGAGGGATCCTCACGGTTGATCACGCCCGACTCGCTCATTTCGTGCCACAAATCGTTGCCTTCGCGCGTGCGTTCACCCACACCCGCAAACACCGAAAAGCCGCCGTGTTCCAGGGCGATGTTGTGGATCAGTTCCTGAATGATGACAGTTTTGCCCACTCCGGCCCCGCCGAACAGCCCAACCTTGCCGCCCTTGGCATAAGGGGCAAGCAAGTCGATCACCTTGATGCCGGTCTCGAACATCTGCTCGGTCGGCAACTGCTCCGTAAAAGTTGGCGTCGGCCGGTGAATCGGCCATCGTTTATCGGGTTCAGGCAACGGCTTGTCGGTGTCAAGCATCTGACCAAGAAGGTTGAATATATGGCCAAGCGTCTGCTCGCCCACAGGAACACTGATGGGTTTTCCCGTGTCGACGGCGGTCATGCCCCGCACAAGACCATCGGTTGACTGCATCGACACCGCACGAACGAGATTATTGCCCAGATGCTGCTCCACTTCAACCGTCAGATGGATGTTGCTCGGCTTATCGTCAATCGTCACCGCGTTAAGTATGTTCGGAAGCGCGTCTGACGGAAACTCCATGTCAACCGTCGGACCGATGACCTGCTTGATGGTTCCTGTCGCCATGCAAATATCTCCTATTATGAAAAACAAAATTCTATTGTCTTCAATATCATCCGCGTCAATGCGTCAAGTAAAGCATTAACTCCGCCGATCAGAGATTCTGCTCTACACGCAGAACGAATGGCGCGGCGGCGGTGATGTCGAATCCGGCTATGTTTTTCAGTGCCGCCTGGATGCTGCTCTCGCTTGTGATGTGAGTGACGATGATCACCTCGGCCGTTCCCGCCGGGTGATCGCCCTTCTGGATCATGGAATCGATCGATATGGCGTGCGCGGCCAGTTCCCCGCTGAGTTTCGCCATGACGCCGGGCTTGTCCATTGCGGGTATGCGGATATAATAGCTTGTTTCAAGCTCCGCGATGGGTTTCAGGCGTTTATCACCTGCCCGCACCGTCAGCCTGTGTTCGCATGGAAGCGTCCCGCGCGCCACAAGCGTCGCCGCGCTCATCACATCGCTCAGCACGGCGCTTGCCGTGGGCTGGGGGCCGGCCCCCCGGCCGTAAAACATCGTCGGACCCGTCAGATCGCCTTCAACCATGATGCCGTTGAAAACACCGTTCACATTGGCCAGCAATGACCCGCACGGCAGCAAGGTGGGATGCACCCGCGCCTCAATGCGCCCGCTCGTGTCATCCGCCTTGGCGATGCCCAGCAGCTTGATCGTGTAACCCAGCTCACGGGCATATTCAAAATCGATTTGTTTCAGGCGTGTGATGCCCTCCACGAAAACATCCGAGAAACGAACATCCTGCTGGAAGGCGAGTGAGGCCAGAACAGCGATCTTGTGTGCTGTATCATAGCCCTCGATGTCATAGGCCGGATCCGGCTCGGCGAAGCCCAATGCCTGCGCCTCGGAAAGCACCGGTTCAAACGCCAGTTTCTTGTCGGCCATCTTGGTCAGGATGTAATTGCACGTCCCGTTCAGGATGCCATAAACGCTGCGGATGTTGTTGGCGCTCAACCCCAATTGCAGCGCGCGTATGATGGGGATGCCGCCGCCCACGCTGGCCTCAAAAAACAGATCCACGCCTTTATCCGCCGCCAGTTGCCACAACTCGGCGCCGAATGTCGCAAGCATCGCCTTGTTCGCCGTCACGACATGCTTGCCGTTGCGCAAAGCCTGTTCCACGAATGTGCGAGCCGGTTCAAGGCCGCCCACCAGCTCGATGATGATATGTATGTCCGGATCATCAAGCAGCGCATTGGCGTCGTTCGTCAGTATTGAAGGGTCATAAGGAGCATCACGGCGACGTTTCGTGTCCACATCGGCGATTCGCGTAATGCGCAGAACAGCGCCGACGCGCCCGCGAATCAACTCGCCATGATCATGCAGGGCCTTCACAACACCCGTGCCAATATTGCCAAATCCAATCAAGCCTATATTGATGGTTTTCATAAGGCTCAAATTCAAGGAGCGCTAAACCGGCATGTCAAATGTTGGATGAACCAGTTGCCATCATGGAACACACCTGATGGCGTACTCGCTGACCGGAATAACACCATCCATGCTCGTTCGTGTCCCTCATGGGGCTTGCCATGCTCCCCAAAGGAAAACGCCGCCACCGTCACCAGGCTTGTCACGCCCCACAATTTCAGCGCCCGATACATGCCCTTCTTTGCCGGATAATCGTCGATGCGGCGCAGCCAATCCGCGGTGAAAAACGCCCATGCCGCATAGACAAGCACAATGCATGCCATCCCCCAGCGGGGCGCGCCCAGCAGCGCGCCATGCCCGGCAACCATCTGGGACGCCAGGCTGCATCCAAGCATCCCGAACGACAACCATAGCGATCCCCTTGCTCCCAACCGCACCGCCAGTGTACGATCACCGCGTTCCATATCCTCGGGAATCTGATAAATCTGCGTCATGGGATAAAACGCCCCAAACAGAAACGCGAAGCTTGCCGCAAGCGCCCATATGCCGCATCGGAATCCGGGCGCTTCGGATCCGCTTGGGGGGGGGCCGGCCGCCAATGCTCCCGCCGCGAATGTCAGCGCGCCATAACCAGCCATATTCACAAGAAGATCGGCGCCCGCCACGGCCTTCAAGCGCGCCGGCGGCATGCTGTAAAGCAGCGAAAGAATGAAACATGCGCCATAAACCGCCGCGTAGCCGGGTGTCAGCGCCAGACTCAGCGCCCCCCCCGTCGCCATCAGCCCGGCCGCAACGGCGGCAAGGCCCCGCGGAACCGGCGGCGGGGCGTCCAGATACCCTATGTCACCCTCATCCTTGTCAAATGCGCTGTTCAACGCCAGCGTGCCCCCATTAAGGCATATTGTCCACAGCAGTCCGCCCGTCAGCGCCCGTGCCAGAACAACAGCAATTGATTCTCCGCGCCAATGGGCCAGCGCAATCACAGCGCCACAGCCATAATGCCCGAAGACCACCGGCCACGACCGCGGCCGCAGATGCGCCCAATATGACCGAAAACTCGCGCTCATTAACATGGCACGCATTACTACAGCCCGCCTTCCGGGATGTCATTCACAAAATCGTTCCGGCTTTCATCAAGGGCGCATCTTGATTAGGTTATGGTTCTTGTGCGTAATTGATAGGGGAGAGCCTTTTTTTCAATCCAACCCCGCGGGGGGGGGGGAACTCTGTGGGCCATTATATGTCATGCGGATTGTCATGCCATCAAATCAAGACACTCCCACCGTGACCGCCCACGCATACTTCATTGACTTCCCGGGGCCATCAGCCTCATTATCTTATCATCATATATAAAATCACCCGCACGATAAGGACGCAAGATTGGAACCTGGCACCCGATACATTTTCCGCAAGCCATTGTGGCGCAAGGCGCTCCCTTTCTTCCTGTTGCTGGCGGTATGGGGCGTTGTCGTTTTCATGTCGGGCAACCTGGCGCCCGGCAGTGCCGCCATGGCGGCGCAGATCATGCGCAACAGCATCCAATGGCTTGCGTCGCACGGCGTGACTTACCACCGCGCTCTATGGGGCGCATCCCTCCTGAGCCTGCCCATCCTGCTGTGGTGGTATGCCGGCTTCGAAACGCTCACGGTCACCACAAGCGCCATCACGCGGCGGTTCCCGCTCATGCCGCCGCGGTCGCTCGCATGGAGCGGCGTGGATGAAATCCTCATCGAGCACACCGAGCGCATCATGGAAGGCCGCGGCGCCGCTAAAAAAGAAATCTTCATCTATGCGTTACCCCGCCGTTACACGCCATGGCGGCGTTGCATGCGCATCAACAACCGGCAATTCACGGCGTTCCACCATGTCGAGCGTATGGCGGTGATGGTGTCCGTGCCCGCCATCGCGGCACGCAAACGCGCGGCCATGCCCGACCACGGCGGCGTGGCGCGCTTTTCACTGCGCGAGCCGGGAACGGGAACACGCGCGCTGATCTACGCCGCGGCCGCCGCGTCGCTTCTGGCATTGTGGGGGCTTGACCGGGCATGGATGCACCCATGGGCGTGGGCGAGACCCGGGGCGCTTGCCGCATCGATCTTCTTTGCCCTTCTCTGCCTGTTAAGGCTCTTTTATCGCGAGTTGGCCGTCGACCCCGACAATATCTATGTCATGCGCCGGCGATGGCCCGTGCGCACGATTCCCATCGATTCCATCACCGAAATCGAGGCGGAAGACAACACGTTGCGCATCATGGCAACAATGGGAAAAAAGCCGAGGTTGCGAACGGCTTTCCGCACACGCCATTATTTCCCCAACCGCGCCGTGCTGCTCTACATGATCCGCGAAACACAGGAGGCGCGGCGCGCCAGCGAGTCAGTTCCCATCCTGCCCATTGTCGCGCCGCGCCAGGAATACGACGCGGAATCCAACAACCAGCCGGTCGAACAACAATAACACCAACACAACAGGTGTTTGTGGTCCGGCAGGCAGCTTGTGCCCGCAGAAGAACCGGCTCCGTTGCGCTGCTACTTGCTTCGCTGGCCGTATTTCTGCGAGCGGATGATGTCCCCGCCGGAAATTGTGCCATTAGACGGGTCGTAGATCAGATCTTCAGTAAAGAAGTTAGTGTTCGCTATTTTATCCGGGCCGGCCGAGGTGATCTTCCATTGGCCCCACTTGTCCATGCCCAATTTCGCCCCTGCCGAGTAATCGGTCCCGTCCCAGCGTGTTCTGTAGGGACCCGGGAACGGGCAGGGCAGCCAAGCTGGCGTCATGTTGGCCACATAATTCACATAGCGATAGCGCTGGGCGTTGACTCCGCCCTGCACGCCGGCGCGGAAAAGGTCGGTGAGGATGGATGCCGAATTGATGTAGGCGATGGGTGTTGACAAACAATCCGTCACATACCAAGGCCAGCCGCGGCTGTCCCAGTCAAAAGGATACTTGTTATTGTTGTCGGAGGAATAAGCTTCCATACCGAGTGATATGGTTCTGATATCCGCAAAGGCGCGCGCAACCTTGCTGCGCGTCTGCGCCTCGAGAAAGTTGGGCACCGCGATGGCGGCAAGAATGGCGATGATCGCGACAACGATCAGCAATTCGATAAGAGTAAACGCTTTCTTCATATTAACCCTTTTTGATCTCCTTACCAAAAAATTTGGTTTCTTTGCTCATAATATAGCAAAACCTTCTATTGTTGACAAATTAAAATTAAACGTGCAAGATAAACTTGCATGCAATTTTCGCTTGTAATTCAGCCCGCAAAATCCCGAAAAACAAACCATGTGCCGACACCTCCATATATTTTATTTTCTCTGCCTGCTGATGTGCGCGTGGACGCCCGCGCGCTCAGCCACAGTCCACAAGACAGGATTTCTGCAGGATTATCACCGTCTTGAGCACATCGGCGGCGTGCCGATTGAACAGGTCTGGATCAATCCTGAATTCGACATCCGCGATTACCGGCGCCTTTACATCACGCCCGTCATGGCCGATCCGGCCGCCTATCGCATGAAAGGCGAAAGCGACCGCGGCAACGCCATGCGGCTTGGCGCCGCGTTCCGGACGGTGCTTGAACGCCAGTTGCGCGGCGCAGGTATTTTTGAGTTTGTGTCAACCGATCCTTACTTCCGCACTGTTCGCGATGGCGCGCTCATCCTCGAGCTTCGCGTCACACAAATCAACGCCGGCTTCGGCTTGGCGCGCGTGCTCGTGGGATTCGGCGCGGGCGCGACTGAAATCCAACTGGAGGGCAGGCTCATCGAACCCAAATCCTGCCGCATTCTCATGGAATTCGCCGACAGACGGCTTCATCCAGGCAGCTCGCTTATCGCGGGACCGGTCGCCTCAAACGATCCCGAATACCTTATCGGCATCGACATGAAGCAGATGCTCCAAGGGCTCGTAAAACTCTTCGTCTATATGCGGGAGGCTGGTCCCGTTTACAAACAGCAATAACCGGAAAGAGCCGGTTGGGCGCGCGGACTTTTTCTTGCAATCGTCAAGCGGGTCGAAACAAGACCGCGACCTGACGGTTGGCTCACCATCAGGGCGCTGATCTGTTCTTATTAAAAAAGCTGTTTACCGCTTTTTCGCCGCAGCCTCGAGTTGAAGCGTCAGCGTTCGGGCATCAGTCAGCTCCGACGGACCGAAGAACTGGATGTCGCCGGGGAATTTGTAGACATCCCCGATCGCCCATTTATCACGCTCCGCGGCAAATCTCTTGAACGGTCCGCCTTCGAGATCCGCCAAGTGCTTTTTGATCACCGGTTTCCATTGCCCTTTTCGGTTTTCCAGCGTCAGCATCGACGTGATGGGCACGCCTCCGAAAATCCACTCCTCTGCCGGCCCGGCCAGATTAAGCGCTGAAACCGTGTACCCTGTCAGGCCCGCGCGGATCAACTGGACGCCCGCATAACCCAGGCAATAGGTGTAATCCGCGTCAAAATTCGACGGGAATCCGCAACGCCCCTCATAGCCGAAGAAATGCCCAAGAGCGGCGAATTTGCCCTTGAACTTCCCCTCCTTCGCAAGCGCTTCGATCTTCTCAGTGACATATTCAATGATCGCTTTTTCGCTCTCAATTTGTGACACAACAACATTTCCGTGGGGGTCGCGCCGCAATAAAACCTCCTGCACGCCAACCGGCAGGGAACGGTAGACCTTGGCCGAATCCTTCGAAAGCTTGGAGTGCAGATGCTCGCGCCGCTCCTTCTCGTTGGCCAGCGCCGCAAGCGACGACTCCTCCTCGCCAAGTTTGAGGCCTAACTCCTTCAAAAAGGATTTGAAGTCATCAAGGAACTCAAGCAAGCCCTCGGGGATGACGATGACCCCATAATTCTTGCCAGACGCCGCGCGGCGGCAGATCACATCAACAATCTGATCAACCACATCGCTGAAGGTCTGCTTTCTTGCCTGAAGTTCTTCGGAGATGATGGCCATATTGGGTTGAGTCTGAAGCGCCACTTCCAGCGCAACATGGCTGGCCGAGCGGCCCATGAGCTTGATAAAGTGGTAGTATTTGCGCGAGGACATCGCGTCGCGGCACACATTGCCGACAAGTTTCGCGTAGGTTCTCGTGGCTGTGTCGAACCCAAAGGACGCCTCGATATACTCGTTGCGCATATCGCCGTCGATCGTCTTCGGCAAACCAATGACCCGCATTGCAATCTTGATCGCCTCGCAATATTCCGCGAGGATGGCGGCATTGGTGTTCGAGTCGTCGCCGCCCACGATCACCAGCGCGTTGAGACCTGTCTCGACCGCGGTTTTCGCGCATGCGGCAAGCTCTTCGGCCGTCTCGATTTTGTCGCGCCCGCTCCCGATCATGTCAAATCCGCCCGTGTTGCGGTACTGCGCCGCCAGCTCCTTCGTGATTTCCCTGCTCTTGTTCATCATCACGCCCTTGGGGCCGTTAAGGAATCCGACAAGTCTGCTGGCCGGATTGGCGGCCTTGAGCGCGTCAAAAAGACCCGCGATCGCGTTATGACCGCCCGGCGCGGGACCGCCGCTGAGAACAACGCCCACCGTGAGCGGCGATGAGCCAAGCGAACCGCCACCGCCCTCACACAGCGTCACCAGCGGTTTCCCGTATGTTTTGGGAAACATCTCCTTAATTTTGATGGAATTGCCCGGAGGCATGATGACTTTGCCCTGACTCACGGCGCATTTGCCGCCGCGAAGGATGCCGGGCATTTTGGGCGCGTAACTCAGCCGCGCCTTTTGCAGAGGAGAAATCGTGCAGTCGCTCATCAGAATCGAATATTATCCTCTCTGGTGATATGAAGTGACCAATTAGAACTTGACGATGGCCGTGAATGAATCGGCCTTGAGGCTTGCGCCGCCCACGAGTGCGCCGTCGATGTCGGGCTCGGCCATCAATTCGCTGACGTTGTCAGGTTTGACGCTCCCGCCGTACTGAATACGGATTTTATCGGCGACGTCCTTGGAAAACATTTCAGCAACGAGTGCGCGGATGATAGCATGAGCCTCCTGCGCCTGTTCTTTCGTGGCAACCACGCCCGTGCCAATGGCCCACACTGGCTCGTAAGCGATGACCGATGCGGCCGCCTTGTCAGCGGGAAGACCGCTCAGGCACCCGCGCAACTGCGCAGTCACGACTTCCGCCGTCTTGTTGGCCTGGCGTTGCGCCAATGTCTCACCCACACAGATGATCGGCGTCAGGCCATGCTTGTACAGCGCCAGCGCCTTCTTGTTGATGTTCTCGTCCGTCTCGGCATAATACTGGCGGCGCTCCGAGTGGCCGATGATCACATAGGCGCACCCGATCTCCTTGAGCATCGGCACGGAAATTTCTCCCGTGAAGGCGCCCTGCTCCTCAAAATGGCAGTTCTGCGCGCCAAGCTTGATCCGGCTGCCGCCGATGGCCTGCGCCACTGTTTCAAGGCTGGTATACGTCGGGCACAAAACAACCTCAACATTGCTGACCGCCCCGGCAGCGCTCACAAGCGTCTTTGCGAGTTCAGCCGCCTCACCCCGCGTTTTATACATCTTCCAGTTTCCGGCAATAATCGGCAAACGTGCCATGACAAGCTCCATTGTTTAGTTAGTTGATAATGAGTCATAAAATGCCAAGGGCATGACCCGCAACGCATATGATGTGACAAAAACGGAAGTCCGCCATGGCGCATCGCGCGCTTCCAGTTTTGGACCACGGCAATTTGCTGCCGTTTTGCTGCACACTCCATGCCGTTCCCCAAGACGCCTTCATGATCACATCACCTTCAGAACGCCCCGGATAACGAAAAAGCCAGCAACCGTGCTCAACACAAGGCAAACCGGGGCGCGCGCCGCGATATGCGGCGCGCGCCCCGACGGATAGTGTGAATCAGAAGAACTTGGCCAGTTTCAGCGCAAGCTCAACGCAACGGTTGGCATAGCCCCACTCGTTGTCATACCACGACAACACCTTGACCAGGTTGTCGCCAACGACCTTTGTGCTGGCCGCATCGACGATCGAGCTGGCCGGATCACCGTTGAAATCGATCGACACAACCGGATCTTCCGTGTATTTCAGGATGCCCTTGAGCGCGCCCTCCGCGGCGGCCTTGAGAGCGGCATTGATTTCCTCCACCTTGCAGGATTTCTCAGTCTCCATGACCACATCCACAAGCGAAACGTTCGGAGTGGGCACGCGAACGGCCAGACCGTCCATCTTGCCTTTGAGCTCGGGAATCACGAGACCGATGGCCTTGGCGGCGCCGGTCTTGGTCGGGATCATGTTCAGGGCTGCCGCGCGCGCGCGCCGCAGATCCTTGTGAACGACATCCAGCACGCGCTGGTCGTTCGTATAACTGTGAATGGTCGTCATGAGACCGCGCTTCACGCCATACTTGTCCTTGACGACCTTGACCACGGGCGCCAGGCAGTTCGTCGTGCAGGAAGCATTGGAGATGATATTGTGCTCGGCCGTGATCTTGTCATCGTTCACGCCGATGACCACCGTGATATCCTCACCGTCGGCGGGCGCGGAAATGATGACTTTCTTCGCCCCGGCGGCAAGGTGCTTGCTGGCCTTGTCTTTTGAGGTAAACAGGCCGGTGGACTCAATGACGACATCGGCGCCAAGAGCCTTCCAAGGCAGTTCCGCGGGATCCTTTATCGCGTAAACCTTGACAACTTTGCCGTCAACCACCAAGTCGCCGTTGGCGTCAACTTCCACATCGCCCTGATAACGGCCATGGACGGAATCATACTTCAAAAGAAACGCATTGGTCTTCGCATCAGCGATATCGTTGATGGCAACGATCTGCACGTCAGGGTTTTTCGCCGCGACTCGCAAAACCAGACGCCCGATACGCCCAAAACCGTTGATCGCGATTTTAACAGGCATGAAACGCTCCTCCAGAATATTGTGAACTTCTATTATTTTAATACTGTAGTTTTGCCGTACTCCATTTTTTCAATATGCGCTTACAGCGTTTTATTCCCAAAATTGGCGATTCGCGTTTTCATGGTGTCTTTTTTCCGATTTTGACCGGGCGGGGCAATCCAGACCGGACGACACATTCAGAACTTCTTTTGTGATATTTTTCTCGCCAAGACGCAAAGAACGCCAAGTATGCCGGATCTGGAGGTCCTGACAATTCTGCGCGATGACCCGGTGTCCTTGTTTCCTGGCATCATCTGTCCACTTCCCCCAGCACGATGTCAATCGACCCGACAATGGCCACGATGTCGGCAATCAGCGAATCCTTCGATATTTCATTCATGACGCTCAGGTTGCAGAAGCTGGGGCCGCGCACGCGCAGGCGGTAGGGCTTTTTGTCGCCTGTGGAGACGATATAGAATGCGAGCTCACCCCGGGGATTTTCAGCGCGGAAATAAACCTCGCCATATGGCGGCTTGATGATCCTGCTGACTTTGGGATTGCGGAATAGCCCCTGCGGCATTTGGTCAAGCGCTTGGCGGATGATTCTGGAACTCTGTTTCATCTCGACCATGCGCACCCAGTAGCGGTCCCAGCAATCGCCCACCGTGCCCATCAGGCCGCGGCCCGTCGGCACATCGAACTCAAAACGGTCATAAATGGAGTAGGGTTCGGCTTTTCTAATGTCATAAGCCGCGCCGCTGCCGCGCAGCATTGGGCCTGTGCAGCCCCATGCCACCGCCTGTTCGGCGGTCATGACGCCGACGTTCGCCGTGCGTTTCACGAAAATTGCATTGTTGGAAAGCAGCGCGTTGTAGTCGTCCCACTTTGAATCAAAGTCGTCGATGAAGCTGCGGGCCATCGCGATGGCCGTGTCGTCCATATCGCGCATCACGCCGCCGATGCGGCCATAGGAACAGGTCAGCCGCGCGCCGCATATACGCTCGAAAATGTCGAGAATGCGCTCGCGCTCGCGAAAAGCATAAACGAAGGGCGTGAAAGCGCCCAGATCGAGCCCATAAGTTCCGAAAGCCACAAGATGCGAGGCAATGCGCTGAAGCTCATTGACGGCAACGCGGATGTACTCGGCGCGCTCTGTGGAGGCAATGCCACCGAGTTTCTCGACCGCCCAGCAGAAAGCGAAATTGTTCGACATCGCGGCAAGGTAGTCCATGCGATCCGTATACGGGATGTACTGCGGATAGGTCAGCGCCTCGCCGTACTTCTCCTTGCAACGGTGAAGGTATCCGATAAACGGTGTGGCCGCGCGGACAACCTCGCCATCGGTACGGATAATAAGACGCAACACGCCATGCGTCGATGGGTGCTGCGGGCCCATGTTGATGAGCATTTCATCCGTCTTCAGGTATCCGCTTTCAGTCATCATATCCTCCTCCAGGCGGCAGCAAATCTGTTTGAACTAAAACAAGGCGCGCGCGACCCTTTGTCATCCATGCGCGTGCCTGGGCCGCCGGCTGGGACTGTTGGCGATCTCCACATTGCGCGACATATTCATCAAAATCCCGATGGCAAGCATGTTGGAAAACAGGGAGCTGCCGCCGTAGCTGATCAGCGGAAGGGTCAGACCTTTCGTGGGAACAAGCCCCGTGACAACGGCGACGTTGATGAACGCGGGGATGCCGATCATTGAGATGACGCCCGTCGCCAGCAACGAGGAGTACATGTCGGATGAATTGTACGCCACGCAAATACCCAGTATGATAAATGCCACATAGAATGTCATGATAATGACGGCGCCGATCAGCCCCATTTCCTCACAGATCACCGAAAAGATGAAATCGGTGTGAGCCTCGCTCAGAAAAAGATATTTTTGCGGCCCCCGCCCCAAACCCAATCCCACGACACCGCCGCTGCCAACCGCGACAAGCGACTGGTAAAGCTGCCACCCCTTGCCGTGGATGTCCGCTTCCGGATCAAGATACGAAAACACGCGCGCCACCCGGTAAGGTTCGGCAATCACGGCGGCGACAACGGCCAGCGCCGCCAGAATGCCAAGGGTGGCAAGATGGATGCGGCGCATGCCCGCGACGAAAAACATGGTGAAACAGATCAGGCCGATGACCACCGAAGCGCCAAGATCAGGCTCGATGACGATAAGCCCCGCCACAATACACAGCACAAGGAGCATGGGAATGAAACCGCGCCAGAAGCTTCTTATCACATCCTGCTTTTCCGCGAGTTTCTTGGCCATGTAAAGAACCATCGCGAGCTTCGCGAACTCCGAGGGCTGTATCTGCACGCCGCCAAAACCGATCCATCTGTGCGAACCCTTGTGCGCGATGCCTATGCCGGGAACAAAAACAAGCGCGAGCGCCACGATGGCGGTCAGCAGCAACGGTGTGGCCAGCATGCGATAGCGCTCATAATCAATAAAATGGTAAACCGTCAGCATGGCAATGATCGAAAGAACCACCCAGACGACCTGACGTTTCAGGTAGTAGAAACTGTGGGCAGACATGTCGAGCGTCGCGTCATTGGCGCGGGGCGCCAACGCGCTGCTTCGCTGATCATCGCGCATGGCCTCGCGGGCCGCGCTCGCGGCGCTTGAACTGTAAACCATGACCACCCCCGTCGTCAGAAGCGTCAGCGTAACGATAAAGATCAGCCATGTCAGGCTCGACTTCATTCAACCAGTCCATTGCTTTCTGTGATGACAAACATGTTTACAAAAGACGCACCGTGCGCATTGTAGTCAAAAAGTCATTGCCACTATTTTTACCCAGAACAAGACCCCGTACAAATCAAAGCATACGCCGCCCTTCACATCAACGAAGTCATCGCCCGCGTGCGGAAAAACCAAGCCCGCTACAGCGTCGTGCTGGAAGCATAACAGTTCCATCATCCGCGGTTCTTCTACCGCATGTTCAGCGGCTGGATTGTCCGCGCGGTCCCGCCGCTTTTATCACTGGGCATACAAAACAGCCTCGATCGTTTTGATTGAAGTTGCTTTGAAATGGTATGGCTTTACTTAGCATGAACCGGTACTATGGCCGAATCATCGGCGTGGTGATATTGCTGGCCGCGCTGATCGGGATCGCCGTGTGGTCGGTCAACAGCGATCTGCCCGGAAACGCTGGTTTCCGCGGGACAGTCGTGCACATCCTCGCGCGCGGCCGATCGGCGTTGTCGCGCCTGTCCGGCAGCGTGTCCTCACTCGTCCTCAATCCGGCCAAGTCCTCTCATAAATCACATAACGGCAATGACTTGAAGCCCTCCGCAGAGACCATGTCCTCATGCACCCTCTCAGGCAATGTGAACAACGAAATTAGAGCGCCCGTCAAGGATGCCCGCGTCACTGTCCGCGGCGCCAATGGCTTGCCAGACAAGACGGCCTCGACCGACGAGAGCGGCCATTACCAGGTGACCGGCATATCGGCGGGATCATATGACATCCTTGCCGCGCATCCTCAATATTCCACACTCGTCCGCCCCGGATTCACGTTCACCACCGATGACCAGGCGGTTGAGCTCAACTTCCAGCTTCCCCTCGGCGCCACGATCAAAGGGCTTATCACCGACGAGGAAAACAAGCCCATCACCGGCGCGCGCGCCAGCGCCCACCGCCGCCAGATGGAACAACTGCGCGCGGGCGGGAACATTTTCCTCGACAACGCAAGCTACAAGACCGTCCAGACGGACAAGGACGGAACCTTCGCGCTCACGGGCGTCTCGACAGGCGAAAATCTGTTCGAGTTCAGCCGAAGCGGTTATGAGACCGAAACCCGGAAAATCAATGTTAACCCCGACAAGACGGGCGAACAACTTGCCATCGTTCTGAAAAAAACGGGACGCATCGCGGGGACCGTCATCGACGAGGACGGCAATCCCGTGGGAACCTCAACCATCCGCCTGACGCGCTACAAGCCGTTCGGGGCGCCCGCCGAGACATTCGCGAAAGATCAATTCAATGTCACCGCCGACGCCAAGGGGCATTTCAGTTTCACGAAACTCTTCAACGACGGCTTTTACGACTTGGAGGCCGATCACCCCGACTATGCTCCGGGCATGTTCCCGCTGGCGCCGTCGGGCAGTTTGCAGGTCGCGTGCACGCTGACACGCGGCGGAGGCATTGAGGGGCGAACCGAAATGATCGACCGGCCGACAACGCCCGTTTCAGTTGTCGTTTGCGCCGAAACCGTCATCAAAGAGACCACATTCACCGCGCAGACCAAGTCCGACGGCAACGGACGATACAAATTCGCCCGCCTGCCTTACGGCGCCTACAAACTCACCGCGGATTCCGCCAGCCTTGTCTGTGAACCCAAAACCGGCATTGGCTGCTCAAAAGGCAGCGCCACAAAGGACATCGTGCTTGAGGTTTATGAAGCCACGGTGGCGGGCGGGCGGGTGCTCGACGTGGAAACCAACACGTACATCGAGGGCGCCGAAGTCGCCATACAGGCTTCCTATGGCCCCGGCCAAATCAAAAGCCGCTCGTTCAAAACGGTCTCAGGAAATCATGGGCGTTTCGATTTCAACAAACTCCCCGCTGGTCTTCATGTGGCGCAGGCGTCAGCACAAGGATTTATGCGGACATCGTCCGGCGCCTCCGCCCAGACGTTTACCCTTCAACCGGGAGAACGCAAAAATGACATTGTGCTCCAATTGGACCATGGAGGCAGCGTGGAAGGATTTGTCATCGATCCCGCCGGGCGAAGCGTCATCGGATGCGTCGTCCAGCTTTACCTTGCGTCTGCCGTGCCGCGCAGCGTGAACGTAAAAGATTGGAATTCAACAACCGACGAGAGCGGCTATTTCAAAATCACCGGCATCGAGGCGGGCGAGCGCCTGCAACTCTACGCCAGCGCCGCCAAGCCGGGCTGCGCAAAGACGCGAAGCTCTCTGATCACCCTGACAGCGCAACAGCCAGCCGTAAACACACAAATCACGCTTCAAGCGGGTTGCCCCGTGTCGGGCAAGATCACCGACCTGAAAGACCTGCCCATTCCAGGCGCGGAAGTGGCATTCACCACGTATGCCTTCCCGGGCGATCCCACAGCGGCCCCAATCAAAGTCTATGCAGCGGCCAACGGCTCCTATCTTATCCCGAACTGCACGCCGGGAACCGGCCAGATCAAGGTGTCGCGTTCAGGTTATGTGGAGGAATCGCGCGATCTCGCCTTGAAAACCGGACGCTCCTTTGACGGCGTGAACTTCCAGCTTGATTTCGGCTGCAGGATTTCCGGGCGCGTGACCAGCCTCGACGGCTATCCCATTGCCAGCGCCCGGGTGAAAGCCCGCCCGCTGCAGGGCTCATCCGGCAATGATGAAGCCATCACCAATAAAAATGGCGAGTACACGCTGACAAACCTCGGCAAGGGCAAATTCCATCTCGAGGCATCGTTCAAACTGCCCGGGCCCGACGGTGAACAGAATTATGTTTTCGCCGAATCTTCGATGCAATCCCCCAGCACGTCGGCTGACATCGACTGCGACGTCGCAAATTACGCCTCCGGTCTTGTGGTGGACTCCGCGCACAAGCGCGTGGACAATTTTACGGTGACGCTCAACTCGCACAACGACACACAGCCCACACAGGACTTCAAATTCAACCTTTCGCGCAATTGCTCAAGCGCGCGCGGATTCTACAGGTTTGCCAATGTGCCCCGCGGGGTCTACACGATGCGCGTGACATCCGGCGGATACGAGGATTCCCAATCCGATTCCATCTTCGTGGGACCCGGAAAACGCACCGTCCTGCCAAACATCCGGCTGCGCACGGCCGGCGGTGTGATGGGAACCGTCGTGTCGTCGGCCACCCGGCGTCCCGTGAACGATGTCATCGTCAAGATCTATGAATACGGCGGCAAGAGCCGCCAGCCCATGGCAACCGCGCGAACCGACTATTCCGGGCGCTTCCGGGCCGCATCCATGGGCACGGGCATCTACCAGATCGAAATGGAGCACCCCAATTACGTGCCGCTTCAGTTGGGCAACATCAGTGTTCTGCAGAAAAAAGCCACCGACATAGGCCAGGTGGTCCTTGAAGCGGGCGGGACCGTGCAGGGAACCGTGACGGATGAATCCGGCGACCCGGTGCAATCGGTCGAGGTCCGCGTGAGCGGACAAATCCCTGGCAAAATGACATGGAGCGACGCCGCTGGCAATTTCATCCTCCAAGGTGTCAAACCCGGCCGCTGGCCCGTTGTGGCCGAAGGATACATCAACGACAGGAAAGTCTACACCTTCCAGCACAAGGTGATCCAGCCCGACGATCCCGCCGTGGCGGACTTCATGCTCGAAACCAGCGCCGATCTTGACGGCATGATCACCGCATCGGAAAGCGGCGGAGTCCGATCAGGCTCCGTTCGCATTCATCCTTTCGACGAATATTCCAACGTCCTTGAGGATGTCCATTATGACTCCCCGATCTCGGCGCAGAATTTCCTGATCAAGGCCGTGCCGCCGGGGCCTTATTTCCTGTGGTCGACCGGCTGGGCCGCAACCGCGCCTTTTTCGCTGTGGCAGCAACTCTTCCTCGACCGAGGACGGAATTATCTGACAGCGCCCCTGTCGCCGGGCGCCGTGCGCGGAACCGCCGCGCTATCACAGGGTTTGAGCGGCGTGCCGGGCATCGCGCTCCAGCTTCTGCCCATCATCGACGGCATCCGCCTGCCCCAATCCATCTACAACGCGCTCATCCGCACGGCGATCACCGACCAAAACGGCCTTTTCCAGTTCAACAATCTCCAGCGGGGCGCCTACCAGTTGCTTTATCAAAACAACAACACACCCAGCTCGTGGTTTGCCCTGCCCTCCTTCTTTCTCAGCGAAAACCAGAAAATTAACAACTACGTCATTCCCCTTGGACAATGAAGGTGGGAGCTGCCGGACGGGTCAGACCGGGCGGACCGAATGAATACATTGGCCGTGGCTTGTAGTTTCAGGTGTTTTTGCGCGCGCGCCCGTAGCTCAGCTGGATAGAGCGTTGCCCTCCGGAGGCAAAGGCCGCAGGTTCGAATCCTGTCGGGCGCGCCATTCCTCCCCAGCTATTTTACGCCCGGTTCATCGTCGTGCGCGCGCGCCAGAAGGCGCAGCCACAGGTTGTCACGATAGCCCAGCTTCCACATCTCGGCATAGCGGGGCCACTGAGTATTCTGCGGCACATAGACGCTGTCATTGATGGGTGCCGTAAGCTGGAATATGCTGATGGGGCTCCAGTTGTCCTGCGGAGTCATCTGCCCGATTCGCGTGACGCGCGTCACGGCATCCTGGGGCGAATAAAGCGCGGCGGCTTGGGGCGCCTTCCACGGGGTTTGATAGTAGAGATAATAAAAATCGATGAAGTTTTGCGAACACCCATAGAGCTGCACCCCCGCCGCCACCGCAACGATCAGCGCGTAACCGGCGCGGCGCGCGCGGATAAAATCTTCCACAAAACCCGCGACCGGCAGGACCGCAAACATATGCGCCATGAAGATGTGGCGCGGACCCCAGCACCAGCCGCCGGACCAGTTCTGCCACATCGAGTGCGGCAGAACAATGAGCAGGATGGCCGCGACCGACGACACAGCCAGAGCCGGATCGCGCCGCCAGAAGCGCTTGAATCCCAACAGGCCAAGCACAATTACGGGCGAAAATAACAGCGCGCTCTTGCCCGCGCTGAAAAGGAAACCATACAAGCCGGCCAGAAGCGGGGTCGTAAATTGAATCCCTTCGGGTTGATCGGCATAAGCGCTCGACAAAAAGGCGCCATACATCAGGTAATTCATAATCAACTGGAACACGAAAAAGATAACCAGGGGCAGCGCGAACAGAAGCGCCGCGGCGATGATTCGCAGCGGGGGCGTCATAAGGCAAACGGCTGTTTTGCGCAAGGGAGCGTCCAGCGCCGTGCGCAAATCGCCGGTTCGGATTTCAACATAACGCAGTGCGAAAAAGAGCGCCAGTGCTGGCAACACGAACAGGGAGTCGAGCCTTGCGGCCAGCGCCAGGGCAAATGCGGCGCCGCTGGCGAACACCAGCCCGGGCCGCGTGCGGGGAGCGGTTGCGGACGGCGTGAATGCGCGGTTGAGCCAGTGAAAGGCAAGCAGCACGAAGAACGCGGCAAGCGGCTCGGAAAAAAATGTCCGGGCATGGGGCCAGGCCATCGTGCCCGCGCCATAGGCGATGACGGCAAGAGCCGCAATCCGCGCGGCGTCCTTTTTCGATTCCTCCGCCAAACGCGCGCGATAAAGAACAAAGATAAACCTCCACAGCAACGCGCAGGTGGCGGCCGCCACAAAGGCGCCAAAGAACGAGACGGCAAACCGTTTGACAAGCGCGGCGCCCCGCGCGTTCGCGATCTCTGGCGGATAAGATTTTAATGCGGCATCGGGATTTTCAAATTCAAGCCGCGCGGGCAGGTAATTCACGGTTTCAAAATCGAGTGCGCGCGCGGCCGTCCTTCCCGGCACAAATCGCGCGGCCATCTCTCCCGCGTAATAGAGAGGAACTGCCAACAATGAATTCAATATCCCGTATTGGGCATATTCGCCGCCGTTGCGTCCGCGGCGCGTGGCAAAGGTTCCTCCCCCCGCGTCCGTGATCGGCTCGATGGCCAATGAACCGCGCACGGCCAGCGACTCCGTCACGCGAAACATGATTTCCTCGTCAGGCGAATAAAGATGCCCGCCCGCCGTCGCCAAATAAAGCGCCAGGAACGAGAAGAAGACGATGAGCGCCGAGCGTAACATCACCTATCATGGAACCTCTCAAAAACAAACTGTAGCCGTGTCATTGGCCGGATCAGTCCGGTGTGCGTTCCACATGATGTCGTATGAATTCCGTTGCCTGCGATTATTTGTCCGGCGATTGCGAAACCTTGATCTCGCCGCTGATGATCTTGCTTTTCAGCTCCTCAACCTTCGCGCGTATGTCCGATCCGATCATTTCCTTGTTCTTATCATTATAGACATACCCGACCGCGCCTTCCTTGAGCCCCAGGCTGTGAACGCCGCCGTGGAATTGCCCCTCAGCGGTCTCCTTTATCGTGTCGAAAACAGCCTGATCCGTTCTTTTGATCATGCTGGTCAGCACCACGCCCGGCGCGGCCTCATCGGACTGGTCGCGGTCCACGCCAATGGCCATCTGCTTGCGCTCTTCCGCCGCTTTGAAGACGCCCAACCCCGTTGATCCCGACGCGTGGTAAATGATGTCCACGCCCGAGTCAAAAAGGCTCATGGCAAGTTCCTTGCCCTTCTGTGGATCCTTGAATGCCGTGTCGCTGACTCCCGCATAGACCGCTTTCACCTGCGCATCGGGCCTGACGTGCTTTGCGCCCTGCGTGTAGCCGGCCTCGAATTTCTTGATGATCGGGCTTTCCACGCCGCCCACGAACCCGATCTTGCCCGTCTTGGATTTCAGCGCGGCAATGGCGCCAACGAGAAACGAGCCTTCCTCCTCACGGAATTTCAGCGCGATAAGATTGTCGGGAATGCTCTGGACGGGCGTCACACTGTAGTCGACACACGCGAATTTCTTGAGCGGGAAGTCGGCCGCGATGTTCCTGATCTCGTCGGTAAACAGGAATCCGACGCCTATGATAAGGCCGGCGCCGCGCTTGGCGAAATTCCGCATATGGGATTCACGATGCGCGCCTTCGCCCGGTTCGCGGTACTCGCCGGCGATGCCGAGTTCCTTTTCAGCCTTTTTTAATCCCAGGTAAGCGGCGTCATTGAACGATTTGTCACCCAATCCGCCGACGTCGAACACAAGACCGACTTTGATTTTCTGAACCGCATTCTTCTCGGGCGTCGTCTGGGGAGCGCTTGTCTCGGCCGCGCATGACGGCGCGGCGGTCAATGCCAGGATGGACGCGCAGATGCAAAACCTCGTGATCATGCCCAAGTCCTTTCTAAAAAAATTTGATTATATTCATGTGATCATAAACGAAGCTGTGGAGAAATACTAACCAAGCGTGGCGATGCCGGCAAGAGCCAAAGTTCTGATGATCCGTCACATACAGATAATTGGCGCCGCTCGCGCCGCCCTTGTTGCGCATCTCGTCCAGCGGTTCGCCCACCGTCATATCCTGGCTGTAAGCATCAAACCGTCTTGACAGGTATTCAAGAACGGGATGGCTCAAATGATC
>JAPLSQ010000026.1 GCA_026398535.1 Candidatus Sumerlaeota bacterium | reverse complement strand
GGGTATTGATGAGGCCTATGTGTCCTATCTCTTTCCCCTTGGGAAGGGGCTTCTGGTCAAGGCAGGCAAAATGACGGCACTGGCGGGCGCTGAAGTGGCTGAGGAAAAAGACAACTGGAACATCTCCCGCTCATTTCTGTGCGCGTTTTCGTCGCCATTCACGAACACCGGCGTGCGCGCCCAATACACATTCAACGAGATGTTTGACCTGACAGTGGGAGCGCATCGGGGCTGGGACATCTGCTTTCAGGACAACAACAGTGTTGAAAGCTATGAGGCCAGGCTTGGCATGAATTTGACCGAGAAGTTCAATGTTGCCCTGTGTGTCATGCGCGGCGCCGAACAGGACAAGAACGACAGCGACCAGCTCAGTTTGCTCGATCTTGTGGCAACATACAAATTCACGGATAAACTGACAGGCATGCTGAATGCGGATATCGGCATGGATGAGCATGCGGCCCCAGATGGCGGCGACGCTTATTGGAATGGATTGGCGGCTTATTTGAAATATGATTGGACAGAGAAATTCAGCGTGGCCGCGCGGGCGGAAACTTTCCACGATCCCGATGGCGTGTGTACAGGAGAAGGCCAGACGCTTGCTGAATGCACGCTGACGGCCCAGTACAAGTTCCGTGAAAATCTGTGGGGACGCATCGAATACAGGCGCGATTCCTCCAATGCCGACGTTTTTCTCCGAGGGATTGGCATGTCAGAGAACCAGAATACGATTGCGGCAAGCCTGCTGTTTACGTTTTGACAGCTTTTGTTGATTAGATGTCGTGAAAGGCAATAATAAGGGCGTGATGATATCAAATCGTCTCAGCGGCCTTAATATCGTGGTTGGCGTGACGGGCAGTATCGCGGCCTACAAAGCAGCGCAACTGTGTTCGCTGTTGGGCAAAGCGGGAGCCTCGGTGCGGGTGGCAATGACAGCATGTGGAGCCAGATTTGTTGCGCCCCTGACGTTTGAAACGCTGACCAGGCATCCCGTCTACACTGAGATATTCGGCGACGCGCGATCGTGGGAAATGGATCACATTTCATGGGCGAAATGGGCTGATGCCTGTGTGGTGGCGCCCGCAACAGCGAACATCATCGCGAAAATGGCAGCCGGATTGGCCGATGATCCGGTGACAACTTTTTATTTGTCTTATCGGGGATCTGTCTTTGCCGCTCCGGCGATGAACACACATATGCTCGACCATCCAGCCACACAGGCGAATCTTGCGATTCTACGGGGCAGGGGAGTGATGATCATTGAACCGGAATCGGGGATGCTGGCGTGCGGTGATACAGGAGCCGGCAAACTCGCCGCGCCGGAGCATATTGTCGAATTCATGGCGTGGCGCTTGGAAAACCTGCACGATCCGGCTCAAAAGATTGGTTGCAACGGCACTGATGAAGCCGGCACAAGGACCATTTCCACAAGTTCCGCACGCGGTTCTTTAGAGGGAAAAACCGTGGTGATCACATCAGGACCAACGCATGAATACATTGATCCCGTTCGCTACATAACAAACCCATCATCAGGCAGGATGGGCGCGGCTCTGGCGCTCGAAGCGTCGAGCCGGGGCGCCGTGGCGCATCTTGTGAGCGGGCCAGTCGCTGAATCAGCGCTTCCCTCCGGCGCAGTCATCATACACCGCGTGACCACGGCGGATGAAATGCTGCGGCAAGTCAAACAGTTGGCTGACGCGGCCGACATTTTTGTGTTTGCGGCCGCTGTCGGCGATTTCCGCATTGCCCACCCGCCTGCCAGCAAGATGAAAAGAACAGGCAACTCGCTGAATCTTGAGTTTGCCGAAAATCCCGACATTGCACAGGTTGTCAGTTGCGCCAAACGTGAAGATCAGATTGCCATCGGTTTTGCCGCGGAAACAGAGGACTTGGAAGCGAACGCGCTTGCCAAGTTGGAACGCAAACATCTTGACGCCATCGTGGGAAACGATGTGAGCGCTCCGGGCATCGGTTTTGAGAGCGGAGACAATGAGGTGACAATTTACATGCGCGACGGCCGCAGGATCGCCGTGTCAAGGAGAACGAAGGAGCTCGTGGCCGCGCAGATCATTGACGCCATATTAACTCTCATGCATTGACTCGCGCGAATTGCGCATGTTAAAGCGCTTGGCGTTTATTAGATGGTTGTAAAAAGCATATCATGCGATCGGACATGCGTCCTAACAAAAACCAGAGAGGAAACATGGCATACAACAAAGCAGAAATCGGGGCGCTTCGCGCCAAAGCCAACCAGCTTCGCATTCATAGCATCCGCTCCACATCCCATGCTGGCTCAGGTCATCCCACGACCTGTCTGTCAGCGGCTGACATAGTCGCAACCCTGTTTTTCAAGGTGATGCGCTATGATCCGAAAAATCCCCGCAATCCGGTCGCGGACCGTTTTATCCTCTCCAAAGGGCATGGGGCGCCGGTGCTGTATGCGGCGTGGGCCGAGGCAGGACTGTTTCCGGCGGAGGAACTGCTGACGCTTCGTGATATTAATTCGAACTTTGAAGGTCATCCAACACCACGCCTGTCGTTTGTGGATGTGGCGACAGGATCGCTTGGCCAAGGGCTGGGCGTGGGCATTGGTCTGGCGCTGAATTCCAAATTTCTGGATAAAACCAACTACCGCACCTATGTTCTACTCGGTGATGGAGAAATCGCGGAAGGGGCGGTCTGGGAGGCCGCTGAAATCGCCGGCTATTACAAACTCGACAATCTCGTGGCGATTGTAGATGTGAACAGGCTGGGACAGAGCCAGCAGACGATGCTCGAGCACGCCATGGAGGTTTACAAGGCGCGGTTCGAGGCTTTCGGTTGGAATGCCGTCGTGGTGGACGGGCATGATGTGGAAGCGTTGCTCAAGGCTTTCGATCAGGCTGCCGAATCATCCGGAAAACCTTTTGTGATTCTTGCGAGGACGCTGAAGGGCAAGGGCGTTTCATTTGCGGAGAATAAGAACGGATGGCATGGCAAGCCATTCAAAAAGGGCGAAGAAGAGGACAAGGCCATTGCGGAAGTGAAAGCCGCCGGAGCTGAAACTGATTACAAGTTTGAGATCGCGCTCCCGCCTGCTGATGTCGATGCGACGTCTGTTTTCGAATCCAAACCGATGACCTCTCCCGATTATAAACTGGGCGACAGCATCGCGACGCGCGAGGCATATGGCGCGGCGCTGGTGAAGCTTGGCGCGGCGGACCCGCGTATCGTTGTGCTCGATTGCGACACAAAGAATTCCACTTACTCGGATAAATTTCTGAAAGCGCATCCAGACAGGTTTTTTGAGGGATTCATCGCCGAGCAGAACATGATCAGCGTTGCCGCGGGTTTGGCGGCTCGCGGGAAAATACCGTTTGCGTCATCGTTTGCCGTGTTCCTGTCGCGCGGATTTGACCAGGTGCGGATGGCTGGCATTTCCCAGTCGAACATCAAGCTGTGCGGTTCCCATGTCGGTGTGTCCATCGGCGAAGATGGTCCATCGCAAATGGGATTGGAGGATCTTGCGCTCTATCGAACCATCCCCAATTGCGTGGTGTTCTATCCGAGCGATGGCGTGTCCACTGAGAACGCGGTGCGGTTGGCTGCTGAGCACAAAGGCATGGTCTATATACGCACCTCGCGTCCCAAAGGACCGATTGTTTATAAAAATGATGAAACCTTTGAGATCGGCAAAGCGAAGGTCGTGCGCAAGGGTGACAAAGATGTGCTGACCATCGCAGCCGGCGGTGTGACACTTACCGAGGCGTTGAAAGCAGCCGACATTCTGGCCAGTGAAGGCATTCCTATCAGGGTTATTGACTTGTTCACAGTGAAACCGCTCGACAAGGAAGCGCTTGCGCAAAACGCGCACGAAACGGGAAGGCGCATTTTGACGGTCGAGGATCATTATCCTGAAGGCGGGATTGGCGAGGCAGTGGCTGCGGCTGTCACGGGTGCGGGGATCACTGTCCACTCGATTGCTGTGCGCGAACTTCCCCGGTCAGGCCCACCTGAAGCCTTGATGGCCAGATATGGCATCGATGCAGCAGCCATTATATCAAAAGTTAAAGCAATACTATAAGTGTTGGTGGTGATGACATTTTGAATCAGAGATGCAACTCTGTTTCTGTAGAAGATATGCACCTCGACAGAAACGATGGGACCCTGTGACAATGAAAGCGAAACCCAAGCCGCATCAGTTAAAACAGCTCATTGACTGTGGCCAGAGTGTCTGGATGGACACCATCAGCCGGGATATGATTGAGAATGGTCAATTAAAATATTACATTAAAGAATGTGGGATAAGTGGTGTCACATCAAATCCCGACATATTTCTGAAAGCAATCACCGGCAGCACACTGTATGATGCCCAAATTAGAAAACTTGCCAAAACAGGCAGGAATGCCGCTGAAATTTACGAAGAACTCGTTGTTGATGATGTGCGGCGAACGGCTGATATGTTGCGCCCAGTGTTTGACACCGCTCAAGGCCAGGACGGATTCGTATCGCTTGAAGTCTCGTCCTGTATGGCTTTCGACACGAAGGGCACCGTAGCCGAAGCGATGCGTCTTTGGAAGGCAGTCAACCGCCCGAATCTTTTAGTCAAAGTTCCTGCCACTCTTCAGGGAATTCCTGCCATCCGTGAACTTGTCGCACGTGGTCTTAACATCAACGTGACCCTGATTTTCTCCCTTCAAGTTTATGATGATATTATGCATGCGTACATCGAGGGGCTTGAAGAGCGGGTCAAAGCTGGATTGCCAATTGATAAACAATGCTCGGTGGCAAGTTTCTTTCTCAGCCGGATTGACACCTTGGTCGATAAACTACTCGGAAACAGGTTGGGTATGATAAGCCCAACCTGTGATTTAAAACACTGGGATTCGCGGGAAAAGTCCACTGGACGTGAAGGAACACTTTCAGCCTCCCAAGGGAATCCTTGTGGCTGTTCACCTCAGTCACTTTTCGGCACGGCGGCGAACGCATCCGCGAAACTTGCCTACAGGCGCTTCAAATCAGTTTTTTCAGGAAACCGGTTTGAGAAACTGAGAGCGGCAGGCGCGAGGGTTCAGCGTCCGCTTTGGGCCAGCACAAGCGCGAAGAATCCAACCTATTCCAAATTGAAGTATCTTGAGCCGCTCATCGGGCGCGACTCGATCAACACTTTGCCGATATCTTTGATCCATCATATCGTTCTTTCGATCAACAATGGTGATCTTATTCCACAGGACACGATTGAAAATCAAATTGATGAATCAGGGCTTACCCTTGAACAGCTCAAGCATTATGGTATCGACATGGATGCCGTCTCATCCCAACTTCTTGAGGAAGGTGTGACGAAATTCATCCAATCGTACGAGACCCTTTTAGAGCGCATCTCAATTAAGCGCTTGGTTGTGTTCGGTTATCACAACACCCAGACTGAATCGATTGGTCACCCTGCGGAAAAGGAATATATTGAGGATTTCTGCGATGCTCTGAGTGAAGCGCGTTTGCCCTTGCGTCTGTGGTGCAAAGACGAGTCAATCTGGACGGATGATCCGCAATTATTTCCCCTGATAGCCGACCGTTTGGGCTGGCTTGATGTTCCTGCCGTTATGCTTGAGAAAGCCGCTGATATTAAATGTTTTGCATCCGCTATCAAAAAGCGCGGCTTCAAGCATGTCGTTCTGCTTGGCATGGGGGGGAGCAGTCTCTGCCCGGAGGTTTGCGCGAAGACATTCGGCTCAGCCAAGGGCTACCCGGAATTACTCGTTCTCGACAACACATCGCCGAGCGCCATCTCCCGTATTGAATCCAAGATTGATTTGAAACGCACTCTGTTTCTGCCCGCCAGCAAGTCGGGAACAACTGTCGAGACGAACACCATGATGCATTACTTCATGGAAAGGTTGAAGGAGGCTGGGTCGAAAAAACCAGGTTCGCATTTCGTCGCGATTACCGATCCCGGGTCCTCACTCGCAGAACTGGGCAAGCAATGGGGATTTCTGCGAGTGTTTGAAAATCCGTCTGATATTGGTGGACGCTACAGCGCGCTTTCATTGTTCGGGCTTGTTCCGATGGCTTTGATTGGCATCGATATTAAAGTGATGCTTGAACGTGTTCTGGCATTTATCCGCGACGGAGGAATCATCCATTCTGCCAGTGCTGATTCAGCAATTCGATTGGGTGTGATCATGGGCGCGTTGGGACGCTCAGGTCAGGACAAAATCAATTTTGCCATATCCCCCCGCATTTCATCACTCGGCGATTGGATTGAACAGCTTATCGCTGAAAGCACGGGGAAGCGTGACTGCGGCCTGCTGCCCGTGGTTGGCGAAAGGCCCGAACTGCCCTCGCTTTATCGCAACGATCAGGTTTTCGTTTCGATTTGTCTTGCGGGAGACAGGGCAGACGAACGGCGTCTTAGTGCGCTCGAGACAGCAGGTTTTTCCGTAATCCGCATCATCGTAAACGATCCCGCCGATCTCGGTGTTGAGTTCATGCGCTGGGAACTGGCCACAGCCACGGCGGGTGCCATCCTGAAGATTAATCCATTCGATGAACCGAACGTGACCGAGAGCAAACAGAACACCAGCACCCTGCTGAAAGAGTACTCTCAGACCGGTTCTCTGCCGTTTCCTGAACCCGACTGGTCGGCGGGCGACATCTCCATATCTTTGTCCAGAGCGATAAAAACCACTTTTAACGACAATCCCAACAAGTCCAAGGATCCGTTGCGAACGATCATAGAATCAGTAAATGAGGGTGACTATCTGGCGATGCTGGCTTTCCTGGGTCCTGACAGGAAAGCGATGAAACTGCTTGGTGATTTAAGACCCATATTGCGCAATCTGACGCGTTGTGCCATCACGCTGGGAACAGGACCTCGATATTTGCACTCCACAGGTCAGTTGCATAAAGGCGGCCCAAACAAGGGCGTTTTCCTGATGTTCATGACGGATCAGACCTTCGATCCAGATATACCCAACTATGATTACTCGTTCGGCACTCTGTTCCATGCCCAAGCTCTTGGCGATTTCCGCTCGCTTGATGATCATGAGCGCCGCGCGGCGCTGATACGCCTTGGCGGCAATCCGGTGCAGGCATTGAAACACATAACGAAAATGCTCATTTCGATGGTACCATGGTGAGAATCCTTGTCGACGCACGATGTGTGCGTTCTGGCCGCACAGGTGTGGGATATTACACAGAGGAAATACTGCGCGTGCTGGATGACCTGACGGGGACAGATGAAATCGCCGCGCTCAACCTGACGCCAGAAGAATGGGTTCCCCCCCTGAAAAACATCAGGGTTTTGCCAACCGTCATGGATTATGAGAGCCATCCCATGGGTGAATTATGGGAAAATATCATCCTGCCGCGCATCACCAGGCAAGGCGGGTATGATGTGTTCTGGGGACCGGCATTTCTGATTCCCTGGGTGAAGATATCAGCCCTTAAAGCGGCGACGATCCATGACATGATGGCTTTCATGATGCCGCACTGTTATTCAAAACTGTTCGCGGCTTATATGCGCTTTGTCATACGGAGGGCTCTGCACACATCCGATATGATCGTGTGTGACAGCGCATGTGTTGCGGCTGACATCGCGCGCGCATTCCCCAGACTGAAAAGGCCGGTTCATGTCGTTCATCCAGGAGTGTCAGATTTTTTTCACGCGGCCGATGACAGTCAAGTTGACAAAGACGCAATATGCGAGTTGCCGGCCATTCTTGTCATAGGCGCGGGCAACCCGCTGAAAAACACGGCTTTTGCGGAACGGATTTCAAAACGTCTTAGACAAGACGGAATCGCACATCGCTTCATAGTGGTTGGGAATCATGAGGGACCTCCCAAGGCTGATCATATTGAACATGTGTCATGGCAGACTCGCGCAGACATGCGCCGGCTCTACCAGACATCCACTCTTTTCATGATGCCTTCGCTTTACGAAGGATTCGGGATGCCGGCACTTGAGGCGATGGCATGCGGATGTCCGGTGGCGGCCGCACGGAGCGGCTCACTGCCTGAAGTTGGCGGGGCGGCCGCGCTCTATTTTAATCTGGATAATGAAACGGATTGCGCCCGCGTGATTGCTGGACTGCTCAGATCGCCGGAAAGGCTTGCGCGGATGCGAAAAGACGGTTTTGCGCGTGCGGCAGAGTTTTCCTGGCACGATTCGGCGAGACGATTATTGGACCTCTTCCATTCGCATGTTGCGGCAAAGACGACGGGGCAAGCAGAATCATGATGATGAATCATCAGTGCGGTGTGGTGATTGTGGCGGCTGGCGGCGGCACACGCATGGGCGAAGGTCCGCCAAAGCAGTACCGGGAATTGCTGGGCATTCCGCTGTTCTTGTGGCCGGTGCGGTTTTTTAATGCGCAAGACTGCGTCAGCGAAATTGTCATTGTCGCGCCTTCAGGCGATGAGGAGCGCATCATCAATATCTGCCGCGTGGATGGCATGAACAAGGTTGCGCGGGTCACTGCTGGGGGTGTGCGGCGCCAGGACTCGGTGGCTGCCGGAATCGCGGCATTGTCAGAAAATGTTTCGATTGCCGCCGTCCATGACGCGGCGCGTCCGTTCCCGCCGTCTGATTTTGCTGATGCGGTTCAATCGGCCGGGCAATACGGCGCTGTCATCTATGCGGCACGGATCAGCGAAACAATCAAACGCGCGGGCAAAGACCTTTTGATCGAGGAAACGATTGACCGGGAAAATCTGTGGGGCGCGCAGACGCCTCAGATTTTCCAGCGGAGCAAGCTTGAGGATGCTCTGCGATTCTGCCAAACCGCCAAGCAGCTCTTGACAGACGAGGCACTCACGATGGAGGTGGCGGGGTATGAGGTCAAGATCATTCCCGCTCCGCGCACCAACATCAAGGTGACCACATCAGATGACTGGCCGCTTGCCGAAGCGATGGCGCGGTGCAGGTCATGATGCGCAATTTTGTGTCATGCAGTCAGGCAAATGAAATCAACCGAAAGTCCAAATTGAATCGGGATTATTGACATGCCGGATCATGAGGCTGAATACCGCATTGGCAATGGCTTTGACTCCCATTGTCTTGTTGAAGGGCGGAAGCTCATACTTGGCGGTGTCACGATTCCCTTTGAAAAGGGGCTGGAGGGGCACTCAGACGCCGACGCGCTTCTGCATGCGGTTTGCGACGCGATCCTTGGCGCGCTTGCCATGGGCGACATCGGCCGGCATTTTCCCGACACCGACGAAAAGTGGAAAGGTTGCGATAGCGCCGTTTTTATGCGCGAGAGCATGCGCCTTGCCGCTGAACGCGGTTATTGCGTGTCAAACGTGGATGCGACCATCCTTGCCCAAAGGCCAAAAATGGCGCCTTACATTGACGTTATGCGTGAACGGATTGCCGCGCTGCTGGGTGTGCTGCCTGGTTGTGTCGGTCTCAAAGCCAAGACAATGGAAGGCATGGGATTCGTGGGTCGCGGCGAGGGCATCGCGATCATGGCCGTCGTCATGATGAAGAGAAATAGCGCAATGAAATCTTCCCCCATATGATTCGGCCCCACGATGGGGACAACCGATCAGGGGCGCGCATAACAACCGCTTATTGTGCTTTGTTGAGTGGGGCAATGGCTCCGGGGATCATGTCGACGAGTTTGTGGCCTGAATGGTCGACAGCGTCCGGATACTTTTCGCGCACTTGAACAACGCGTCATGGGAACAGCCTCTGTATATTGAAATGCTTGGATTACACGCAATCAATGGACGGACTGACGGATCAACAATCAATGGCAATGTCGCATCGCGGCGTGGCAGGTTTGTGTGTGAATGTCCACAGTGTCCGCGATGTTACGCGCATATCCGCCCGCAAGGACGACAATAATCGGGATTCCAAGCCTGTGCGCATGGCCAAACACCATTTCATCGCGTGCGAGCAGCCCAGGCTTCGTCAGCTGCAATGAGCCAATCTGGTCGTCTTCATACGGATCCGCGCCGGCAACAAAAATTATTAGAGCGGGATTATGTTTCTCTAAGGACGGGGGATAGGCACGTTTCAAGGCCTCAAGGTATTCGTCATCACCGGTAAAATCGTCGAGTCCGACGTCAATATCGCTGCAGACTTTTTGGGGATAGAGATTTTCCTGATGGATGGATATTGTGAAGACATCCGGATCCTTCGCGAAAATATGCGCTGTTCCGTTGCCCTGATGGAGATCGCAATCGATGACCAGCGCGCGCGCAATGATTCCGCGCCGCTGTAAAATCCGTATGGCAATGGCGATATCGTTTATATAGCAGAAACCCTCCGCGTGGCCGGGGAACGCATGATGAAACCCGCCGCCGAGGTGCACGCACACGCGGTCGGGTGAAGCCAGCGCCGTCTGGGCGGCCAGTGTTGTGCCGGCGGCCGCAAGCAGATAAGCCTGCGCGATGGCGGGCGATAAAGGCATTTCGCTGCGATTGGTGCGGTGAGTCCACCGATTGTTGAGCAGATCATCAACAAATTCCGGTTTGTGCACGAGTTCGATCTCTGAACGAGGCAGCGGTTCCGGTTCCAAAAAATCAGCCTTACAGGCTGCGCCCCCAGCGAGCAGCTTTTCACGAACAAGGCGATACTTGGCGGACGGGAAAATGTGTCCGCCGATATCGATTTCGTATCTGGGCGAATAGACAAATGTCATTGTTCCACAATATCCATTGCCAGCCCCGCGTGATTCTGCACAGGTTGGCAAGCTGTTTGGCAAACAAAGTCGTGCGCATACTATTCATTCATCAACATTTTTACCCTGAAACGGTCGGGACCTCCACGCGGGCGGTTGAAATTGTGGATTATCTTGTGGCTCGCGGCCACGAGGTGACGGTAGTCACAGGCATACCAAGCCATCCCTCCACAATGAAAAGCGGCGAGGTCAACAGGCGTCAGCCGCGCTATGGGAATTTTCGCGGGGCGTGCGTGCATCGCGTTTGGGCTTTTGGAAGCGCAAAAGAGGATACCTTTCTGCGCCGAATGGCGACCTATGGATCCTTCATGATCAGCGGCATGATCAAGGCATTGTTCGTGCCCGGCAAGTTTGACACGCTCGTGGCGATCAGTCCATTGCCAAATGGCATAGCCGGGCTTGTGGTGAGCAAATTCCGCCGCATCCCGCTTATGTTTGACGTGTGCGACATCTGGCCTGATTGTGCCGTTGCTGTGGGCATGCTGAGGAATAAATTTCTCGTGAGGATTGCCCACTGGATCGAAAAACGCATCTACCGGCATTCGAAGCGAGTCGGGGTGGTGACGCGCGGATTCACAGGGAATATTACCGGCAAGGGCATCGAACGCTCGAAAGTCTGCCTGTTGCCCGACTGGGTTGATGCTCAGGTTTATGACTCGTCAAAAGCTCCGCGTGATGAGATGCGCAGGGATTTGAATTTGGATGGACGATTTGTGGTGTCCTTTATGGGCAACTTTGGTCTGCTCATGGGGCTTGAGACAATCCTTGAAACGGCCCGTGCCGTAAAGGATTCCGAGCCTGACGTGTTGTTCCTCTTCGTGGGCAAGGGTGTTGCCCTGCCGATGATGGAGGAGCGCATCCGCGAATGGAATCTCAGCAACGTGCGCATCATGCCTTACCAGCCACGCGACAAGGTTCCCGCGTTGCTGGCGGCGTCGGATGTGCTCATCGTGAATTATCTTAAGACGGAAATCACGCGGATTACGGTTCCATCCAAAATCTATGAGTACATGTCGAGCGCGCGGCCGATTGTGGCGGGCTGCGAGGGCGTTATCCACGAAATCCTGAGCGAGGCGGAATGCGCGCTGATGTCGCCATCGCGCGACCCGCAGGAGATGTCCCAACACATCATACGCTTGAAACGCGATCCCGCGCTGGGCCAGCGGATGGGCGCCAGCGGGCGCCGATATGCAATAAGACATTTCATATTTGACCGCGTCGCGGCGGATTATGAGGCCGCCATCATCGAGACGGCGACCGCGGAATAAAGCAGATGACTGAGCCGCACGACATAAATGATCCGCAGCAGGGCGATGCGATCCGTCTTTCGGTCATTATCATCAATCTGAACACGCGGGATTTCCTGCATGCATGCCTGACATCCATGAAAGAATGCATCGCGCGCGACGACTTTGAGGTGATATTGGTCGACAACGGTTCGACTGATGACAGTGTTGATATGGTGCGCAGGGATTTTCCGCGCGTGCGTGTTTTGCCGCAGGGGCGTAACCTGGGTTTTACCCGCGCGAACAATATCGGTTTGATGCAGGCCAAAGGGCAGTATCTGCTGGTCTTGAACAGTGACACGGAAATGGTCGGGAATGCGCTTGGGCAGATGTGCGACTACATGGACGCGCATCCTGATGTCGGGGCTCTCGGGTCCCAACTGCTCAACAACGACGGCAGTGTGCAGCTATCGTGCCGCTCATTTCCTTCGTTCAAGACCGTGCTGTTTCACCGGTACTCATTGATGACGCGTCTGTTTCCGCGTAACCGTTATTCGGCGGAGTATCTTTTGACCAACAGCACCCATGGCGAGACGATGGATGTTGATTGGGTGAGTGGCGCCTGCCTTTTGACGCGGCGCGAAACAACCGCGCAGGTCGGCCTGCTCGACGAGGGTTTTTTTATTTATGCCGAGGATGTGGACTGGTGCTACCGGATGAAACAGGCTGGCTGGCGAATCGTCTATTTCCCGAATGCCAAGGTGCTCCACCACATCGGCCGCGCGACAAGCAAAATCCCTTATCGCATGATTTACGAACGGCATCGGAGCATGTGGCGTTTTTACAGGAAACATTACAGCAAGGGGATCGTATTGATTGATGTGGCGACGTGGCTGGGCGTCGTGACAAGGTGCGGATTGACGATGGCCAGGTCCTTTATTCAAAGAATGATCCAGAGGGAGTCTCGAGCATGAGCCGCACGATCTGTCTGACGGTGATCGGGCTTGCATCCTTCATAACGGCAATGATTGCCGGGTACAGGTGCTGGCGCGCGTATGAGCGCATCAACAGAATGGCACGGGAACAGGAACAGAGGCAGCGCAAGTATGCCGGTTTGTTTGCGGTGTGGCCGTTTCTTGCCGGCATCATGAGCGGCATCGTGATCATTTGCCTGTGCTCCAAACTTATCGCTGACGGCGACAAATTGTATGATCCGGGGCAAGCGGTGCGGACGGCGCTGTCCATCATGGCAGCGGGATTCGTCATCGTGTGCGGTCAGTTTGTCATCACCACGATTGCTCTCGCGCGATGCTATCCATGGAATAACAAGGAGAAGTTGCTGGCGACAGAAACCCGCCTGCGCAAGTGGTCTTGGATTGTGAATCTGCTTTTCCAATTGCTGGCTGCCGTCATCGTCGTCTGGGCGAACGTTCAGTTCCGCATTCTTGGCATTGGTGATCATGTGATTGAGCTTGGTTCATGGTCCTCTGTGATCACGGTGTTATGGCTTGTGGCCGCGGCCAATGTTGTGCGGCTGCTTGACGGTATTGAAGGCGCGGCCAATGTTCTTCTGCTTGTTGCGGGGGTGGCGATATTCTATGTCACACTGGGCGCAGGCGAGCATTTTCTTAATGCCCTGTCCATCGCGGTGATTGGAGCGGCGCTCGCCTCATTGCGGTTCAACTTTTTCCCGGCGCGGCTGCCGTTGGTCGGCACAGGCACGGTGTTTGTCGGTTTTATCTTCGCCATTCTCACCGTGCTGGCGCGGCAAAAAACCGTGGCGGCGCTGTTGCTGATTTTTCCCATGATGTTGCTGGTGGTTCTTGTCGGGGGAGCGATGCTTGGTTTTCTGGAGCGTGCCATGTCCGCGGATGGCGATGACAAATGACAAAGCCCGCGGCGCCGCGCCGTATCGTTCTTGCGTCGGCCTCGCCGCGCCGAAGGGAACTTGTCGCCTCCCTCGGCATGCAATGTGAGTTCGCGTCGCCGGACGTCGATGAGAGTTCAATACCATTCAAAGTTCCGCGCGAACTGGCGTTAAAAGCGGCCTTCGCAAAAGCTGTTGCTGTTGAACCGGATTACCCCAACTCGCTGATTGTCGCAGCGGATACGATTGTGACGATGAACGGGCGGGTTTACATGAAACCCGAGGACGAAGCCGACGCCTGCCGCATGCTCAGTGAACTGAGCGGACGCACCCACACTGTGATCAGTGGCGTCGCCGTGAAAGAGTCGGGCAAAGCCATGTTGCTCGATGCCGTGGAGACGCGCGTTCACATCCGTCAAATTGAACCTGATGAAATCGCTGAATATGTCGCCACACGCGAGCCGCTGGACAAAGCCGGGGCATATGCGGCACAGGGGATGGGGCAAAAATTCATTCAGCAGATTGAAGGGGATTATTACAACGTCGTGGGTCTGCCGCTGGAAAAACTGCTCATGATGATGTCGTTGTTCTTGGATGTCACCGCCTATCGGCTCAAACTGAAGTCGCTTGCCGGGCGCGTTATATAGCGCGTCCGGCAATCAGCGGTTATGGGAATGTCATCTCTTGGATTTTATAGTTTCTTTGACGGTGAAGTATAGACCCTGTGCCCGCCTTACCAAGTCCTGAACAGCGGCGCTGTGGCTGGCGGAAAAGCGTTCCATGACCTGCCGGTATGTGTCTTTGGCTTCCTGGAATTTTCCCTGGTTGTCCAGAGTTCTCGCTATGGCGAACAGGGCGCGCGCCTGGATATATTCGTTATCAGGGTACTTTGCCATCGTGGCATGGTAGATTTCGATGGCAGTCGGCAACTCGCCGATACTGGCGTTGGCATCGGCAATGGCCACCATGGCCAATGGCGCGTATGTTTGATCACCCGGGAAATTCTTGAGGACACGATCATGACATTGCGTCACCTTGTCCATCTGAACCCGCCGCCTTGCCATGTCAGGCGAGATGATCAGGCTTCTCTGGTACATGATGGCAAAACTGTATTGCTCTTTGGCTGTGGGGAAATCGGGGATAACGAGCTGTTTTTCCTCGGTCGGGCGCGCCTTGGATTTGTTTTTAGACGTGCTGAACGAGGCGCAACCGCTGATGCTGAAAACCGCGATGAGAACAACGAGAGCCGACGCGATGCGCCGGCGGATTCTATTGGATGAAAACATGATGAAGTTCATTGCATATTTGCCGTCTTGTTCATTCATCGCGCATTCAACGAATTGCCGATGGCTTCGCGCAAGCATTTTACGTTTTCAACAACGTTTCCGTCGTTGAATATGGCTGATCCGGCCACCAGCACATCGGCGCCCGCCGCCACAACGATTTCAGCATTCCTGGTGTTGATGCCGCCATCCACCTCGATGAGATAGCGCCATTTTTCCCGCTCGCGCAATTTTTTAAGCGCGCGGACCTTGTTGAGCGTCGAGGGAATAAGCGCCTGCCCTCCGAAACCGGGCTCCACGGACATAATGAGCATAAGATCGGCCGAGGGAAGCGCATCCTCAATCGTGGCCAGCGGAGTTTTGGGCTTGATCGAGAGCCCGGCGCGCATCTTGGACGCCTTGATCGTTTTGAGTGCGGACGGCACGTCCTTGGACAATGCTTCGGCATGAACAGTGAGATTCTGGACGCCCGCCGCAGCGAACTCGTCAACGAGTTCCAGCGGATTTTCGATCATCAGGTGGACATCAAAAAACAATTTTTTTGTTATCTTGCGCAGAGCGCGCACCACAATGGAACCAAACGTGAGATTCGGCACGAAGTGATTGTCCATGATGTCAAAGTGCAACCATGAACACCGGGCTCGTTCCACGCGCCCAACCTCGGCGGCGAGTTGGGAAAAATCCGCGCTGAGCAGTGACGGGGCGATGATGATCTCGCCGACGGACGGACGAAAAAGTGATGCCGGTGTCCGCGGGGGAGCCTTCTTGTGTGCAGGGATCAATTTGCCATGCTTAAAGTTTTAATGCGCCGTTCTGCTTCCTGCGCCTCAGTGCTGGACGGGGCAATCTTGATGATCTGGTCATACATTGCGCGCGCCTGCTTTGATTGATTCAGGCCTTCGTAAACAGTGGCAAGCCGTTGATATGCCTTTACATTGTTGCGGTCAAGCTCAAGTGAACGGCTTATGGCGTCGCGGGCTTTTTCATAATAAGCGCGTGATTGGGGCATGTTCGGCTGGCTGGCGCAGTAATAGTAGGCGTTGCCGAGCAGCAGGGCGAAATCGGCGCGGTTGGGTTTGATCTCCGCGGCTTTCTCATAAAAGGCGAGTGATTCCACGACTTTGCTATTGGTGAGCAGCGATGTGCCCTTGGCGTTATAAATGAGGGCGAGCTGCTCGTTGACGCGCTCCCTCATTCCGGGGGTTTTACTGTTCTTCGCGGCATTCCCAAGCAGTTTGATGCCATCATCGTGCCGACCCTCATCCAGGTAACTTTTCGCAAGATTCAGCATTTCCTCCTCGGTCTTTGAGGCGGGGGCGTTGCGGTTGATGGTTTTCTGGAAAGAGTCTGCAGCCTGTGCGAGCCATGATTTCTGCTCACCGGATGGGGCGCGGAAGAAGACATAATAACTGTAGGCGCTGGCGGTCGAGATGAACATTATGATGAAACCATAGATCGCCGCATACGTGATCCAGCGTGTCCGCATAGATGGATCGGCCCGGTCGAACATGGATTCTTGTCTCATGGGAGCCTCCTCAAAATCGTCTTCCCCCTCGTCGGTTGCCAGGTTATTGCTGGCTAAATGGTCTTCCCCGGCGGACAAGGCGTATGGTTGCGGCGACCGGGCAGGGTGTTTGTCCAGTATGGTTTCTTTGAACTCTGATGCCTGCCGATATTCTTCCCTCGCCGCGAATGCCGCCGACAATACTTGCTGTTCCGGTTGTGATCGCGTGTGTTCCACGGGGTGCGTCGGCGGATCAGGACGAAAATAGTCATCAGCGGTTTCGTCAGAAGAACGGCGCTCGGGAATGGCCGCAGCTGAATGCCGCGGGTTTTGTTCACAGGATGGTTCTGAGAGAACAAACGCGATCAATTCCCTGACTTCGGAACGAAGGGGGGCTATGGCGTTCGCCTCGCGCAACACATCAAGAGCGCGGGCTTTCTCGCCGCTCTCGAGATAATCACGGGCGAGTTCCAACAGGTCGTCAACACGATCGCGGTCAGCATTCATCAGCATCAGCCTCAACAGGAACAGTAGCTAAACCATAATCTGTGTATACGTGTCTGATCGGATAAAATGCAATCAACAAGAATTATCAGTGGAATAATAAACAAGGCGGGGCGCGGTTCCCCGCGCTCCGCCTGATGACGTCCCTTGGCGCCCGGGGCAGGTGATTGCCTTATGGGCAAACCGGTTACTTGACTTCGACGACTGCCCCTGCGCCGTCAAGCTGTTTCTTAAACTTGGCAGCGTCGTCCTTGTTGACATCCTTGACGACTTCCTTGGGGGCGGCTTCGACGAGGTCTTTGGCTTCCTTAAGGCCAAGTCCTGTGATGGCGCGGACTTCTTTGATGATACCGATCTTCTTGTCGGCGGGGTATTCCTTGAGGATGACCGTGAACTCTGTCTGCTCCTCAACGGCGGCGGCCGGGGCGCCTGCCGCGGCGGCAATGGCCACGGGGGCCGCGCTCACGCCATACCTGTCCTCGATTTTTTTCACGAGTTCGTTGACTTCAAGTATTGTCATCGTATCGATGCGTTCGATGATCTGATCAATTGTGATCGCTTCTGCCATGATGAATTATCCTTTCAATTGGTTCGCGGCGATGAACGCCTTTATGGTGGAGCGCCGTGTTTAAGTTGCGGCGTCTGGTTGTTGCTGGTCGGCTTTTTTTCGGGCGACAGCGTCAAGAGCGTAGACTATCTTGGCGACTGTCTGGTGTAGGCCGATCGCGAGCTTCTGAATCGGGCTGGACAGGCTGCCAAGCAGACGCGCAAGAAGCACATCACGCGAGGGCAGTTTGGCCAGTTCGCTGATTGCAGCGATGTCGAGCAGACAATTGTCCATAAGGCCCGCCACGACCTTGAGTTTTTCATTGTCTTTGGCATAGGCCATAAGAACCTTGGCCGGGCCGATGGGATCAGCCATGCCGAACGCGAGCGCCTTGGTGCCCTTCAGGTGTTCATCCATGGTGTTGAACCCGGATTCCCGAAGAGCGATTTTTGCAAGGCGATTTTTGACAACTTTCATCTCGACGCCTTCCTTGCGGAGCTTGTTTCGCAGGTTCGTCATTTCACCCACGGTCAGCCCGCGATAGTCCGAGACGACAATGGATTTCGCGCGCGCCAGCTTTTCCTTGATCTGTTCGACAGCTTTGTTTTTTTGAGGATTAGGCAAACCGTTCACCTCCTTCGCCTTTTCAGTGTGGTTCAGCCGGTCCGCGATCACAGACGCGTTCACGAATCGGCGAATCCATCCACTGTTGGCAAGGCAACCAGCCTGCTTGCGCAGGATGGCGATTCACCCGGCAGGGGAGAGAAACGCAAGAGAATGCCGCACGGTTTTGCCGCAAAACACTCCTGAACGTCTCGGCAGGACTCATTTACACCCCCCGGTATGGAAGGGGCAACCTGCTGTCTTTGACCTTCACGGCTGTTGATAAAACAGCGCACGAGCGCCTGAGAATGATAAGTATCGGAGCGTAAAAATATTCAATCTGGCGGCAGGGACAACCAGCCGGAACAACAGTATGGCCACAACGCTCGTTCACATCGCCTGACAGGAAGGGATTGTTGCCTGGTATTTGATTCGGGCCCGTCAGGTTATGGCGATTTCTGCCCTCTCAACCGTTTCTTCATCTGTTGAAGTTCCTCTTCCGTGATCAGCCCCATCTCGGCCATGCTCTGGATGTCTGGCGGCAGTTCCGGCTCCGCATCTTCGCCGTGAGGCATGGCGGCCTGAGCTTCATGCCCTACGGACAGGTGTGCCGCAGGTTCATGGAACGTCTTTTTCTCTGCGGCCTTCCGGCGCGCCATGTCTTCGGCGGGGGAGTCGCGCGGTTCCATGGCTGGCGGCGGGGATCCCATCATTTTCACCATGGCCAAAGCCTCGAGCCGTCGGACCTCGGGGTCAACCAGCAACGAACTGGCGCCGCCTGTTTTAGCCGGCGTGGGAGGATTCATGGCGCGCTCCATTGTGCGGCGGGCAATGCTCTCGCGCAGGCGAAGGCTCTCCTCTTCGGTCAACAATCCCTTCTGTTTGAGCTTTGAAATGTCCGGAAGGGTCATCCCATGTTCCATATCCGTGATTCGTCCGGAAAGCGCCCTGCGCACAAGCATGAAGACGATCAACAGCAGCAACAGAATGCCGATCACGCCCCCCACGGCATAAAGCAGTATGCCGCTGCCAAACGGCATGCCGCCTTGCCGGGCCACGTCAAGCAGTTCCGGCTGGGCGGTTGCCGCAAGATATGGCAATAATGTGATGGCCGTCATGGAAAAAGGATCATTTCGATTTGCCGGTGTTTGTGCGCCAGTATTTTCATCCTTACATGATACAATGTTTGCCATTGCTACATCATTGCGCAAGAAGGAATCAAAGTACAGAAATCGATGACAAACCAAAAACCAGGCACGGCAGATACGGCGCCCATAGGAAGGCGCGCTTGCCAGACACCGATTTGTCTGCTTGCTGCGGTCGCGGTTTTTTCCTTGCTCGCGTGGCTTGTCCTGCGGCAGCCCGCGTTGCGCGCGCAACTCATGTCAATGGCAAACCATCGCCTGATCACGTCGCCTGTCCGCATGCGCGAGTTACTGGCGCCGCGTTCAGTGTTTCTTGCCGGATGCTCCATGGCGGTTCTCGTCGCGCTGTTTTCCATCGGCAACGGATTCCGGCGGGCGCTGTTCACTCCCATCCCCAAAACACATCGCGCGGTTTTTCTCTTCGCGCTTCTTCAGGCTCTTGTTGCCATGGCCGTCATCATTAATCTTCAAGCCTACTTCCTGCGCCAGTATGGGCGGCCGGCGGGCCTCGTTGACGCGGATGCCGTCATGACTCAAACACTCCCGCAGGCATGGCCCGACTCGAAACGTCTTGCCTCTGTCACGGATGCCGGCGCGCGGGTCGCTTTCCGAACCGACACGCCCGACATCTTTTTCCTGCCCGCCCTGTCCTATCCCCGCGCTTTTTTTGAAATCCTACCCGTTGATGAGAACGCCTTGAATTCGGATGCCCAATTCCTGCGGTTCCGCGCTGAAAAGGGACTGACCCATTATCTGCGCCATGAACCTTTTGACCGCGCCCATCCGCTCATTCTTCGTTCGCTGGCGCCGGGCTCCGGCGAACTGCCCGCATCAAATCCGCCCGTGGCAGACAATCCCCGATGAAGCGAAAGAAATGATCATTGAACGCTGATCCGGTCAAAGAATATCTTGTCGTGCTTGTCTTTCGCGCCGTTATTGTGATTGCCGCCCAATTCGTCTGCGGTCTGGCTGTGCTGTCGTTTTTTCGCGAGCACACATTGCGCCGCATGGCGTGCGCGGAGAAGTTCGCGTTTGCCCTCCTGTTTGGTCTTGCCGTCCCGGCGCTCATCTCGCTGATGCTGCTTTTCACCGGCGCGCGACTCAATGGGTGGTGGTGGACAAGCACATTCGCCGTGTGCGCCGCCCTGCTCATCGCCCGGCGCGGGTCGCTGACGCGGCTGTCTCCATCTCCAGCCCCGGTGAAACCGCTTTTTGGTTCCCTGCCCATCGGCGCCCTTGTTGCCGCTGGCGTTGTTGTTCTGTTTGCGTGGAATATTGTCTCCTCGCTCCTGCTGCCGACCACTGACTATGACGGCATTGTCATATGGTCCTACCGGCTCGAAGTGCTTTTCAATGAGCGCACCATCTTCACCGAGAGTCTGCGCGATCCCCAGCGCCTTATTGCCCAACCCCTCCATCCTTATCTTCTGCCGATGATTGAAATTGTGTATGCCCTCACGTTCGGGAGTCTGGCAACCGCGGCAACTCACATCCCATATATCCTTGTTTATGCCGTTTACATAGCATTATCGGTTTCCGCTGCGCGTCTGGCGCCGGAACCACGCCGGTGCGCCGTCATGGCGGCGGCCCTTCTGCTCATGCCTGTCATGGCCACGGGATTCTCCACGCTCTCTGCCCGCGAGCCTTTCATGGCAGTCTATGGGCTTGCCGCGGTGTTCTGCCTTGCGCGCTGGCAGAAAGACCGGTCGCCGGAATATCTGATCTCGGGCGCATTTTTCGCGCTTGTCATCCAACAGATAAAAATTGAAGGGCTTCCCTTTGCTGCCGGATGGATGGCAGCCGCCCTTGTGGAAGGATTGACGACCAAGCCTGATCCATCAGCGGGCGGTTTTGAACGCACATCGCCTGAAGCGGCTGCTGATCAACAACCGGTTTCTGCTCCTCCCTCCCGACCGCGCAGCCTCATGCTGATGTTTGCCCTCGCGGCCGCCCTCGTGATGCTTGCGCTGCCATGGCATTTCGTCAAGGCGGGCATCCCGCGCGCTCATGCCGATCCGTTTATGTCCGATTACAGCCTCTCCGCCCTTGTCAGTCCACGTCATCTGCCGTTTGTCTGCATGCTCATCCTGCGGGAAGTCCTCTTCCGCCCGGAATATTATGCGTTCGCGGGATATGCCGTTCTTGTTGGGCTCGGCTCGGGTTGGCGGCGGCGCAACGCGCTTCGGCGTCTGGTTTTGCTGGCGGCGCCAGTTGTCTGCCTATGCGCGGTTGCCGCGATCTATTCCCAGCGTCAGGCCGATCTTCCTCCCGAACGCAATGCTTCGATCACCCGGCGAATTGTGGTTTTTCTGCCGGCAATGGTATTTGCCGCGTGGTATCTGCCCCGTGGAAGAAGGAAAAATCCGCCGCATCGGACTTCCACATTCCTTATGGGAGCGGTGGCGTCCCCGCCCCCGGCTGAAAAATAATGTGGATGATGAGGGGCAGTCCAAATACACGTTATCCCCCTTCCAACGATCACGCAATCAATCAATCAACGCCTGTGTCCCGCATGATTCACGGATGACCAGTTCCAGTTTGATTTTCACCTTTTTCTCATATTCTCCGCCCTTGATCTGCCGAAGGAGCATTTCACAGGCGGTTTGCGCGATGAGATCCATTGGCTGGCGCATCGTGGCGAGCGCGGGTTTGATGTAGCGCGCCAGTTGAATGTCATCCCCGCCGAAAATGGCGATGTCCTCGGGCATGCGCAACCCCGCCTCGCGGATCGCATCCATGGCGCCAATGGCCATCATGTCATTCGTGGAGAAGACCGCCGTTGGCCGCTGCCTTGCCGTCAGGAGCCATCTCATCGCATCGCGTCCGCTGCCCTGGTCAAAGTAACCCTGCGCCAGATATTCTTCGCGCATGGGCAGCACCAGCATCTTTAACGCCCGCAGATAGCCGGCCGTGCGGTCGAGCGCCGTCGTCACGAACTCGCTCCCGCGGATATGCGCGATCCTGCGGTGGCCAAGGTCGTAAAGATGCTTCACCGCGCGAAACGCCGCGTCGTTGTTGTCCGCGAGCACCTGCGGCACGCCCGCCAGCGAGCTGTTGACCAGCGCCACGGGGCACCCCGCCTCGAACAACTCAACCGGAAATTTGTCCGTCGTCAGCCCGCCCACGCACAACACACCATCCATCGCGCCTTGGCGGAAGAGTTTCAGCGCCTGGCCGCGCTCCTTGAACTCAGGCGTCGATTCCTCCACCATCAGATGATATCCATGGGGGGTTGTCACATCAAGAATCCCGCTCAGGCTCTCGGAGAAATATGTGTCCGAGACCACATGAGCCAGTTGCGGCAGGATGACAAAAATCGTGCGCGTGTGCTGGCGCACGAGGTTGCGCGCGGCTTGGTTGGGACGGTAGCCGACCTTTTCGATCAGTTCGAGCACATGCGCCTTTGTTTGCACGTTGATCCGGGGCGAATCATTGATCGCCAGCGAAACTGTCGATCGGCTCACGCCCGCCATCCGCGCGATATCGCGGATCGTCGGGCGTTTCTGGCGTGGATGAGGCCGCATTCCAAATGACTCTTTTTCTTAATGAACCATAAAAAGCGATCAAAATTTCAACCGGTCCAATTTTCAGGAATAACCTTTGGTTGACCTGCCAGAAGCATGCCAATTTGAGTGAACCAAATGGGCTGCTTTCTGCGGATAGGCGCAAACTTGTTGGCGGTCCCGAATTCCTCGACCTTGTATTACTGACACATCTTCCCAGCAATGACACCATCAGCCGTGTCATGGATTTGGTGGATCAGGACGAGTTCAACCGTGTGATGGCGCCATGGTTGCGCAGTCTTGCCACAGGATGCAGCCGGCTTCTTTAATGGAGCCACAACACGTTTACGACAAATCACTGTCGCGGCAAACCTGCAGTGCGCCAACAAAATGCTATTCGCTAATAATCAACCTCAAACCCTCAATTTGTTACTATGAAACGTCTTGGCATATAACCCGGCGGATCTGATTGTATATGGCATCATCAAGCCGCATTGGAGGATCATGGCATGAAGTTTTTTGATGTTCTAAACGAGCGTCGTTCCACGAGGGCATACAAACAGGCGCCCGTGCCTGAGGAATCACTGAAGAAAATTCTCGAAGCGGCAGTCAGCGCCCCTTCAGCCGGGAACTTGCAGGCCTATGAGATGGTTATTATCCGCGATCGCACAGGCCTGACGCGTCTGGCGAGAACGGCCTCGCGGCAGGCGTTTATGGAGAATGCGCCGCTCGCCATTGTATTTCTTGCCAATCCTCAGCGCAATCGCCCGACATTCGGCGAAAGAGCGGATGAGCTTCTGGCGGCGCAAGACGCGACGATTGCCTGTGCCTATGCCGAGTTGGCTGCAGCTGCACTCGGTCTGGGGGCATGTTGGATCGGCGACTTCGACGAGGAAGAGGTCAGAGCCGTCACTGGGGCGCCCGAAGAATGGAAACCGGTCGCCATCATGCCTTTGGGCTATACTGTTGAAAAAGCCCCGTCTCGCAACAGAAGGCCGCTCAACACCATCGTGCATGAAGGGATGGCGCGAAAATCCTGAGAGAGATCGGCATCACGTGCGGTGAGTAATCATTTGCGATTTTTCATGGGCGGAAGCATGACCCGCGGATTTCTCCGTGATGAGCAGGCGCTTGGGCTCAATTCAGTCCAATTGTCATATTCGTCAGGTCAAGAAAACGAAGTTGCGCCGGAAAACACGGCGAAAAGGAGATAACAATGTCATTCACATGTGTCACTGTTCGTGAAATTGCGGAAAAACTCAAGCAGGGCGGGCAGATCGATCTCATCGATGTGCGCACTCCGAGAGAATATGAGGCTGTTCATGCTACGGGCGCGCGATTGTTTCCGCTCAATTCGTTAAACGCCTCTTCGGTCATGGCCGTTCATAACGGCCGGAATGCTGATCCGCTTTACATACTTTGCAAATCGGGCGCGCGCGCCCGTCAGGCGGCGCGAAAATTCATCGAGGCGGGATATCCGAATATTGTCGTCATTGATGGCGGAACGGTTGAGTGGGAGAAAGCAGGGCTTCCCATTGAGCGCGGCAGGCGAGCCATGCCGGTGGACTGCCAGGCGCGCATCGTCATGGGTTCCATGGTGTTGCTTGGTATTGTGCTTGGATTCGCATTGCATCCGCTCTTCACGCTGATATCCGGATTCGTCGGTTGCGGCTTGATAATGGCGGGTATTACGGATAACTGCCCGTTGGCAAACATGATCGCCGTCATGCCGTGGAACAGGTCGGCTTCTTCTGGAGCTTCGTGCTGTGTCCGCCGATAACTCAAGGAAACCCAAGCGCGTTATCATCATAGGAGGAGTGGCGGGAGGGGCAAGTTGCGCGGCGCGCGCCCGGCGTTTGTCCGAGGATGCTGAGATCATCCTTGTCGAGCGTGGTACTCATGTGTCGTTTGCAAACTGCGGTCTGCCATATCATGTCAGCGGTGAAATCGCGGACCAGAACAAGTTGCTTGTGGCCACCCCCGACAGCTTGCGCGCAAGATTCAATCTTGATGTGCGCACTAATACCGAGGCTCTGAACATATTCCCCGTCTCGCGGGAGGTGGAGCTGAATGACCGGATTGATGGCCGAAATTACAGGGAACGCTATGATGCTCTTGTGCTGTCGGTTGGCGCTGAACCGTTGCGGCCTCCCATTCCCGGCATCAATCGGCCCGGTCATTTTACCATGCGCAATATTCCGGATCTTGAAGCCATCATGGCATGGATAAAGGACACATCGGCGCACCGTGCTGTTGTTGTTGGCGGCGGTTACATCGGGCTGGAAATGACGGAGCAGCTCGTCCGGCGCGGTTTGTCGGTCGCGCTGGCCGAAGCGTTGCCACAAGTCATGGCGCCTTTGGACCCGGAAATGGCCGGCTGGTTGCACAAGGAGCTTCAATCCAACGGTGTGGCCCCGCATCTTGGCGATGCTGTTGCCGCTTTTGAAGAACCGGGAAGCGGCGAGAAGGCAGGCTCATCGGTTGTGGTGCTGAAAAGTGGCGCGAGACTGCCCGCTGACATTGTCATCCTTGGTTTGGGTGTTCGTCCTGAAATTTCCCTTGCACGCGGCGCAGGTCTTGAGATCGGGGAAAATGGCGGAATCCGCGTGGATGAGCATCTGCGAACGAGTGATCCGCACATATGGGCTGTCGGCGATGCCATTGAGGTGCGCGATGCGGTGACAAACCAATGGACCCTGATGCCATTGGCTGGTCCCGCAAACAGGCAGGGGCGCATTGCGGCGGACAATATTTTCGGGCGCGCAAGCCGCTTCAGTGGCGTATATGGCACGGCGATCCTTCGACTGTTTGATCTTTCGGCCGGATGCGCAGGCGCCAATGAAAAAACATTGCGGCGGCTCGGAATTGCCCATGAAGCAGTTCATCTTCATCCCCTGAACCATGCCAAATATTATCCTGGCGCAAAACCGCTTGCCATGAAATTGCTCTTTTCGCCTGATACCGGCCGACTGCTTGGCGCGCAGGTGGTCGGGGCCAGCGGTGTTGACAAACGCATTGATGTTTTTGCCACGGCGCTCAAAGCTGGAATGACTGTTGAGGATGTTGCTGAGCTTGAACTCGCTTATGCTCCGCCATTTGGTTCCGCGAAGGATCCGGTTAACCTGGCGGGCATGATCGCGCAGAATATCAGGGCAGGTGATCTTTCGCAGGCGCAATGGCGGGATATTGATTCAGCTCAAGCCGCGGGCGTCGTTGTGGTCGATGTGCGCGAGGCATCTGAGCGCAATGCGGGATTTATTCCTGGTTCCATTCACATCCCGCTTGGCCAGTTGCGTTCGCGGATCAATGAATTGCCCATTGACGCGGAAATCATCGCGCATTGCCAGAGCGGACAGCGTTCTTATTATGCCGCTCGGATGCTTCAACAGAAGGGATATCGTGTGCGTAATCTGAGCGGTTCATACCGCACATGGAAAAACGCAACAACCTGACACCAAGCGATGGTTCAGTCTAACCCATTGCGATACGGGCATCCCTGCCTGCAAAGATCGCTGAAATCGAATTATCACAGACTTAAGAAAAAGTGGGCGGCTTGGCGCCTACCTTGGATGTCTGGCAAGATGCCCACCCTTCCTTTAAGGAGATCAGTATATGATCAGGAGTTCAGCTTTGAATCGAGCTTTTGATCCTCTGGCGGGGAACTGACGGGCACTACGTGAGAAGCCTCGTCAGTCTTCTTCATAGCGGCGGGCGATTTCACGCGTGTGGTGGAATGTTGCGCCGCCGCCGATCCGGATGATTTGCCTGTCGTGGCTGAACTGCTTGGGCTTTTGCGCACAGGCGCCGCGTAGGGCGCTTCCTCGGAGTCAGGCGCGTCTGATCCGCCCTTGGGAGCTGTGTCAGCAGGTTGAGCGGTTGGTGCAGGAGTCGGCGCTGCGGGCGTCTTGTCAGGCGAAACCTTTTCAGATGCCGCTGGCGCGGGACTTCCAGCTTCCTCACTGGAGGGCTTGGCGGTCTCCGTGTCTGGACTGGATTCCTTGGCAACCTTATTAGCCGCGGATTTTCCAGTAGCCGCAACGGAGGATTTGCGTTCAGTCTTCTTTGTGGAGCCGCTTTGTGATTTCGTGGCGGGCGGCTCCAAATTATACATTTTTCCCGGCGCCACAGTGATCGTGGAGGGTGCGGCGGATTGTCCCGCCAGCGAAGCAGGCCCTGCAAGAGGAGCAGGAGCAGGCGGCAGACTGGATCGCGAGCGGCCGGAAACGCCCGAACATCCAGCAAGGCCGACACAACACAACGAGATCAACAAGGCCTTCGTGAATCTCATGCTTTTGGCTTTCTCCTTATAAAATGTGAACAACTTGCGCCATATCAGCGACAGGCCATTCCATCGTCAACACTTTTCATTTACAACTTTTGAGGTTTTGCTTGCCGGATGGAATTGTTTGTCGGAAGGATTTCACCAACACGAGACAATCGAGGAGAAGATCATGCTTCAGGACCGGTTCGTGAAGATCATGCTGGGTGTGATTGCCGCGCTTCTTGCGCTGAATCTGATGAGGCCGGATTCAGGTTTCATTGCATCGCCGGCACAGGCGCAGATGGTGCGGATTATTCAGGATAACACGCCGCGTACGGATGTCAAGCCGATCAAAGGCTATCAGGTTGTTGGCCTCAAGGATGTTGTGGCCGTTGGCGACGGCAAGAGCTTTGTCGTTTCGGCCGCGGATAAATTCATGGTTTATCAAGTCATACCACCACCGACACAAACACAGCAGTAAGCGCGCATCATGGTGCGAACTGTTGGAGAGATGTTTTTCGATTCGGCAGAGCGTTATTCAAACCGGGTCGCCCAAATCGATACGCATGGCTCCCCGCCGTTGCAGGTCACTTATGAGCAATTGGCCCGAAGCATTCGGGATTTCAGTTCGGGGCTTATCAGTATTGGCCTTGGCATCGGCGATCGCGTGGCATTGCTTTCTGACAACCGCCCGCGCTGGCTGATTTGCGATCTGGGCATTATCAACGCCGGTGGGGTGAATGTGCCGAGAGGATCAGACACCGCATCCGCGGAAATCTGGTACATCATCAACCACAGCGGGGCCGGTCTGGCCATCGTGCAGGATATCCGCCTGCTCGACCGGATCATGCACGCAGTTACAGGCTCGGCCTCGTTGCATACGATCATCATGATGGACGATTCGGCTGCGAAGGCGAGTGCGCCCGCGGGTGTCCGGCTTCTGAATTTCTCGGATGTTCTGTCCGAGGGCGCTGCAAAAAACGCTCTCCATGAACAGCGCGCTTCTTTCATCACGCCTGATCACATTGCCGCAATTGTCTACACGTCAGGCACCACGGGCATACCCAGGGGCGCCATGCTGACCCATGCCAACCTGACTCACCAGTCGGACAATATCGATCTTGGCATTCAGGTCAATCCCGGCGACCTCCTTATGGCAGTGCTGCCGTCGTGGCATGTTTACGAGCGGGCTGTCGAATATTATGGCATCAAAAACGGAACCACCTTTGTCTATACGGACAAGCGGCGGTTGCGTGATGATCTGGTAAAGATGCGTCCGCAGTTTTTGCCATGCGTGCCCCGCATGTGGGAGGTCATTTATGAGGCTATCGGCCATAAGATTGAAAAATCGGAAATGATCGCCCGGATGCTTGCCCATTCATTTTTTTTCATTGGGAGGCATTATGTGGCCGCCCGGCGCGTGGCAATGGGATTGACGGCCACTCCCACGGCGCCCGCCATTGCCTTGCGTGTTTATGCATGGCTCATGATAATGGCGCTCTGGCCGTTATACAAAATTGGCGATATGCTGGTTTATGCCAAGATTCGCAATGCCACGGGCGGGCGTTTGCGTGTCGCGATCAATGGAGGGGGCGGGCTGGCATCGTATCTCGACGACTTTTTATTGATGATTGGCGTGCCGATTCTTAATGGTTATGGACTGACCGAAGCGGCGCCTGTTTTGACTGTGCGCCGTATGCATCACAATGTGTGCGGCACGGTTGGCTGGCCAATACCAGGGACTGAAATTCAAATCCGTGATGAAAACGGCGCGCCAGTGCCCCAAGGCGCGAGCGGAGTGATATGGGCGCGGGGACCACAGGTCATGGCGGGTTACTATAAAGACGAGGCCGAAACTCGCCGTGTCATAAGCCCCGACGGGTGGCTCTGCACGGGCGATCTTGGATGGCTCGCTTACACGAACGATCTTGTCATTACCGGCCGCGCGAAGGACACAATTGTGCTCTCGAGTGGCGAGAACATTGAACCGGAACCGATTGAAAGTGTTGTTCTGCGCAGTCCTCTCATTGAGCAGATCATTGTTGTTGGACAAGATAGAAAGACTCTTGGCGCGCTTGTGGTTGCCCGTACGGCGGCACTTGCGGAGCGCTTAGGTCTGCTCCCGGACTCGTCCGCGCGCGATGTGATTGCTCATCCGGACGCCAACAAGACGATTCGCTATGAAATCGGCGCGGTGCGGCGCGCCAACGGGGGATGCAAGGCATTTGAACAGATCACGCGTGTCACTTTGCTTGAGGATGCATTTAGTGAGGCAAACGGCATGATGACGCAGACAATGAAACCCAAGCGAAATGTGATTTTCGCGCGGTATGCTGACAAGATCAACAAGATGTACGAATAAGGGAGAGGAATTAATGGAACTTACATTCTGGGGCGCGGCCCGCACGGTCACCGGCTCTGGGCATTTCCTGAAGACTTACGGGCGAGCAATCATGCTTGATTGCGGGCTGTTTCAAGGCTCGCGGCAAATCGCCCGGCAGATGAACACGGAGTTTCCAATTGCCCCCGCGTCGGTTGATGCCATCCTGCTCTCCCATGCGCATATTGATCATTCCGGCAACATTCCGTATTTTGTGAACCAGGGTTTCAAGGGCGCGATTTATGCCACTCCCGCCACAACCGATCTGACGCGCGCGCTGTTGCGCGACAGCGGGCACATACAGGAGAAGGATATTGAATTCCTTAACCGCAAGCTTCACGCCAAAGGCGAGCAACCGCTCCCTCCGCTCTACACACTCGACGATGCTGAGCGCTCGCTTGCGCAGTTCCGCTCGGTATACTATTATCGCCCCTTCAGTGTTGCGGACGGCGCGCTCCAAGCCGAGTTTCTGGATGCTGGTCACATTCTCGGGTCAGCATTCACGCGCATGACAATCAATGAAAATGGCCGCCAGATCAGATTGTTGTTTTCCGGTGATGTCGGACGCAAAAACATGCCCATTCTGCGGGACCCGGATCCGACGGGGGAGATTGATTGCCTGATTCTCGAAAGCACATATGGCAACCGCCGCCACCAGCCTTACGCAGGTGCCGAGACACTGCTGTGTGAATCCATCGGGCGGGTTGTCGGAAGAGGCGGCAAGATCGTCATTCCGGCCTTCAGCATGGAGCGGACTCAGGAAATTGTCTACGCGCTCAATAACCTGTGGAATGCCGGCAAACTGCCCCATGTTCCCTTCTATGTTGACAGCCCGCTGTCGGTCAACATCACGGAAATATTCCGCAATCATCCCGAATGTTATGATGAGGAGATCAAGAAGGTATTTCTTACAGATCCGGATCCCTTCGGCTTCGAAGGACTGATTTATGTCCGCGATACACAAACCTCAAAGTCTATCAACAAATTGCGCGAACCCTGCATCATCATAAGCGCGTCAGGCATGTGCGAAGCCGGCAGGATTCTGCATCATCTTGCGAACACGATCAGTGACGCCAGAAATGCCGTGTTCATTGTCGGATTTCAGGCCGAGAACACCCTTGGCCGCAGGCTGGTTGAGAAACAGCCAGAAGTGAAAATTCTTGGCGACACATACAAAGTGAATGCTGAAATTGTGGTTATAAACTCGTTCAGCGCTCACGCGGATTCCGAGGAACTCCGCGAATTTGCCCGCCAAGCGGCCGCTTCGGGCGCGCTGAAAAAGATATTTGTTGTGCATGGCGAGGAAACCGCGGCGTTGGCTTTGCAACAGACTTTGACTGCCGATCTTCCCAACATTGAAACGGTTGTTCCGAAGCGGGGCGAGACCTTCCAGCTATAACGCGCAATGGGCGCGCGCTCAGGATTGCAACGGCGCCTTCTCCGCCTTCGAGTTTTTAAGCTTCAAGTGGGAGAAGTCGAGGGTGTTGAAGCCTTCCTTGCGGGGTTTGGGCTCGTTGTCATGGGTGGCGGGGGAGTTGTCACCAGTTTCATCCGGCGTTGCTTGTGTCCCTTCCTCGCGGTCCATCGGCTTGTCCCCGGCATCCCGCTTGGAGTCGCTGGCGCCGCGGGGATTCACGAGTTGTGCGATGGCGTGCTTGTAGATCAGGTGCTGCAAGCCGTTGCGCCCGTTCAAGATAACGGTAAAGTTATCGAACCCTTTTACCGAACCGCGCAGGATAGTGCCATTGACGAGCAACACTTTGATGTCGGCGTTTTCACGTCGAACCTGGTTTAGAAAACTGTCCTGCAAATTCATTCCTGACTTTGACATCTGTACAACTCCTGCATTTCACTTACGCCGTCGCGATTTTACCGGCCGACGGGCGGGATGTAACGAACGCTACTACATTATTTCAAGCCAAATTGTTCCCGTACAGCTTTATCTGTCGAGCCTGATTGACTGGATAATATGTGATGAACGAGCATTTCATAATAGTTGTTGGCGTGGCTGCGCAAGTTTTTTCTTAATGAGCTCACACAACTGCCTGGCATCGTCCCCACCGCAGTCGATGAACTCAGCATCGCGCATTGAGCGAAACCATGTCAGTTGCCTTTTGGCATAATTTCTTGTCCGCTTCTTCATCTCCTCGAGTGCGTGTTCGAGCGGCATGGCGCCTTCGTGGCAGGAGAAGAGTTGGGTGTAACCGAGCGCTCTGATGGCAGGATTGTCGCGTGAATAGCCCATGCTCATGTATTGGCTGACTTCGTCGAGCAGGCCCGCCGTCATCATCGCGTCCACCCGCGCATTGATCCGTATATAGAGTTCGTCGCGGGACCGCATAAGGACAAAGATGCGGGCTTCGTGCCGCGGTGTTTTATCATTCTTTTGTGTCTGTAGTGAAGTGAGCGGGCGGTTTGTGACACGGATCACCTCGAGAGCGCGCAGGATGCGCTGGCGGTCGTTGGGCAAGATGTGCGTTGCGGCGGGATCAAGGCGCATAAGCTCGGCATATAATTCGGCCAGCCTTCCCGCGTCCGCTTCGTGGCGCAACTTCTCCCGTATGGAGGAATCGCGCGATTCCTCCATAAAGACGCCGCGCAACAGCCCCTGTATGTACATCATGGCGCCCCCGCAAACGATCGGCGTGCGGCCTTTGCTCTTGATCCTTTCGATCTCAACCTCGGCATCATGGATGAAATCGCCAAGATTATACTGGCAGGCGGGATCCTTGTAATCGATCAAGTGGCAGGTGACGCCGCAAAGCTCATCAGGCGAGGGCTTGGCCGTGCCAATCGAAAGATGACGGTAGACCTGCATGGAATCGGCGGAGATGATCTCGGTATCAAGCTCCTTTGCCAGTTCCACGGCAACCGCGGTCTTGCCGATGCCGGTCGGACCGGTGATGACAATGATCATGTGAGTCCATCCCCCGGTTCACACTGACTGGCAAGCCGTTGTGTAACCTCACGAAAAGGTTCGACACGCACGGTTAACATGGCATAACACCCGATGACAAGCAATACAGCGATCAGCGCATGTCCTATCTCTGCGTGTATGTGGATGCTCCTGCACAAGTTGATAAAAAGTGCGGCGGCAGTCAGCGCCGCGCATGGCACAGTTCCCATGAGCCTGTGCGATGGATCAGACGTTCGGGCTTGGGTTTTAATCAGAGCGTGTGCGTCCGCAGCGGACGCGCTGCAACCATTGCGACGCATCGCGGTCTCTATTTGCCATAGATTGCCCTTGTGACTGCCACCACAGCGATGGCCTCCTGTGGCGTCACGATCAAAGAGCCCCCGCCGCGTATCGCGGAGAGAATGTTGCGATATTGGCGCTGGAAAAGCTCAAACTTGGGGCTGAGGCCGGGGGTGGGCGGTTCGCAGGCCGGCGGCTGCGGCATGGGTTTGTCGTCATCGGTTTTCCAATAAATCAGGCTGCCTTTCTCAACAATTCCCGAACCGCTGGGCGAGTGAACCTCGATGCGCTCGTCGAAACCAGGGAATGTGCTCGTCGATGCTTCAAGCGTTGCGAGCAACCCATTCTTAAACCGCATGATTGCCGCACCGACATCCTCTGTCTCCAAAACCTTGCGGGTGGTGTTGACGCGGCCGATGACTTCCTCTGGCTCTCCGAACATCCAGACGAGCAAATCCATTGTGTGGATAGCTTGGTTCATGAGCACTCCGCCGCCCTCACCCTTGAATGTTCCGCGCCAGTCGCTTTTCGTGTAATACTCGTCATGGCGGAACCATTTTACCGACGCCCTGACAAGCACGGGTTTGCCAAGATCGCCGTTGTCGAGCGCCTGTTTGAGTGCCGCGTTGCCATCGGCGAAGCGATTCTGGCTGATGACAGCGCACACCACGCCCGCCTTCTCGCATTCCATCGCAAGACGGCGTCCGGCTTCGACATCGATGTCGATGGGCTTCTCGGTCACAACGTGCTTGCCCGCGCGCGCAGCCTTGATGCCATACTCCGCGTGAAGGGAACTCGGGAGCGCCAGCACGACCGCATCGACATCATTGCGCGCGACAACCTTTTCATATGATTCGCAGATGTGCGCGCCGGCCGCCGCCTTTTCAGCATTCGCGCGCACCTGATCCTGCACGCAGGTCACGCTTGCGCCGGGGGTTGCCCGCAATATCTCTGCGTGTCTTTGTCCCATCATGCCGCATCCGACTACGGCAAAACGAATGTCATCGCTCATGGTTATCATGTTCCTTGGTGTTTAATTGGTCTTAACTCTGAAAAGCAAATAACCCCCCGGCGGGAGGGTCAAGTTTCAAACAGACTCTTCTTCGCCTTCGGGCGGCGGATTATATTTTCGGTAGAGCATTTGGCTGACAATGACAATGACAAGGATGAGGGCGCCAATGAAAAACTGCCACCAGCTCTTCTTGGCGGCGGAACTGCCAAAAACGGCGAAGACAATTGTCAATGGCGTATAACCCAGTATCGTGGCGCCAAGAAATGACCTGTATTTCATGCCCGAAACGCCGCCGACAAGGTTTGTGACCGTGGCGTTGCTGAGAGGAAAAAGACGCATGTAGAGGAGCCAGCGGAATCCGTTCTGATTGAAGCGCTCGTACCATTTTTTCATCCTGTCTGGCATTCGGCGTTTGATCGGGCCCCGCAGAAGCCAGCGGGCTGTGAAGAAATTGATGGTGGCCCCCAGCATGGAACCAACATGGCCGAGAATGGCGCCGATGAATGCTCCGTAAAGGGCTCCGGCAAATGCGCTGACCCACAGGCGCGGAATGCCGAAACCGGTGGCAAGCGCCGACAGACCGACGAACACCATTCCTCCGTAAAAGCCGAAGTCCTGAAGCCACTTGCGCGTTTGCTCGATGTTGAACAGCTTGTCGCGCACTGCCTGGTTGCCAAGCAGCCATGCCAGCGCCGCGAAAAATGCCAGAACCGTGCAAAGACGAATGATGTCGCTCTTCAGCTTGACTCGGCTCTTGTCGGGTTGAGCCATCTCGCGTGTTTACTTCGGGCTTTCTTCAACCCGGCATGGCGGAAAAAAACGCCGCCGGTACCAGCGCATCGCGAACATGTCCCCAATGCCCACCCACAGGCGGTTGCCCACGCCATATTTCGATTTTCCGGCGGTGCGGGGACGATGATTGATGAGCATTTCCTCCACACGGTAGCCGTGCCATTTGATAATCGTGGGAATGAACCGGTGCAGGGCGCGGAAATTCGGCAGTCCTTTGAGCGCGGACGCGCGGAGGGCGCGGTAAGTGCAGCCAGCGTCATGAATGCTGTCGTTCAGCAATCCGCCGCGCACCGCATTGGCAATGCGCGACGATATGCGCTTGCTGAAAGAATCGTCGCGGATGCGCCGAACGCCGCAGATCGCGTCGGCCGTTTCAAGTCTTCTAAGCATTTCCGGTATGTCCGCCGGATCGTTCTGCAGGTCCGCGTCGATCGTGATGATGATCGAGCCGCGCGCGTTCTCAAAACCCGTCTTCTCGCCAGCGCTTTCACCGTAGTTGCGGCTGTGCCGCACCACACGGAGAATTGGAAGCGTCTTTGTCATTTCACAAAGCTTTTCGTAAGAGCCGTCCGTGCTGTGGTCGTCGATATAGAGGATTTCGCAGGAACGCCCAAGCGGGTCCAACGCCGCGCGCAACTCGGCGATCAGGGGCTCAAGGTTGTCGATTTCGTTGAAACAAGGCACGATGACGGATATTTCCGGGCTGTTCGTCATCATTTTTTCGCAAAGAAATTTTTGATTTCGGCGCAAACTTCAGCGGCTTGTTCCTCGGTCATGTGCGGATACATCGGGATCGAAACGATTTCCTTTGTGGCCTTCTCAGCTTCAGGGAAATCGCCGGATTTGCAGTCCTGAGCCATGGCTGGTTGCAGGTGCAGGGGCAACGGGTAGTGCAATCCTGTCCCGATGTTCTTTTCCTTCAAATATTTCATTAAACCGTCGCGGTTGGGGCAACGGATCACATAGAGATGCCAGACGGGAACCGTGTCCGGATAAACCTGCGGTATGGTCACCTCGATGATTTCAGGCAAAAGCTTTTTGTAGACATCGGCAATTTTGCGGCGTTTCGCGTTCCATTCGTCGAGTTTTGTGAGTTTGACTTTGAGTATGGCGGCGTGCAGCGCGTCGAGGCGCTCATTGGAGCCGGGAATCTCGTGGGTAAATTTCTCAAGGCGCCCGTGATTGCTGAACATGCGCACAAACTTTTCGATCTTATCGTCGTTGGTTGCCATGGCGCCGCCGTCGCCCATCGTGCCGAGATTCTTCGACGGGAAGAAGGAATAGCATCCAGCGATTCCCATGCTGCCCACACGTTTGCCGCTGATCTCGGCGCCTTGCGCCTGCGCGCAGTCTTCGATAAGCGGCAGATTGTGTGTCTTGGAAATGGCCTGCATGCGCGGCATGTTGAAGGGAATGCCGTAAAGGTGAACGGGCAGCAGGGCCCGGGTGCGCGAGGTAATCAAGGTTTCAACATGCTCTGGATTGATCTGGTATGTTTTAGGATCGATGTCCGCGAACACGACCTTTGCGCCGTTGAGTGTAATCGATTCTGCAGTGGGGATGGCTGTGTGAACCGTTGTGATGACCTCGTCGCCCGGTCCGATGCCCAGCGCTTTCAGCGTGATCCACAGCGCCGAGGTTGCGTTTGCCACGCCACAGGCATGTTTCACGCCAACCGATTCGGCCAGAGCCTTTTCAAACTCGGCCACAGGCTTGCCTTGGATAAAAGATGATGTCTTGATGACATCAGCGATTGCCGAGTCGATCTCGGTCTTCAATTCTTCATACTGCGGCAAAAGGTCGCAAAACGGTATCTTGCTCACTGGACAACCTCGCAAAAAATTAGGATGCAATTTTGGGGGATCGACCCAAAACTTGTTTATCATTTGCAACATGGATGCCCATGCAAGCATAAAATTCACGCTGAAATGGCGGCAATCTGGCTTTTTCTGGACTGCGGCGATATTCATAACAGCATTTATTGTTCGACTCATCTATCTGTTGTCGATCCGCCGTGTGCCGTTTTACATTGATATGATTATTGATTCACGACGCTATGACGAGTGGGCACAGGCGATTGCGGCGGGTGACTGGCTTGGCAGTGGCGTTTTTTACCAAGCGCCGCTTTATCCATATTTTCTTGCCGGATTGTATTCGATTGTGGGGCACAATCTGTTTTGGGCGCGTCTTATTCAAATTCTGCTGGGCAGTCTAAGCTGTGTGTTGTGTTTTCAGTCGGGGCGGTTGTTTTTTGGACGCGCCGCTGGCATTGCCGCGGGGATCATGCTTGCTTTCTACGCGCCAGCGATATTTTTCGATCCGTTGATCCAGAAAGCGTGTTTTGACCTGTTTTTTATGTCAGCCGCGCTGGTTTTGCTTGGATCGGGGATGAAATATGGCGCGTGGTGGACATGGGCCGCTGTTGGATTTGTTTTCGGGTGTTTTACCCTTACACGCGAGAGCGCGCTCTTGCTCGTGCTGATCCTTGCAGGATGGATTTTGCTTGAACCGCGTGCCGGTGGAATCAAACGCCGCCTGTCTTTTGCCGGATTGCTGTTGTTTGGAGCGGCGCTTCCGCTGTTGCCCGTTTATATCCGCAATGTCCGCTTTGGTTCGGTCATGTCCCTGACGACCTATAACGTTGGCACGAGTTTCTATATAGGCAATAATAGCTCTGCAACCGGGACATACATGCCCCTGCGCGAATCGAGAGGTGCGACTGAATTTGAGGAAACAGATGCGGGGGAATTGGCCATGTGCGAGGCGGGGCGTTCCCTGGCGCCTGATGAAATATCAAGGTTCTGGTTTTATAAAGCCATGCGCGAAATTCGTGCGGCCCCCGTCGTCTGGCTCCGGCTGCTGGGTGTGAAAGCCGCGCTGAGCATCAACCGGATTGAAGCCATCGATACGGACGACATCTATTTCTATGAACTGTTCTCGGCGCCTTTGCGGATTCTGAATTCCTTCTGGAATTTCGGGCTTCTGTTGCCTTTGGCTGTGGCTGGTATCGTCATGACCCGTCATCGCTGGAGGAATCTGATGCCGCTCAACCTCATGATTGCCGGTCTGCTGGCCGGACTGATTATTTTTTATGTCGTCGCACGTTACCGTCATGCCATGATTCCATTGCTTGTGGTTTTCGCTGGCGCCGCGGTTGCTGAGGCCTGGCAGGCATTGCGCCGGCGGCGACAGCGTGAGCTGCCCGGCCCTGTTCTCGCGGCGCTGATCGTGTTCATCTTGTGCCGTCTTCCCATTGCCTCGAAAAACGAGCAACTTGCCACATCTTACTTCAATGCGGCAGGCATTCATTACAAACGCGGGGAATATGGCATGGCCGAGGATTTTTACCGGAAATCGCTTGAATTGGGACGCTTGGAAACTGCGGGATTTGTGAATCTGGCTGTGGCTCTTATGAACGCGGGTGAGTTGACCGAGGCCAGACAATTGCTCGAAAAAGCTTTGCCTGATGCCCCCGACAAGGCTTCAATATTCGTGAACCTCGGCAACATCGCCATCCGCGAAGGCCGCACCACTGACGCGCTTCAACTCTGTATGCGGGCGCGCGGAATCAATCGCGACTCTCCGGAAATCGAAAACAGTCTTGGGCTTGCGCTGGCACTATCGGGCAAGCGCGAGGAATCCATTGCTCACTTTCAGCGTGCCATCGAATTAAAGCCTGATTATGCCTCACCGCGCCGTAATCTTGCTCTAACTCTCCAAGATACTCAGCAGACGACGGCATCTTTGGGCTTGAGCAGATAATTACCGCGCCTTCAGCCACGGCAGCAACAACGCCAACGGGATCAGCGCCGCGATGACTGTTAGGCGCACATCCGTCATGCTTGCGATAAGTCCGCCGTATAAAGGTCCGAGCAGAAGCCCGGCGCCTATAAGCGATTCCTGTATGCCGCTTCCGAGTCCCTTGATGCGGGTCAGCGCCAGCGAGTAGAATATGCTGAGTGAATATGCGGCGCCGGCTCCGAAGCCCAATGCCGCGCATCCCACAAGATAAAACCAATTGCTGTGCGCTGAGCTAATGAACACAAGCCCTGTGGCGAGGGCGCCAAGAGTCAGCCAGACAGGCCAGCCCCGGTAATGCCAGACGGCTGTTCGCCCAAACAACAAAAAGGCCAGCACCTGTCCGCCCATTCGCACCGAATGCATGGTTCCTTGCGCGGCCTCAGTCAGTTGACCTGCGGCAATTTTGGGAAACAGATACAGCACCATCGATGTCACGAAACATGCGCCGGTGTTCAACAACAGGCCTTGGCGGATATACAGATGCGCATGATCGGGCTCATGGCGTTTGATTTGAGGCAACGGCTGGAGCGCGTCCGACTGCCCGCCATCCTCGACGTCATGTATGCGCGGCGTGCAGGTGAGCACAAAGATCAACAGCAACAGTGCCATCGATGCCGAAAAATAGAAAGCGGCGGTTGGGCTGATATGCTGAAATGCCCAGCCCCCGATAAAGAATCCTGTCATGATGCCGCTGGCCCATGAGAAATTAAATCCACCGAGCACGCCAGACAAGTTTCTGTGGCGTGTGGATTGGGTGAGCCATGCGATGAGCGGGGGCCACAGGAAACTTGTGGCAAACATGCGTAAAAAACCCGCCACGTATAAAGCCGGAACCGAACGCAGGTGTGGCTCCGTGAGATTGACAGCGATCAGGCCAGCGGCGGAAAGCGCGCACATGACACGCCGGCCCAGGCGTTCCGATATAAGCCCTGTCGCCACGCATGGCAACATGTAACCAAGCGCGTTACAGGCTCCGAGCACGCCCATCTGCAGTTCCGTGGCGCCAAACAGCGAGGACGCAAGAAAAGTCTCGGCAAGAATGGCCGTGAAGTTGAAACAGTCGGCGCTGAAGCCGATTGGATAAAAGAACGCCCTATTGGACAATGTGATGCGGTATATGCGCAAGGAGTGTCAGCGGCCTTTCATACAGGAACAGGGCTAACGCGTGAAGTTGAGATAAGTCGGCTCGCTGAGTCCTCGCTCGTATTCCGTCAGCAGACGCATGCCGTCATTGGGGCGGATGCGGTCGGTCTTGATGGCGTCATCGATCTGCGCCTTCATCCGCCTGCACAAGTCGTTGATATGGTATTGTGTGAACTGGAGCACCTGGCCGATGGAATGTCCTTCGATGGTTTCCTCAATGTAGTAGCCGGCCTCTTCGTCCGGATCGAGGAAAACATGCGCCTCGTTCACCCGGCCGAACAGGTTGTGCAGATCGCCCATGATGTCCTGGTAGGCGCCCGTCATGAAGAAACCGAGGTAATAGGGTTCACCCGGTCTGAGCACATGCATGGGCAATGCCTGTCGGACATCCTTGAGATCGGTGAATTTGCTGACTTTTCCGTCGGAGTCGCATGTGATGTCGGCCAATGTGCCTTGAATTATGGGCGGCTCATTAAGACGATGGATGGGCATGATCGGGAAAAGCTGACCGAGCGCCCAGTGATCCAGAAGCGATTGGAACACGGAGAAATTACACAGGTATTGGTCCGCAAAGTGTGGCGTCAGATCCGCGATCTCTTCGGGAATCTCCTTGCCGCCGCCCACGTTTTCCTCAGCCCGTTTTTTATACAACTCCACGATTTCCTCGATGATATGCCAATAAAAGGTCTCGATCTTCGCCTTGGTGCGCAGGTCAAGGATGCCCAGCTCGAAGGCGTTCTGCGATTCGCCCTTGATCTGCTGCGTGTCGTGAAGAGCCTCCATGGGATTGACCGTGATGCGTTCTTTAATCTCAGCGAGTTGTTTGATCCATTTGTGATCCAGGCGGTCCACGCGAAGGTCATACACAGCCTTGGTTTTTTCGATGGCGCCAAATACCTGAACAACGAGCAGGGAATGATGAGCGACGATGGCGCGCCCTGATTCACTGACAATGTCGGGATGGGGGACCCCCTCTTCGTCGCACACATCCATCACATTGTATATAATATCGAGGGCGTACTCCTCAAGCGTGTAGTTTGTTGAGGAATGAAAACTTGTCTGGCTGCCGTCGTAATCAACGCCCAATCCGCCGCCCACATCCAGGTACTGCAAACCATCCATGCCCATCTTGCAGAGCTTGGCATAGAAACGCGCGGCTTCGCGGGTTGCCCGCTTGATGGTCAGAATATCCGGAATCTGTGAACCGATATGGAAGTGCACCAGTTTCAGAGCCGATGTCATGCCGCTTGATTCAAGGTGCTTGATGGCATCCATCAGATCCATTGTCGAAAGGCCGAATTTTGCGTTTTCACCCCCGGATGTCGACCACAGCCCCGATCCCTTCGTGCCCAGCCGCACGCGGATGCCAATCATCGGTTCGACACCCATCTCGTTGGCCACATCGATGATGGCTTTGACCTCCTCGACCTTCTCCGCGACCATGATGACTTTTTTGCCAAGGCGTCTGCCCATCAGCCCCACGCGAATGAAAAGCGTGTCCTTGTAACCGTTGGCAACGATGAGGGACTCGGGATTGTCGTGGATGGCCATCGCGGCGAACAACTCGGGCTTCGATCCCGCCTCAATGCCGAAATCGTACGGCCGTCCCGCATCGATGATCTCCTCCACAACCTCGCTAAGCTGATTCACCTTGATCGGAAATACTCCAAGATAGCGTCCGGTATACTTGCAGTCGGCAATGGCAGAGCGGAATGCCTGGTTGAGCTGTGCAACCCGGTCTCGCAACAAATCCTGGAAGCGGAGCACCAGCGGGAAATTGAGCCCTTGTTCCTGAGCCTCGGCGATGACTTGCATGATGTCAATCGTCGCTCCATTACCGAGCATCGGGGAGACAGTCACATTACCCGACTCGTTGATGGAAAAATAACCCAGCCCCCACCGGTCAATGTTATACGTGTTGATTGCGTCCTCAATCGTCCATGCTGGCTTGCATTCCACCAGTTCCGCCATATCATGGTTAGCCATTTCTGTCGGGGTCCAACCTCGCGCATTAAGATCAGTTGTGATAAATGGAGCCTGTCACCGGGCATGTGATACTACAACAATTATCGGAAAACTTCGGTATCCAAACGCACGATAATGAAATTATTGTCGGCGGAAATAATCAAGTTTTGATGCGGCGGACAAAATCCATCGTTGTAAGGCAGTCGTAGTTTGATCGGATGCGCTCAAGATAGATTCTGATTTTGCCGATTCTGTCGGCGAAAGGCAGCGAAAACACTGGGGCGCGGCGGAAAAACGGATCGGTGCATGCCTGAAAGTCGGCGGCATCGGCGCCATGAAGAAGAAACACGAGAGGCAGGGAGGGGCGTTTCAGGAAGGCGGACAACTGCGCCTCGAAATATCTGCGGCCCAGCCTCAGACAGACGCCAGCCTGAAAAGGCAGCCGCAACAGAGGTGATGCGGCCACGGGGATTTCCAACAGCCCGCTGGACGCCAGTTCTCGCTCGGGATGGTTCGGGTTTACACGATATGGGGACAGACTGGCAAGGGCGTCGCAGAAATACGGAAACTGTGTTTTCCGCAAACCGGATCCCGCAGTCGTTCCGCGTCTCAGCCATGCGTCCATCCACCGGAACGCGAATCCGTAAGGTGAGGGCATGATGGATGAATCATAATGATAACCGCGGCGGATAAGGACCCTGATCAAACTCTGCGACACGGCATAACCGGGCGCGCGAAATCCGGAAGGTTTTTGTCCAGTGCCATGATAAATGCTTTTTCCCCCCTGCTCCACCTCGTGATCGATTTCCCGTTCACTCAGCGCGCGAAAATTCAACGGGTGTGTCTGGGAATGGCTGGCGATTTCGTGCCCTGATACGATGGCCTTGCGCAGTTTCACGGCATTATCGGGCAATTCCACGTCACGTCCAACGGCAAAGAATGTCGCTGGAATTTCCATCTCGTTGAAGATGCCCAGGAGCCGCGGCAGTGCGTCGTCATAGATGCCGTTTTCGCTTCCCGCGGGCAGACACAAACCATAACAGGCGGCAATCGACCACAGGTTATCAAGATCGACATGGATAAGGGCTGATCGAGGACTCATTGGAAGTTATGCATGATCTTGCTCTGTCATAAAAAAACGCCGGGACGATTTTTCGTCCCGGCGTGCGGATTGTCAAACTGCTTGATTGTTAGAAGAACAAATTCCAGTCAGACACGGAAGTGCTTGATGGCATGTTCCAGCCTGAAACTGAGTTGTTTGTGTAGAGGAAGTAGACTTTCTTGCCGGGGCCATCGAAAGCCACATCGCCAGTGCCGTTGCCGTTATCGTTTGCGCCACCGGCTTTTTCAAGACCGGTTGTCGTAAATGTGTAGGTCACGCTCGACGGATTGAGGATGAAAACCGCGCCAGGCACGTCTACAAGGCTGGCAGCGACCGCGCCAGGCGTCAGGCCAAGGAGTTTCACCGTGACAGCCTCGAATGTGACATTTTGAACGGAGAAACCGCCGCCCACGACCGGACACACAACGATCCTGTCGACAGCGTTCAAGGCGTTGAAGAGCACGGGTGTCGTCACGCCGTCAACTGTGGCTGCCAGCTTGCTGACCCAGTACTTCACGCCATCGGTGTCCCACTGCGAATAATGATTTGTGGCCGTCAGACCGGCCGGAGTGATTGTCGTGGCTGTGAACGTGTTTCCATCGGTGGTTGTCAGAATGGCGAAATCGCCGACGAACGCCTTGAAACCGTTAACGAGCAATTTGGTGTTCACGCCGACGCCGGTCACGGCGATGCTGTCGCCGCGGCGCGCCGTTGAGGCCGGATCGTCAAAGCACACGGTCGGCACAGCCTCTTCATCCGTGTATTTATAGATTTTGAAATTCGCTCCTGCGACGGCAAGGTTGCACACATAGATCGTGCCGTCAGTGGCTATAGCGATCTTGCTGATGGGGTGCGTTCCTCCGCTGTAAATTGACGAATCGAGTGGGGGAAGTATTTCCGCTCCTGTCGCGGAATCGAGGCGGTGCACCACATTGCCGGTGCCATCACGGTCAACAAGAAGCAGATGGCCCGTGACTGGATTCAACGCCATGCCGCGGCATGTGTTGTCGTTGGTGAACCATGGAAGCGAACCCCCCTCATCGATCTTGAATATCTGAGTCATTGTGGTTTGCCCAAAGGCGGAACCAGCGACCAGCGCCGCTGCTATCAGAAATACTAATCGTTTCATATAAAATCCTCCTATATATTTGATTATTATGTGGAGGCTATTGCCGTGCACATAATTATGTCAAATAGTATATAACTCACAGGCGAGTTTATTGTAAACCACAATGGAATGACCACAACATCATGAAGGAAATGGGCATGGAATCCGGGAACGTTGATCCCTTGGGCAATATCGGGGCGCCAGAAACCGAGAACGATGCCCTTCACATCGCGGTTCTCGAAAACCGGCTGGTTCCTGGTGACTTCGGCAAGCTTCGGATATGGTTTTGACTGAGCTGGCACGCTGCGTGTTTTGACATAAACGAAAGTGCCGCCGCCCTCTTGGTGATAATCGTGCGAAATATGCTTTGAAGTCCGTTCGCGATTGGTTATTCAAAAGTCGAATTGATGTCATGATGGAGAAAATTGATGCTCGGATTTGCCGTTCTTTTTCCTGTGAAGACAATTAATGATTCAGTGCGGCGCAGCCTTGCCACGCTGAAGCAACAGACGCTCGATGATTGGATCTGTTGCCTTATTGATGAGACGTCGGATGGCTCTCCATCCGACGCCTTGGCGGGTGAATTGCACGACTCCCGCATAAGGCAGGCGCCAAGCGGCCTGAAAACGGCCGCCCTCATGATCAACTGGGCGCTCAAGAATACTGATGCCGAGTTTATTCTTCCTCTTCCCGAACGCATTTTGCTCGATCCGTGGGCGCTCGAGCGTTTTGCCGCTCTTTTTATGAAGTCGCGCAAAGCCGCCGCTGCATATGCCTGTTACCTTGAGATGGACGATGACGGCAAATCAAAGCCGGTTCATTTGTTCCCTCACGAGGGCGCCCCACACGAACGTTTCGATTTCGGGTATGTGAGAGTCTATCGCGCCGACCGTCTGCGGGAGATTGGCGGTTTTCGCGAAGAACTGGCATTTGCCGCCGAGTATGATGTCGAGCTCAAACTGTGCGACAAATACACCATCGGGCTGGTGAAAAAGCCGCTCTACACGGTGGAGCCGGCCCCATCAAGTCCCGATACGTCGCCGGGATCCGCGGCTCCCAGCACTCTCTATTCGCCGGGCAAAGGCAAACTCGGCGGATTTTCCTATGTGTTCTATCCTCCTGATCTGGAAGCGGAAATCACATCGGTTTTTCAGGACATGCTCCGCCGGCGCGGCGCGCAGATTGATCATCCCACGGTTGCCGTGAAATATCCCAAGTGCCCATACTCCGTGCTGGCCAGCGTTGTGATCCCGGTTCTCAACCGCGCGCGCTTCATTGGAAACGCCATCGAGCGCGTGCTCGATGGCACATTCAAGGATTTTGAAATCATCGTGGTGGACAACGGTTCGACTGACAGCACGCAGGATGTCGTGCGCGGCTATATCATGCGGGATGCGCGTGTGCGCATGATCGAGCAGCGTGGCCCGTCGATCGCCTACGCCCTCAACTGCGGCATCCGTGCCGCGCGGGGCAAATACATCTGCCAGCTTGACTCGGATGACGAGTACACCCCCGGCACGCTTGAAAAGATGATGGCCCACATGGAATCACACCCCCAATGCGGACTCGCCATTTCGTATTACGAACTGATGGATGAAGACCGCGGGAAAGTGGAGGGCGTCGAACCCGTGACGCACAAGGGCTATACGCGCAATCAGATTCTGCGGCGCGACGGCGCCGGCGCGCTGCGCGTGTTCCCGAAAGCGGTTCTCGAGGAAATGGGCCTTTACGACGAGGAGAATTATGGAAATTTCGGCGAGGACTACGACATGGTGCTCAAAGTGGGGGAGAAGCACGATGTGGACCGTGTTCACGCCGTGCTCTACCGGTATCGCCGTCACGCTGACAACACGGATGTCACACGCGATCCTGTCATGAAAATCCGCAACAAAAACAACGCGCGCCTTGCGGCATTGAAGCGCCGGCAGAAGATCAACCGGAAGTTGAAAAAATCATAATCATATCACGGCTCAACGGGCGTCACATGGCACGGGATAAAAAAGCAGCGGGCGATTGAGCGCCCGCTGCCATGATGTCCGGACTTGTTGTCCATAACACGGTAATCAGTAAAGGCCCCATTCGCCAACGCCGGCGGCAGGATCATACTGGAAGATTTCAATCGAGGCGCCGTAATGGTTCGTAGCGGCGAGGTACTGTGTTGAGCCGACCTTGAAGAAGCACGGGCAGGCGCCGAGGTTGATGTAACCATCGCGGCCGATATAGTTGCCAACCCACTCCTCGTTGCCGGTGGCGATATTGCGCACGATGACGAACATCTGGCGGTTGTAGTTGTCGCCGCCGGTGCGCATATCGACGAAGCCAGAGTAGGCCAGCCATTGGCCGGTTGGATCGATGCGGAGTTGCAGGTTGTCGGAACCGCCAGGGCCGGCCGCTGTCATCGGGAAGCGATGGAGCGATGCGCCGGCCACCACATTGTAGCTTGTCAGATCGTTGAGCGTGGCGTTGGCGCCGGTCATCTTCACGAGGTCAAGCTGGGCGTTGCCGTAAATGGCGTTGTTGACGGCGTCGTAAGCGGCCGACTGGAACACCTGTCCCTGATTGACAATGCCCACATCGGTGTTGTCGCCGAAGGTGGACACAATAGGGCCGCCGTCGGCGCCGGTGGCTGCGTCGATGATGCCCATGGAGTATGGCGTGCCAAAGACGCACACGAACAGCTTGCCTGTGCCTGTGAGGGCGATGGAACGCGGACGCACAGCCGCGCCGCCACAGATGACGGGGCTTAGCTTGCCGCCAGTGCCGAAGCCGGGCGCCAGCGCGCCCGAGCTGTCATATTTTGTTATGTACGAGCTGGCGCCATCAGCGCCTTGGTAACAGAAGTAAACGTTGCCTTGGCCGTCAACAGACAGGACATTGCCGCTCGAACTGGCCAGCTCATCGACACTGAACTGCGTGATGACGGGCGAGGCGTCGAGGGGATTGGAGACCTTTTGGATGTAGCAGGGCATGTAGAAGGATGTGAAGTACAGGTTGCCGGCTGAATCGGCGGCGACATCTTTGATACGTCCGCCGCCAGGAATACCGGGCAGGGCATCGATCTTTTTCAACCAGCTCCATTTGCGCGCCGGGAAAGGCGCATCGTAGCGGAAGATTTGGATCTTCTGGTCGCGTGAGCTTTCGGCAGCGAGGTAGAGATTTCCGCCAGCGCGCAGGAAAGCTGCTCCGGCGAAGTTGTCGATGTAGTCCGGGTAGCCCGGCACTTGGGCGCCAACGGGGATTTCGTAGCCGGTGGCGACATTGTAGACGCATACCTGAGCATTATATGGGGGTGCGGCCCGCGAGTTCAGAATCGCGGTGTAGGCGATCAGTCCCGAGGCGCTGTCGAAGGCGATACCCTGGTTGCTGACATTGACGCACGCGTGGCGGGTCAGGATGGCGGCATCTGTGAACGTGTTAAGGTCATTGATGTCGGCGCCGGTGATTCTGGAAAGGTCGCACTGAGCGTTGCCGTAGATGGTCAACGTGGCGGGGTCATAGACATGGCCGCTGAAGAGTTCATTGACCTGTCCGCCATTGTCGCCTGGGTCGCCATAGGTCGTCGCGGTGGCGGCGCTGATCTCGCCGGTGGCACAGTCGACAGTGTAGACAACATAGGGTGTGCCGAACTGGGTGACGAGGAGCTTGTGACTGGCATCGCCGGTGTAGGAGATCTGTCGCGGCGCCGGCACGGTGAGCGAACCGCCCGTGCCCCACGTGGTGTCGGCTGTGCCGTCGGCATTATAGCGGAGGATGACGCCTGTGCTCTGGACCGACACATAGAACTTGCCGTTCTTGTCGAAGCAAATGCCCGCCCCGTTGTCGGTCGGATAGGCGTCGTTCGTCAATTTCGTCACTGTGGCGGCGCCCATGGGATCGGTGACTTTGAACACATAGTTGTTGCCATCGGTCCCGAAAAAGGTGGTCATGTGCAGATTGCCGCTGGCGTCGACCGCGATGTCCTTCAACTGCGCGCCAAGGTCATTGATCGTGGGCGAAGTGTCGATGCTCTTCACATAAGTGAATCCGCCCGCGAATACCGGGGTTGCAAGTCCCAGCCCGAGAATTGTGGTGTAAAACCGTCTCATCATAATTGGTGCTTCTCCTTGGAATTTTATGCATGGGCCGCCGGCGCGACGTATCGTGAGCTCAATCATAAACGATTATTCGACACACGACAAGAAGCGCATTCTATGAAATTGCCGAAGACGCATACATTTTGATGATGTCCTAAGTGGATTAGACGCCATGAGTCAAGCATCAAATTATGAAAGTAAATTTAATGATGTTGTTCATAAGCCCAACTTCGACATTTTGTCTTGTAAGACTTGTATTGTCAGTATGCGCATTGCGTTTTCAGTCACTATTCAGTCGTCGTTGTGGTTGCCTTGGGCAGCCGGCAAGGCCAGAGGGTCCACGAAAGGAAAGCCGATGGGGATTTCGAGGCGCACCTTCTGGCGCTCAGTGGAAGAAAGCCGGCTGCCGCTACTCCAAAAAAAACTCCCACGGATCGTTGTTGTTGATGATGCCTTCCTGCAAACAAGCGAACTCCTTCCATCGTTCGGTGTAGCCCAAATACTCGCAGAGTTCCTTCGCGATCAGGAACTCCGCGTGGAATATGCCTTCGATCTCCTGGACTTGCGCGTTCACTGTCCCCGGCACTCCCTCACCCGAGGCATGATATGTGAACATTCGCCTGCGCGCGTCAATCACCTGCGCGTGGCGCTGAGGCAGGCGCTTCAGCAGAGCAAGCGGATCGCCATAGGAGGCTGGCCGCTTCACAACAAACCGAAACATCCCGGTATATCGCCGGTCAGCATACGTCGGCATGGGTTCCCTCAGCAGCCGTTCGCGCATTCGCGTCACCGGCGTCTGCGAACGCTTGCGGCTTTTCTGAGACTTTTCGTCATCTTTATCTTTGCTGCTTGTTCGCAAATCGTCATTGTTCTCAACCATGTCCATATCACATCTCCTCCTTGAGATTTTTGATCAATGGAAGCACCATCCCGAACGGCACTTCGGTGATTGCGGCGTACTTCTCGGGCGTCACCCAAAGCACGGGACACCCGGGGTTAAGGCCGGGCGGCGGCATTATCCCCATCATGTCCGTCAGATACACAACAGCCTCCGGGCGCCACTGTTTCTCGCGCACAAGTTCAAACGGCATCACGAACGACGTGCCGCCCCATCCGCTGAGTGCGACGCCTTTCCCCAAGTCGGGGCATTCGCCTCCAGACCGCCAGTCCCCGATGTGTTTCGCTTCGACGTCACATGTCACGACATGGACCTCAACCGCGTGAAACTCCTCGAGGATGGCGCCAATTTCCGAGACAAACCGCGACGCCACATTATAGCATGAGCCTGAAGTGTCGATGACGACGACAATCTCACCGATTTCGGGCGAGTACATGCCCGGAAGGTAATAGTTCTGGGACAAAAGCCGCAGATTGGGTCTTGCCCACGAATAATCATTCTTGCCAGCCCCCAGCATCACGGTTCGCAACACCGAGCGCCAGTCGACAACGGGTGTTTTCATGCCTTTGATGAGCCTGACCAATTCTGCCGGGAAGCTGCCCTGAAAACGCGACACAATCCCGCTATGGTAAAGGCGCTCTGCCCACAGCTTCTGGCGGGCGGCATCTTCCGCGGCCGCCAAGGGCTTCGGGGGGATCAGCCACGTCACCCGCAAACGCATCGCCTCCTCCAACAACCGTTCGGCGAAGTTGCGTATGCCTTTGCGCAATTTCAGTATGCTCAAGCCTCCTTTCTCGTTCTTGATCGTGCTGGACAAGCGCGCATACACATGGTCGGCCGACATGCCTCTGTAATTCGAATTGTGCAGCGCGCCGGACGGAAGACACCATTGAGCCGGCGCCCATGCCTGATTCGCGCCCGGCCTCTTCGCCATGGAATCAGTGATGCAGGCATGGATCATTCCATTCACCACGTAATCACAGGCCGCGTTCCATAATTCCCAATCGCGGTCTTTAAGGCGTGACGGATGGTCAAGTGCGGCATGGAGAACCTCATGCACAAGCACTCCCGCCAATTCGCCGTTGGACAGGCTGAGGATGAACGCCGGATTGTACAACAAATCAACACCATCCGTCCCCGCCGTGGCAATTCCGCCCGTCGGCCAGTCCTCCGGCCAGATGGCGCGGAATTTCAGGTGAGCGATCAGGCTGCCAAAGAACGGGGCATTGAACATAAGAGCGCAACGGGCGGTCATGATCCGATCCGCCGCGCTTGTTTCCATGTGTTCGCGCATGTCAGTTTTCAGCGGTGCGGCCGGTTCCTCCGGTGGTTGCCGGACACCGCGCTTCGGCGCTATATTGCTCATCCAACAACTCCTTTCTCGAATTGCTTCAACGCCCACTCATCGAATTGGCGGGTTGTTGTGAAATGAGCGTCAACCTGCTTGGCAAGCTTCACCAGCACAACAGCCAGGTCGGCTGCGCCGCCCTTCTCCAGTTTCTCGACGGCCTCCCAAATCGCGCCATAATGCTCGCGGCATGTGAAGTTCGCGAGACAGGCGACGAGCGCCCACCGCACATCAAGCTGATCGGCCGGCGGCAGCTCCCAGGAGTTCCCTTCAACGATATGCTTGACCATCGGCAGTTGCCGCTGAAGTTTCAGGTAAGCGTCGAACTCGCTTCCCGCGGCCACACCGATGCATCCGCGAATACATGCCGACAATGTTTCGTCCGCGCAGAAATCCTTGCCCGAGCGCATGCACGTCGTGAGCAGGTCGATCACACGCTCCCAACTGCGGAAACTGGGAAATCCATGCACGTCCTGCAAAGCCATGTCCGCATTGAACTTGTGCGCCAGTTCCGGACGAAAATTGACGAACGCGCACACGAGCGTTGCCGCCTTTCGCATGGGCCCATCCTGCTGCTTGGCTTCGGCAACCCACTCGAGCCAATCCTGCACATCGGGCGCCACTTCAAAGTGCACAAGGCGGTTGTCCATCGACTGCAGCAGCATATTCGCGCCGCAGCGGTCGTTGCGGCGATTCGATGCGGCCATGATCATCGTCCGGTCGTGCGCCGCCCAACCCGTGTCCAGTGAACGCTCGAGCAGGATGCGCTGGCAGACGACCTGGGTCGCCGGCAGCGCGTTTGCCAGTTCCTCAAAGACAATGACCGCGGGGGTCACCGGAAGAAGGTCTGTCGGAAAGAACTTCGTCACTTTCATGCTGCGCGAACTGCCGTTCTCGCTCACCGTGATATTTTCAATGCCCGGGATTCCCTTCAAATCCACAGGGTCATACTGCGGCAGGCGAATGTCGACGAGCGGCAATTTCAGGTCCTGTTCTGCAAACCGCCTGATGAGCGCCGATTTGGCGACACCCGGCGCGCCCCAGAGGATCACCGGCAGACGCCCCGCATCGTAGCAGAGCTTCAAAGACGACCGCACCTGGGCCGTGCTGATGACATTCGTTGTCATCGCTTCATTCATTTTCACCCATCCCTTCCAATATTATAAGTGGTTTCATATCAGTGCCCCGAGCCCATCATTGTACCCGGAACATTACAGCCTGTCGCGTATCAGATTGCCCGCGAGGCAAGCCTTGTCCTCGTATGACAACTCGTGATGAATGTGGGTGAGGACATGTTCGATCACTCGCGGGTTTCTCAGGCAGCGCACATCGGCGCCATGGCGCACAAGCACGCTGACGGTGCGCAACCACTCATGTTGCTCGGCGAACTGCAGCGCCAGGCTCCTGTGAAATGTGGCGCTTGCGCCTTTTGATATGAGCTGGTCTGCGTGTTCCCACAACCCCAATCTGGCGGCCTTCACCAAGGCAAGCGCCCCGCCCTGTGTCGCGGCATCTGCCCCATGGTCAAAACACCAGGTCAGGGGATACAGGTCGGCGAACCTGGCTGCGTAGAACAGAATAAATCCATCCGCATGGTTGATATCGGCGCCTTGTTCCAGCCCCCGTCTCGCAAGTTCAAGGTCTCCAGTGTCCAGACCCCAGAACAAGTCGTATTCGGGAGAGTAGCGCGGCACAAAAAAAGAATCAAGATACCCTTGGACAACTTTGGTCTTATCCTCGGCTGCATCACACACACCCATGTGAGACATCTCCTTTCATGATCCGCCCAAACAAGATAGAAAGCGGTAAATATGATGAAGACCGTAAAAGCCAACTGACCTGAATTTGTCTTCTTGTTTTTCCTTTCTCCGTCATGATTTCCCGCCACACCCTCTTACTTTACTTGGATGTGACCGATAGATGAACGGTCCTTGCGTAAAAAGTTCACTATAACCAGCAAGTTGCATCGCGCCACCCACCCCAAAACATAGACGACTCTGCTTTGGGGTGGATTATGACGCTCAAGGCGGGGGAATGCGGTGGGAAATGATTCGTGCGGAGCCGGGTTTTGGCTTGCCCGGACTCCCGCTATAAGCAAAGACGAAAAGCCTCATGGCAATTCGACCCTGTTGGCTATGTCGAGCCGGGGATCGCCCAAGGGTTTAGGTGGGCCGCTCGGGCCTGGTTCACCATTGCCCCATTTAAGGGATTGCCGCCCCTGCCTGACGGCTCGCGTTAAGCAAGCCCGGCTCGCGCATTCACCCCGCTTTATCAGCGGATGAACCACCTGCGCCCGGGCATGGTTTTGCCCGGGGATCGGTTTCGTATCAGTGAATGCGCGGATAGGTGCGCGCCATGTCCTACAAAATACGCGCCTTATCCATTCAAAATATTTTCATGCCTGAAAAATGCGCTGGCCGCGTGTAAAGGCGAGTGTTTTGTCTTCGCACATGTCCGCCCAAGCATGAGGTTCTGGAGAAGCTGTCTGTGCGCTGATTGCATGGGATGTGCTGCGGTGACGCTCCAGCTCGGACAACACTGCATCGGCGTGCGCCAAGGGGTCGACCAAGATCGTTGACGCGACGCTGGTGGAGGCGGATTTTATCTTGATGTGGAGGACGCTTATGTGAACGAATTCGGTATCATGGTGAACCGGGTACGCATGTGATGAATGAATTGGGATAACGAAAATAAACTCCTCGCTTATGCTCATGCCGTCGAACACCAGTAGTGTTAAATAGGATAGGAGGATATCAAATGATGGATGCATTGGGATATTTGCTCAGTATGGCCGCAGGGCTGGTTTTCGGCGGTGTCGTTGTTTGGTTGCTGGTGCGGGCGAAAATGGCGCAGGCGGGCGCCGAGGCGGCGAACAGCACGGTGGGCGAGATGGCCACTTTGAGCGAGCGTTGCGTGGCATCTGACAAGGAGACAGCCGAACTGAGGAGCAGACTGAACGCCGAACTGTCGCGGGCACAGAGCCTGCAGGCTCAACTGGCCGACGAAAAGGCTGCCCACGCAGCAACCGGGGAAAAAGCCGCGCGCGCCAACCAGACGGAATCCAACCTAAACGCAACGCGCGGCGAGAACACCGCCCTGAAGGAGCGGCTTGCCGCATTGCAGAAGCAGGCCGAGGGCGAGCGCCGCGCGGCGCAGGAGAAACTGGCCCTCATAGATGACGCGCGCGTCAAATTGTCCGATGCGTTCAAGGCGCTCTCGGCAGAAGCGCTGCGCCAAAACAACCAGTCGTTCCTCGACCTCGCCAACGCCGCACTCGCCACGTTCCAAGAGGGGGCCCGCGGCGACCTCGATAAACGCCAGCAGGCCATTACCGAGTTGGTCAAACCCGTCCGCGAAACTCTCGCCAGTTTCGACGCCAAGGTGCAAAAGATTGAAACCGACCGCGCCAAGACCTACGCGGAGCTCACCGAACAGGTCCGACAACTCTCAACAGGCCAGAGTCAGTTGCAGACCGAGACGGCCAATCTGGTCCGCGCCCTGCGCCGCCCCAACGTGCGCGGACGCTGGGGCGAAATCCAACTCCAGCGCACCGTGGAACTGGCCGGCATGGTCGAGCATTGCGACTTTGTCCAGCAAAAGAGCTGCTCCACCGACGACGGCCGCCTGCGTCCCGACATGATCGTCCATCTGCCCAATCACCGCGACATCGTCATCGATTCCAAGGTGCCGCTCGAGGCCTACCTCGCAGCCATCGAGGCGACCGACGACGCAATCCGCATGCAGAAACTCGACGAGCACGCGCGCCAGGTGCGCTCACACCTCGAGAAACTCGGCGCCAAGTCGTACGCCGGCCAATTCGATAATGCGCCCGACTTCGTCGTGCTCTTCCTGCCCGGCGAGTCGTTTTTCAGCGCCGCGCTCGACCGCGATCCCGCGCTCATCGACTTCGGCGTGGGCCGCAACGTCATCCTCGCCACACCCACCACCCTCATCGCCCTCCTCAAGGCCGTGGCCTACGGATGGAAGCAGGAACAGATCGCCGAACAAGCCCAGGAGATCAGCAACCTCGGTGCGGAACTCTACGAGCGCGTGTGCAAAATGACCGTGCACCTCGAAAGACTCGGCAAAAACCTCGGCAGCGCAGTGCAGGCATACAACAGCGCCATCGGCAACCTCGAGTCGCGCGTCCTGCCCGGCGCAAGACGCTTCCGCGAACTCGGTATCGCCGGCAAGGACGAGATCGAATCGCTCGACCAGGTCGACCACACCCCCCGCATCCTCAGCGCCCCCGACTGGGAACGGCCGGAGCCCGGCGCAGGGGATGCGCGGCACGAATCCGGGGGCGAGTGACGGAATAAAATACCGTCATTCCGGCACCCGCAAGCGGCCCCAATTGCCCCCCAAACCGGGAGACTGCGAGCGACGGTGGCGCGACTGGAACCCCAACTTCTCCGAAGGCCACTGAGTGGGAGAGAGACACACGGCGCGAACGGGCGCGAACCGGGCCCCGCCGCAGGGATTCAGGGCGACTCCTTTCGCGAAATCGGAAGCAGCCCCTTCAGTTCGTCCAGCGTGACGCGGCGGTTGCCGTGGTGGAGTTGGAGGAAGCAGACTTGGCCGGAGGCGAGCGTGACGCAGGTAGTGCCGTCTGGTAGGAGGTGGTGGGCTTCCGCGTCGGAGTCGGCATTCCAAGTTGCGACAGCGGCAGGCAGGGCAGCATGTATCAGGCGCGCGGAGCGACCCGGGGAGACGATGGCGAACCTGCCCTCGACAAGGCGGGAATTCACCGCCTTCGCGCATGTGAAGCACCACTCCGAGTGCAGTCTGTTGGCGTCCTTCTCGTCGACCACCTCCAGGCACGCGCCGCTCCGGCCGTCCCACAACCGCAGGGTGTGGTCCGACAACGAGAGCAGCCGACCGTCGGCCAGTTCCAGTGCGCCCCAGACCATACCCTCGTGCCCCTCGAGCGTCGCCAGGCATGTGCCGCTCTGTCCGTCCCACAACCGCAGTGTCGAGTCCTCTGACCACGAGAGCAACCGCCCGTCGGCTAACGCCAGCGCGCCTTCGACCGATTTCGTGTGCCCCTCGAGCGTCGCCAGGCACGCGCCGCTACGGCCGTCCCACAACCGCAAGGTGTTGTCCCTCGACCACGAGAGCAGCCGCCCATCGGCCAGCGCCAGCGCGCCTTCGACCCCACCCTCGTGCCCCTTCAGCGTCGCCAGGCACGCGCCGCTTTGGCTGTCCCACAACCGCAGGGGGTCATCCCATGACCACGAGAGCAGCCGCCCGTCGGAGAGTTCCAGCGCGCCGTAAACCGAGTAGGTGTGCCCCTCGAGCGCCGCCAGGCACGCGCCGCTTTCACCGTCCCACAACCGCAGGGTGTGGTCGTGTGACCACGAGAGCAGCCGCCCGTCGGCCAGCGCCAGCGCGCCTTCGACCGATTTCGTGTGTCCCTCGAGTGTCGCCAGGCACGCGCCGGTCCGGTCGTCCCACAACCGCAGGGTTTTGTCGTGTGACCACGAGAGCAGCCGACCGTCGGCCATCGTCAGCGCCCCCCAGACCGAATCCGTGTGCCCCTCGAACGTCGCCAGGCACGCGCCGCTTTGGCTGTCCCACAACCGCAGGGTGTGATCCCCTGACCACGAGAGCAGCCGCCCGTCGGAGAGTTCCAGCGCGCCCCAGACCAACTCCGTGTGCCCCTCGAAGGTCGCCAGGCACGCACCGCTTTGGCTGTCCCACAACCGCAGGGTGT
>JAPLSQ010000105.1 GCA_026398535.1 Candidatus Sumerlaeota bacterium | reverse complement strand
AGAGAACCTGCCGATATCCAGGATTAAAACATCGGCATAACAGCCCGGTGCGATCCGTCCGCGGTTTTTCAGACCGAAGATGTCACACACCATGGAAGTGATCTTGGCCACGGCATTCTCAAGCGTCAGCAGAGGACGTTCCCTGACATAATCGCGAAAATACTTGCCGAATGTGCCATAAGATCGCGGATGCGGACAGGACTTTGAAAGCGGTCCGCTGGGCGCCCGGCAACCTGAGTCACTGCCGATCATCCCGAGAGGATGCGTGATCGCATAATCCGTGTCATCCTGGCTCATGGTGAAATTGCATATCGAGGCGTCAAGACGCGATGTCATAAGAACTTCGATGAATATATCGTCCGCTGTCATGCCGGTCTTGCGCGCAATATCACCGATGCTTGCGCCTTGGAATTCCCCGAAGCGATCACACGCGGCATCGCAGATTGTGACGGAGTTCCAGCCATCCCGGCCTTCATTGTTTTTGACCGATTCGGTGATGATGCGTTTCCTGAGCGAGGTGTCGGCAAGCTGTTCAAGCGTGGCATCGCGCCCCCCTGCCCGTATCCAGCGCGGCAACAACGAGGACAGGCTGGTGCTTGACGCAATATAGGGATATTTATCGAACCAAATCCGGCCTCCGTGATCGTTCACGCGGCTGATATCATCAATAACAGCCTTCACCTTGCCCCAGTTGCGCGGCCCCGAAGCCTTGATATGACTGAACTGCCCTTGACAATCAGTCTCTTGGACGATTTCGAGGAACTCCCGTGCCGCTTCGGGCAACTCGTCGCCTTCGCCACGCACATGTGAGGAATAGATGCCGCCCCTGCGGGCCGCCGTCCGCTGAAGCTCAATAATTTCCGCTGTGTCAGCGAACAAGCCAGGCGCATAGATCAGCCCTGTTGAAAGCCCCAGGACGCCCGCATCCATTGCCGCTTCCACCTCACGCGCCATCGCGCGGGAATCGTCCTGCGAGGGAGGCCGGTCTTCGTAACCTATCACGCTTGCGCGGATGTTGCCATGCCCCACAAATGTGGCGATATTGACCGACGGACGCGTCGCGTTGATCCGGTCTAAATACCCGGCGGCATCCGGCCAGTCAATCTCAAGCCCATAAGACTGGTTTTCATCGAGCGCGTCCTGAAGGGATGCGCCGCGCAAGGGGAAGGCGCTTGCGCCGCAGTTGCCAACGATTTCCGTCGTCACTCCCTGATGAATTTTCGATTCAGCGCCCGGATTGATGAGCACATTGAAATCACTGTGAGAATGCGCGTCCACAAAACCTGGCGTGACAATCCGGTCTGCCGCGTCAATCACCGTCTTCGCTTCAGAATCGCCTGGTGTGAATGCTCCATCATGACGAATAACATCACAAATGCGCTCGTCCTTGATGAGAATATCAGCCACGCAGGCAGGCGCTGAGGTGCCATCAATCAGCCTCGCGTTTTTGATTAAGATGTCAATCATAAGTCATATCTTGCCAATGAAGGGCAGAACCTTTCCTTGCTCGATGGTAACCATGGGTATATGGAATTTTTCAACAAGCGGATCATGAGTGACCACAACGACCGTGGTGCCCCGTTTTTCGTTGCATGCCATCAGGAGACTGAAGATATCGAGGCTTGTGCTCGTGTCGAGATTACCGGTCGGCTCATCTGCCAGGAGAAGCCTTGGACGGTTGACAATGGCGCGGGCAATGGCAACCCGCTGCCGCTGACCTCCCGACAACTGCCGCACGGGTGTTCGCCCGTAACCCGCCAGACCCACTTCATCCAGCGCCTCACGGCCCCGCTGACGCGCCTCCGACAGCGATATCGAATCGAACAACAGCGGCGCCAGGACATTCTCAAGAGCCGTCAACATGGGCCGCAGATAATAACTCTGAAACACAAATCCAATCGTCTTATTGCGGAAAGACGATAGTTCCGCATCGCACATGACCTCGATATGCCGGTTCTCAAAAATGATTTCACCGGATGTTGGTTTGTCCAGACCGCCCAGAAGATTGAGCACCGTGGTCTTGCCCGTCCCGCTGCGCCCCACAAGCGCGACAAACGCCCCCTCCTCAACCGTAAAATCCGCCTTGTCGAGGATGCGCACGGATTTGTTGCACGCATAATAATCCTTTATGACATCGCGGGCTTGGATCATTTGATTGAATGGCTCATCTTAATAGTAACATTGAATTTACAGGCAGTTTCATGCTCTTGATATAAACTTAATATTACGATCCATCCTTCGTATGCAAGCAGCTAAGAGGTCATGACCTCACTTGAAAAACAACTCGACGCGTTGAGCGCCGATGCCGCGCCCGAACTGGCAGAGAGTCTGGATGGCAACAAGGTGCGTTGTCATGCCTGCGGCCATGAATGCATCGTCGCGCCCGGCAAGCGGGGCATATGCGGAATGAGGTTCAACATGGATGGGCGTCTTCGCGTGCCAAGCGGTTATGCGGCCGGCATCGCCTGCGATCCGATTGAGAAAAAACCCTTTTTCCATGTGTTGCCCGGCGCAAATGCCCTGAGTTTTGGAATGTTGGGATGCAACTTTCACTGTCCATTTTGCCAGAACTGGGTTTCCTCTCAAACATTGCGCGATTCATCCGCCAAGCCATCATTCACGGAAATCACCGCCCAGGAAATCATCCATCTGGCGATGCGGCATCGGGCAAAAATCGTGTCGAGCACTTACAATGAGCCGCTGATCACGAGCGAGTGGGCGGTGGAGATATTCAAACTGGCGCGCGAGAATCATCTGCTGTGCTCCTATGTTTCCAATGGTTATGCCTCGCCGCGGGTCATTGAATTCCTGCAACCATGGCTCAAATGCTTCAAGGTCGACCTCAAGTGCTTCAATGACGCGTCGTATTTGAAGTGGGGGGGCGTATTGAAGGATGTGTGCGACACCATCGTCATGCTCAAGGAGCGGGGATTCTGGGTGGAAATTGTCACGCTGCTCATTCCTGGAATCAATGACGAGCCTCTGGAGTTGAATTCACTGGCCCGGTTTATTGCCTCCATTTCACCGGACATCCCATGGCATGTCACGGCATATCACGACAATTACCATATGCGCGGACACGGCTCAACTCCTGTATCAACTCTTGTCCGGGCCGCTGAAATCGGCCGTAAAGCGGGCTTGCATTTCGTTTATGCGGGAAATCTGCCCGGCCAGACCGGCAGCCTTGAAAACACATGTTGCCATAAATGCGGCGGGCTGCTTATTGAACGGCGCGGATTTCGCGTGTTGCGCAATGAATTGGACAGCCACGGGCGGTGCCCGAAGTGCGGCGTGCTCATCCCGGGCGTCTGGAGATGGTGAGAGATGCCGGAAGCAAACGTGCTCCACCTTGAAGAACGCGAATTCCTGATCTGGTTGCGCGGCATTGAAAAACGCGCGATTCTGCCGCTCAAGTGGGTCATCCTGCTGATCGCCGTCGTCTTCTGGGTTCTCAGCCATCCCAATTATTATCCCCCTCCCGTCGATGTCTTCGCCCTGTTCACGGTCTATTTGATGTGCGCACTCGGTGAAAGCTATTTCCTGTGGTTCTCGGCCATTTCACTCACACAAACACGCAGATTTTGTGTGGTGTCGTATTGTCTCGACGTTGCCTTTGTCACGATACTCATCTACCTGGACGCCAGGAAATATCCGGCCATAGACGGCCCCGCCACTGATTTCTACATATTTTATTTCCTGCTGATCCTGCGCGGTTTTGCCCTGTTCCGGACCGCCCGCGAGAACCTGCTGGCCAACTCGGTCATCGGTGTCATTTTCATCCTGACCCTTCTGTGGCAGGACACCTCGCTTTTCACTTATTCCTCACGCAACACGCTCATCCGCATCGTGTTCATCTGGCTTGTGATCATGTTGTCATGGTTCATCGTGGAAATCATCAACCGCCAGAAGGCGGAAATCATGCGGGCGCGCGAGCGCCTCATCAGGTCTGAGAACTTTGTCATTCTCGGCGAACTGGCCGCCGGCGTGGCGCACGAAATCAACAATCCCATCGGCATCATCACCGCTTATGCTGAATTTCTGAAAAAAAATGCGCCGGGTGACGATCCAAGGCGCGACGATTTCGATGTCATTCTCAAAGAGTCGCGGCGTTGCAAGTGCATCGTTGAAGAGTTGCTCGATTATGCCACGCCGCGCCCCCACAGCATCGAAAAAACCGATTTGCGGGCGGTCAACGACGAAGTGCTCGATTTCCTTTTTCATCATTCGTCAGAAGATCATGTTGATGTCATCAGAAATTATCCCTCAACCCTTCCGCTTGTCGGCATCGACACCAACCAGTTCAAACAGGCGCTGCTGAATGTTTTTCTGAACGCGCGTCAGTCGATCGAAGGGCGCGAACTCCCGCGGTTCAAAGTGTCGATTCGTGACGAGGAAAGGCGGGGCGGCATCGGGCTGTCATACGAAGACAATGGCTGCGGTGTCAGCCCGGCAGAACTGAAAAAGGTTTTCGACCCTTTCTTCACGACACGCCCTGGCGGAACGGGACTTGGACTGGCGATCACCAAACGCATCGTCGAAAATCATGGCGGCCAGATAAGCATCGACAGCACGGAAAATGCCGGCACGGTTGTCAGGATATTCCTGCCTTACACGACGACTTCATCCGGGTAGCAGGCAATCCCGCGATGCAAGGCGCCGCGCGCCCGCGGGCGATCCGAGCCTTTCAGCTCCAGTCTTGTTGCGAGTCGTCGGGCGTGATGATGATCTCCCTGCTGGCAAACTCGCCGTTGACGGGATCGTGCACTTTTTTCTCGCGCCACTGGTAGAGCTCGCGCAGGGTCGTGCCGGCATCGAACGTGCCCGTCGATGTGAACAGCCTCGATGAACCATCCGTGTGGCGTTCCAGCACAGTGATACGAACGACGTATTGTGCCATCAGGCCGCCTTTCTTTTCATGGAATCAGAAGCCCGGTCCTTCCTCGTCACCGAGCCTGTGCGCCGCGTTGGCAAAAGTTGCCGTTTCGCGGAAAAAGACAAGGTGGATGGAACCGGTGGGTCCGTTGCGCTGCTTGCCAATAATCAGTTCCGCGACCTCCGCGGCGTGTGTTGCCCGTTCGCGCTCGCTTTCACCCTCATCCAGCCGCTCGTACTTTTTTTCGCGGTGTATGAACAACACCACGTCGGCATCCTGCTCGATGGCGCCCGATTCGCGCAGGTCGCTCAGCACGGGCTTGGCGTTGCGGCCCTTGCGCTGTTCGATGAGCCGGCTGAGCTGGCTCAAGGCGATGACGGGCAGGTTGAGTTCGCGAGCGAGCGCCTTGAGAGAGCGTGTGATCTCGGCGATTTCCTGCTGGCGGTTGTCATGACGGCCGCCGCTGTGCATGAGCTGAAGATAATCCACGACGATAAGGGAAAGATCGGGGCATCTGGCCTTCAACCGCCTTGCTTTTGCGCGAAGCTCAAGCACCGATATGCCGGGCGAATCGTCAACGAAGATGGGAGCATCGTGCAATCCCTTTGCATGCGCATGCAACACCGCCTTGTGGGGGGCGGTGAGCGAGCCGGTCCGCATGAAATGCATCGAAATGCGCGAGAGCGAACTGAGCAGCCGCTGATTGATCTGTATGGCGCTCATTTCAAGCGAGAATATGCCCACAGGGCGCGCCTTGACGGCATTGACACGGTTGCTGCGGACTCCCGCGCCCACATTCAGCGCGATATTCAATCCGAGGGCCGTCTTGCCTATCGAGGGGCGCGCCGCCAAAATGATCAGGTCGCTGCGCTGGAAGCCGCCTGTCCATTCATCAAGATCCGTGTAGCCCGTCAGGATTCCGCTGGCATAGTCCGCTTCTAATCCTTCCCGCGACATAGCGCTGCGCCGCTCGATTTCCTCAAGCGCGTCGGCCGTTAAATGCCCAATCTGGAGGAAATCACGCGTCGCGTGCTGTTCGCTCAGGTCAAATATCTTCTGCTCAGCGCTGTCGAGTATGTGCTGCGCGTCATCGCGCTCGAGATACGCGTCCTGCTGGATCAACTGGGTGACGCTGATGAGCTGGCGGAGTTGGTATTTTTGCCGGACGATCCCCGCGTGGTGGTCGACTTTTTCGACATCAAACACATATTGCTCAAGCGCGGTGATAAAGCCAGGCCCTCCAACCTTCTCCAACTGTTTGCGGCGGCGCGTTTCGTCGATGAGCGTCGTAAAATCAACAGCCACGCCCCGCTCATGCAGATCCCTGATCGCCTTGAACAATTCCTGATGGCCGGTATGGTAAAATTGATCCGCCGTGAGAATGCCCGACACGATATCGATCGCGTGCGGATCAAGTATCATTGCGCCGAGAACGGCCTTCTCCGCGTCAAGGCTTTGCGGCAATGCCGCATCAACAATTTTGCCTGCTGCGCTCAATTCGCCGCGCTCAGATGAGAATTTAAGGTGTATGACATCCGGTCAATGCTACCGGCATGAAACACCCGGGCTTCAATGGAAAAATGCCAAAGAATATATTTTCAATCGATTAGCAGGTTTTTCATCGAATTTGCCCACAATCATACACATTTTATCCACAACTGTTGTCCACAGCGCTTGTTGAAAAGGCAGGAAAAGTGCATCACATCAAACAGCAACCGGACTCTGCGCGCAACATACGCATGATCCTTGAATATGACGGTTCACGGTATGTCGGCTGGCAACGACAGAAAAATGGGGTGTCCGTTCAGCAAAGGATTGAGGAGGCGCTGGAACAGCAACTTGGGCACAAGATCACCGCGTATGCCGCCGGACGCACTGATGCCGGTGTTCACGCGCTGGGGCAGGTCATCAACTTCCGCACAACGAGCGCGCTCAAGCCTCGTTCCATAATGATGGGAACCATCGCGCGCCTGCCGCGCTGCATCGCCATCGTGGCAGCGGATGAAGTTCCGCATGCCTTTGACGCGCGCCGCAACGCCCGAATGCGCTGGTACCGCTATTTCATCCTGAACAGGGGCATCGCACCCGCTGTCGCGTCGTGTTACCTGACTCATGTGCCATATACGCTGGATTTTGAGCGCATGATCCGGGCCGCAAACCTGCTGAGCGGAACCCACGATTTCCGGGCGTTCCGCGCCAACACATGCACCGCAAAACGCACGTTGCTCGAGCTCCAGCCAATTGATATCAGCCAACTCCGCGACCATGTCATCGTGATGGATTTCAGATGCCAGTCCTTCCTCCAGAATATGGTGCGCATCCTCGCGGGATGCCTCGTGTCCTGCGGACGGGGCAAAATGGCCATTGAACTGCTCCATGAAATGCTCGAATCCGGCATCAGGCACAACGATGCCATAACCCTGCCCCCAAATGGACTTTTTCTTTACAAAGTCATCTATGATGATTCTGACTCCTGACACGATTTACAGATATTGATAAAGGCTGGCAGCGTCTGGCGGGCGTGACACTATATTGACGGCATAGCCTGATGTTCTTTGCGTTCTTTGCGTCTTCGCGCGAAATTATCTTTTATGGTTTTTTCTTTCTCACGCAAAGCTGCCAAGCTCGCCAAGGATAGCAGGCCGGTTCCTCCTGAATTTCAACGTTCTGCAGGTGACGAGGCCGAGCGATCTTGTTGCGCCGGGTGAGTGGTCGCAGATGCGGTTTGTCCAAGCCGCAGGGCCGTAGTCTACGGCAACACAGGTGATGGAAAGGCCGTTTTTGTGGTGTTTTTACACGGTGATTCTAAAAAATAAGTT
>JAPLSQ010000086.1 GCA_026398535.1 Candidatus Sumerlaeota bacterium | reverse complement strand
GGAGAGGGCCCTCAGCGCCTCCTCCGCCTGCCTGCGCCCCGTGATGTCCTGGGCAATCTCGACGACGGCAATCACATTCCCTGCCCTGTCGAATACCGGTTCGCCCCCTTCGTCCCAAATCCTGCCATCCGGGGTCTGCACGATTTTATGTTCTGACTGCCCGGTTTGAATTGCCTTGAACGCGGGGCAATTCGCGCATGGCGCGGCGGGATCACCCCAAAAAGTATAGCAGTGACGGCCGACCATGTCTTCCGGTCGCTTGTTGACAGAGTTTGCGGACGCTTTGTTCGCCCAGAGGATTTTTAGTTCCTTATCGACCAAAGCGATATTGGTGGTAATGCCATTCAGAATCGCCTTTTTCTGGGCCTCGCTCTCCCGCAACGATTCTTGCACTGACCGTATCCGCAGAAAGGAATCGATTCGGGCCAGCAACTCCTGCTTTCCGATGGGGCGTGCGATGTAGCCATCGGCCTGCCCCTCCGTCAGGCCTTTGGCCATTTCGCGCGACGAAATGCGCGATCCGGAAATCAGGACAACAAAAACAGAGGCGAGTTCGGGATCACGCTTCAACTGCCGTGCAACGTCAGATCCGTCCTCGTCCCCAAGATTGACATCGAGCAGGACAAGACTCGGAAGATGCCGGCGCGTCAGTTCCAGCGCGTCAGTTGCGCACATCCCCAGGAGCACCTTGAATCCGGCATCTCGAAGGATTTTCTCGGTTGCCCAAAGGATTCCGGCATCGTCGTCGATGACAAGAATGGTCGTTGGTTCCGGAGCCGCAGTGCCGGCGGGCCCTCCAATCGGTCCCGGATCAGAAGTCGTGTCCATGGGATGTCCCGGCCTCTAATGCCTCGTCGCTGAGCAACACAAATGCGGGAATGTTCACGATGAGCCAGTCAAAAAAAGGATAGACCTCTCCGAAGACGTCGGGGGTGAGCTCTTCCTTGATGATCTGCACGGCAGTGTCGAGGTTGGCAGGCCAATAGCTGGTGTGGAAGCCGTGAGACCGATACGCACGGAAAACCCAAAGCGCGGTTTCAACGAGCACGGTCGGCTCGTACCCTTGCAGCAACGATGCCATGAACCGCATAAAATTGCGGCTGTTGTTCTCCATCATGGCACGGTTGTCGCTGCCGATGAGCCGGTCCAGGTCGGGCCGCGCCAGCATGCGGCGGTTCAGTTCGGCTGCCATGGCCTCCTGACCCGCCTCAAACGCGGTCGCAGCAGCAGCTGTCGGTTGTTGCAGTTTGCGCGCCGACGCAAACTGTTGGTCCTTGGTCATTGATCGTCTCCTTTTCTTTCGGTCGTGCCGGCCGTCAACCGGCCTTGTGTCGCGAGGCAAACGGACGGTAAAGTGAACCCAAAAGTAGAACCCTTTCCCGGCTGACTTTCAACAAAAATCCTGCCTCCGTGGGCCTCGACTATCTTGCGCGCAATGACCAAACCAAGGCCAATGCTTCGGCGCCCGTCGGGTTTTCGGGCTTGGCTTCCGGAAAAAGCTTGGAACAGCTGCCGTTGCCTCTCCTCCGACATCCCCTCACCCTCGTCAATGACCTGAACCAGGATGCCCCCATCGCGACGCCCGCTGACAACCGTCACCGTCGCATCGCCCCGCGAATGATCGGCGGCGTTGCCAAGAAAATTGGCCAGCACTTGCTCGATCTTCGGGCCGTCCACCAGCAGGCATCGTGCTTTGGGGTCGAGACGCGCCACCATCCGGATATTGCGTTTTGCCGCCGCAAGACCAACCAAGGTCCACGCTCCGTCCAGAAGACTCGCGAAGTCCGCCACGCCCATGTCCAAATTGAGGCGGCCGGCCTCGATCATGCTCACATCAAGAAAATCGTCAATGATCCGGCTCAAGCGGCCAGCCGTGGAGCGGATGATCTCAAGAAACTTCTTCTGTTCGCGGGTGAGGGCGTCAACTCCGTCTTCGATGACGAACTCGGTGTAGTTCAAAATGAGGCCCGCGGGGTTTCGCAGATCGTGGGCCGCCATGCCGAGAAATTGGTTTTTTAACTGGTTGAGCTGCGCCAACTCGGCGTTCTTCTGAGCCAATTCGCGGGAAAGATTGCCCAGTTCGTGGTTGAGCACCAGAACTTCCCGGCGCAACCGCTCCTGTTCCCCGGCATCCACTTGACCAAAAAATAAAACATCCTCGCCGACGGGGTAAAGGGTCACCTGCAACGTCTGTGGCAATCCGGCCGCGGTGCGGACGTTTACGATCTGGTTTTCCACAAAACTGCGGGACCACTCACGGAACGGCTGCGCGCCGGCAAATTCCACGAGAAGTTCCTCGACCGGGCAACCCACCAAGGGCAAACCCGTCAGCGCCTGAGCGTGCCGGTTAGCCTGAAGCACCGTCCCGTCGCGGGCGATCTGCAAGACGACCACACCGGCATGCCCGCAAAGAAAACGCCAGCCAGGAAGGGCCAGCGTATCGGCGCTTTCACCCATCATGCGCGCGCAACGATTTTTTCGAGTTCGTCTATCGTCGCCACATATGTCACATTGCCGTAGCGCCGAAGGACATCGGCCCCGCCCCAGCGAAATGCCTGGCCGCCGACAATGACCTGCAGTCCGGGATGTGCGCCACACACCGCGTCCAAGGCGCGTCGAAGGGACGGTAGATTGAAATAAATACTCAACGACATCCCCACCATGTCCGGCCTGCGATCGTCGATGAGACGCAAAAGATCATCAACCGGTGTGTTGGCGCCAAGGAAATACCCCCGCCAGCCATTGAGTTCAAAAAGATCGGCCACCATGCGGCCACCGATCTGGTGGAACTCGTCAGCCACACATGCGATGACAACCGAACGTTCGCGCAACGGCCCCGCGAAGACCCGAGCCTGCACCAATGACATGAGACGCTCGGTGATGGCCGTGGCCAAGTGCTCGACGGCCACCGAGACGCGCCGGTGCTCCCAAAGTTCGCCAATCCGGTAAAGTGACCGTTGGAAAATATCCACGTAAAGATCCCTGAGGCCCATGCCGTCCCCGCAAAGACGTTCCACGATCTCAATGCAACGCGCGCGCTCACCCGCAAGCAACGAGGCAAGGTATTGCCCGTAGACACCGTCGGTCACCGCTCCATGCATCCCATGTCTCCTGACATGGAATCGCTGAAAATCAAGCTTTTCACTTAAACGCTTTCTGATGCAAATGTGTTCTGACGTGTGATAACAACCAAATTCGTTCACAAAAGCGCCCCCGCGTCAAGATACAATCGCTTGGATTTTTATTAATATTTTCTCCGGATCCGCGCACGCATCCTCCTGGTCTGTGGTTCTCCCATGACCATGACATGGCATCACAGCCAGGTTGTTCGTCCGCTCAGCGTCTGCCGGGAAATACTCGGGAATCAAGCAGGTGTCTCTCCCGTCCATGTATGACATTTATACCTGTCTCGCCCGCCCTCGAAATGTGCCAATATGCCACGGCGCGTCCGGAGATCTATAAGGTATCGTCCTAAGGTACGCGAAAACAGTAACTATACCACCCTCTGTCAACCCACAATTCCGTGTCTCCTGTGGTGAAAAACTGTAACCAAAACCGCCTTGCCGCCAACCCACAATGTAAAGCATGTTCACCACAGAGGATGGATGAAAAATGAAAATGCCAGGCGGATCGGACACCCGGCAAAGACTGGACGATTTAGGGTTCCTTCATACACTTGCTGAATTCCGAT
>JAPLSQ010000130.1 GCA_026398535.1 Candidatus Sumerlaeota bacterium | reverse complement strand
TCACCATGATGCCGTTCTTCATCTATTACTCAATGTTCGGATTTCAGCGCATAGGCGACCTTGTCTGGGCTTCGGCCGACATGCGCACACGGGGATTCCTGCTCGGCGCCACAGCGGGACGAACCACACTCAACGGCGAAGGGCTCCAGCACCAGGATGGCCACAGCCATTTGCTGGCAAGCGCCGTGCCAACCATACGATGCTATCATCCGGCATTCGCATACGAGATCGCGCTTATCATTCAAGACGGAATGAAACGCATGTTTGAAAGTCAGGAAGACCTGATGTGCTACATCACTCTTGGCAACGAAAATTATGTTCAGCCCGCGATGCCCGAGGGTGTGGAGGAAGGGGTGCTCCAAGGGCTCTATAAATACAAGTCCGGCAAGAAGGAGCTCAAGATCAAGGCTCACATCCTCGCCGACTTCAGTGCGATCAACGTTGCGCTCAAAGCGCAGAAAATTCTCGCGGCGCAGTATGGTGTCAGCGCCGACGTATGGAGCGCCACCAGTTACAAACAGCTTCGCGCGGACGCCCTCGAAACCGGGCGATGGAACATGCTTCATCCCACCGCGGAAAAGAAGAAAAAGAGTCATCTTGAAAACGTCCTAGAAAACGAGGAGGGGCCATTCGTGGCTGTCAGCGACAGCATGAGGATGGTGCCCGACCAGATCGCGAAATGGGTGCCCGGAGGACTGCTGAGCCTTGGGACCGATGGCTTCGGACGCAGTGACACACGCGAAAACCTGCGCGACTTTTTCGAGATCAGCCCGGAGCACGTCATCGTCGCTGTGCTAAGTCAGCTTGCCCGCAATGATGTCATCAAATCCGCCGCTGTCAAGCGTGCCATCGATGAACTCGGCATTGATAGCGACAGGGAATTCCCGCTCCATAAATAATCTGACAGGAATATCGGAATGAAAAGAACCTGCACACACATCCTGACCTGGAGTATGCTCATGACCTTAACGGCGCCCGCCCAATCGAACGCGATCACATCCACAACAAGCGCTTCTGTCATAGCAGAAACCTCCGATGTTGAGAGTTTGAGCCGAACCATCAATGACATCTGCGCCCTGCCGCATTATGCGAGCGCAACCGTGACAGTTGCATTCACAGATGCAGCCACCGGCAAACCCTTTTTTGAGCTTGATGCGTTGAGAAGCGCTGTTCCCGCCTCGTGTATGAAAGCCATCACCACCGCCGCCGCACTGCATTATCTGGGCGCATCACACCGGTTCACGACAACACTTGAGAAGCGCGGAACGATTGACGCATCCGGAAACCTGCGAGGCGATCTCATCATCCGCGGCGGCGGCGATCCCGCGCTCGGCAGCAACAGGATCGAGGGATCGGCAACGTCGGCGACACTGCTGGCGGACTGGGCCAAAGCCGTGGAAAAAGCCGGCATCAAGTCCATTCATGGCGATATCATTGTCGACGATTCCTTCTTCACACGGGAACCGATACCCGACGCATGGGATTGGGTGGATATCGGCAATTATTATGCGACAGGCACCAGCGGTTTGAGCTTCAATGACAACTTGTTCCATCTGTACTTTGAACCCGGTAAATCCGCGGGCGCCCCCGCAAAAATCCTGCGCACAGATCCCGAATTGCCCGGAATCGAATGGATTAATGAAATGCTTACTGGTCCCGCGGACAGCGGCGATCAGGGATGGATTTACGGAGCAACAGGCAGCCCAAAACGCTGGACCAAAGGAACCATACCAATGGGGCCGGAGTTCTCCATCAAAGGCGCGCTGCCTGATCCCGGTCTCGTGCTTGCCCGCGAACTCATCAAGAATGGCATCACGATCTGCGCGCAGGGCAATGTGCGATACTATGATTCGGAACACGCATCTTTAAGCAAAGATAACAACGAAGGCACAACGCGGGTGATCGCCATGACTCAATCGCCGCCCCTTTCGCAAATCGTCCGCACGCTTAACAAACAAAGCTTCAATTTTTACGCGGAGATGCTGCTCATGCACATCGCCAGAGCCGCGGGAAATGGCACACGCGACAGCGGCATCGCGGCTGAGATGAGGTTCCTGAAACAGCTTGGCGTCGATCTCAGAGGCGTCCACATCAGTGACGGCAGCGGACTGTCGCGCAACGATTGCGTGACGGCCCGCGCCATGACTGACCTTTTCAGACTGGCGCAGAAGGAGCCGTGGTTTCAGGCGTGGCATGATTCCATGCCCATACTTGGGGTGGATGCCGACCTCAGCGAGCGTGAAAAACACTCGCCGATCAAAGGCAAGGTGCATGCGAAAACGGGGCTCATCACGCGTGTCCGGGGCCTGTGCGGACTGCTGGAAACCGCATCAGGCCGCAAAGTCAGCTTCGCGCTCTTCGCAAACAATTATGACACGGGATGGACCCAGGTGGACAAAGACTTCGACACGATTCTCAGGTCAGCATATGATCATCTCGGAAAACAGCGCCTTCCAGGCCGATGAGGCTTGCGCCCAGGCGGAGGCTCATTTTCCGGTTTTTCTGGTTTCTCATCATCCCCTTCCGCCTCATCATCGCCCCATATCAGCCTGTCATCTTCGTCAAGCGCCTCGTATATCTTCTCCTCATCATCCCACTGGGTATGGAGTTTGCGCCTGCGCACACGAAGCGTTATCCAGGCAATCACCGTGAGCAACGCGACCAGACCCCAGAAGAAACCCGAACTCAGCACAAGAAACGACCAGTTGCTGACCGATCTCAGACCGCGCTTCCATTGGATTTCAAGAGCGTCGCGCTGGAGCGGATTCCAGAAGGAATCGAGATTGCATCCGCCCTCCTGCCCTGACAAGGACGCGATAAAATCAGGTAATGAGCCGCCCGCTGTGGTTTGCACCAGATAATTGGTGACGGAATAGGACTCGCGATATGCCAACCTTTGACTGTCAACCGCGACAGGAAATGATTGCTCCATCTCCCTTAACGGGATCAGTCCGCCGATAATCGCGGCAATGAACACGGCGGCGGCATCCTCCGACTCCCACTGCCCCGCCACATGCATGGCGATACCTTCTTCAAGCCAGCGCGGACGCTCGCGGACACAGCGCAAGTCAAGATACAGATGCGCGAATTCATGGACCAGCGTATTGGCAAGGTCGGAGGGAGCTCCGATACGCAGTTTATCGCCATTCAGTACGATGGTGCGCTGTTCCGGCAAAGCCACAGCGACCGAGTTTTCCGCCCAGCCGCCAACCATTTTAATGAAAATATCCTGATCCGGGGCAATGATCACATGAATGCGAACAAGAAGCGCGTCGCGAGTGGCGCGATTGAGCACACGACGCGCCGCATCCGCACGGCCAAGCATGTCGCCCGCCCATCCTTCGTCGCTGTTGATATATTCCACCTCGAATTGCATTTCCTCGCGCGTACGCCAATGGCCAACTGGAAAATACTGCGCCAGCGAAACAGGGCCCGTGGAATCATGATCCGCGTCAGCACATGAGCAAGTCCTGCACAAGATGACAAGTGCATGGATGAAAAAGATGAACCAGCAGATAACGCAACGCTGGATTATCTTGAATTCGGCGGTCTTTGTGTTCATGCGTGGGCGATTCTGACAATTAACAACAACTCACATGAAATCAATATTGGAAATCAGCGGACTCTCCGTAAGACGCGATCACGCCTTGCTGCTCGATATGGTCAACTGGTGTATCGCGCCGGGTGAAAATTGGGTTCTCTTTGGACCGAATGGCGCGGGAAAAACAACGTTATTATCGGTCATCACAGGATACACTTGGCCCACATCAGGCAATGTGCGCGTACTGGGGCATCAGTTTGGCGAGACCGATATGCAAACTCTCCGCCGTATTGTTCCCATCGTCAGCGATTCAGTCGGAGCAGGCATTCATGGCAACTTGAGCGGACTCGAGGTGCTCATCACGGGCGCGCGCGCCCATCTGAACATGTTTGATCCGCCAAGCTATGGAGAATTGCGGCGCGCCGCGGAGATTGCGGAGATGATTTCCGCACACACGCTTCTGGACATACCATACTCAGTCATGTCCACAGGCGAACGGCAGCGTCTGCTCATCGGGCGCGCTCTTATGGCGTATCCGCATTTGCTGATTCTCGACGAACCATGCGCCGGACTGGACATTGCCGGACGAGAATTTGTGCTCCACACCATTCACTCTGTCGCGTCATCCGACAAAGCCCCGCCACTGATCATGACAACCCACCATGTTGAGGAAATCACGCCGGCGTTCACTCATGCTCTTGTCCTTCAAAAAGGACGCATATTCACGCGGGGAACAATTGGCAGCGTGTTGACATCGCGCACTTTAAGCGACCTGTTTGGCATCAGCCTGCGCGCGCATCACCGAAAGGGCCGATGGAGCGTTGCGCCGACGGCATGATAATTAATCAATTCACTTGTTAGATTTGATCTGTTCAGCGTTTCAATGCGCAGGATATTCTGCCACAAGGAT
>JAPLSQ010000089.1 GCA_026398535.1 Candidatus Sumerlaeota bacterium | reverse complement strand
CCTCGCACGACAACCAGATAAAACATCTCTTCCCGCCCCGGCAGTCTCACGCGCCGAAACCCGTATTCTAAATGCAGCGAACGTTCCTTGCCGTTTTCCTCCCGAACCAGTCGTTCGGCATAGCGCACAGGACATCCGCGCGCCAAATTATCCGCTTTGCGCAACCTTCCCCGGAACTTTAAATCACGGTCGCCCACCAACCGAACGATAAATCGCATCTTCCGATCCAGGAACGGTTTAAAAAGATTGATCCGATCCCCGCCGCGGTCCATGACATACACCCCGCGATCGCCCACCGCCGCGCGCACCGTGTCGATCACTGCCAGAATCTGTGCATTCTCGCTACCGAAATCCGGGGCCTCTGCCGACCAAAGCCTTTGATGCAGAGGAATCACACGCCGTCGATCCGGTTCGCAAGCCACCGCCACACAACTCCAATATCCCGGCACCAACTCGCCCGTACTACCGTCACGCACCGTAGCCAAGTAAGGCATCTTTTCCGCATACGGTTTGCGAATGTCGGTCGGATCGATTACGATTAACGTGTCCGGCCGCACGCGCCGGGCCGCGTCGGTGGCTACAACTTCGTTGACTTTCTGCCCCATGCCCGATAGTGCCAGGTGACGGCTCAATCGCTCCTCGGTCTTCTTCAACGCAATCTTCTCTCCCAGCGCCCGTCCAATCTGGCTGAGCTTCACGTCCTGAGCGGCCTGAATCCCAAAGAGCATCTGCCCCATAAATCGCCCTTGAGGCTTGGAAAACCGGGGTAAGAATATCCCCGAAAAACGATCAATCTGTTCTCGTATCCGCCGTCCCACTTCGCTATCTTTCATCCCGTGGCCTCCTTCGTTTTTGGGTCTCTCAACCCCGATCTTACAGATCGGAACGAAGGTTGGCCACTTTTTGCCGTTTACACGCTTACACACTTCTTTGTTGACGTCGCACTCGACCTGGCAACCACTTACGTAAATCTTGACCTGAAAACCGGGGTATGTCCTGTGAAGCCTGACAGATGGAATTGCTGATTCCGCCACAAAAGACATTCTCCACAAGAAACCCTCCACAGCACTTCCGAAAGTTTACATCCTGAGGGCTAAAAGCAACTCGCATTAATCGGACTGCCGCCGCTACCGTCCCGTTTGTGATTATCCCGAGCAAATTCGCATTGGTAAAAAGCTTCATTATTGTCTTGCATCTGATATATTATTGTATATATTAAAGCGGCAAAGGAGGCAACTGCCATGAAACATCGAAGGGAATTATCGGCACAGGAGCGCGTTGATCGGAGCCGTTTATGTCAACTTATCGGCAATCGGGAAGGATTCATGCATGGCAGTCTGATCAAGATGGCACGCACCTGCGGCAAAGCAACCTGCAAGTGCCAAACCCAAGAAACCAAACATGAATCTTGCTATGTTGGCCAGACCTGCCGGCGAAAGACCAGGATGCAGGCCGTGCCGCGCCAACTGGAGGATCGCGTACGTCAATGGGTCGCCAACTATCAAAATGCACGGAAACTGCTGGAACAACTGAGTGATGAATGTTGGCGGAAACTCCGCGACGCAAAGACGGGCCGTTAATGTTGCGACGCATCCTGGCCTATGCCGACAAAATGTTT
>JAPLSQ010000061.1 GCA_026398535.1 Candidatus Sumerlaeota bacterium | reverse complement strand
TCGCCGCATCATCTACGCGATGCACGAGCTGGGTTTCGGCCCCACCCACAGGACCGAGAAAAGCGCCAAGAGCGTGGGCGCCGTCATGGGCAACTACCATCCCCACGGTGACGCCGCCATCTACGACACCCTCGTGCGCATGGCGCAGAATTTCTCCATGCGTTACATGCTTATCGACGGCCAGGGCAACTTCGGCTCGGTCGACGGCGATCCGCCCGCGGCCATGCGATATACTGAGTCGCGCCTGTCGCGCTTCGCTGAACTCCTCCTGCAGGACCTCGAAAAGAACACGGCGGACTGGCAGCCTAATTATGACGGTTCCGCGCTCGAACCCACTGTTCTGCCCAGCGCGTTCCCCAACCTGCTTGTCAACGGCAGCTGCGGCATCGCTGTCGGCATGGCCACCAACATTCCGCCGCACAACCTTGGCGAGACGATCGACGCCTGCGTCGCCATGATCGACAAGCCCAACGCCACCGTCGCCGACCTCATGAAGCACATCAAGGGGCCGGATTTCCCGACAGGGGCTTACATCTATGGGCGCAAGGGCATCATCGACGCCTATTCCACCGGTCGCGGGCGCATTGTCATGCGCGCGCGCGTGCGCACCGAACAGCTCAAGGGCGGCAAGGACGCCATCATCATCAGCGAAATTCCCTACCAGGTCAACAAGGCGCGGCTCATCGAGGAGATCGCCGGGCTCGTGCGCGACAAGCGCATCACGGGAATCAGCGATCTGCGTGACGAGAGCGATCGCGACGGCATGCGCGTCGTGATTGAACTCAAGAAGGGCGAAATGCCCGAGGTGATTATCAACAACCTGTACAAGCACACCCAAATGCAGACAACATTTGGCGTCATCATGCTGGCGCTTGTGGACGGGCGCCCGCGCTACCTGTCGTTGCCGAAGATGATCCATCTCTTCCTTAACCACCGGCGCGATGTTATCGTGCGGCGCACGCGGTTCGAGCTGGACAAGGCGGAAAGACGCCTGCACATCGTTCACGGTCTGTGTGTCGTTCAGGACAACATTGACGCCATCGTGCGGATCATCCGCAACGCCGCCAGCGCCGACGACGCCAAGACGCAACTTATGGCTTCGTTCAAGGTCCCCGTTGAGATGGCGCGCGAACTCAACCCCGGCGCCAACGCCACGGTGCCGCTTAGCGAGGAGCAGGCCGCGGCCATCCTCGCGATGCGCCTGTCGCAACTCACGCAACTCGAAAAATTAAAACTGTACGAGGAGCGCGGCGAACTGGTGAAAGCCATCACCCGTTTCCGCGCAATCCTTGACGATGCGCAGGAGGTCTGGAAGATCGTCCGCGCGGAGATGCTCGACATAAAAAAGCGTTTCAATGACGACCGCCGCACCGAGATCGTTGACGAAACAGGCGAATTCTCCATCGAGGATCTCATCGCCGATGAAAACATGGTCATTACGATCACACACGCCGGTTACATCAAGCGCACCCCGACCGACCAATACCGCCGGCAACGCCGCGGCGGCAAAGGCATCACCGGCGCGGAGACCAAGGAAGAGGATTGGGTGGAGAACCTGTTCATCGGAACAACGCACAACTATCTGATGTTCTTCACCGACAAGGGGCAGGCGCACTGGCTCAAGGTTTACGAACTGCCGCAGGGCGGGCGCGCCACTAAAGGCCGGCCTGTCGTGAACATGCTCCAGCTCGATCCCGGAGAGAAGATCATGGCCATCCTGCCAATGCGCGAGTTTGACGATGACCATTTTCTCATTTTCGCGACCGCGCGGGGACAGGTGTGCAAACAAGCTCTGTCGCTTTACAACAATCCGCGCAAAATCGGCATCAAAGCGATCAAGATCGACGAGAACGACACGCTGGTTGATGTCAAACTGACCAACGGCCAGAGCGAGATCATTCTGGCGACCCATCATGGCATGGCAATCCGCTTCCACGAAACAGATGTCCGGCCAATGGGCAGGTTCACCGGAGGCGTGCGCGGTATTTCTCTGAACAAGGACGATGTGGTCATTGGCCTTGAAGCTCCGCGCACCGGCGCCACGCTGCTCACCGTGTGCGAAAACGGTTACGGCAAGCGGAGCGATGTGGAGGACTATCGCCTGATCAACCGCGGCGGCAAGGGCGTCATCAACATAAAGACCACCGAGCGCAATGGCCTTGTTGTCGCTGTCAAAGAAGTTATCGGCGACGACGAACTTATTATGATCACGCATAATGGCGTTTCCATCCGCTCGCGCGTGGCGGACATCAGGGTTATTTCGCGCAACACTCAGGGTGTGCGTTTCATCAATCTCAGCGAAGGCGACGCAGTGGTCAGTGTTGCCCGGATTGCTGAAAAGGAGGAGGAGGGAGAAGAAGCCGGGGAGGGTGATTCTTCGGGTGAGACCGAAACCGAGCCAGATGACACCAACCCATGATAAGCAGCGATGAGGATTCCTCCAACAGGCTGGAACGCAAGGCGTCCAGCCCGGCCAATACTGAGCGGGAAAGAAGTTCCCGGTTATGACGAAACCCGTGACATATGAGGCCGCGGGAGTGAGCATCCGTGAGGCGGACAAGCTGGTGGCGCACCTGCGCGCGGGCAACAAGCTGATCGGGGGGTTCAGCGGGCTGTTCCCGTTGCGGACGCGCGGGATGAAGCGCCCGATGCTGGCGGCCTCAACCGACGGGGTGGGCACGAAACTGCTGGTGGCGCAGATGTCGCGAAAACTGGCGACCATCGGCATCGATCTTGTGGCGATGGTTGTGAATGACCTTATTGTGTGCGGAGCGCAGCCGCTTTTCTTTCTCGATTATTTCGCCACGGGACGGCTCAACGCGCGCGAAGCCAAAACCATTCTGCGGGGCGTTATCAAGGGATGTGAAATTGCCGGAATGCCGCTGCTTGGTGGCGAGACCGCGGAGATGCCAGGCCTTTATAAGCCAGAGGAATTTGACTTGGCGGGTTTTGGTGTGGGCATTGTGGATGGAGCCAAAATCATCGACGGCCGCCGGATCAAACCGGGCGATCTCGTGTTTGGATTTGAGTCATCGGGTCTGCACTCGAACGGCTATTCCCTTGCCCGGCGCGTCCTGCTCGAATCGTCCGGCTTGCGGGCTGATGTCCGCATGAAAGAACTGGGCGAATCGCTGATGAGCGCGATGCTGCGACCGACGAAAATCTATGTGAAACTGGCGTCATGCCTGAGAAAAGCGCGCGCCGACATAAAGGGTTTTGCCCACATCACGGGCGGCGGCATTCCCGGCAACCTCTGCCGCGTGCTGCCGCGCGGCGCCGACGCGTTTGTCTTTAAGAACCGCTGGGAGACGCCGCCCATCTTCAAGCTCATCCAGCGCCTTGGTCCGGTGGATTATGGTGAGATGCTGCGGACTTTCAATATGGGCATCGGTTTCATGGCAGTCGCGGCGCCAGGCGAACACGCGCGCATCATGCGCGCGGCTCTGGCGGCAGGCGAACGCGCGCTTGTCGTCGGCGAGATTGTCAAAGGATGCGGCAAGACGATGGTGGAATTGTGACATTTTCATCTTCTGCTATGACATGCGATGAGATCAATTGAATGAGAGACCGTAAAAAGATACTTGTGATCGGCGGCGGCGGCCGCGAGCACGCGATTATCTGGAAACTGCGCCAGAGCCCCAGGCTGCTTGAAGTCTATTGCACGCCGGGCAACGCGGGCATTGCGCAGGATGCCGTTACGTTCACGACGGAATATGGCGGCGAGTATTCCAAGCTCATCCAGCGGGCGGCGAATCTCGGGATTGATTATACGATTGTCGGCCCGGAGGCGCCGCTTGCCGAGGGCATCGTGGATGCGTTCGAGGCGGCAGGAATGAAAATATTCGGCCCCTGCCGCGCCGCCGCGCAGCTTGAAGCCAGCAAGTCTTTCGCCAAGGAAATCATGAGCACGGCGCGCATCCCGACGGCCGAATCGCAGACTTTCGAAGAGGCGCGGCCGGCGCTCAGGTGCGCTCGCTCGCTCGGAGCGCCTGTCGTCATCAAAGCCGACGGTCTCGCGGCGGGGAAAGGCGTGGTCGTGGCGCGGACAATGGAACAGGCCGAGGAAGCCATCCGACGAAACCTTGACGCGCGCGAGTTCGGCGAGTCAAGCCGGCGCATTGTTGTCGAGGAGTGTCTTGTGGGCGAGGAGGCGAGCATCCTTGCGTTCACCGACGGCAATGCCCTTCTGCCCATGTCGAGCGCGCAGGACCACAAGCCGCTGTGCGACAATGACCTTGGCCCGAACACCGGCGGCATGGGCGCCTATTCCCCCGCGCCAGTGGTCACACCCGACCTTATGCATGAAATTCGCGAGACAGTCCTGCTTCCTCTGCAGTCAGAGTTCCAGCGCCGGGGGATTGTCTACAAGGGCGTGATCTATGCCGGACTGATGATCACCGACGAAGGGCCGCGCGTGCTTGAATTCAACTGCCGTTTCGGCGACCCCGAAACCCAAGTCATTCTGCCAAGACTGGAAAACGACCTGATCGATCTCGTGGAGGCCGTCTGCGAAGGCACGCTTCACGAGCACTCGCTGCAATGGAAAGAGGCATCGGCGGTTTGCGTTGTCATGGCCGCCCGCGGTTATCCCGACAAGCCCGAAAAAGGAGCGGTGATCACGGGACTCGAAGACGTGAAATTTGACGACCGCGCGGTCGTGTTTCATGCCGGCACGACACAACGGGGATCAGATGTCATTGTGTCAGGCGGGCGTGTGCTGGGCGTCACGGCGCTCGCACGCACTTTGCCCCATGCCATCGACGCCGCCTACACGGAAACCGTTAAAATCCGCTTCGATGGCGCGCATTACCGTCGAGACATCGGACGCAAGGCGCTCAGCCGACTGTAAACATTTCTGACCGCACCCCCGATTCCCCGGTCTGCGATCAGTAAAGCGTCCAGTCTCCGACACGCGTGATGGGCAACAACGCTGACAACGGTTGCCCTGTAAGGCCGGCGGCATAAATTTGCTGAATCTCGGGCATGCTCAATGGGCGCTTCCATAACGCCACATCATCGACACGCCACTTGAAATAACCGGAAGCTTGGCTGCCATTGCGTCCTATTGCGCCAATCTGGCCGGGTTTGACCAAGCCCGTCATGCCCTTGTAAGGCGAGGAGCTGCCGTCTTTCCCGGCATGATTGTCTTTGAGCTTGCCGTCGAAATAGATGCGCGACTCGCCCGCGAGCGCCCCCCAATTGCCGTTATAGACCGCCGCGATATGATGCCATCTCGTTTTTTCGAGAGAGGAAGAGGGGATTCCGGGCCGCACAGCGTCGGCTCCCGCCGTGAACTTGACACGCAGTTCGTTGTTCGACTTGTCAACATACAAGACGTAAGAATCCTCCACCGAGTCATAGATGCCGGCATACGAGACCGACTGCTCGGAAGGCAACTGGTCAAGTTTCACCCACAAAGAAATCCCGCAGCCATTGACGCCAATGTCGAGAACGGGATTGCTTGGCATGACGACGGCGTCATCCACGCCGTCGAGCAGTACTGCGCCGCCAAACATGGCCGTCGGCGGAGTCGCCCACGCGGGAGCGCCCGCCACGGCGCCCGTGTTTGCGCCTTTTGAATCGGCAACAAATTCCGGCGCCACGCTCGTCAGATTGTCATCAAGTTTCCAATAGGCGATCAGATCCGTCTCCAGCGAACCCGGCACATAGGGATTCCTGCCTGCCACTTCACTGACAAGACCGGGATCATTTGAGATGATGCCGTCAACACCGCGATCATAAACAGTAGGAATCGCCAAGCCATCGACGGTCCATGCGAGCATGTTCAAGCCGTAGGAATGAACAGCGGCAACCACAGACGGGGTGACACCACCCTGCTCCCATGCGATCATCTCCGAGCCATCGGATTTGGCCTGACTGATGGATGCGGTTGTCAGGGTTCCGCTCCCGAGCACCCCGATCCTGATCACCGGATTGAGCGTGTGAAGGTCGCGGATGAAATTCCAGTCAAACGACTGCACAACAACGCCGGTCGTTGCCCCGAGCGCGGCAAGCGCATTGGACAGATCGGCCGGCGTGACCGATGAAGCTTTGCGTTCGATCAACGGGATCAGTCCATTGGCTAACGCGGCGTTGACCGCTTCATCAAATGTCGGTATTTTCTCGCTGGTGAAGTATGGATCGAATTTCACCCCCGCGTCGAGTGCGCGCAACTGGCTGAGCGTCATGCTGGCAACGGAACCTGTGCCGGTTGTCGTCCGGTTCACCGTGTCGTCATGGATGACCACCAGCGCGCCATCCAATGATTTGTGCACATCGAATTCCACCCAGTCCGCCTTGCCTCTTGTGGCATTGATGGCGGCCACAGTGTTTTCAGGGGCGAAACTGGAATTCCCGCGATGGCCAACTGAGATGACGGCTGGTAACACCGCCTGATTGACAAGTATTAATGCCACCAGCGCAACCGTATAACAGGCGTGACTGACATGCAAATTGATGGATTTCATACGGATTCCTTACGAAGCATCTGAGAATTAGAAATTTCGTATCCCTCGGAGATATGGATTAGAGATGGTGATCCATCCGCGCAATGCAACAGAATCACATTTAAGGCCATAGAACAGGACGCCCTTGGATACCCGACTTTCACAACTTGCGTTCCAACCTTGCGACAACCGGGCCTGTGGCGCTTTGGGAACTGTATCTGTTGCTGGTCCAAATCGAGCAGGCCTTCAACGGATCTCAAAGGCGACCTTCGCATCCGCCCGATCTGGCATCAGCGCGACAATCGCATCGAAGCGCACATCTTCATCAGCTTCCTCGCACACTGCTTTCACGTCACGCTGCGCAACCAGGCACACAACATCGCCGCAGAACTCACGCCTGGCGCGATCATCAACAAGCTCTGCTCGATCCAGATGATTGACGTGCATCTGCCCACAACCGACCGGCGCCACATCGTCCTTAGCCGCCACACACAGCCCGACCACGACGTCGCTATTGGGGTTAATCCGGGACAAGATCGTAGATGCGCACCTCGATGCGGTCGAGCGTGAAGTTGCCCTTTTCGAGGTCGCGGTTGGCGCCGCCGCTGAGCGTGTCAAGCAGATCGCACCCCACGCGCAGATCGCGCCGCGAGTTGGCGTTGATGCCCGGCCCCGGTTGTGCCGTGATGTAAGGCATGCGCAGCGACAACAGGGAACCCAGAGGGAATTCGGGCCGGATATCGGCGCTCATGGGCGTGTGCACGAGCAGGTTATACCACCCACCCTGTGTGTCTGTGGTGTATTTGTCGGGGTTCTGGCAGCCGATGCCGGGCATGGATTGCTGGGCAATGCGGTTGCTGAACGATCCAGCCGCCCATGCCCCGCCGATCTCCAGCTTTTGCGACCAGCCGAACTTGACCGACCGCGCGCGCACGCGCATTTGCGATTGAAGGTTTGACTGCTGGGTTGAGGTCAGATGCCAACTGATTTTATACTGCTTGCCTTCCTCGACGCGAACAAGCTCGGGGAATGTGTAGCCGGGAACAAATTCCCGACTGATGACGCCGACGCGGTTGTTGGGCACATTCGATGTGTCGAGTGTGATTCCCGCCGTGGTCTCCAGGTAGGATGACAGTTCGGCTTCAATTGCCGAGGTGTCGATGCTGGCAAACGCTCCGATGGTTGTGCTCGTGAGGACATTGTATTTGCTGATGTCGACGTCGTACATGAGCCTGAGATCGCCGGCGTCGGTTGCCGACGGCGCGTAGATTTTCATCGGGGGAACGGTGTTGGAGAGCGCGGAGGCCGGATAGGTGCCGATGACCGACTCGGTCAGCCCGATGTAACCGTTGTCTTGGGGATAGATGGCATAGGCTTCGAGCCCGCGCTGCACGCCCTCATAGATGGCGTTATCTGTGATGGCAGGCACGTCGATCAGATCGAAATCCACCCGGTAAATCGAAGGATTGCCCGGATCGCGCGAGGGGCGCAGTTCCTGTTCGAGGTTCTGGTTGCTGGGATCGTTCGTATGGTTGAAAACCTCCAGCATCGAGTTCACGGCAAAGCGGCTCTGCGCGCGCAGGCGGAAGTTGGGTATCTGGTTGCCTGCCTGCGGGTCGCTCTGCCCGCCCGCGTAAACGTAATACTTGACGCGGACAAAGTTCTCAGGTCCGATATCGGTGTAGAGCAGCCACTCGGCCCAGTTGGCCGCGAAGCCTGCCACGCGGTAGTGAGACGAGTCGGCGGCGACATTGGCCCGGTATGCTCCAGTCTCGGAATCGTAATCTGCCCATCCGAGCGTGTTGCTGAATCCGAACGAGCTCCATCCCTGCAGTTCTGAAGACGGTGCGATGCCCTTTGAATCGGTGAATCGGTCGTCGCGGACTATCTGGAATTGCGCGGGCGGGAAATACTCGATCTGGTAGACGCAGTCCGTGTCGGGATTGTTGAGCGTGAGAGCCGGATTGTTCTTGCCCGCCTCGATGACGACATCAGGTGAGCCTGGCCACAACTCGCTGCCGTTGCGTTTGATGGATCTGATGTGGGCGCCGTTGTCGCCAAATCCGCAGTTTTTGAAAGTCACATAATCGGCGGCATGGATGGTGAATTCAATGCCGCGCGTCCCGCCGTCCATGTCGAAGCGTTTGACGGTGAGGTTCGTGGCGCTGGGCCAGCGGCCGGTTTCCATAAATCCCCTGGTTATCAGGCTGTAGGTCAGCGTCAAGTGGCCGTATTGGAATCCGTGTTCGATGTCGGGTTCGATGTTGGTGCCCTCGGCGAATTCATTCCATGATGTGATGATGATCATGTCTGCATTCGAGGTCAGCGCCCGCTCCCATTCCTCGCGGTATGTGGCTCCGCCTTTGCGGGGCATAAAGTATGGCTGCGCCACGGAGCAATAGTAGCGCATGCCCGTATCGTCGAAGCCGGGTCGGATGGTCGCGGCATAGAGGCGCGGGAAGGAGACCTCGATGCGTGAGTCATGGCAGCTCGAACCGTAATTGGCTTCGCCGTCGAACATGTGCTCGCGGTCGGGCTTCTCGTCGATGTGTCTGACTCGCTCGGGAATATCGCCCCACATGCTCAATGGCAGTTCGTTGGACGGCAGGGAGGACGGGCTGTTGTCGAAGGTCGCAGGTAAATTTCTCAGATGGAACAGGTAGTATGTCCATCCGTAGACGGTTGGGAAGCTGAGTCCAGCGGGGCCTCCATCGCCGTTTATCCGTAATTCACAATTTTGCTGTGTTCCGGCGACTTCGCTCGCAGCGCCGAATCCGAACATACGGAGTTTGAGATACGCGGCTGATGCCGGAAGCGGCAGGATCATGCTGGCGTAACCGGGTTTTGGTGATCCCGCCGGCTGGCGCATGTGCGTGTAATCGTACGTCTGGTAACGCCCGCCGGGCACATCCTCCGTCGACCATCCTTCCTGGTAATAATAGGCGCGCGCGATTGTTGTGCCGCAATCGATCTGTGTGATCGGATTCATGTCCTTGTCGAACACTTCCACCGAGTCCATCATGCCGGGCACCATGCGCCCATAGGTGTCGGTCTGGTAACGGTCGAATGTGAGCGACAGGGTGTTGCTTGTTCCGATGTTCGCGTTGGGCGCGTTGAGCCGGCCGTCATAATTGTTGTTACCAAGATCGAGCAGACCGTCGTAAATGGCGGGCCAGTCCGCCGTACGGTTCACCGGATACTCCGGGTTGATGCTCGGATAAATGAAAACAACGGGTTTGTTGGCGGTTTTGATGTAAGATGCGGTTGTGTTGGCCCGGAAGTTGATGATGTAACCCAGATCGTTGATAATGTCCTGCGGACAATCGCGCAATGTCGTCGAATAGAACGAAGCGAGATGGAAAGGATTGTCCTTCCACTCATCGTACGCGAAGGAATTGAGCACACTCGTCATGGCAAGGTTGCTGTATTCGCTGCCGATGCTGGGATCAAGCCCCTGATCGTTATAGATGAACCCATGAACGCCAAAACGTCGTGCCAGCGACACTTGCGCGCGCACCCAGCTCAAGTTCTCGGTGTCATATTCCTCCACACATCCAAGGGAGTCGTAGTCAAGGTTCAGGGAGCGGAATTGTTCCGTGGGAGGCAGATAGGGATTGGGACATGAACCGGGCCAGATGCCGGATGTGGTCTGATCGGCAAATTCATTATAAGGCGGAAGCTCGTAATTCGGGTGACGCACATAATCAAGCGGGTAAAACGTGCTCACGATCTGGCGCTTTCCCGCGATCGCGGGTGAAAATTGCTCGGGATCGATGTAAATGGGTTGTCCGCTCTGGCCCGATCCGGCGTGACGCCAGCCAAGGAAACCGGCGCGGTACATGTTCTGGTACACTGTCTGATAATTGAAGTACACCGACACGGGGTGCTCGACGCGGTAATTGTCATCATCGCGGTCCACGAGCCCGTCGCCGTCGTCGTCAAGGTTGTTGCCAAAGAGCGTCTCTTTGGCCGCCAGCGTGTCGGGCGTGATCCCCGAATGCGCCGCCACCCAGTCGATCTCAAGGCGTATCATGGTGTTGGGCGCTGGCGAATTCAGCGGATCATGGCCGATGACCAGAACCATCCGGTTCATTTTTGCGGTTTTCGGGGCGTAAACCGACTGGAACGATTGCATGTTGAAAGTGACGGTTTCCCAAGGGCCTTCGATCCCCTGTCCCTTGCGCTGTTCCAAAGGACTGGCAGGAATGCGATCAGACCACCCCGCCGTTTCGTCAAGCTGCGGGCGCAGGTTGTACATCGCCCCGCGCGAGGCGCGCAGGCGAAGCGTCAGGTAGTGGTGCGCGCTGAAGTCAACCGCCGAGGGAAGATTGACGTGCATGTAATGCGCCACCGCCCCGCTCGGCCCCTCGAAAACCAGCTTTTCCCCGTCGCTCCATGACATCGCGCCCGGACTGGCCGCGATCCATGCCGCCGGGAAATACTTCATTCCGTCAGACCACAGAATCCCGTTGCGCCCCGCCGCCGGAGCGCCCCCCGCGGGCCATGCCGTCGAGGTGTTCAGGCGCCGCCGCAGAGGATCGGCGTCCTCCGTCGTCACCAGCTGCTCGCCATCGCTCAGCGAAAACTCGCCCACAACCCCGCCATAGGAGTTCTCCACCCGCAAAGTCGATGATGTTCCCACGCCATTGCCCTCGATCCGCAGCGCGCAGTCGGTGGCGATGCCAACATAGGGAGAAAAATGGTCCCGCGGTTGTTCGCCGGCATGAATTTCCAAATCCAGATTTTCGAGGGATTTGATCAGGGGAACCGTAAGATTGGCGTCATAAATGTATAACGCTTTTATCTCGATCTCTCCCTTGCCGCTGAGGGCGAAGGAGAAGCGGTCATTCAGATTCAGGGAATAATTGTAGGGATAAACGCCTACATGAGGGTACATAAGGACGGTTCCCTGGGTGGTTCCATTGGCTTTTACGGTGAGTTCCGTGCGGTCGTAGTTTTGATTGAGATCGCTGAGACTGGTTCCGTAAACGGACAGTGTGTTCGTGCCGGATGTCGGGCGGAGGAGCATTGCGGCGGGGCGATTGAATGGCGGGTTCGCGGAAGGTTCGAGAGTGAAACGAAATTCGCCGTAAGAAGGCGTCCACGCTCCCAACAGCCGCCGACTGGAAAAAGATTCCCCTATCCGCGCTTCCTCATAAATTGTTGTTGTGGAATCCTGAGTTCGCGCGAGTTGCAGTTTATAAAGCCACGCGCCGATCTGCTCGCTTCCATAGGTGTAATATTTCTTTGGGACGAACTCGAACAGGACATCGTTAATGACGCGGTTTTTATTCAGCAGGACCGGATTAACGGAAGGCGGCGACGCGCCCGCCATGGCGGCGGATAACAACAGCCCTGATATCAACAACACCCACCCTGTTGCTTTCTTTGCAAAGGGTATTAGGCCGCTCATATTGATAAGTTATATACCGCCAATTCCTTCTGTAGGAAATAACACAAGACATTATAAGAATTCAATCTCTTCAATGTCACCCAAGCACTACCTTAATATTTGCAATAATCTTTTTTGTAAGGTGTGCTTTATTGAAATCAGGGCTGTGTAATGCGTAAAATGACGGGCGGGGGCGGTCAAACCCATTATCAATATGACGAGTAACGTCAGGATTCTTTGTGCAGGAGCGACGCGACGATCTCGTTGATGCGGTCAGCCGGCAACAACTCGCCATATTCAACGCAATCTTTGAACCGGTCGAGGTCGAGATGCATGAGCGCCCATTCGCGGTTGGTGTCATGCGCCACCACCGGACCAGTTTCGTCCCTGCCCCAATAGATTGACTCCCAGACGCGCCCGCCAACATTGATGCGGATGACCTGCCCGCGTTCGAAGGAATTGCGCGGAGCGGGGGCGGTCGGGGCTGTTTCGGCTGGCTCGCGCGCCGGATCGGCAACGGCTGTGGCGGAGCGCTCGATAACGGCGGCTTTGCGTGTCTGAGCGGGCCTTGAACCCATCAGTCTTCTGATGTAGGCAGTGTTCTCATATTTGTCGAGATGATAGATGATGGCATCGTAATCCCACTGGTTTTCCTCGCACATCTTTTCGAAAAGTTTCTCGGGGAGTTTTCCAATGCGCTGCCGGTCATACTGTTCGAAGAAGATGCCGCGCGGTTCGGCCCTGCCGTCGGGTTCGAGAAAATAGAACAGGGCATAATCCTTGCCCGAGACGGCATCCTTGTAGACGGCCACGCTTCCGTCATCGAAGCACATAATTTCGCCATGGGTGAGTTCGGCGGCGGGCTGGGCGGGGAGGGGCTGCCGTGAAGGGGTGATGATGGTCGGAGTTGTTGAGCCGGGTCCGGCGAGTTTGATCGGGCCTGCCAGCGGTGTCGAGTTTTGCGCGGTGGGGGGGGGCGGCGCCGATGGCGCGGATGACGAGGCAACCGCCAGATTCGGCATCCATGGAAATTCTGATTCGGGTGTTTTGATCGAGCCATCCCAGCCCTGCTGATCCAGTTCTTCGATCGTCATGGGCTTGATGTCCTCATCATAAGTGGGACGTGATTGCGTCTTCCTCAGGCGAGAGTAAAACTGCTTGTAACGGGGATCGTCCTGATAGGAGGACTTGTGCTCGTTTTCTTTATCGCCCTGCGGGGGCGGTGTTCCGTGTTTTCTTGATTTGTCTTTCACTCTCTGACTTTCCCTGTAAACTCCTGTGGAGGGGTCAGCTTTCAAACAGCGCTTAACATTATGATGATTAAATTATATATTCAAACACTCCCGCAGACACAAACCAAATTCGCAACCACTATTCACTTTTGATGAACCGGTCGATTTCAATGACTTGCCTGATCAGCCGGGGCAACAGATCGAGCGGCAGTGCATTTGGGCCGTCGCTCATGGCGTTTTCGGGATCATTGTGGGTTTCGATGAACAGGGCATCTATTCCCGCGGCGACGGCGGCGCGTGCAAGGGGAAAGATGAATTGCCGTTGCCCGCCGCTGGCGGCGCCCAGTCCGCCGGGCAATTGGACGGAATGCGTGGCATCAAAAACAACAGGATAGCCAAATTCGCGCATGACGGGCAGTGAGCGCATGTCGCTGACGAGGTTGTTGTAGCCGAAACTTGCTCCGCGTTCCGTGAGAAGAATCTGGCGGTTTCCGGTCGAGGTTATTTTGTCGCACACGTTTTTCATGTCCCAAGGCGCCATGAATTGCCCCTTTTTGACATTGACCGGTTTGCCTGACCGCCCAGCCGCAAGCAGCAGGTCGGTTTGGCGGCACAGGAAGGCGGGCAATTGGATGCAATCGGCGACAACGGCCGCGGGGGCGACCTGGGATTCGGCATGGATGTCCGTCAGTATGGGCGCTCCGGTAACGGCGCGCGCTTCGGCCAGTATCTCCAATCCCCTTTCCATGCCCGGTCCGCGACAACTCGCAAGCGAACTGCGGTTGGCTTTGTCGAAACTGGCCTTGAAGATGAAAGGGATGCCGGCGGCGCTGGCAATGCGAGCGATCTCATGCGCCATCATGAGACAATGTTCGCGGCTTTCGATGACGCAGGGACCGGCGATCAGAGCCAATGGTGCGCCCGCGCCAATGCGAACATTGCCGATGCGGACTTCGCAAACCTGCGTTCTGAAAGTTTCCGGGATCATAAGTGCAGGTTCATTCGGCCGCGCGCCGTGATGCAATCATAATCAGATGCGTATGGTGAATTCATGGGCATGAATTCCGGTCAGCGAGTACGCCATCAGGGTTGAACAGCGGGATAAGCTCGGTAAATGAGTTGATGATGTAATCCGGCTTGTGGGCGCGGAGTTGCTCCCCGGTCAGTTGACCGTATGTGACCGTGACGACACGCGCTCCGGCGCCGCGGGCAAATTCAATGTCGATGTCCGTGTCGCCAACGACAACGGTCTCATCCGGCGCGGCGCGGAACTCGCCCATGATGTGGCGCAGGACTGCCGGATCGGGTTTGCGCGCAAACTCTTGAGATTCCCCATAAATGGCGTCGAAAAGCGGCGCGAGGCCCATGGCGGCAAGGATTTTCCGCGTGAGCGTATCGGGTTTGTTTGAGGCGACGGCCATTTTGATGCCGCGCGCGCGCAACCATCCGAGCGTGGGGACGACGCCGTCATAGACACGGGCGTTGACGTGGGGATGGCGCTTGTAATACTCGACGAGTAACGGCAGACTGGCGTCAATGACGCATGCCTCGTGTGTACCGAGCAGCCTGGCGGCGAGTTCGCGCACACCGTGCCCGACGTGGCGCTTGACCGTCTCGAGCGGCAAGGGCGGTCTGTCCATGCTCTGGAGCATGTGGTTCACGGCATTGGTGATGTCCTGAAAAGCGTCAATGAGCGTGCCATCCAGATCGAAAACGATCAGCTTCACAGCCTTCAAAGAGCGGTAGGAGTCGTCAGCGCAATCAGTCATTCTTCACATTCCAATCAAGCGGGTTTGGCGTTGGGCAGGACATGCTGATTCCAATTGATGGATGGGGTGGCGTCCTGTCACGGAGCATTACAGGTATTCCGTCATTCCTTTTTCGCGCAGGAGGTTGACCACATCGCGCACATTCTGGGCGCTGCCTGCCGGCAGCACAAGCACGGCGTCGCGCACGCGCACAATGATCGTGTCCTTCAGGTTGAGGCCAACGACAACGGGCTCGCGGGTGTCGTGTCCGTCAGCGGCAGTGGAGTAAACGATGCAGTTGTGTGATCCCGGGAGCAGCGTGTTTCCAAAGGTTGCGTTGCCGGCGGCGTCGGGTTCGAGCAGACGCGCCAGCGATCCCCAGTTGCCGATGTCGTCCCAGTCGAAGGATGCCGTGACAACGGCGACGTTGGAGACTTTTTCGAGAACGCCGTAATCGATGGAGATGCGCGGCATGGCCAGAAACACGCGCGCCAGGGCGTCCTGTTCGTTGGGCGCCGCGAGCGCCCGGCGCATCGGGTCGATCTGCTCATGCGCGGCGGGCAGAGCCTGGCGGAACGCCTCGCGCAGAACCGAATTGCGCCAGACAAAGATGCCGCTGTTCCACAGGAAACGTCCGCTTTCGAGGAATTCATTCGCTGTCGCGGGATTGGGTTTTTCGCGGAATGCCGCGACGGAGCGGACAGCCTGGTCGTCCGGCGAGGATTCGCCCAGTTCGATGTAGCCATAGCCTGTTTCGGGACGTGTTGGCCTGATGCCGAACGTGACGAGGGCGTCGTGGCTGGACGCATGCGCGATGGCGGCGGCGCAGTCGCGGATGAAGGCGTGGACATCCTGGATATAATGGTCAGCGGTCATGACCACAGTCACCACATCCTCGCCATCGTAACGATAATCGAGATACGCGGATGCCAGCGCAAGGCAGGCGGATGTGTTTCGGCCTTCGGGTTCGGCGATGACGTTTTCGGGCGGGAGGTTTCCGGCTTCCTGTTCGATGGCCGGCTTGAGCGCGCGGCCGGTGATGACATAGGTGTCGGCGGGGGCAACGAGCGGCTGAATGCGCTCGACGGCGGCGCTGAGCATGCTTCGGCTGCCGGCGATGCGCAGGAGCTGTTTGGGATAACTCTGACGGCTCAGCGGCCAAAACCGCTCTCCGGCGCCGCCAGCCATAATGATCGCGACTCGTTTCAAGTTCTTGCACCTGTTGTGAGAGTTGAGATGAAAAACATCTTGCGGCGCCGGAGACATTTGTCAAATGGAACCGGATTGAGTTGAGATGCAATACGTCCGCGGATTGAATAAATCGGTTTCGGCGGGGTTGAGCCACGAGTGGATAAGTCCGGTCAGCGAGTACGCCATCAGGACTGAATCCGGCGGGCGTGCGCCCGCGCGCGTGTGGCTTTGATGAAAGCCGCCTTATTTTTCTGAGAGGATATTCATGCCGACCATCAACCAATTGGTTCGCAAAGGGAGAAAGCGCCTGCGGACGAAGAAGAACGCCCCGGCGTTGCAATCGAGCCCGTTCAAGCGCGGCGTCTGCACGCGCGTGAACACCGCCACGCCAAAGAAGCCGAATTCGGCGCTGCGCAAGGTTGCGCGCGTGCGCCTGACAAACGGCGTCGAAGTCACGGCGTACATTCCCGGCGAGGGACATAACCTTCAGGAGCACTCGATCGTGATGATCCGCGGCGGCCGCGTCAAGGATCTGCCGGGTGTGCGCTATCACATCGTGCGCGGTGTGCTCGACACGCAGGGCGTGGGCAACCGCAAACGCAGCCGGTCCAAGTACGGCGCCAAGCGCCCCAAGGCCTGAGAAACCGGCCCCGTGGCCTGCGGCGGGAGCAGGCCGATGCGCGCGCATCGGCGGTCCTGTGGGCGGGATGATTTTCCGCAACGGATTTGTGCGCCCTTGCGCGAAAATCCGTTGTGAGGCAAGTTGTGTTTCATGGTTTCGCGCCATGCACGAGATGAATGATCACACGGGACAAGTTCCATGACACAGCCCATGTACAATCACATTTTCCACGGGACGACCATCATTGGCATCCGGCACAATGGCCAAGTGGCCGTGGCCGGGGACGGGCAGGTGACGCTGGGGACAACGATCATGAAAAGCGGAGCCCGGAAGGTGCGCCGTCTTTACAACGACCAGATTCTTTGCGGATTCGCCGGCGCCACGGGCGACGCCTTCACGCTGTTCGACCGCTTGGAAGGCAAAGTAAAGGAATTCAACGGCAACCTGTTGCGCGCGGCCGTGGAGCTGGCCAAGGATTGGCGCACGGACAAATACCTGCGCAACCTCGAAGCGCTGCTGGTGGCGGCCAATGCCGAGCATCTCTTGGTGCTCAGCGGCAACGGCGACGTCATCGAGCCCGACGACCACATCGCGGCCATCGGCTCGGGCGGCGCTTACGCGCTTGCCGCCGCGCGCGCCCTTCTGGCGCACGCACCCAATCTCTCCGCCGCCGGAATCGCGCGCGAAGCCATGAATATCGCCGCCGGAATCTGCGTCTACACAAACACAAACCTGATCATCGAAACACTTTGACCCAATCCCCGCAGTTCGAGCCGGTTAGACGCTTATCGCTGACTGAGCACGGACAAGCACGCCGCGGCGGACTTCCAGCAACCACACCGACAGAGCGCATATGAATTTCTATTTTGTAATTTCCAATTTCTTATTCGTATATTGATCTTATGAGCCATAAACATTCCAAGTGGGACAAACTGCCGCTTTATGTGGTTGAATGCGCGGGGCTGAGCATTGCCATTTATCTGCTTCTGATTTCACTGAAGATTCTGTATCCGGAAAGCGTGCCGTGTCCGCGCGGCAGCATTTTCGCCTGCCACTCGATCCTGCGCGGTCAGTATGCCCACATTGGGCCATTTTCGATCGCGGGCATGGGGGTCATGTATTTCGCTGGTCAGCTTGTGCTCACGGTTCTGCTCAGGCGCAAGGGCTGGCTGAAGCCGGCCAAGTTCGTCTGCGTCCTGGGCGGTCTGGCGTTCGTGGCCTACCTGCGCGCCCTCGAGCTGCTTTACCTCCACAAAATCTGCCCGTGGTGTTACGGCGTGGCGCTGACGACGCTGCTCGAGATGTATTTCGCCTGGCCTCTCGCGTTTCCCTGGTTGCCGAGGATTGGTTATGGCGCGCGCGCCGCGGCGGTTATCTTCGCTTTCATTTTCCTGATCGGAGGCGGACTGGCTGCCGGCAACATCTTCAATCCTTACACGCTTGGCGCCCCCGAGCCGGAGTCCGCCGGCGCGCCCGAGTCGAAAACGCCGGCCGCCGCGGAACGCAAATCACAGAAAACCGCGGCAATGGCGGGGCCATCGCGCACACCCAAACCGTCAATTGAAAAGATGCCAGTGGCGGCGCGCACGCCGCAACGTCCAGCGCCTGTTACGCCCGCCGCGGACGCCACACCTCTGCCTCAGCCCAACCCGGCGGCGGCTGTTGCCGGCACTCCAGCGCCCGGCGCGGCACGGCGCCTGACCGCCGCCGACCTCGGCATCATTGAATCATCCGCTGACACGGCCGAAATGCGCATTCTGCGCGCAAGAGGCTGGATCATCCTCGCCAACACCGACAGCCTGAACAAGGCCGCGCGCTCGAATCCGCCTGTCCTGTTGCTCGTGTTCGATCCGTTGTGCGAGGAGTGCCATGCTTTAATTCATGGCACGCTGTCGCAGACGGATCTTGATGACCAGCCCGTGACGCGACTTGTGATCGATTCATCCAATCTCGAGGGGCCGCTTTCGGCGCAGGTGAAGAATGTGCCCACAATCATCGTGCTCGACAAGTCTCTTCAGGTGCGTTTCAACCACGAGGGCCTTATGGAAATGCGCGATCTGCTTAGCAATCTGCGGTCGGCGATTGGGCAACAGTAGTCCGCCGCCAGATCCACGCCGCCGCGCCCAGAGCGGCGACGCACAACCATTGTGACAGCGAAAGCCCCGCAATGATGCCCCGGTCGGCGTCACCCCGCAGAAACTCCACGCCAAATCTCAGGAATGCGTAACCGGCGATGTATGCCGCGAAAATCCGGCCGGACGCCATGCGCCGTCGCCATAACAGCATCAGCGCGCAGAACAGCGCGAGATTGAGGACCGCCTCGATGATTTGAACAGGCCACAAGGGCAAAGAGCAGGCCGCATCAGGCGCGATCCAGCCCCGGCTCATTTCGTCAAGGAAGGGCCACGAGCCGATGATTTGGCCGCGCGCGCCAGTGATCCTGGGAAACGAGATCGCGCATCCGGCGGCCCAGCGCGGGGCAACCGCGCCGTAACAGCATCCGGCCAGCAGGCATCCGATGCGCCCGAAGACATGCGCCAGAGACAGACCGGGCGCGAAAATGTCGGCCATGCGCAGGAATCCCACACTCAGCCGCTTGCACATCACCCACAACATTGCGGCGCCTGCCGCCATGCCGCCGATGAACACGCCGCCGCCGCCACTGATTAGTGAACCGAGTGGATCGTTCAATGTCGCGCGCCATGTGACGCACAAGTACAGCGCCCGTGCGCCCGCAAAACCGGCAATGGCCATCCAAAAAACAGCGTCGAGCACAAAGTCCGCCCCAATGCCTGCCCGCCGCGCGAGGAGCGCTGAAACGATCAGCCCAGCAACAATCCCCGCAGCCGCCATGACTCCATAGCCCGGAATACCATACCCGAATATTTCAAACAGTACCGGCCGCATGGTGATAACGCTAAGTCAGATTTAAAATATCACGCGAAGGCGCGGAGAAGACCGGATGGCAGATGAGTCTAAATGATCCGCGCGTTTTGAGATGAGCGGCGCAATCCTACCGCATGCCGCCGCCGCCGCCGCTACGGCTTCCGCCGCCGCCTCCGCCACCGCCGCCGCGGCTTCCACCGCCTCCGCCGCCCCGTCCGCTTGAGGCAGGCGTTGGAGTTGGCGTGGGGGTGGCCCGCTTGGGCGCAAGACCCGCCGTGGAATTGCGCATCGCGGTCAATTCCTCTGCCTGCTTCTCCAAGGTTTTGCCAGGCGCGCGGTAGAACGTTTCGGGGGTGATGTCGGGATAAATTTCCTTTGCCGTATCGGAAGGAATGAAGACGATCATGCCGTTGTGAGCCAGAGTGATTCTATTCTTGTCGGCTCCGAAGGACAGGAAGCGGTGACCCGGCTCCAGTTCCCCGGCCGGCTGGCCGGTGGCCGCGAACACGATGCATCGCGTGCCGCTTGTCGCTCCCGCGACCACATTGATTTCATACCATTTCGGTTTGCCATCGAGGGGCAGTTGCTGGCAATGGCCCGCGCGCGCGGATAATGCCGCCGCCACAACTGCCATGAATCCCATCCATATTATTCTCGTCATGATTCCAACCTTTTTATCTTGCCTGCCATTTAACACGGGAACAGTTCCTCCAAATTAATACGCCTGCAAGCGGAAAGAATTTGGCGGTGCGAATTGGGATGCAACCAGGGGGTCAGGAAGACGCCGACAGGTGTTCCCAAAGCGGGCGGGAAAAGATGCGGGTGTTGTGGGTGGTATCGGTGATTTTACCCGCAACGCCTTTCAGAATTCCAGCAATATTTCCCCTTCGCGCGGCAGGCCTGAGATTTTCACAAGGTGGTATTTTGCCGTTTTTTTGGCGCCGAAGGCGGCGGGCCGCCCGCTGACCAATATGCGCGCGGGCGCCTCTGTCGTGACAACCTCGAGTTCGCTGTGATACATGCCGCTGATGCGCGCCGCATGGTCTCGCTCGTTGATCGAAGACAATGTGATTGCGCCGCGCACATCGAGCACGCGCGTGCCAGGCGGCACAATGCGCATCAGCTTAAACGACAGCGGGGCTATTTTCAGCGATTTGCATTTTTCGATCATGCGCCCGCGACGCGTGTCGAATATCCGCGCGGGCTTTTCCAGTACGATTCGTTGCGGCCGCGCTGTGCAGTTTGAGGCAATGAAGTAGCCGTTCCGCGTGGTATTGGCATACACATAAGCATTGGCGCAGCGCACGCGCAGCGGAACGCCTGCGTCATCGTTGCCGGCGCTGTGCGCATCGGCCAAGCCGCGCAGAAATCCGCGGAAGGGAAAATCAAGCTGCCACCCGTCGAGGGAAATCCCTGCGAACCACGCCTCGCCGCCGCCATCGTATTTCAGCCTCGTGATCACGGGGCAATTTTCATCCGCGGATTCATACATGATTTCCGGTTTTGAGTCCCGCGACATGACGGGCAGGCACAGCGAGCTTGCGCCGATATCCCGTGATTTGCCCAGCACCTCGTCGTGCGGCGCATTTCCCTTAAACAGCAGTTTTTGCCGCGGATCGGCAGCCCGGATCTCAACGGATTTTGACGGGTCATAACCGAACAGCGCGGTCATTTCGGGCGGGCGCAGGGCGAACTCCTGGAACAGGCTGGCGCCGCTCCAGCGGTTGCCATCGCGCCCGCCAAAGTACACCAGGCGCCGCCGCGCGTCCGCCGACACCCATTCGCGCAGGAATTCAATTTCGTCAGGCGGTATGGGAAAATACTCGCTCAGCACGATCACGCACGTTTCAGGATGCTGCCCGGCGCACTCGCGCAACGACTCGGCGAAAAAGGTGAGAAACGGCACGCGCTCGATTTCCGTCATGCGCGCGGCGAAACTCCACCATGTGCGCCATGTCTCGCGCCACGGGCGCGGCTGGGCGTGTGACGCGCCCGAATAAGAATACACAAAGGCCGTCTCGGCCGCGGCGGGGGCAAGGCGGCGCAGCGCGTCGTTGACGTCGGCCATCAACGCCATGTGTTCGTTGTCGCGCCCGTAGTTCGCGCCGTACCAGTGCCGGCTCATGCCTTGGGGTGCCGCGGCCGCGGCCGCCAGCGCGTAGCGCCGGAAATAATCCGGAGGAATGAGCGGATCCTCGCGGTTGGCCTCCGGCCGATGCTCGTCGGTCGGCTTGTTGACCATAATGACCGGTTTGCCGAGATTATGCGCCAGGCACTCGTAGTAGGCCAGCGTGGGCGTCAACTCTCCATCCGCGCCGATCATCACTTGGGCTAATATGTTGTCGGGCTGCATGCGCACGACAATGAAATCGAGGTCCTTAAGGAAAATCACGCGCCCGGTGTCACAACAGGTGTTCCATGTTTCCACAGGCGTGTTCTCCAGCGTCGGTGTGAAGAACCACGGCATGATGCCCGCTTTCTGAAAACCAAGCGATTTCGCGTGAGCCAGCAGTTCGGCGAAGAAACCGATGAGCGTGTCGCGTTTGAATTTCTGCAATTCCAGATAACCAGCGCATTCATCCTGGTGCGTGGGATATTTCATGCCGGGGTGCGCGCGACGGAATGCCTCAGCCATCGGATCGGACGAGCCGGGGATGTCCGTCCGGATCATCGGCTCTTCATAGACAACCCACTCGAATCCGAACTCGCGGTATAAGGTCGTGATGCGCTTGAGATAATCCAGCCACATGCGCGAGCCAAAGGAGGCGAAATGGAACTTTTTGCCCTGTCCGCCAAAATGCTCGTAGAGATAGTATTCGTTGTCGGCATAGCGCTGGGTTTCGGTCAGCGGGATGTCGTCAAGGTGGGCCACAGTGGATTGTATCTGCACGCATGAGGGCACACCTTCGGCGCCGGCGCGCGCGGTGAAACGGCGGTAGGCGTCCGCGTATCGCCCGGTCACGTCATTCATCGTGAAAGCGTAATACGCGTTGTAGGCGATATCGAAATTCCACAGGCGCAGATCAGCGAAATAGCGGTCGAAGTCCGGATCGTCGTCGATCTCGGGACCTACGGGGAGAATGTTCATTTAGTTTATTCTCTTTTTGGAATGATGGGTTATGAGCGCGGTGGAATGTGAGGGGGATGGGGAGGCGTTTGTGTGAGTTTGTTTTAATCTGAATATCATGATTGCACCGGGACAAGCTCGGCATTGACCAAGCATGTATGAAAGATGCGCGCATCGGCTGTCAATCATGTTCCAGCGGATTCCCACGAGCACGGGGAGTCTGTCACGTGGTGCACGCGGCGGAGGTCGGTCCAGCGCTGATCTTCGAGCGCGTGCGGCACAAAAGCTCGAACGCGGCCTTGAAGCGCTCAAAGCGCGCATCAATGCGGGCCGGGAGCGTTGCCTCAACCGGGCCGAACGACGGGTCGGACGGCTTTCACAGTTGTACTGGAGAGCGACCCGTCTGTTCAAGGTCAGAACTCCTGACCTCACAGATTTGGGCCTGACACCAGTTTGAAGATCATGCGCAGGTTGGTACTTGGATAAAGTGGATGGAAAACTCCGGCCTTGGCGCAAGTCCCGACCAGCGCATGCGAATCTCCAACCGACCTGAAAAAATCCAAAATGTAGTGGCGACTTTTGCCCTTTGGGAGAACTATGCCCAAGAAAATCAGGCTTCTATATCATGAAACTTGCGGATCTTGGGCTAACGAACGCAGTAAAGAACACCGTTCGTGCCCCCGACGAGGATGGAGGCGTGGCCGCTTGCGTCAATATCGGCTATGGCCGGTGGTCCAAGATTATCCGGAAGCACGATGCTCCAGAGCAGCGCGCCCTTGCTGCCCGCAGCTTGGCAGCCCACGCAGAATAGCGATTTGCCGGCGGAGAAAACAGCCTCGTCGCGGCCGTCCCCGTTCACGTCGGCGCTGGCGGAACCGACGGTTTTCTCCGCAACAGGTGGTTTCAAACTCCAGTCGACCTTGCCGGTCGCGGCATCGTAACAGCGCATTCCGTCGTCGAAGCCCGGAGCGATGGCCTTGACCCTTCCGTCGCCCGCAATGTTGCCGAACGCTGGGTACGCCTCGCCGCCCTTTTCAAGCGCATCCCACCAGACCAGTTTCCCGCTTGGCTCCACGAGGCCGGTCATGGACATGTTGGCGCGTCCCGAGGAAAAGAAGATTTGCCTCGTCCCGGCACCCTCAAAGTCCCCCGCAACCGGGCGGCCCCAGTAGACCGACGCGATCGGCAGTTGTGGCCAGGAGGCTTGCATGGCAATCAGGTTCTCGCCCGTCTTCCCATTGAGGATGTAGAACAGGTCGGGGTAAAATGACGCCGCCTCGTCGAGTTCGTCACCGTCGTAGTCGGCTATGGCATATGGCTGCCCGCCCGTTCCGCGGCCGCCTATCTGACCCGCCCGATGCCATAGCTCGCGGCCGTCGTTTCCGGCCAAGAGATAGGTTTCGTCCGAATGCATGATGTTGCGCCGCACCGTCACGAGCACGTCGCGGCGGACCTTGTCGGTAAAGTGAGCGGTTGTCCAAAGCGTGATCCCGCCGGAATTCCACACGGGCGCCGATCCCGGGATGTTCGGAAAATCGTGGTGCCAGAGTTCACGACCCTCCAGATCCGTGGCGACCATCCGCGCCTTCCCTTCGGGCGAAGCCGTGGACGCGATAATCTGCCGGTGACCGTCACCTTTCAGGTCCGTGACGACCGGTCCCAAAGTCTCCGGCCAACTCAGCGATTGAGCGCGACCGGGGATGCGCCGCAGTATCTCGGGCAGGCTGCTGGTGTCGTGGGTTTGGAGGACGAGAACTCCCTCGGCAGAGTCTTGGGCGATTATGACGGGAAGCTTGGCGCCCGTTTCACGCGCCACAACCGGCGCACTCACCTGCCAGACATAACAGGGTCGGCTGTCGCCCGCCACCAGTCGGCCGCCTTCGGCCATTAGCGCCATCGGCTTGCCGGTCGCCGGGTCGCGCGGGTGAACCGAGTGGAGAAGCAGGCGACCTTCGCTGTCCATTCCGAGGCCGGTAAGACGTTCGCCACGGACGGAGGCGCATATTCGGATTGCCCCGTCAACAAAGGACACCATCGAGAGGCGAATGTCCCCGCCGATTGACTGCCGGACCACGGCCACTGGGCGGCCGTTCACCGGGCGAAGGAGAACATCCTCCCGGCCCTTGGTGGCGTCGCTGTTCGCATTTTCCGCGAGAGGAGGTTCCCACGTCTGCCACCTGGAGGAGTCCGCCGTCCAAACAGGATCGGGCTTGCCGGGAGCGCAAGAGCGGACCATGATCGTACCGAACTCCGGCACGCTGAAGCCATGCGTCCGGTATGTCAGGATCTCCGCCGTGCCGTCCCCGTCGAAATCCGCAAGTCCCTGCATGAACTCGTCCGGCCAGTCGGTCAGGACAGTCCCCGTGAGCGCATCGAAAACCAGCACGTGCCAGCGCTGGTCCCCCGTTTCGTTGAAAAGACTGACCACGAGTTTCTTCCGCCCGTCGCCATTGACGTCGGCGAGGGGATGCGGGTGGGCGCGGAGCATGCGCTGGGGGTTTTTAAGTGTCATCTCGATATCGCGCCGCCACAGTTGCTTCAGTTTTCCCTGCCGGTAGCCGAGAACGTTGATGTGCTTCATGAAATCCGACAGGACGACGAACTCCTTCAGGCCGTCTCCGTCGACATCGTCGGCATAGAAAGCCCCGTAGCTGCGTCCCTCGGTAAACGTGCAGCGGTCTTTGATTTTCCCTGTGCGCGCATCGAGAACGAGAAGGTCATTCCAAGGCAGGATCGCAACCTCCGGCTGGCCGTCATGGTCGAAGTCCCCGACGATCGGCAGGGGGCTGAAAAGCAGTTTCAGCGGTTCCGACTCCCATTTCGCCGCCCATTGGTTGTCCTTCCAGACCAGGCATCGCCCCGTTGTGTCCTGATACTGGCCGTTGCTGGTGGGTTTGTCGAAACCGCTGCCGAATTCGAGTTTTTCCAAGCCTGCGTGCTCGGGGAAAACGTCGGCATATGTCACGCCGGTCGTTCGCGAAAGCGGTGCCGAAGTGCCTGCGATCGGTGCCATGGGTGGTTGGAGCCCCCACCGAGGATCGGAAGCGTCGATGCTGAGTGTGGTTGTCGGGTCCGACCGGCCGATGGGCGCGGTGGACACATCGCATTTCGCATCGAGGCTGTAGAGGGTCTCGACCGGGTTTAGGTCCATGCTCCACACGATCCGCGGCTGCGCGATTTCACCCGTCAGACTGGTGCGCCCGTCCAACCCCTTGTTGCCCCGAAACGATGGCCACTCTCCGCTTGTCGGAAACTCCTGAGACTCGGGACCGCCAAACCCGGCGAGCGCGACGAGAACACTCGCAAGGCAGCAGGCTGTGAGCAGAAACCGGCGATGTCGCCAAGCCACGGGCGCTCGTGGCTGCCAAGGACCGGAGAACCGGCGAGCCTGCGCCGGATCAACACGGATCAGCACCAAAGGCCACTGGTGGCGCATCGAGGCAAACAGCGCCAGCAAATTGTCGTCAAGCGAGGCCGTGCACTCGACTCCGATTGTCAGTCACCCGCCGGCATCGATGCAGCCCGCCGGGTCCGAAAGCAAGCCGTCAAATCCCTTGCAAGCGAATGCGACGTCGTGCGGGCCCAAGACGGTCCCGCCCGAGCCGTCAATCAGGCAAACGCTCGCCTTTTGCATGGCAGAATCGACACCGAGGGTGTGGTAAGAATCATTCAAGTGGGTTTCCTTTCGAGGAAATAATCCCGCGTGCGGACGCTTGGCGCAGGCATGGCCCACCCCCGGCCATGAGCCACAGGCGGGACCTGCCGCGCTCCATGTTATACACCCCGCTGCTATTTCTCCGCGAGGAGCATCTTTTTGGTTTCCTCGAGTTCCTTGAGCTTGGCCTTGTCCACTTTCGGGTAGCTCACCTTCATCGAAGCCAGCGCCTCAATAATCGCGGCTCCAACCACCAGGCGCGAGAACCACTTGTTGTCGGCGGGCACCACATACCATGGCGCATAATCGGTGGCGGTGTTCCGGATCATGTCCTCGTAGGCCTCCATGTAATCCTTCCAGAAAGCGCGCTCCTTGGCGTCGGATGCCGAGAACTTCCAGTTCTTGTCCGGATTATCCACGCGCTCGAGGAATCGGCGCTTCTGTTCGTCTTTTGACAGATTGAGGTAGAATTTTCGTGTCATGACACCGTTGCAGCTGAGATATTGCTCGAAGTTGCTGATGTCCTCGTAGCGCTGACTCCAGATATTCTTTGTGACCAGGTGCGCGGGGATTTTCTGGTGTTGAATCACTTCCGGATGCACGCGCGCGACCAGCACTTCCTCGTAATAGGAGCGGTTGAAAATGCCGATGCGTCCGCGCTCGGGGACGCAGATATTTGAGCGCCACATATAGTCGTGGTCCAGTTCGATCGGCCCCGGCGCTTTGAATGATGTCACTTCACAGCCTTGGGGATTGATGCCGGACATTACATGCTTGATCGCGCCATCCTTGCCCGCGGCATCCATCGCCTGAAAAATCAGCAGCAGCGCCCAGCGGTCCTGCGCGTAAAGCATGTCCTGCAGACTGGCCAGCAACTCGATGCCATCCTGCAACAACTCCTTGGCGTGCGATTTGTCTTCGGACTTGAAATGGGCGGTGTCGGCCGGATCGCAATCCTTGAGCCTGAACTTTTTCCCGTTTGTGACGCGGTAAGGGGCCACGAAATCGCGCGTTGCCTTGATCACTTTTTCCATGTTTTTCATGAAAAGCATCTCCTTAGTGATTCGATCAGTTATGTGTCATATTGCTGTTCCAGTGTAACGAAGCGGGAACAGTCAATTAGATTGTGTATCAACCTGTGAATCCGGGAATGCCATCAAAATCGTAGAGATTTTCGGTCTTGATGATCTCGTATCCGGCCCGTGTGACATTGTCGAGCAGGGCGATGATATCGGCATATTCCAGCTTGCCGGTTCCGGTCTCCCTGGTGAAGCGCGCGCGCCAGTGATCGGTGCAGAAGGTGTCGGGCGATGTGTGCGGCCAGACATTTTGGCCGCGGTTGCTGATCGTGCGCAATCGCAGAGCGGGCGTGCCGGCGGACGTGAGCGCCCCGCCGAGTTGCGCCGCGCTTCCTTTGTCCCAGCAGAGAAACACATCCACTCCTGTGAGTTCTTTTGAAACTTCTGGCTGTTGCGCCGTCGGTGGCGGTTTGACCTGCCGGGGCTGCTCAGCCGCATAATCCGCAGCTTTGAGCGCCCGCGGGTTCTCGCCAAGCCTTTCAACAACGGCTTGCGCGAACTCACGCGTTCCGGCTTTCTCCCGGCTTGTGCCCTGTTTGTACATGTCCGCCGTGTGGATGCCGTCCTCGATGGCGCGCAGCCACGCGTTGTGGATGCGTGTTGCCGTCCCGCTCTGACCGATGTGGTTGAGCATGAGCACCGAGGCAAGGATCAGCCCTGAGGGATTGGCTTCGTTGCGCCCGGCGATGCGCGGCGCCGAGCCATGGATCGCCTCGAACATCGCGCAACTGTCGCCGATGTTCGCCGAACCTCCCAGACCCACCGATCCCGTGATCTGCGCGGCCACGTCCGACAGAATGTCGCCATAAAGGTTTGGCATGACAATGACATCGAAGTTTTCGGGCGTGTCGGCCAGCATGGCCGCGCCGATGTCCACAATCCAGTGTTCGCTGGCGATGGAGGGATATTCCGCCGCGATCTCGTCGAAGACCTTGTGGAACAATCCGTCGGTCATTTTCATGATGTTGTCCTTGGTGAAGCACGAAACTTTCCGGCGGTTGTTGGCCGCGGCGTATTCAAAGGCATACCGCGCGATTTTCTCGCATCCGGGTCGGCTGATGAGCTTCAAGCACTGGCAAACCTGCGCGGTCTGGCGGTGCTCGATGCCCGCGTAAAGATCCTCCTCGTTTTCGCGGATGATGACGACATCCATGCGCGGATGTTTGGTGGCGATGAACGGATGATACGACATGCAGGGGCGGACGTTGGCGTAAAGGCCGAAGGTCTTGCGCGTTGTGACGTTAAGGCTCGTATAGCCGCTGCCCTGGGGGGTGGTCACGGGTGCTTTCAAAAAGACGCGCGTGCGGCGCAGCGAGTCGAACGCCGATGGCTCCATGCCCGACGTCACGCCCCGCAGATAAACTTTCTCCCCGATCTCGATGACATCGATGTCGAGCTTCGCGCACGCCTTATCGAGCACAAACAGCGCGGCTTCCATGATTTCCGGGCCGATTCCGTCCCCATAAGCCACGGTGATGGGTGTGTTTACAGGCATCGCGCAAATCTCCTTTCCATTGACAGGTGATGAATAGGAACATCAGTTTTCAATATGGCTGAACGGTCAATCTGTTAGGCCGTGTCATTTTCATTTTGCGCAACGTAATGTTGAGGAAAGGTTTTACGCAATGGCCATTGTCGGCTTCTATATCTTTCTGATCCTTTATTTTCTGGTCTGTTTGTTCCTTGTCCTTGTGATCATGTCGCAGGAGGGCAAGGGCGGCGGACTTTCAGGAATGGCCGGCGCCTCGGCTCTTGGCGAGACTTTCGGGTTCGGCAGCGCGCCGGCGGCCATCCGCCGATGGACGCGCAACGGCGCCATCGTGTTTTTTATCATGACGGTCATTCTGACATTCTGGGGCGAACGCTTTTCGAGCAATTTTACGCGCAAATTCCTTGCGGGCGCCAATGAGGCGCCCATGCCCGCGGCGGCGGGCGCGCAACAACAGCAGCCTAACAAGCCGCAGGCTCCCGGCAGGCAGATGCCGCAACAATCCAGCCCGGGTTTGCCGGCAAGGGCTGAACCAGTCCCCATCCAGATCCAGCCCGTGGAATCTGCGCCGCCTGCGGCGCCCGTTGCTCCCGCTACAGTTGTTCCTGTGCCATCGCCCGCCGCCACGCCAGTTGCCACCCCGGCGCCGGCGGCGCCACCCGTTGCCGCAACGCCAGCACCAATCGTGAAATAACACCGGAGAACACCGGAGAACACCGGAGAACACCGGAGAACACGGACAAACAAGGACAAACAAGGACAAGGTTGCCGCAACGCCAGCACCAATATGGATTGTTTTATTATCCGCGCCGCTGTTATTTGCGCAATTCTGCTGCCATGGATGTCCGCATCTGCCCAGCGGACCGCGTCCGCGTCCACGCCCGCCCCGGTTTCCAGTTCCCCGCTGGAGACGGCGCCAGCACTCGCTGGACCCGCGCACCAGCTGGATGTTCTTCCCGGCTCTCTCAGCGGCGCCGAATGGATGCTTCAGGCGTCGGAAATTGCCACCCGTTGCGCGGCGCATTCTGATATCGAGTTGTTTGACTGCCGTTCGTCGCCCGTTCAGATCGTCTTCCGATTCCGCGCATCCGGTTCGTCGCGGGCGCCCATGGCTCTCATCGCGCTGGCTGTTCCGGCTGGCAGCGTCACCACCGCGACGCTTGACGAATTGGAGCTGGCTCCCCAGGAGATACTCCCTCTGATTCCGGACTCTGACGTTGATGCCGCGCCTCGTCCCGCCTCACAGCTTCTCGTCGAGCCTGTCGGCTACATCCGCAACACTCGCGTTGCCCGCGTGCAGATTCCGCTGGTCACATCAGTGCCTTCCGCCCGGCGAATTTCAAGTGGCGTCGCGCGCATTTTTTTCACGACGCCGCTCAATCCCGCCTCGCCCGATCCGGCATGGGCTGAAGCGCAAACCACCGGCACGCTGCGCCGCGTGCTCGAAAAACTTGTCGCGAACCCGCAGGACATCACCAAGTTCGCCGTCCAGTCGCCCGATGCCATCCCGGGCGACGAATCTTTCCCCTTGTGGCGGCCCGGCCGCATCGCCAGCGCATCGTTCTGGCTCAAGGCGCCCGTTTCCAAGGACAGTCTTTACCGGATTTCGGGCGCCGACCTTGAATCGTCGGGCGTGCCCATAGCCCAGATTCAACCGAGCCAACTCCACCTTTGCCTCAACGGCCAGGAAGAGCCCCTCCACCATATCCCGGCGGGTGACGCGTCGGCGCTGACAATATCGCGCGATGACATGTTTGTCTTCTACGGAACCGCCAACAAGTCGCTGTACTCCGCGGTCAACTGCTATTGGCTGTGTTTCGATCCCTCCCGGTTTCCCAAACCGATGCCTGTCGCGCAACAGCCCACGGATTTGACCACGGCGCCCGCGGAAAATGCCATTGTCTTTCATGACATCATGACAGTGGAAAAGGACAACGAAGTCCTGACACGCAATGATCAGTTTCTTTCGATTCTCGGTTTCCGCTGGGTATGGGAGAAGCTCAAACCCGGACGGCCTTTCGTGACGAAATTCAACATGCCGGGCATTGCTGCGCGCTCCGAGGAATTGCCCACGACCATTTCGCTGTATATCCATTCCTGGCCGCAAGGGCGGCAGGTTGCCGCGCGCTTGCGCATCAACGATGGCGCGCCCATCGAGTTTCCCATTGTCAATGAAAGCGACGGCACGCGCATCTTCACCGTGCCTTCGGGTCAGTTGCGTCCGGCGGACAATGTTCTTTCCGTCGAACTTATGGATGAGGTCACGACCGACCCAGCGGCCGCGGCCGCGCGCGCCGCCGAGATGGATGTGTGGTTCGACAAACTGCAGATACGCTATCCCCGTTTCTACACGGCTTCGCGCGACGGTCTTGACTTCATCTCGCCGTCCAATGTGCTTGCCACGGCCCGTCAGACCGTGCCGCCGCCGCGTGTCGTTGACTACCGCGTCTCGGGAATCACCGCAGGGCTGAAACCGCTCCTGTTTGATGTCACGAATTCCGCGCCGCTTCTCGTGAAATATGATCTCGCGCAACAGGGAACGGCCGATGACACGCGCATTTTGCGTTTTCGCGCCCGCGAGGAAGGCATACATTCCTACACCCTGATGCCTCCCAATCGGATCCCCCCCGCGGAGCTTCAGCCGGTGACACCCGGCCCCGGCCTCATCGGAAACTCAAATCAGGCCGATTACATCATCATTGTTTACCCGGATTTCATGGAGTCAATCAGGCCGTTTGCCGACCGCATGACGTCGGCTGGCCACGTCGTGCGAGTTGTGCCGGTGGACGACATCTATGATCAGTTTTCCTGCGGCCAAATTACGCCTTTCGCCATCAGGAGTTTTCTGCGTCACGCCGCCGCAAAGTGGCGGGGCACAGCGCGCGAGCCCGCCGCGTCCTTCGTGCTCCTCGTGGGCGACGCCACCAGCGACTACCGCGATGAGCTGCGCGAGTTCCGAAACGGCGTCATCAATTATGTTCCCACTTATTCCAGCCAGGGTTCCAGCGCCGCCGACCGTTTCGCCTCCGACAACTGGCACACCTACCTTTTCGGAAACGATTGCCTCTCCGACAGTTTCATCGGGCGTTTCTCGGTGAACAACATCCGGGATCTGGATGCCATCATCGCCAAGCAAGCTGCTTACCGCACCCAATCGCCGCCCGGCCCATGGCGCAACACGCTGGCCTTCGTGGCCGACCACAGCGAGTTTGAAAACGCCGTTGCCGGCCTCATGCGCGAAACCGTGCCGCCGCGCTTCTTCATGCGGCGCATATTTCTGTCTGAGCAGCCTTGGATCGACAACTACTATATCCCTTCGGAAATCGCCGAATCCAAGCGCTCGAAGGTCAGTCCCGTCACGACCAGAATGATTCGCGATATGATCAACAGCGGCACGGCCGTGCTCACCTATTTCGGCCACGGCTCGCCCAACATATGGTCCAACGAGCGCATCTGGTTCGGCGGCGACAGCGAAAATTCCGACAACCTGATGCTGACCAATTTTGACCGGCTTCCTTTCATCATCAATATGACCTGCAACAGCGGCGCCATCGATTATCCCAAACCCAGATGGAATGTCAGCATCAGCGAGGATTTCATGCGCGTGCCCAATGGCGGCGCCATCGCCTGTTATGTTCCGTCGGGGCCGGGCATCACCGCGCAGCATGAAAAACTTACAAGGGAACTCAACCTTGCGCTTTTTGGCGAGAGAATCGAACCTCTCGGCGCGGCGATCAAACTCGCCGAATGGCGTTACCTCATGAACGGCAATCCACCCGAACTGCCCAAGATGTTCATTCTCCTGGGCGATCCGGACCTGAGGCTTGTCCTTCCGCCCCCCGCCGACAAGGCGACAGCCGATGATGTCAGTGGGCCGGATGACACACAGCGCGCCATTGCCATATCCGGTTCCGCCGCCGCTCATGGCGCGGCAGGGCAATACATTGCCATCAACCCGGTATTTGCCCTCTCGGACATCACTTCCGCCTCCGCGGGAAGCGGCTCCGCGCTGACTCTTCCTGTGCCCACGGCGGCCGACGGGCGATTCCCATGGTCGCGGGCGGCCATCCAGACGGGACTCAATGAAAATCAGTCCGCGCGATCACTCGCCATGCCGTTGTATGAAAATTCACCGGTCTCGCTTTCATCCTGGCGCGTCGCCACTTCCGAAACGCTGGCAGATCATCTGCCCGCCCGCATTCTGATGTTCCTGAAAAACGACACCGAAATGCCCGTGCGCAACGCCCGGCTGGAACTGACCGAGCCGGCGGGAAAAACGGTTGCCCAGTCTGAAGCTGTCAATTTCCTGCCCCACGAGATCCGCCAGTTGACGGTCACGCTGTCGCTCAGCGGGGGGCTCCATCGCCTCAACGCCCGCATTGTTTTGCCGGGACTGCCGCATCCTCTGCCCGCGGCGCCCAAACCTGTTGTCATCGCAGTGCCTGCCGACTTGGAACCGCCAACGCAACCGCCTGTTGTCATCGACAAGGATTCAATTTCTGTCACCTACGCGCGCAACGGGATGAGCATGAATGCCCGCATCGGCTTTGACATATACAATGTTTCAAAAAGCGGCATCCGCGATTTGAGAGTGCTGCTGGCTGAGGCGGACATGGCGGGAGAGCGTGTCATTGAGGGCACGGAACAGTCCATCCCCCCGCTTGCACCCGGCGCCACTGTCCGCGCCGAATTGCGCCGCGAATACACGACCGTTCCCCAGACCGAAACCATCAATATCGATCTCGTAAGAAACCAGCCTGAAGGGCAAACGCGCTGGCCCGGGGCGCAGGTCGCGCTCGGCGCCAAGTATCTGCCCGACTTGGCGATCATCCCTGAAAGCATCAAAGCATCAAAAACACGCCCCATGGACGGCGAAACGGTGTTCTTTGATATTGGAGTGCGGAATCTCGGCGCTTCGGTGGCCGAGGGTGTGCGTGTGGAAGCTTTCGAGGGCGAGGTGATCCAGGAGAAACGCTTCGAATCGCATCTTGGCCTTCCCCGGCAGACTTTCAACCTTGATCCCGGCGCGTCGGCGACGGTGCGGGTGCGTTGGGATCCCTTCCACAACAGCGGCCCGCGCGAGGTGCTACTGCGCGCGTGGTCCAATAACCACAACACCGAGATCCGGACGGAAAACAACAAGGCAACACTTGCGCTGAAAGTGGCGGAGAAATTCAAACTCAGCGGGGCAGGCATCTATGTTCCGCCGCCCACACAGGACGACATTCACGCGCGGCAAATTCGCATCATCGCGCGCGTCCGCAATTCCGGCGAAAGCCCCGCCTATGGGGTCAAGGTGGTCTTTTATCCGACCGAGAACCAGCAGAATCCAAAGGACGCGCTTGGCGAAGTCATCCTCGACGAGGCGCCCGCCGATTCCACACGCGAGGCGGTGCTGCTCTACAAACTCAAACCGGGCGAGGAGAGCCGCGTGTTCAAGTTTTCATTCATGATTTTTCTCAAGGGCTCGCTGCAGCGCATCCAATGGCGCGGCACAAATTGATTAACCGGCGGCTCTTTTCCCTTGCGGGAATATTACGGGATTAAAATTAATTGATCCCACATCACACGAAGAAACAGGAAAAGAAAATGTCCAAACTTACGGCCGGCGTTATTGGAGCCGGATCGATCGGCAATGTGCATCTCAGCGGATATGCCGCCAGCCCGAAACTCGTCACAATCAAGGCGATCTGCGACGTCAACCCCGCGCGCCTTAAAATCATGGGGGAGCAATACAAAGTGGCCGCGGAACACTTATATACGGATCACAAGAAAATGCTGGCCGCGGAGAAGCTGGACATGGTGTCGGTTTGCACGCCCAATGTTTTCCATTATCCGATCGCCTTTGATGCCATCAAAAGCGGCGTGAACACGCTCGTTGAGAAGCCGATGGTCGCCACGATGGCTGAGGCGCGCGCGCTTAAGGCGCTTGCCGCACGCCGGAAGGACGTCAAGGTCATGGTCGCCTTCTCGCATCGCTTCTTCGGCATGAACATGACGGCGAAAAAAATGATCGATCGCGGCGTCATCGGCTGTCCCTTCATGATCCGCGTGCGTTACGCGCACGGCGGCCCCTACCCCGGCTGGGCGCAGAGCGACTGGTTTTACCACAGGAAGTACGCCGTCGGCGGCGCCCTGCTCGACATGGGCATTCACGCGATCGACATCTGCCAATACTTCATCGGACCCATCAAGTCCGTGGCCGCCATTGTCAAGACGTTGCGCAAGCCCATCGAGGTGGACGACAACGCCGTCATGGCGCTCGATTTCGGCGCGGCAAAATGCCTTGGCTGCATCGAGTGCGGCTGGACAAGCCCGCCCGGATTCTCCGGCATTGAAATCTACGGCGACAAGGGGTCGCTGATCCTTGATCTTGTCAACGGGCCGAAACACATTCACGGTGTCGCGCGCCCCGACGGCTCCGTCGAGACGGTCACAGATCCCATCCCTGTTTCCGGAAATCAATACCACTGGGGCCTGCAGTTGGAAAGCTGGGTCAAGTATGTGGCGGGCAAAAAGACGGTGACGGAAATTCCAGGCATCGAGGCTGGCTGCTCCAGCCTTGCCGTGGCGCTGGCCGCCATGGAGTCGAGCAAAACAGGGAAACGGATGAATGTGAAGTCTGCCTGATTATGGCAGCAGATGGTCGCTGACCCGGAAGATGTCGCCTTTGCTCATGGCGCCGTAGCGGTAGGACCCTATCCTGCCGCGAGTCGGGCCCGGCATCCAAGGCGGCGGCGAGAAGAACACATCGCGCGGCAGCTATCCCTCTGCGCCGTGCGAAAGTCGCCGTTCGCGTTTTGGACGATTTGCTGGATGCGCTCGCGCTGCCGGGGAGTAATGCTGGCTTCCTTTGCGAATTGTTCGAAGAACTGCGGCGGTCCTCCGGCGCTGGGCGTGCCTTGGCGGACCCGCGCCCCCACAACGAAGGCATCGCATTTATAAAGCTCCGTCTGGCGCGCCGCAGGGATAGCTTTGGGCATAATAAACGAACGCCAGCACACCAAATGCGAACATGGCTGCAAGATCCCCGCGCAATAGAAAAAGAATGAATCCCAGCAGGATGGCCGACTCGCTGATGGCGGCAAGTATGATGGTGCGTTTTTTTAAAATCTGCATGATTTCTGTCGGCTTGAGGGCGGGCTTGCGGATTTCGGCGGCATAATTGCGCTTCACGATGAAAATCAGGATTTGAAGGAATCCGGCGGCGCAGGCAAAAACGCCCGACACGACAATGTAGGTGGAGCCGCGCATCGCCACAAAGCCGTGCCGTGCGGCCGGCTGAAACCACGAATCATCGATGGCGCGCGCGATCAGCATGTACAAAAGGGGAGTGAGACAACAAAGCGCCCACAGAAATTTGAGTCTTTTGATTTCCTCCCGGGCGGTTTTGAGACCGGGCGGCAGGCTTCGTCCGTCGTCTTTATCGGTATTCATGCCTGTTCAGGTCAGGCGTTTGCGGCGGCCCTTTCGCGGATGTTCACATAGCGCACCCCTTGGCGCTGCGTGAATTCGACCACGCCGTTCAGCTTGGCGAACAGGGTGTCGTCCTTGCCGCGGCCGACATTCTGGCCGGGATGAAAGCGCGTTCCGCGCTGGCGCATAATGATGGTGCCGCCGGTGACGAACTCGCCGCCGTATGCCTTGCAACCCAGCCGCTGCGAGTTGCTGTCGCGCCCGTTCCTTGAGCTTCCAACGCCCTTTTTGTGTGCCATGAGTGACTTGTCTCCCTGAAAAATATCATCCGGGGGCGGCCGCCCCCGCGCATGTCATGCGCCGTCTGTGACGATGTCGCCGATCTGGATTTCAGTGAAATCCTGGCGGTGACCGCTGCGTTTTTCAAAACCCTTGCGGCGTTTGAATGTGTAGACGAGAATCTTGTTGCCGCGGCCATGGCGCAACACTTTCGCCTTAACACTGGCGTTGGCAAGAACCGGCTGGCCCGTCTGGCAGCCGTCTTCCGCCGAAACCTGCAACACTTCGGTTAACTCGACTTCACTGCCGGGTTCAGCTTCCATCAGCGGAACACGCAAAACATCGCCTTTTTCGACGCGAAATTGCTTGCCGCCTGTTCTGACGATCGCCTTCATGATATTTGATTCTCCAGTTGGCGCCTTTGTTCGAAGGATCATGGCGCCCATGCGCCAAAACCCACGCATATTACCCGCAACAAAGGAACCTATTCAATCTGCGGGCGGGGCCGGCCGGGGCCCGCTGCCGCACGGCACGGTCCCGCCAAACTTCCGCGCGCCGCCAAGGCAATGCCGTCGAATATCCGGCCCGTTTCCGGGGCGAATCACATGGAAAATCGCCCGCTTTTCAAATGCGCCGTTATTTCCCTGCATCATTGATTGGACAATGCATATATTGATTATGCATTTATTCAGTAAAACGGCCTGTTCACATTAATGATGTCTTCGTCAGATGATTTGATTTTGGACGGCGGCGGTGGCGCGGATCAGGGCATTTATGCCGCGCTCAAGGCGCTGACGGGCGTGCCGCACATCGCGCGCAACATAACGCATCTGCGCCACATTCCCGAGCGCGCGGCGCGTTACGCGGAATTCCCCGCCGCGCTTGATCCGCGCCTGGCGGCGGCGTTGCGCGCGCGGGGCATTGGCCGGCTCTACACCCACCAGGCGCAGGCCGTTGAGGCGGCGCTCGCCGGACGTGATATTGTTGTGGTCACGCCCACCGCGTCGGGCAAAACGCTGTGTTTCAACATCCCCGTGGTGCAGGAGATACTGGCGCATCCCGACGCGCGCGCGCTTTACCTGTTCCCGACCAAGGCGCTGGCGCAGGATCAGTACGCGGGGCTCTACGACTTGTCGCGCGAGGCCGGCGGCGAAATCAAGGTCTACACCTTCGACGGCGACACGCCCGCAAACGCGCGCCGCGCCATACGCGCCGCCGGAAGCATCGTGCTCACCAATCCCGACATGCTTCATACGGGCATCCTGCCCAATCACACCGGTTGGATCAAACTGTTCGAGAACCTGCGCTACATCGTCGTGGACGAGGTCCACCATTACCGCGGCGTGTTCGGCTCGCATGTGGCGAATGTGCTGCGGCGGCTGGCGCGCATGTGCGAGTTCTACGGCTCGCATCCGCGCTTTATCTGCTGCTCGGCCACAATCGCCAATCCGCGCGAGATTGCCGAGCGTCTTGCTGGGCGAAGTTTCGATGTCATTGACGACAACGGCGCGCCGACGGGCTCGAAGTATTTCATTTTATACAATCCGCCTGTCGTGAACGAGGAGCTTGGCATCAGGCGCGGCGTGGTGAACGAGGCGCGGCGCATCGCCGCGCGCTTCCTCGCTGCCGGCACGCAGACTATCGTCTTCGCGCGAAGCCGAATCAGGGTTGAAGTTCTGCTCAATTACCTGCGCAAAACAATGGTCAGGTTGCGCCTCGATCCGAACCTGATCGCGGGCTACCGCGGGGGCTACCTGCCCAACGAGCGCCGCGCCATCGAGCAGGGCGTCAAGAGCGGCGCCATCCTCGGCGTGGTGAGCACGAACGCGCTTGAACTGGGCATTGACATCGGGCAGCTGCGCGCGGCGGTCATCGCGGGCTATCCCGGCAGTGTGGCCAGCACATGGCAGCAGGCTGGGCGCGCGGGCCGAAGCGCCGAAACATCCGTCGTCGTGCTCATCGGCAGCTCCTCGCCGCTCGACCAGTTCTTCATCACGCATCCAGGCTATTTTTTCGGGCGGCCGCCCGAGCATGCCATCGTAAATCCCGACAATGTTGCCATACTGGCCAATCACATCAAGTGCGCGGCGTTCGAACTGCCGTTCAGCGATGGCGAGGATTTCGGCGGTATCAGTCCCCTGCCCGTGCTTCGGTATCTTGCGGACGAGCGCGTCCTGCACCACTCGGGGGGGCGGTGGCACTGGTCCGCGCCGTCCTATCCCGCCGAGCACATCTCGCTGCGCAGCGCCAGCACCGAAAACTTTGTCGTCATTAACACCGCCGAAAACAACAGCGTCATGGCCGAAGTGGATTACGGCTCCGCGGCTTGCCTCATCCACACCGGGGCGATTTACATGCACGGCGGAGAGACCTTTTTCATCCAACAACTCAACTGGGAAAAACGCGCCGCCTATGCGCGCCCCCAAGCCGCCGATTATTACACCGATGCTCTTTCCAAAACCGACATACGAGTCATTCAGGTTGATTTGACGGACGGGGATTGGGCGGGCGGGCAGACGGATTCGGAATCAGACGACCGGGACGATCAGGAAGCGCCCGATGCCGCGGACGACCTGCCGCCGCGCGGGCCGGACGAAGTGAGAAAACAGATTGAGGATGAAGGAAGCCGCCGCCAGGAATTCGCAGGCGACGCGCAAACCAGCGCCCCCGATTCAGAATTGAATCTGCGGATTCCCGCACCGTTCCAATCGCGCAACTTTGGCGAGGTTGCGATGGTAACCGTCATCGCGAAATACAAGAAAATCCGTTTTGAAACGCATGAAAACATCGGCTTTGGCGAGGTGAGTTGTCCGCCGCTGGAGATGCAGACGGAGGCGTGGTGGCTGACGCTGGCGCCCGAAACAAAGGAGTGGATGGAGAGCGCGGGACTGGATCTTGGGGCGGGTCTGAGCGGGCTGGCCGCGCTGCTGAAAAATGTCGCGCCCATTTATGTGTTGTGCGATCCGCGCGATGTGATGGCCGTGGCCATGGTGCGCGCCCCCCACGACGAGCGGCCCGCCATTTACTTGTGCGACAGGTATCCCGGCGGCACGGGGCTGGCGCGCAAGGTTTTCGACACCGACCGGGCAATCTTGCGCGCCGCGCGTGACATTCTTGCCGCGTGCGCGTGCGCCTCGGGCTGCCCCTCGTGCGTCGGTCCCGAAACCGGGCTCGGTTCGCGCGCCAAGCTCAGCGCCCGCGTCCTGCTCGATGCGCTCTTGCGATAACGGTGGCTGTGCGGTTGCCGGGGACGGTTTCCATGATTTCTCTTTTACGCAACAGGTTGAATCCGGCGAACAGAAACCATGCCGCGATGGCCAGCAGAATCGCGGCGCAAGAGACAATGAGGCTGCGGTACACATCATCGGTCAGCCAGCGGCGGCCCGTGACAACCAGCAAGCCCACAAGGCCGTACCACAAAATGTCGGCGCTCAAATGTCCGAGATAAAACACCGCATAATCCGTTGGTGTTCGTATTGCCATGTGGGCAAGCTGTCCCGCCCCGATTGTCGCCCACCATCCCGTGTAGTATGGATTGGCGGCGCACACGGCGGCGCCAAGCAGCATGAGCTGGGGCATGGAGCATGCCGCGCCCGCCGAACCCTCAAGATTCAGCGACAGGCCCGCCGCGCCGCGGATCATGCCGGCTCCCATGCAGAAAAGGGCAAGCCCGCCAACGATGCCGGCCGCGCCGCGCACGCCGCGCCGCAAAATCACAGCCTGCAAACCCAGCGCCAGCAATCCGACGGTTGCCAGCTCCAGCAGCATGTGACCGGCAAGCAGGCCGAAGATCGCGCGCATGCCCTGCACAGCTGTCTGCTGAATCGCGGCCACAAGGAACGGACCGGGCATTGCCGCGCCGGAAAAACCCGTGACGAAAGCCAGCAGAAAAAGTTTGCAAAGACCTCTCGTTGGGGTTCGCTCCATGCTTTCCACAATAGGACAATCCGGTCACGGTTCTTATGCACGGCGTGCCTTACCGGCATCAGAAAGCGGAATCATCAATCTTCGGAAAATCGGTCAATGAACAGAGTTTCCTTGCGGCGCGCCCCGTATTTCGCTTTCTTGTTGATCGTCATGCGCAATTTCATCTCAAGGATGCGACGCCATGCGCCTTGAATATCTGACCGCGGGCGAATCGCACGGGCCGCAACTCACGGCCATCATTCGCGGCGTGCCAGCCGGGCTGGCTGTCACTGTGGAGGACATCAACCGCGATCTCGCGCGCCGGCAGCAAGGCTATGGCCGCGGGGCGCGGATGAAAATCGAGAAGGACACCGCACTCATCCGCTCGGGCATCCGCAAGGGTTTCACACTCGGTTCGCCCGTCACACTCGTTGTCGAAAACCGGGATTACCAGGTGTGGGTTGACCAGATGGCGCCAGAGCCGGGCGAATCCACCGCGGCGGATTCGCAGCGCATGATGACCCGGCCCCGGCCGGGTCACGCCGACCTGCCGGGCGTTTTGAAATTCGGGCGCCGTGATGCGCGCGATGTGCTCGAACGCGCCAGCGCCCGCGAAACAGCGGCGCGTGTGGCCGTGGGCGCCGTGTGCCGGCGCTTTCTGGCAGAGATGGGCATCACTATCTTCAGCCATGTCATCAACGTTGGCGGCATTGACGCCGGCGCCTCAGATCTGACATACGAGGAGATCCGCCGGCGCGCCGAAACCAGCCCGTTGCGCGTGGCGCGCCCTGAAGCCGAAGCGCCCATATGCGAGCTCATCGACAATGCCAAGAAAAACGGCGACACGGTCGGGGGCATCTGCGAGCTTATCGCGCTCGGCGTTCCCGCCGGTCTTGGCAGCACGATGAACTGGGATGAAAAACTCGACGGGCGCCTGGCGCAGGGCATCATGAGCTGCCAGGCGATCAAGGGCGTCAGCATCGGAATGGGTTTTGGCGTGGCCGCCGTCCCCGGATCGCGCGTCCACGATCCCATCGCATTCGGACAGGAGCCCGCAAAGGCTGGCGGCCATGCGCGAATACCGGGACGCGGGCCATCGGGCGGATTTTATCATCTTTCAAACAATGCGGGCGGCATCGAAGGCGGCATGAGCAACGGCGAGCCGATCGTCGTGCGCGCCGCCATGAAGCCGATCGCCACCCTGATGAAACCCCTGCAATCGGTTGATCTTGCCACCAAAGAGCCTTTCGAGGCTGGCCGTGAGCGCAGCGATGTGTGCGCCGTGCCCGCCGCCGGTGTTGTGGGCGAGGCCATCATGGCGTTCATCCTCGCGCGGGTGTTCCTTGAAAAATTCGGCGGCGATTCGATGCCTGAGACGCGCCGCAACTACGATGCTTACATCAAATACATGAAGGACTACTGATGAGCGACAATGTCATCCTGATCGGCATGATGGGCGCCGGCAAGTCATCCATTGGGCGACTTGTGGCCAAACGCGCGGGAATGGAGTTCATTGATCTCGATGAGGTGATCGTCGACCGCGCGGGCAGGCCGATCTCGGAGATATTCAGCGACCATGGCGAAAAGGTTTTCCGCGATATGGAAAGCAAGGCGCTGCGCGAAATCATGCAGGCCGCGCGCGCCGTCATCGCCACGGGCGGCGGCATTGTGACGCGCGCCGAGAACCGCCGTGTGCTGCGCCAGCTCGGGCTGGTGTTCTGGCTCGACGCCCCCGCCAGCGTGCTTGTCGAGCGTCTCGGCGATGATCCCGCGCGCCCGATGCTGCGCGGCGGCAATCCCCTCAAACGCATCGAACAGCTTCTCGTGGCCCGGCGCGAGTATTACGCGGACGTGTCGGACATTCACATCGACACGACCGAACATACCATCGAGGAAATCGCCGGGCGCGTTCTTGAAGAACTTGCCGCGCGCCGGCAAACCCATGAAGAGGATGTTTTCTCCACGATTGTCACCATCGACGGCCCCGTTGGTTCGGGCAAGAGCACGCTGGCGCGCCTGACCGCCAAACGCCTCAATTATGCCCATGTGGACACGGGCGCCATGTATCGCTGCGTCACCTGCGAGGCCATGCGGCGCGGCGTGGCGTTTGACAATACCGAGGAACTCGCCGCTGTCGCGCATTCATTGGACATCCGGTTCGCCGATCCGCCCAAGGGCGCGGCCTCGGACGAAAAGCGCGTCCTGCTCAACGGCGAGGACGTGACTGAGATCATCCGCTCGCCCGAAGTGAGCCGCAACACCAGCCCCGTGGCTGATGTGCCCGCCGTCCGCGCCGGGATGGCGCGGCTTCAGCGCGAAATCGCCCTGCACGGCCGCAGCGTGCTCGAAGGGCGCGACATCTCGACCGTCGTCGTGCCCGAAGCCCGATGGAAAATCTATCTCGTCGCCTCGCTAGAAGAGCGCCTCAAGCGCCGTCGTGAACAGTACATTCAGCAGGGCGTCGGTGTGTCCCCCGGTCAGCTTCGCGCCGACATCATCGCACGCGACGAGCGCGACCGCTCGCGGCCCCAGGGCGCGCTGAAATTGGCGCCGGGCGCCATGATTTTCGACACCACGAACATGCCTGTCGAGGAAGTCGCGGAAACCGTCGCCGCAATGGTGGAAATGAAATCCCCGTCCCCGGCCGCATGAACCGTTTCTATGATATCGTTTGCTTTTGTATCTCAATAACGGCGCGCCTGTTGTTCCGCTTGGAAGTTATCGGGGTGAACAATGTGCCCGCAAGCGGCCCCGTCATACTCGCCTCAAACCATGCCAGCAACCTCGATCCGCCGCTCATCGCCGCGCGCCTGTCGCGCCAGTGCCATGTGCTGGCGAAGGAGGAGCTTTTCAGCGTGCCCTTGCTTGGCTGGCTCATCCGCCATCTAAACGCCCGCCCGATCCGGCGGGGCGTCGTGGACCGGGCGGCCCTGCGCCAGTGCGCCGATGTTCTCAACCAGGGAAACATTCTGATCATATTCCCCGAGGGCACGCGCACGCGTGATGGCCGGCTTCAGGAGGCCAAGCCGGGCGCCGCGATGATTGCCGCGATAACAGGCGCGCCCATCGTGCCCGTTTACCTCGACGGCACGTTCGGCGCCATGCCGCGCGGACGCGGCTTTCCCCGCCCCCGCAAGGTGAAGATTTATATAGGCAAGCCATTCATCCCGCCATCGGGCGCTCGCAGCGGAACCGGCTCCAAACGCGAACTTTATGAATTGCTTGCGGCGGAAATGATGGCGCGCATCGCGGAACTCAAGCCGGCGGACGCTCCGCCCCGGGCCTGATGAAACAGGAGAGCGTGTCAGCCATGCGCTGCTTGAAAACGGGGCGGTCGAACAGACGGGCGTGCGCGCGAAGCTTCGCGCTGTCAAAATCGGCGGGACGAAACGCGCGGACGGCATCCGCCAGACACTCCGGCGTCTGCTCGCAGAAGAAGATGCCCGTTTCGCCATCGGCGATGGTCTCCATGGCGCCGCCATGCCCGTAAGCGATCACGGGGCACCCGCTTGAGGCTGCCTCGAGCGGCACGATCCCGAAATCCTCATCCTGCGGGAAAATGAGCGCGCGCGCGCAGGAATAAAGCGAAGCCAAAGCCTCGTCGCTCACCCACCCGAGGAACTCCACATTGGGCGGCGCGGCGCGGCGCAATTGCGCCATCCGCGTCCCGCTGCCGGCGATTTTCAGCGGCAGACCGAGCTCGCGGAACGCCTCGATGGCAACATCCACGCGCTTGTACGGTTCCAGCGCCGAAACCGTCAGGAAGAAATCGCCCGGCGAGCGTTCGGTTTCACCAAATTTCGCATAATCAACCGGCGGGGGAATCACGAGGGCGTCGCGCAGAAGGTGTTCGCGGATGCGTCCGCGAACATATTCCGAACTTGTCAGAAATTGGGTGATGTCCGCGGCTGTTTCCGTGTCCCACTTCTGAAGCGGCTCGCGCGCCAGCGGCATGAGCCACGACGACGGACGCCGCATGTCGCCGAAATAATCATGATACTTGTCCCACACATAGCGCATCGGCGTAAAACAGTAGCAAACATGGGGCGTGTTTTCAGGTTCGGGCTTGATCCCCTTGGCGACGCAGTGAGATGTCGACACAGCAAGATCATAATCCTTCAGCCGCATCGCCTCGATCATTGACGGCATGAAGGGCAGCAACCAGCGGTAATGACGGCGCGCGCCCGGCACAAACCGCGCCACGGGGGATTCACGCACCTTCATTGAACGAATGAGCGGCGAAACCTTCAACGGCTCATAAAACAATGTGAACACGTCAGCCCGCGGAAACAGTTCGCACAAAACCTCAAACACTTTCTCGCCGCCGCGCATGCCGTTGAGCCAGTCATGTATAAGCGCTATCCGCATTGTCTCCGCAACTCATGCAGGGATTTAAAATCAGGCAGGCAGGATTCCGTCGCGCATGTTGGCGACCGCCGGTTTTCCTGATTCATGGAAATGTCCTTTGTCTGCTTCATAAGAAAAGACCCTCGGCTTTTGCCGAGGGCCTAATCTTGAGGTTAGGAGGTTATGGAAACTGTCGGTAGACAGTCGCTGGAAGCTTTTTAGTTTGTCTTCATTTTCTTTTTGTTCTGCGGATTCTGACAACAGTTCGTTTCCGGGGTTCCTGCGATTGACAAAAAAATCTATTTTTTTATTATTTTGTGCGGAGCATTGCAATCATTTGCTTTACGCGCTCATAAAAATCGTGTCTGTCGGGATGTTTCATCAAAACCTTTTTTTATCCCACGCGTTAGTATACCGACGCCGCCATGAATCAAATGAGCGACTGAACGATGCCAATCATAATCAGTACCATGTTGAAGCTCAATCAGCCCCAAATCCGCCGGATCGGAAGGTGAAATTCCGCAAAAGTGGTTGCCTAACGGCAGGCAACCCTTGTTTTCTTGGGCATTTGATTCAAACGGCAAGAACGGAGAATGGACGTTGATTAACATCTGGCAAGCCGCGACACTTGGAAGTGTGCAGGGGCTGACGGAGTTTCTGCCGGTCAGCAGTTCCGCCCATCTTGTGCTGGTTCCATGGCTTTTCAAGTGGCCCGCGATGGAAAATGAAATGGCGTTTGATGTGGCGCTGCACTTGGGCACGCTGTTCGCCGTCGGCATTTACTTTTTTTGGGAATGGCTGCACATCTGCGCCTCATACATCGGCGATCTGCGCCAGCGGCGCTGGCTGGGCGGGCCGAAGGGCGGACTTCTGCCCAAGATTATCGCCGCCACCATTCCCGCGGCTGTCGTGGGCAAACTCTTCGAAGGGCCGATCGAGAAATACTTTTATCAGGATGAGCAACATCTGTGGATTCTTGCCGTGACCCTGTCGGTTTTCGGGTCGTTGTTGTTGCTGAGTGAGCGCCTTGGATCGAAAAAACGCCAGATGAGCGACTTGAGTTACCGTGGCGCGCTCATCATCGGCGCGGCCCAGGCTCTGGCGCTCGTTCCTGGCGCCTCGCGCAGCGGCGTGACGATCTTTGCCGCGCTCCTTATCGGAATGAACCGCGAGGCTGCCGCGCGTTTCTCGTTCCTGCTAAGCACGCCCATCATCGCCGGCGCGGTCCTGCTCAAACTCAAGGCGCTTTTTCATTCCGATCAGCGGGTGATTCTCGCCGTCGGCGTCATCACCTCGGCCATTGTCGGCATTATTGCCATCAAGTTCCTCCTGCGCTATGTCCAGACGCGCGGTTACGCGATTTTTGTCTATTATCGCTGGATCATCGCCGTCATCGTGCTCGCGGTTTACGCCTCGCGCCACTGGATGAGGTAACACCGGGCGGCAAAACGCGCCCTGCGGCGCCGTAAGATGCGGGTTGCTGTAACCCGCTTGCGCTGCCGCCGAACGCCCATTAAGTTAGTTGCTCGCTGCCAAATCCGCCTTTAGGGGGCGTATGTCATGAAGGCATCTTCCGGTTTCCATACTCGTGGGATGCAGATGTGTCAGAATGTCGCAGATGAGGGTTTTTAGCGGGTCAGACTTGCATGCTAATGGGGTGTTGAAAGAGCATATAATGAGGACCACGCTATCCGTTGCGATGCATTGTACCCTCTTTCAGCCTTTGATTGCAGGCAAACAAGTTCGTCATTCATCAATTAACCACTCATCATTCCCAGAGGGGGATGAATGTGAATAGCTGCGGTTGAAACCCGTGGAAGAAAGCTTTTTTTTGATCCAACCCCGCAGGGATTGAACTCTATTGGACATTGTGTGTCGTAGTGGATTGTCATGTCATCAAATCAAGATGCGTTCTAACGATGTGAAACTGTTGCGCAAGGCGGGTTCCGGCACAGATTGTGCTTAAGCAAGAGGATAGTGAATTTTTGCATCAACAATCTATAGCTTCGACGGCGAAAATGATACAGGCAGACAACGTAACCAAGAGCTACGGCTCCACGCGGGCATTGAGGGGCGTGTCGTTTACCATCAACAAGGGCGAGATCGTGGGTTTTCTTGGCCCGAATGGGGCGGGCAAGACGACGATGATGAAAATCCTAACCTGTTACATGACTGCGGACACTGGCAGTGTGGATGTCGCCGGTTTAGATGTGTTTGATAATTCCCTGGAGGTGCGCAAGCGCATCGGTTACCTGCCGGAGAGCGCGCCGCTTTACAACGATATGCCAGTGGTTGATTTTCTGAAGTTTGTGGGCGGAATGCGCGGCATCAGCGGTTCGCGCCTGCATGAGCGCATCCGCGAACTGGTGGGTATGACGGGGCTCGAAGGCGCCGTGACAAAATGCATCGGGGAACTGTCGAAGGGCTACCGCCAGCGCGTGGGCTTGGCCCAGGCGCTCATTCACGAGCCGGACATTCTGGTTCTTGACGAGCCGACGAGCGGCTTGGACCCGAACCAGATCAAGGAAATCCGCGAGCTGATCCGCGAAATCGGGCGCGAAAAAACGGTCATTCTTTCCACGCACATCCTGCCGGAAGTCAACGCCACATGCGACCGCGCGATCATCATCAGCGACGGCCGTGTGGTGGCGTCGGGCTCACCGAGCGAGCTCATGGCCCGCAGCGGCGGCGGCAATTCCGTGATCGCGCGCATCCGCGGCCCCGAGGCGGATGTCGAAAAAAGATTATCGGCCATCCAAGGCGTCTCCAGCTTGCGCGTCATCGGGCGCGACGAGAATATCGTGCGCTATGAATTGCACGGCGGGAAAACCGGCGAATTGGCTGAAAGAGTCTTCGACACCGTCGTGGCCAACAAATGGTCGCTCGCGGAATTGCGGCAGGAAAGCGCAACGCTCGAACAGGTGTTCGCCGAACTGACAACTTGACAGTCCGCTGGTTGGGACTCCGCGCTTGAAAGTTTTATTTGACGGGGGCGTATTTATGGTTCTCATATTGATGTCGTATGTGGCAGTATCATTATTTGAAAGGAACGGATTGAACATGAAACAGGGTCTTCTCTTACTCACGGCGCTGTGTGTGTTTGGACTGATCGGATGCGCACAGGAAGAACCTCCGAAGCCTCCCGAGCCAGCCAAGCCCACAGCGGCTCCAGTGGCAGCCAAAACTCCGGTGGCAACACCGGCGGTCACACCGGCCGCGCCAGTTGCTCCAGTGGCAGCCAAAACTCCGGTGGCAACACCGGCGGTCACACCGGCCGCGCCAGTTGCTCCAGTGGCAGCCAAGACTCCGGTGGCAACACCGGCGGTCACACCGGCCGCGCCAGCTCCAGCGGCTCCGGCTACAACCGGCACCGCGCCTGGCAAATAAGCTTGGCACAATAAGCGTCCCATCACGCCGGTCCGCTCCGAACAGAGCGGGCCGGCGGTGAAGGGAATGTTTGTCTCACCGCCTGTGGCGGTGTTTTTTTATGTTGATGGGGATAGGGTGAAAAAAAGCATTTATATGGATATACGCTGAGGGAAATCGGATAGAATGCGCGCGGTTCCATTTTTTATAAAGATCAAAAATGGAAAGATGAAGTTTTCTTCCGCTTTTTAATGACGGCACGGATGTTGTTTTGTGTTTATCGGCCCGATTTTTGCTGATGATTCTGGCTGGTGTTTCACAAGCGCACATGTCGGTGTTGTTATTTTAACGGGCAACATTGCCCGTGCCACCAAAATAAGTGAACGGATGAACCATGGGTAACATATGGAGAATGTTCAAGAAGGAGTTCGGCGGATTCATCAACGCGCCGTCCACCTATATCTTCCTCATCATTTTCCTGATTCTTGGCTCCTGCCTGTTTTTCTATGTGAGCCTGTTTTTCCGCATCGGCCAGGCTTCGATGGGCGGATTTTTCGTCTTCGTGCCGTGGCTGTTCCTGTTTTTCATTCCCGCCATCGCGATGCGGGTTTGGGCGGAGGAGAAAAAGACGGGCACGGAAGAGTTGCTGATGACGTTGCCGGTGCGCGACTGGGAGGTTGTGCTGGGCAAATATTTCGCCTCGCTGGTGCTTGTTCTTCTGGCACTGGCGCTGACTTTTCCGATTCCTGTGATGATCAACATGTTTGTTGATCCAAAAACCCCCATTGACTGGGGGCCGGTCTGGTGCGGCTACCTTGGCTCGGCGCTTCTCGGCGCCAGCATTCTTGCCATCGGGGCATGGGCATCCAGCCTGACGCAGAACCAGATCATCGCGTTCATCCTCGGATGCTCGATCTCCTTTGGGATGATCATCATCGGCTTTCCGTTCATTTCCGCGTTCATCCCGGGCGGCGAGGTCATCTCGCAGCTCAGCCTTTACTCGCATTTCCTCAGCATGTACCGGGGCATCCTGGCCATGCCTGACATTGTCTATTACCTTTCGGTGATCGCGTTTTTCCTGTTTTTGAATATCCGCAGCATCGAAAGCAGAAAGTGGAGCTGACACACCAATGGCGACGCCTACCGATAAAACCGCCCGCAAACTTAAATACGGAACAAATGTCATCGTAGCCACGATTCTGTTCCTTGTGGTCCTCGGCGTGATCAATTACTTTGCCCAGAAATCGCAGGGGCGCATGCGGCTCGATCTCACACGCGATAAGCAATACACCATCAGCCCCGCCACGAAAACCCTCCTTGGCTCGCTGAAGGACCTTGTCACCGTGACCGTTTACGCGACTGAGCAGAACACGCCGCCCGACTGGACGGAACAGCGCAACCAGTTGCGCAATCTGCTCTATGAGTACCGCCTGTCGTCGAAGGACAACGTGCGCTACGAGTTCAAGGATCCGACAGCTGATCCCACGCTGGCCCGCCAGGCTGAGCAGGACGGTATCCGCGAGCAGGCAATGCAACAGGCCTCGGCGACGGAGTTGAGCGTCAAGGCCGGCTATCTTGGCTTTGTTGTCCAGTACCGCGGCAGGAAAGAAGTTGTGGCGATCATCCGTCCGGAATCCTCCGTGGAGTACCAGCTTACGCGCGCCATCAACAAGGTGGCGCAGGTGAACATCCCCACAGTGGGCATCATCGCCCCCGGCGGCAATCCCTTTATGGGCGAGCAGGGCAATTATGCCGCTGTGCCGCAGTTCCTTCAGCAGGAAGGCTACACGGTCAAGAACCTTGAGCCGGGAAAGCTCAACGACCTCAAGGATGTGAACCTGCTGATGGTGTTCCAGCCCGAGGAGCTTTCGGAAGAGGCGCTCTACCGCATTGACCAGTACGTCATTGGCGGCGGCAAACTGTTTGTCGCGGCGTCGGGCGTGCAGATCGATCAGCGTTCGGGGCGCGCGCAACCCAAGGCTCCGCCCATCGACTCGCTTCTGCAGAGCTACGGCCTGCGCATCGGCCAGGATGTGGTCGAGGATTGGGGGCGCGGACTTCAGCAAAACTTCATGACGATGCGCGGCTTGGTGGCATCGCGCAATCCGTTCATCATCGAGGTCACGGACCTCAACCAGGATTCCATCATCACCCGCAAACTGCCGAGGCTGGTTTTCATTTACTCGTCGAGCGTGTCTAAGAGCGAACACGGCACGAGCGGCACCATCGAGGTGCTGGCGCAGACGTCCAACCGCTCGAAGAAACAGGAGCAGACGTTCGAGCTCGACCAGCAGAAGGTCAAGCCTCCGCCGCGCGGTGACAAGCTTGATTCGTTCAACCTCGTCATGTCGGTTTCCGGGCCGCTGGAAAGCCGCTATGCCGTGGCCGATCCGCCCGTGATCACCGAGGATAACGGCACAACGCGCACGGTGGCGGCCAGCGAGGTCAAGCTCAACAGTCCGCCTGAAGCGCGCGTCGTGGTGGCGGGAAGCTCGTTCGCGTTCATCAACGATGTCATCGCCCGCGGCGACGGCCAGATCAACGCGCTCTTCCTGCTCAACGTGGCCGACGCCCTGACGCGCGGCGGAGAGATGATCTCGTTGCGCTCAAAGCGCGCCGAAAACGCCGTGCTCAAAAGCGGATACACCGAGGTGCAGGCGCGCGCCGCCCAGATCATTGTCATTGCAAGCGTCCCCGTTCTGCTCATCATTTTCGGGATCATCAAATTCCAGTTCAACCGCATGAAGCGCTCGCGTTACCGCGACATCTATGGCTCGTGAGTGTTTTAAGGACAGTAAGGGACAAACTAACGACAGCAGCAACAGGCGGGCGGTATCGGCGATCCCGCCCGCAGAGCGAATTCTTTTAAGAGAGGCCGTGTGACATGAACACGAAACAGACACTTGTGCTCTTTATCCTTGCCGCGGTTCTAATCGCGGCGGCCGTGTGGTACAGCAGACGCGAGGAGGCCATCGTCCAGAAAGCCGCGCCCAACACCGCCAAGGTTCTGGACGGCGTGACCTCAAGCACCGTCGAGCGCATCGAGATCAAGGCGCCTGACGCCGCGCTTGTGACGCTTACGCGCGCGGACGCCGTGTGGCACATCGATGCGGCCAACAAGCACCGCGCAGACAAGAACCTTGTCAACGGCCTGTTCAACGCGCTCGAGAAGGAAATCAAGGGAACGATTGTTTCCACCAACCCGGAGAACTTCGGCGAGTACAACGTCAACGAAACAAGCGCCACGCGCGTGAAAATGTTCGGCGCGAACAACAGCCTTATCACCGACCTGTATATCGGCAAGGCAAGCCCCGCCTTCTTCTCCACATTCGTGCGTCCCGCCGGCGGTGAGCAGGTCATCGAGGCAAATGCCTCGCTGACCTATGTGTTCAACAAACCCGAGGGCTGGCGCGACAAGACGATCTTCGAGATGTCGAGTGATTCGATCATGGCGCTGGAAGCCGAGGGCACATCGGGCACTTTCGCCCTGCGCAAGATCGAGGGCAATTGGCGCGCGGAAAAACCCGCGGCCGGCAATGCCGTCGCGAACAAGGTGCAGGCGCTGGTTTCGATGATATCAACCCTGCGCGCCAACGACTTCGCCAAGCGCGAAACCACCCAGCCGCTTTCGGATTTCGGTCTCGAGCCGCCCATGCAGCGGCTTGCCTTGACCCATGAGGACCGCTCCACATCGCCGACGAAGCAGGTCACCGATCACCTGCTCATCGGCAAAAAGGACAGCGAGAAGAGCATGTTCTATGTCAAGCGGACAGATCAGGACACGATTTTCACGATTTCGGAATACCAGGCGAACACGCTGACGCCGAACCCTGATGAACTGGTCGTCAAGGACACGCCGACATCGGCCCCTGCTGCGGCGGCTGCCACTCCGCCCCCGGCGCCTCTCGAGCCGCCGAAACCTGCGGAGTCGATGACTACGATGACAAAGCCCGCCGTGTCCGCGACAAGCGCCACTGCGGCCGCTCCTGCTCCACCCGCGCCTCCGGCAGTCGTTGTGGCCCCCGCGCCTGCTGCCGCGCCCATCACGGCAACGGCGGTGAAGCCTCCTGTGCCGCCGCCGCTTCCGCCAGTTCCTCCTCCTCCTCCGAAACCTGAAACGCAATTTTAAGAGGGTGAGAAGGGTTGGGAAGAAGAGCTGAAAAAATGTCCGCTCGCTGCTTGTATGTTTTCTGTGGAAGGCAGGAGTTATTGAAATGCCGCGTCTGTTATCTTTGAAGTCTGTGTTGTTGCTCAGCGCGGGGCTGAGCCTCGTGCTGGGCTGGTGGGGAGTGTGGCGCGTATCGCATGGCCTTGGCGTTCCGGCTGTTGTGTCTCAGGCATCGGCCGCGGCGGCGAATGCACCGCAGGGCAGTGCGATGGCGCGCCGCACCGAGATCGTCGACGCCGCCGAGCGCGTGTCGCCGGCTGTTGTCAGCATTGGCGCCTCGCGCACATCCTACGTCTTCAGTCCAGTTCAGGATTTTTTCTCAAATTTCACCATCTCGCCCTACAAAGAGAAGATTCCTTATCTTGGCTCCGGCGTCATCATCGACCCCGATGGACTGGTGATCACGAACGACCATGTTGTGCGTGGCGCGTCGGAGATATTTGTCACGATGATGGACGGGCGCGAGCTGTCCGCGATGCCAATTGATTCGGACGAATTTCTGGATGTCGCGCTGCTGAAGGTGAATGAAAAAAACCTTCCCGCCGTGAAGATGGGCAACAGCGATGAGCTGATGGTGGGCGAGTGGGTTCTGGCGATGGGCAATCCGTTCGGGAACGTGATCAGCGATCCCCGTCCCACGGTGACGGTGGGCGTGGTGAGCGCGCTTGGGCGGAGCTTCCGCGCGGATGGCGCCGCGCAGCGCATTTACCAGAACATGATCCAGACGGACGCGGCGATCAATCCGGGCAATAGCGGCGGCCCGCTCATCAACGCCAGCGGTGAGCTGGTGGGGATCAACACCTTCATCGTTTCGCGAAGCGGTGGCTCGGAGGGTGTGGGCTTTGCCATCCCGGTCAACCATGTGAAGATTGTGGCGGATGAGATCATAAAACACGGGCGCTTCCGTTCGCGCATGGTGGATTTTCATGTGCTGAATGTCAACGGACGCATGGCGCGCATGGTGGGCTCGCAGGCTGCCAGCGGAGCCATCGTCGCCGATATCGCGCGCGCCGGACCCGCCGAGCGCGCTGGTCTCCGCGTGGGCGATATTGTGGTCAGCGTCAATGGCTGCGCGATAAAGAACGTCAAGGATTTCGCCAGCCAGTTCTGGACACAGCAGGTCGGTTCGACCGTGCGTTGCGAGGTCGACAGGGGCGGCAAGAAACTCACCATCGACTACACCATCACCGAAGCCGTCCGGCAACAGCAGCAGTAATGCGTCTTGCGCCCGTTCGCAGGCAAACTCTGTTTGCTTTCGGCCCCGCGGGGGTGTTGTGATCGGGTCATGATCAAATGCAATTGCGAAGAAGCGCCCGCCTGCTCATGCCGCGAGGCGGTGGTCTGTCTCAAGGATGTGACCTACCGCCGCGCCAGCCGTACGGTGCTGGACGGTGTGACATTCTGCATCGACGAGGGCGTCTTTCTCGGCATCATCGGCCCGAATGGCGGCGGCAAGACGACGCTGCTGAAACTGATGCTCGGCGCGCTTGAGCCGCAGGAGGGGCACATCGAGATTTTTCGCGCGGCGCCGCGCGAGCTTCGCGGGTCGCGGCGGTCTGTGATCGGCTATGTTCCGCAGCGCAATGAGATCGACAAGAATTTTCCGGCGACCGCGCTGGACGTGGTGCTGATGGGCGCCGTGGCCCGGACGGGGATGCTGTGGCGGATTCCGCGCATCGTGCGCGACCGCGCCGGCGAACTGCTGGAAATGACGGGCGTCGGGGGATTGCGCAACCGTCCGATCGGCCGCATGTCGGGCGGACAGCAGCAGCGAGTGTTCATCGCGCGGGCGCTTATCTGCCAGCCCCGCCTGCTCATCCTCGATGAGCCGACAGCCGGACTGGATTCCCATGGACAACAGGAATTCCTGCATTTTATGCGGCAACTGCGCAATGGTTTCGGCCTGACGGTCATCATGGTTTCGCACGATGTCGGCGCGCTTACGCATTATGCCGACCAGATTGCCTGCCTCAATGTGCGCCTGCACTGGCACGATAAGTCGCAATTGCTGAGCGAGGAGATCATCCGTGACGTGTTTGCGTGCGAACTGGACGCCTACCGCGAGCGGGTGAAGGAGATGGGGGCTGCCTGATGCGCAGGGGACAATATTGTCAGATGTGTCGTGTCGGAACGGCAACTTAATCAGGAGGTTCTTCATGAATGGCATTACGCGCATATGGGTTTTGTTGATTGCCGCCGCGGCCATGCCCGGCTGGTGCCAGACGCCACCGGGAGCGCTGGACGCGACGGCTCCGCTTAATCCGCCCACATATTTCGGCATCAACGGGGTCGGGTACTTCCATCGCCCCGATCAGGCTGATGAGCTGAAGCAGCGCTGGGAGCTGATGAAAGAGCTTGGCGTGAAATGGGACAGATCGGATTTCTGGTGGAGCGATATTGAGAAACAGCCGGACAAGTGGGATTTCAGCAAGACCGACTCGGCGTCGAAGCTCTACCGTTCCAACGGTGTTCAGATGTTTCCAATCCTCGATTATGGCGCGGCATGGCGCGACAGCCGCGGTCCCGCCAACAACGAGCAGCGCGCGGAATGGGCCCGATATGTAACCCGGGTGGTGGGCCGCTACAAGGGCTACTGCAATTACTGGGAGGTTTGGAACGAGCCGAACATCCTGCCCTTCTGGCGTCCCCAGCCCAACGCAACGGATTACGCCAAACTCCTCGTCCTGACGGCGGAGAAAGCGCGCGCGGCCAATCCTGCCGTGAAAATCGTTGCCTTCACAAACGCGGGGCTTGATCTGCCGTTCATTGAAAAGGTGCTCGACCTTGCGGGCACGGATTGTTTCGACGTCGCCTCGTATCATTATTATCGCGTGGACAAGCCCGAAGCCCGCATGCCCGATGAAGTGCGCGAGCTGCGACTCGTGCTCGAGCGCCACGGCAAAAAATGCCCCATCTGGGTGACTGAGCAAGGCGTGACTACTTACTTCGCCGAGGGCGTCAGCGAGCAGGTTCAGGCCGTGCTCTGGATGCGCGAGATACTGCTCATGATCGGCGCGGGTGTGGAGCGCGTGTTTCCGTTCACGCTGACGGATAATGTGTCGGACCCCGGCGGTGACTGGGGCACAAAGCTGGGCATGACAACCCTGCCGCCCGAATGCCGCAAGAAGCCCGCCTTCCAAGCCTACAAGACGATGATCGCGCAACTGCAGGATTATGAGCTGGTCGGGCCGGTTTACTTGGCGGACAAGGTTCAGGCGCTGCTGTTCGCCGAGCGGGGGCGCAAACCCGACGACCGGCGCCGCAAACTCGCCGTGTGGTCGACAGAGGATGCTGTGGATGTGAAATTCACCGAGGACGGCATCACGACAGAACCGAAGGGGAAGGGCGATGCGGCGGGCTATCATAGTTACACCACCATGCTCGGCGAAAAACTGCCGGTTGAATTCTGGAACAACCAGGCGCGCGTGCCGGCCATGCCCGCGCCCGTCTATGTGCCCGTGATAAGCTGTGAGCTCGAGGAAAACGCGATGACACGATGGGAGAAGAACGCGATCATGGCGTCGCCCGGTCAGAGCGTTTCCACGACACTCACGATCGCGATGAGCGATGCGCGGCTTGACGAGATTCGCATCGAGCCGCCCGCCGGATGGCCGGTGAAAAGCGGTTCCACGCTCACTTTTTCCGTGCCACTGCTCACGAAACCCGGCTGGCACACGATCAAGGCCAAGATTCCCTCCGCGCGCCGCACCGTTGTCAAAGAGTTGCGCATTTGGGTGCGCCCGGAATTGCTCGGACGTTTCCGTCCCTTCTTTACGACGGGAACAAAGGAAATCATGACAAGCATCACGCTTCAGAACATCAATCTCAAGGGGCGATGCGGCTGGCAGTTTGCGGCCGAACCGCCCCTGCCGGGATTGAGCCTGCCTTCGGGGGTTTTCAATCCCCATGCCGCGGCGGTTGGGCATCACGTGCCCGACAGCTTTTTTTTTGAGAGTGATGAACTGATACCTGCTTCGGTGTTTCAGGGCGTGCGCGGCACGACGGTGATCCGCCTCGATTGGCGCGATGAGGGCGCGCCTGCCGGCTCGAAGCTCAAGTCGCAGCGCGCGTTCGCGGTTGCCGTGACGCCGCTGCGCGACACTCCGCCGGTCATCGACGCAAGCCTGCGCGAGTTCGCCGGCGTGCCGAGGATGCAACTGGGCAGCCGCGACCAGCTCACGCGCGGCGACTACACCGGCCCGGTCGACATTTCGGCCAGCGTGGCCGCGGTCTGGACAGCCGACGGCATTTATATCGGCGCGGATGTGACCGACGATTTTCCCATGATGAACAAGTATGGCATGGCGGGGGACGTTTACCGCGGCGACTCCATCGAAATCTATCTCGCCCCGGCGGGCTACAAGGGCAATTATTACTATGATAAACCGGCGGGCGACAGCCATTTCGCGCTTTCTCCGGGCATGGGCGGCAACAACGCCATTGTAAGCGATTTTGAGAAACAGGTTCCCGGCAGCCGGATCGCCGCGAAATCGCGGCCCGGTGGGTATTTCATGGAAGCCTTCATTCCCAAAAGCGCGTTCGGCGGCTACACGCCCCGGTGTGGCGATCTTGTTTCGTGGGATGTGCAGGTGAACGACCGCGATGATTACGACGATAGCGCTTCCGTGCGCTCGTTCATGTGGAACGGGGGCGACATGAACTGGCTTCTGGCGGGCGGCTGGGGAGTGGCGGTGGTGAAATGACGGCGCGGATCATCGACGGAGCAGCCATTGCGGCTCTCTCTCTCTCTCGGACGGCTGCCGGGGCGGCCGAGTTTCGCGCGCAATCTGGTGTTGTTCCCGGTCTTGTCGTCATCATTGTGGGCGAGCATCCCGCCTCGCAGGTTTATGTGCGCAACAAGCGCAAGGCGTGCCTCGAGCTGGGATGGTTTTCTGAAATCCGCGCTATGCATGCGGCGGCGGCGCAGGTTGAGATTGAAACCGTGATTGATGAGCTCAATGAGGATCCGCGCGTGCATGGCATCCTGTTGCAGTTGCCATTGCCGCAGGGGCTGAGCGAGCAGGCGCTGCTCGAGCGCATCCGGCCCGAAAAGGATGTGGACGGTTTCCATCCGGTCAATGTCGGTAAACTATCGCTTGGTCTGCCCGCGCCCGTTCCGTGCACGCCGCTGGGCATTCAGCGTCTGCTCATGGAGGAGGGCATCGAAACGCGCGGGCGGTTCGCCGTCATCATCGGGCGCAGCAACCTCGTCGGGAAACCGGTGGCGCAACTGCTCATGCGCAAGGGCGCGGGGGGCGATGCGACAGTGTGCGTCTGCCATTCGCGCTCCGAAGGACTGCCCGACATCGTGCGGCGCGCCGACATACTCATCGCGGCCATCGGCCAGCCGCGTTTTGTCAAAGGTTCCTGGATCAAATCGGGCGCGGTGGTTATTGATGTGGGCATCAACCGCGTGGACGATCCGGCGGCGCCAAAGGGCAGCCGGCTTGTGGGCGATGTGGACTTCGAGGAGGCGCGCGATGCGGCGTCGGCCATTACGCCTGTTCCGGGCGGCGTCGGCCCCATGACCATCGCGATGCTCCTGCACAACACCCTCGAATGCGCCAAGACGGCATTGCAGAATTCATGATCAGGCGTTTGGCCGCATTGTTTCCCTCGCGCGGGGAATGGCAGCGCAATCGCCTTGATTTCGCGATGTGTTTTGCCAGCGGATTGTGCGGCGGTTTTGTTTTTCCATTGTTTTCCTGGTCGTGGCTTGCGTGGTTCGGCCTTGCTCCATTCTTCATGGCGTTGCGCCGAATGAGAGGACGTTGTTTGGCTTGGGGCACGCTGATCTTCGGATTCACTTGGAATTACCTTGGCCTGTGGTGGCTCAACACCCTGACGGCATTCAATCCCTTCATCCCGGCCGGGGTGATTCTGCTTTCGCTTTCGCTGACGGTTTTTCTCATGATTTTCGCGTTTACCGCATCGCATGCGATGCGTCGCATGCCGGCGTGGATCTCGCCGTTCGCCGTGGGGGCGCTGTGGGCGGGCGTGGAATACCTGCGAAGCCTTACGGATCTGGCCTTTCCGTGGAATCCGCTTGGCCTGTCGCAGCACACGGGGCCGGTGCGCGCGATCATCCAGTGGGCGGATGTGGCCGGCGTGTATTGTGTATCGTTTGCGGTTGCCGCCGCGAACGCGGGTGTCATGCTTCTTGCGCGCGGCGTGGTGCGCTTTGCGCGCGGTCGCGGGGCCGGTCATCTCTATCACGGATTCAAGGCATGTCTGCCTGTGCTTATATGTGTTGCGCTGCTTGCCGCGCTGGGGCATGGACGCGAGAAACACTGGCGGATGCGCAGTCACCCGGGACCGGGGCGCAAAATGCCGCGCTGCCATGTGGGGGTCATTCAGCCGAATGTGCCGCAGACGGACAAATGGGAGGCATATTCGCCGGAGACAACGGATGAAAGGCGACAGTTGATTGAATTGCGGATGGCGGTTGAACTGTTTGATCTCGCGCGTTACGTCGCCCCGCTCGAACCGCATATTGTTGTCATGCCCGAATCAGCCTTCATTTCGCCATTTTTTATTTACGACAACGCGCTGCATGCGCAGTTGCGGCGGCTGGCGCTTGACGTGAACGCGGACATCTTCTTCGGCGCGGACAACCGGATGCCATTGTCCGAATACCTTGCCCGTCTCGGCGGGGGATTGCTCACGCCCGACGAGGACGCCCCCCCCACAACGCGAACACTGGCGCGGCTGGGCTTACGGACGCGCGACGACGGGACAACGGAGCTGTTCGAGCCCGAAAACATGGCACAGCTTGTGGCCGCATGGCTTGTCAAGCCCGAGGACGGCCTGACGCCTTACATTTACGAAAAAGTCCAGCTGGTGCCGTTCGGTGAAGCGGCGCCGTATTTTGACAGGATTCCCTTCTTCCGTGATTACATTCTGATGGTGGGCAGTTTCCAGCGCGGCGTGGAACAGACCATTTTCGAGTCGGGCGGGATCCGATATGGCGCGCTGATCTGTTTCGAGAGCGCCTTCGCGCGACTGGCGGGCGGTCTGGCGCGCGGCGGGGCGCGCATGATCTGCGTCATCACGAACGACGCATGGTATGACCCGAAGTATCTTGAGAAGGCGGGGGGGTTCTGGGGAACGCTTTTTCGCGCGCCTGTTCTGCGCACGCTCGCGGCCTCCGGCCCGTCGCAGCACTATGTGATGAGCATCTTCCGCGCCATCGAGACGCGCCGGCCCGTCGTTCGGTGCGCCAACACGGGCATCAGCGCTTTCATCACCCCGGCGGGTGAGGTCACATGGAGCGCGCCGTTTGGCGTCCAGGCGGCAACAGTCGAACCGGTTTTCATCCCCACATGGCAGCTCACTTTCTATTCGCATATGGGCGACTGGTTCGGCGCCGCGTGCGCGGCATTCCTGGCCGCGGTGGCGGCGATACAATTTTACAATCGTATGCAGCGGCGAAAGAACATATGATCTTCAGCAAAGCACGGCCATGAATGATCATGCGTTGCCGCTTGTGTTGTGCGTAGGAGAACACGGACAAACACGGATGAACACGGACAACCACGGACAACCACGCACATGAGCGCATCCTTGCGCGTATTGCTGGTGGGCGATGCCATGGGCAAGCCCGGCCGCCAGGCGCTCCAGCGAATTCTGCCTGAATGGAGGCGCACTGGCCGCGCCGATTTCATCATTGCCAACGGCGAAAACCTTGCCGGCGGCAAAGGCATCACGGCCGACACAGCCGCCGAGATTATCGAAGCGGGGGCAGACGTCCTGACGACGGGCAACCATGTCTGGGACAACAAGGGCGCATTTGATGTCATTGGCCGCGATCCGCGCATCCTGCGCCCGGCCAACTATCCCGCCGGGATGGATATTCCCGGTTGCGGCCACGGGCTTTATGCCGTCCACGGCATGCCCCTGAAAATCGGTGTGCTCAACGTCCTCGGGCGCGTTCTCATGCCGCCGATCGACTGCCCGTTCCGCGCCGCGCGCGAGGCGTTGCCGTTCCTCAGCAACGAAACACCCATCATCTTTGTCGATTTTCATGCCGAGGCCACCAGCGAAAAAATATACATGGGCTGGCATCTCGACGGTCATGTGACTTGCGTCTTCGGAACGCATACGCATGTGCTGACAGCCGACGAGCGTCTTTTGCACAAGGGCACCGCCTATATCACCGACATCGGCATGACCGGCGGATATGACGGCGTGATCGGCGTGAAGATCGAATCCGTAACGGACAAGTTCCTGCGCCTGATGCCCGGCCGCCACGAGGTTTGCGACCGCAACGTGTGCATGTCCGGCGCCCTCGTCACGCTCGATCCCGCCACCGGTCGCGCCCTCGCCATCGAAAGGGTGTTTGAGAAAGCGCACCTGTAGCCATCGCCGGCGCGCGCTTGACGCCCGACGAAATCAAGATGGGGGCGCTTGAAAACGGGATTGATTATGCCTGTTTCTTATTATATGAGCCTTGGCCAAGATGACAAAGAATGCACATGGGAAAGCCCGCTTTTCCGCGGAGGATTTGGCGGGATTCATACAGAAACCCTACAAGATGGAACAACTTCGGTGTCTGCTCGAGCATCATATGAGCGGCCCCGACTAATCAAGTGCGCCTGTGAGCCGGACAAGACCAGCCGCGAGATTCACATGGAAGCACCGGCTGGCGCTTGCCGGTTTTGCGTTGTTGATTACCGGACTGATCGAGCTGGCGCTTCGTGCGGTCGGATTTGGGGGGGCGGCGCCGATGTTTGTTCCGGTGGCAAGAATCGCCGATCTGCCGGTGTTTGGCGCGGAGATGGCCCGCAATCAGATGGCGCCCAATGCTGAGTTGGCGGGCGCCAATTCTGCTTCGCTGTCGGTCTATTTCTGGCGTTCCGCCTCGGAGGGGCGGAGCGTCCTGCAGGGATTTCGCGCCGAAAGGTTCGTTGTTCCGTTGCCTGCGGAGACGTTGCGCGTGGTCATGCTTGGCGAGTCGTCGGTGGAGGGCTTCCCCATGCCGCGCAATCTTGCCGCGTCGGAATTTCTGCGTGTCATGTTCCGGCGTCTGGCGCCGGAAAAAAAGGTCGAGGTCATCAATCTCGGTGTGCGTGGCATCGCCAGTTTTCCCATGCGGAAAATCGCGGAGGAAGCACTCCGCTGTCTCCAGCCCTCGTTGCTTGTGGTTTATGCCGGGCACAATGAAATTTATGGGGCGTTTGGTGTGGGGTCGTTTGAGTCGGCAGGCGCTTCGCCCGCGCTGATGTCGCTTTTTGCAAATTTGCGTAGAACGGCGCTCATACAGGCGGCGCAGAAATTGAGCGGGATGTTTCGCGCAACGGACGCCGATCGGGAACAAATAAAATCCTTTGGCGAAATCATGTCGCAGGGACGCGAGATTCCGCCTGACAGTCCGCTTCGCGCGCGGGCGCAGAGCTGCCTTTCCGGCAATCTCCGCGCGATTGTCAGCGTTGCGCGCGCGCACGGCGTCCCCGTGGTTGTGTCGACCGTGGCCAGCAACGAGCGCGACTTTGCGCCCATGGGTTCGTCTGAGATTGATCTGGCGCCGGACATGGCGCCGTCATGGCGCGCGCGGTTCGCCGCTGCGGACACCACCGCATGTGCTGAACTGGAACAACTTGTCGTGGAAGCGCCGCGCCACGCGCTGGCGCGTTACCGCCTCGGGCAATGCTTGGCGGCGGCGGGTCAGACAAGCGCCGCGGCCGGGGAATTCCGCATGGCGCGCGATCTCGACGTCCTGCCATGGCGCGCCACCCGCGCCATCAACAGCGAGATACGAAAAACGGCCGCGGACGAGAAGGCAATTCTTGCCGACGCTGAAGCCGCATTTGCCGCCGACGCCAACGGTCCGCCCGGGCGCGAACTCTTTGAGGATCACCTCCATCCCTCTCTGCCCGGTCAGGCACTGCTTGCGCGGACGATCGTTGGGGCTTTGCGACGGGAAGGTTTTCTGACGTCCTCAACTGCCGCTGACCAGGCGCCGTCATGGCGCAAGCTGGCGGAGGAACTGGGCTGGAATCCGCTGGAAGATTATCGCGTGGCGCGCGTGATGGCGGCTTACATGCATGAGCCGCCGCTCAAGTACAACAACGGAGCAGCCGCGCGGCGCGTTGACGAGCTGATCGCGGAGATGGAAAACGGCTTTGACGTCATCGATACATCGGCAGCGGCGGAGTGGAAAATTGCGCGGCAAACATCGGGCGTCGCGCTGCCGATCTCCTATTTCGGCGGATGCGCCGCGTTGCGGGCCCGGGATTACGCGCGGGCTCGCGCTTATTTCGCGGGCGCCGTCGGGAACGCCGCGCCTTTCAGCGACGAGCGTTGCGCCGCGCGCTGCCTTCACGCCGCCGCTGCCGCGCGATGCGACGGCGCTGGCGGTGCGGCTGCCCGTGTGTTGCTCGATGAATGCATTATGGAAGCCCGCAGTGTCGAGCGGTTGCAAGGGCAGCCGACCGCCCTGCTTGCGCGAACGCTCGCCTGCCTGTTGCGGATGGCCGACAGACCGGATGAGGCGCTGAATTATGATAACATGGCCGCTCAACTCGCGCTAAATAGCACGCCATACATGCGCGCGTTTCTCGGTGGATTGCAGGCGTGTGAAAGCTTGTCCCCATAATCCGGGAGACACCCGGATATAAGGCATGCGCGTTGGTCTTTGCGCATTGTGCAAGTTTCAACTCCATTCTTGTCTTGTAAAGCAGGCCGCCCCCCTGAGTATTGCACGCGGATATTGATCATGTCGGGTTCGTTTCGCCGTTTTGGCTGTGCCGCCAATGTTTCGCTGATGATCGCATCGGTGTTGGCGGGATTGTTGTTATTGGAGATTGGCATGCGCGTGTGGAAAGCGGCGCATCCGCATGTGACGCTGGCGGAACTGGAGTCGCACCTGAGCCGGCTGAAGGGCAGGGAGGCGTCGCTGGGCGATCTTGTCGTGGCCGATCATGATCCGCGTCTCGTCTACTCGCTCATTCCCAATCTTTCTGTGAGCTTTGGCGGTCATGAGTTGCGCACGAATTCGGCGGGATTCCGCGACGACGAGTTCACGACAGCCGCCCAAGCGGGAACGGTGCGCGTTGCCGTGCTGGGGGATTCGGGTTCGTTCGGGTGGAAGGTGGGACAGCGCGACGGTTACCCCGAGGCGCTCGAACAGGTTCTGAATGAGTGCCTGGGCAGCGCGAAGATCAGCGTCATGAATTTTTCAGTGCCGGGTTACAACACGGTGATGGAGCGCGAGGTTTTTGAAAAACATGTCCTGGGTTATAACCCGCAGGTTCTTATCGTCCAGTTTGACGGCAATGACATTGATCTGCCGAATTTCATGAAGAAGCGGGACAATCCATGGCGGATTGACCGGAGTTATGTGTGGGATTATATCCGCGCCCGCCGGTTGCGATGGCTCGGTGACCGGGCGGGCAGCGGGTCGTTGATCGGTTTGGAAGGACTGCCGATGGGACGCGACGCAACGGGCAATCAGCGCTTTTTTATCAATTCCGCCGTCATTCCCCCTGAAATGCGTGATCTCGCGGGCGAGGACAACTGCCTTGCGGCCATTCGCGCCATTGGCGAAACATGCCGCACGCGCGGCATCGCGGCCATCTTCCTGATGAATCCCAATGTTGTGGACTGGGAGAACGCGCCGCTTGAGAAGGACCAGTCGTGGGCAATCCCGTTTGTTAATGAGGCACGCCGCGCGGGTTTTCTGGTCGCCGATCCCACGCTGGCCATACGCAAATTTCTTAAAGATCACGGACTGAAAAGCCCTGATCTGTGGATTGAGCCTGAAAGCGGCGACGCGCATGCCGTTCCGGCCAGGCACACGCTCATTGCGATGGAGCTGGAGCAGATGCTTGAAGGGCTGCCCGCTCTGAGCGCGGTCCTGCCGCCATCAAAATATCGCATGATCAGCGAGGCCTTTCACCGCCGCGCGGAAGCGCAATGGCAGTCGCAAGCCGAAGAGCGGCTTGCCGGCAAGAATGTCAAACTGCGCAAGATCGTCATCGGAAAATCCGATGAGGACGCGCCCTTTCTTGGCGAAGGATGGCACGCGCCCGAGAAGGATGCTGACGGCGCGCCATATCGCTGGACCATGCCCGAGGCCCACTTGAGCCTGCCGCGCATCAAGCGCCTGGTGGTGGCAGTCTGGAACAAGTGCCCCCCGCGCATCGGCCCGCCCGACCAGGAATTCCTGATCAATGGAAAATCCATGCCTTACACGCTCATGTACGGCGGGGGCTATACGATGATCAACATGGATATTTCCCGCAAAGCGCGCAAAACCGCCAATCCGGGATTGGATGTCATCATCAGGAGCAAGCCTGTCGAGCTTGCGGGCGCAAAGCTGGAGCGCGAGCTGGGCCTGATGGTCTACTGGATCGCGTTTGAGGAAGAAAAATGACGATGAGCGAGAAGACCGTGAGTTATAAGATCATGCCGGCCGAATCAGAGCCGCAACTGTCTTGCGGATGGAACGATCCGCCGTGGGACCGGGCAAATGTTCTGTGTGCGGACCATTTTCATCCCGCAGGCAGCGATCACCATCCGGAGACAAAAGCAAAGCTGTTGTATGACGCGCGGCGAATCCATGTGCGTTTTAACGTGCGCGACCGTTATGTGAGGTGCGTGCATACCGAATATCAGTCGCCCGTGTTTTTCGACAGTTGCGTGGAGTTTTTCGTTCAGCCGCGCGCCGGGCAAGGATACTTCAATTTCGAGGTAAATTGCGGCGGCACGCTGTTGCTTCACTATCGGGAGCATGACGGCCCGCCGCCGGTGGATCATTCAAAGGCGGTTCATGTTGACGAGCGCCTTGCGCGCGGCATACGCATCGAGGCTTCGATGCCGCGGGTTGTTGATCCGGAGATTATGGATCCGGTGGAGTGGCGCGCGGCGTGGTCAATTCCGTTCACACTGTTTGAGGAGTTTGTCGGACCATTGACGCCAGTGGCTGGGACGGCTTGGCGCGCGAACTTCTACAAGTGCGGGAACGAATTGTCGCATCCCCACTGGGCAAGCTGGGCGCCTGTTGGCGGGCGGTTGGATTTCCATCAGCCGCAATTGTTCGCGCCCATCGAATTTGCGCCGTAGCGTCTGCGGATGAAAGTGGTGGTGCAAATGGTCGGCATGCCTGATATGGAGTGATAAAAGGGGAGCGGGGCGGGAACTGATTATTTGTTCTTTTCGTGCTCAAGGCTTTCCTGCAGGTACTTGAGCACTCCCTCAAAGCGGACAACGTTCTCGCTGTCGATGTCGCACAGTTGCTGGTGAGCCTCGATCATGTGAATGATGCGTTCGGCTTTGGAGACATCCTTGCGGTCGGCCACTTGGAACATGGAGCTTTCGAAGGGCGGCGTGTCCGCGTGGCCGGCCATGCGCACATTGATGAAGTGCGACAGGCCAAGTGTTGAAAGCAGGCGCGCGGTTTGATCATTCGCGTTGACGATGACAAGAGGCTCGCTGTTGTCGCGAATGTGCCGCAGGCCAATGCTGGCAACCATCCCCATGAATGTCGAGTCCATGGTCTCGCAATGGCTCAGGTCGAGCAGGAAGTGATAATGCCCCGGGCCGATCTTTGCGGCAAGGTTGTCGGCAAGGCTTTTCATCTCCACGCTGTTGGCAAAGCTGCCGCGGCCGGAAACGCGGATAACCGCGATGCCGCCCGAGAGTTCCGCGAAGCTGATCGTGTCGTCTGCCGTTGCTGTCTGAGCTGCCTTCTGCCGGGTCATTCTGGTGTCAACCATGAATTTTCATCGGGTAACAAAGCTCCCGGACTGTATGCCGCATCTTATTCGCCGGGGTTCTCGTTCAATGTTCTTTTTCATGCCTAAATTTCACGCTCACATTTCATTCGAGGAAATGGTTGAGGGTCAATTGAATATTGATATCCGCGTTCCCTGTTTGTCGCGGCGTTGAACGATATTGGGCGACGGTTCGCCGGATCAAATCTGTCATACACAGGTTTGCCCGTGATGGCGCTCAGGCGTTCCTCGGCAAAGGTTCGCAGTGTGACGCGTGTCCCTGCGCCCTGCACGGCGATTCGCGCGATTCCGCTGCGCTTGAGGGCGTCATCGAGTTCACGGGTTAAAGCGGCGCTCCCAGTGGCGGAGGTGTTGCCGCTGTTGGCGTTTGCCGCAGGCGGCTGGGCGCGGACCGGCGACAGAAAAAGCGTTGCCGCACACATGAAATAAAAAGCGGGTCGCGCGGCAGTGATTATGTGCGATGGGATCGTCATGAAAAAACTATGATTTGAAATCGGCGGTGCGGGCGCAACAGTCAATTCCAATGCCATCGCGTAAAACGCACAACAAGATAATCGCTGATCTTGGGGAACAGGCCGCCGAGCGGTTTCTGCGCCGGGTGGGGTTGCGCATCATTGAACGCAACTTCCGTTGCCGCTCGGGGGAAATCGACATCATCGCCGAAGAGGCCGGCGTCATCGTTTTTGCTGAAGTGAAGACGCGCTCGCCTTGTGCTGTCCTGCCGCCAGAGGATGCTGTAAATGAGGACAAACGAAGGCGCATCAAGCGCGCGGCGGCGTATTACCTTTCCAACTTCCGCGATCCTGTGCCTGTGCGTTACGACATTGTGAGCGTGCTTGTGGACGCGCGCGATGCTGTTACTGAAATTCGCCATAAGAAGGACGCGTTCCGCTGAGCTGTCTCAGACGGAACGAGCTGGAGAATCGGTGTTTTCATGGAACGGCCATGCGCGACGTGGTTCGCGGTACATGCAGGTGCGCCCGCGCAGGCGCCGGGGGCGCGTCATCTCGTCGATCCGGCGCAGCAATTTGAGCCACAACAGCCGCAGGCGTTCGTTTTTCACGGCCTTGAAGAGCGCGCTGGTCATGCGAAACACGGCGGGTTGGTCTATGAGCAGGTAGGAGCACAGGCCGATCTGTTCGATCTGGCGGCGCGCGGGCATTTCGAGCGTCATGCGCGAGTGATAACTCAGCGGCAGCTTGTCGTAATCGCCGTCGAATTGCCCCATCTGTTGGGCAACCGCGGCGAGTTTGGTCATCGGGTAGGGCGTGAAGAAGTAGTGGACGAAAATGTCCGTGCAAAGGCGGATGTTGAGGCGGATGGTGGTCAGCGCTGTTTCAACGGTTTCGCCGGGGATGCCAAACATGTTCTGTGTCGTGAATTCGATTCCATACTGGCGCGCCATGCGGGCGCAGGCTTCAAGTTGTTCATTGGTGACGCGCTTGGCCAGCACGCGCTCGCGCAGCCCGGGATCGCCCGATTCGAGACCGACGACGACCCTGACACAGCCCGCGTCGTAGAGAGCTTTCATTGAGCGCGGAGAAGCAAGATCGGCGCGGTAATGGCATTGGAAGGGCAGTTTGACGCGCCGGCGATATGCGACGGAAAAGCGCTCGAGCCAATTGACATCGAGGCCGAGAATATCGTCATGGAAGCTGACAACCTCAATGCCGTATTTGTCGCGCACCATCACGATCTCGTCGCAGACGCGTTCTGGATCGCGGAAACGGACATACCGACCGCCCTGCATCGTCATCATGGACTCGTTGAAACAGAACGAACATCGGTAGGGGCAGCCGCGCCCCGCGATGAAGAAGCCCATCCGGCGGCTGGTCAGGCTCGGAAAACGCTGTTTGATGTCGTGGTCGGGAAAGGGCAGGCTGTCGAGATCTTGGATGAAATCGCGCGCGGGATTTGTTACGATCGCGCCGTCGGGCAGTTTGAAGTGGAGGTTTTTAATGCGCGTGAAGTCGCCGCTGCCGGCCAGCGCGTCGAGAAGCTCCGCCGTCGGCATCTCTCCCTCGCCGATGCAGATCGCGTCCACGCCCGGTGCGCGGATCATGTCGGGAAAGAAGGTTGGGTGAGGCCCGCCAAAGATCGACATGCGGACGCCGGGCATTTGGCCGCGCAGGGAACGGTTGAGTTCCAGAAAGAACCCCTGCTGGCCCGTGGCGATGCTGTAACCGAGAACGTCGGGGGGAAAGCGCCGCAATTCGTCGCGGAAGGCGGCATCACTGGCATTGAAGTATTCGACATCATGCCCGCGCTGGCGCGCATAACTGGCGATGTGCATGGGGCCAAGCGGTTCGTGTTGCAGGATGTGATCGTCGAAAATAAAAGCCAGCCGCATGGATCTCAGGATTCCTCAGTTTGGGCGCCTGCGAAGCGTCCTCCGGTGCGCCGTGTGACGGAAAGTAGCGCGCCGGTGCGGCGGGTATTCGCCGGAGATGCGGCCGCCGTGGTGAAATGTCAAAGTGTGGCAGGTAATAATGCGCGCGCCATTTTGGCCCAAAGTATATATGCTATTTGTGGAGAAGTCATATGGATGCCGTAAAAAGGCGGGTGTGTTCGCGGCGGTTGTTTTGGCGGGCGTACAGTTCCCGGCGTTTCCCGCCGCAGGCTCACCTCTTTTGAGCGAGAAACCAGGCGTAGAGATCCGGGGTGTCGTAAGTGCGCGTCCACGAATTGTGGGTCGCGTTGGGATAGACCGTAAGTCTGGCATTTCCTCCGGACGCGTTCACGGCCTTGACCATGTTTTCGGAGAGCGCCACGGGGACAACCTTGTCCTTGGCGCCGTGGAAAGCCCAGATGGGAATGTTCCTCAGGCGCCATGCCAGCAGGGCATTCCCGCCGCCGCAGATCGGGGCAATGGCGGCAAATCGGCCGGGATATTCGGTGGCCAGCGTCCATGTGCCGAAACCGCCCATGCTCAAACCCGTCAGGTAGACGCGGTCGGGGTCGGTCTGATAGCGTTTCTGAATATCATCCAGCAGCGCGATGAGCACATTGTTTGACCACCATCCATCGGCGGGACATTGCGGCGCCACGACGATGAAAGGGAAATCGGGGTTCTTTTCGGCCACAAGAGGAATGCCGTGGATTTTCACTTTTTCAAGATCGTTTCCGCGTTCGCCCGCGCCGTGCAGAAAAAGGATGAGCGGCCATTTGCGCGCCTTGTCCCTGCCGTAATCGCGCGGAAGGAAAAGCATGTAACCGCATTCCACGGGGATGCTGAAGCGCCCCTTGAAACCGCGGTTATCGAGGGGCGTGGTGGTTGCCGCGCTGCCGGGCGCGCGGACGCCGGTTCTTTTTGTCGGCGGGTTGGCGTTTGACATGGCCACCACGCATAACAACGCGGGCAGAAGAATGCCAATCATAAAATAGGAGAAGCGGGAGTTCCATGATCGGGATTCAGATTGCCGCATGTTCATTCATCCTTTGCTTTGATGATGCTGTCTGGAAATAAGAACGCAGGCACAATTACTGAAGCCGTCATATGAAAAGCAACCAATTCAGCCGCGGCGACGGCACTTGCCTCCTGCTTACAGTTCTGGTTGCCGCGGCCTGTGGAGGAGCCTCACCTCTCCGGTCATGCATCAGGTCTGGCGCACAAAAAGAGCGGATAGCATGCGCCTTCCGCTCTGTTTGATCGGTTGTTGTTGTTTGTTATTTGAGGTAGAAGCTGATCATTTCACGGCAGGTGATCTGTTTAATCTTGCCGGCGTTGCCTGCCTGTCCGAAGGCTGTCATGCGCGCAACGCAGACCTTTTTCATGGCCTCGCGCGCGGGTTTTAGGTAATCGCGCGGATCGAACTTCTCGGGCGTTTCGGCGAAGACTTTGCGGATCGCGCCAGTTATGGCGAGGCGGTTGTCCGTATCGACATTGATCTTGCGCACGCCGTGTTTGATGCCGCGCTGGATCTGCTCGATGGGCACGCCCCACGAGGGTTTGAGGTTGCCGCCGTATTTATTGATGATTTCCCTGAGTTCCTGCGGCACGCTCGAGGAGCCGTGCATGACAAGGTGGGTGTTGGGCAGGCGTTTGTGGATTTCCTCGATGAGGTCCATCTTGAGCACGTCGCCCGTGGGCGGCTTGGTGAACTTGTAGGCGCCATGGCTGGTGCCGATGGCCACTGCGAGCGCGTCCACATTGGTGTCCTTCACGAACTGCTCGGCTTGGGCTGGATCGGCGAGGTGTTTCAATGCTTCCTCGCCCGTAAGGCCTGCGCCGTGGCCGTCCTCGATGCCACCGAGCGCGCCGATTTCGCCTTCGACGCTCACGCCCAGCGCGTGGGCAACGTGGACGACGTCCCTGGTCACCTTGACATTATACGCGTAGTCGGAGGTCGATTTTCCGTCCTCATGGAGCGAGCCGTCCATCATGACGGAGGTGAAACCCTGTGAGATGGCGCTGTAGCAGGTGCTGGGCGCATTGCCATGGTCGAGGTGCATCGCCACCGGGATGTTAGGATGCAGTTCGACGGCGGCCAGCATCAGGTTGCGCAGGTAGGCGTCCTGGCTGTAGCTGCGCGCTCCGCGCGAAGCCTGTATGATGACGGGCGAGTCGGTCTCGACGGCCGCGGCCATAATGGCCTGAATCTGCTCCATATCGTTGACGTTGAGCGCGGCGACTCCATAACCGTTCTCGGCGGCATGGTCGAGCAGCACGCGCATGGGAACCAGTGGCATGATTTTATACCTTTCTGTTTGTTTTGGGAACTGACTGGGAGTTAGCCGTATCGCGGCCAAATCATTCAAGAGGATTTTCAGGGTCTGCCGGACGCGCCGTTGTGAGCCGCGCCGCCAAACTATTATGTTTGAACTCCCCATCTTACTGACATCATTACATGAAGCATGAGTGAAACACATGACCTTGTTCTGCCGGCTCATCCGCGCGCTGTGTGCGTGGGACATGCGCTGAAGGAAACCCTGAGCGCGGGCGCGGCGCGCTCGGCGATTGTCGAGGGTATGATCCAGGGCGGGGGATTCGTAACAGCCAGTTTCTGCGTGAGCGACGGCGGCGATGGTTTCATCGACGCCTATGAGCAGGCGCGTCCGTCGCGCCATGCCGCCGCGACATGCTCGGGCCCGCTTGGCGAACCGGTTGAATGCGAATATCTGTTCGACGTGGCGACAGGAGCGGCCGTGATTGAGACGGCGCGATGCAGCGGACTTGCCCTTGTTCCGCCCGGGCGGCGGGATATCATGGCCTCCGGAACTGCGGGCATCGGCGATGTGATGGCGGATGCGATGTCGCTCGGGGCGCACAAGTTTTTCATCGGACTTGGCGGCTCCGCCACGTGTGACGGGGGCATCGGTCTGGTCATGCGCCTGCAGCACAGGCTGCTGGGGGATGATTCCGCGTCCCGGGCTTTCCGCGCCGCCGACCTTGAGATGCCCGTGCCGGTCCGCATGACGGAATTGCGGGCGGCGCTGTCAACGGTTGACATGATCGTCTGCACGGACGTGACGAATCCGCTGACCGGGCCGTTCGGAAGCGCGGTAAAGTTTGCGCCCCAGAAAGGCGCCGCGCCGGAGCAGGCCGCCCTTTTAGACAGTCTGCTTGGCCGATGGGCCGATATAATTGAGGGGCAAATTGGACAGCGTCCGCGCGATTTGCCGGGCGCGGGGGCTGCCGGAGGATTGGGATTCGCTTTCATGGCGCTGGGGGGAAAGGTTCAGCCGGGCGCCGAGGCATTCTGCGAGCTGGTTGGCCTGCGTGACAGCCTGAGCGGGTGTGATCTGGTGGCAACCTGTGAGGGCAAATTTGATCAGACGAGTTTTCATGGCAAAGCGCCATGGCGTGTTGCCATGATCGCGCGCGCCGCCGGGCGGCGGGCCGTCATCGCCTGCGGATTGTCCGATCCAGCCTCCGTCAAGGCCGCGCGCGACAAGGGGGTCGAGATCCTGACATTTGCCGCTGATGTTCCGGTGGAATGCCGTTCGGCGGAGGCGGCGGCAAGATTGCGCGGCGCGATCGAAAACTGGCTCATACGCGCCCGGGAACACCGAGCGTCCGCTCGTCACTTTCCTGTTGTTGATGAATGATCCCCGATCATTCCAAGTGTTGATTCATTTGCGGCGCGCCCGCGCAAACCGGAGAACACATCCTGATGGGCGGGTGATGCCGCCCGGTTTCGCTCACCACTGGCGCTTCAGAAATTCCATGCCCGGTTTGATCTTTTCTTTTGGAAAGAAGCATGTTTTTTCGCTGCCGTCGAACATGGGCAGAAATCGCCGCCCGCGCAACTTCATGAACAGCGCCAGCGGCGCAAACGCGATCACATAAAGAAGCGCGAACAGAAGCATGGAAACAAACCATGCGACTTTCTCGGCAAAACCTTGCAGTGCCGCCATCAATCGGCTGAGGGTGGATATGCGCCTGGTTGCGGTCATGGATTAAAACAGCGTGTAGATGAATGCCCCGAGCGGGGAGGAACTTGTGATCACAACAAACAGTCCGGCCAGCGCGAACACAATGAGCAACGGCATGATCCACCACAGCTTGCGCTCGTGCAAGAAGATGATGAACTCGCCGAGAATCTCAAAACGATCCCTCATCCTGAACGCGCCCCATACGATGGCGGCAACCACGATCAGCAATATAATCAGCGGAAGGTATTGCCTCATGTCTCTGTTCTGTCTGAAGCTGTGTTTTTATGTTCGCAATCAAGATCAGGGGACAACTTCATTTGTTCAATTGTCTGCTCCAAGTCATTAATGCGCCGTGTGAGCATTCGCGCCATAAACGCAAGAAAGATAACAGCTCCGGCCAGCAAAACATTCAACAGCATGACCCATACAAACAGGGTGCCTATTCGGCTGAAAATTGGGATCGTCGTGACGTCAAAATCGCTCATTCGATGTTCTGAACCTGCTCCCGAATCTTTTCGATTTCTGCTTTCATCTCGACCACGCTGGCGGCCGCCTTCAGCCCGCGCGCCTTGTTGCCGATGGTGTTGGTTTCGCGCAGCAGCTCCTGAACAAGGAATTCCATGCTCTTGCCCACAGGGTTGCGCTGTGCCGGATTGCACAACTTTTCGAACGCTTTAATGTGGGCGCCGATGCGCACGAGTTCCTCGGTGATGTCGCACTTGTCGGCCATCAAGGCCACTTCCAGCTCGATGCGCGCGGGGTCGGCGGATGTGTCGAGAGCGGCGGCAAGCTCGCGCGTCCGCTCTGACAACCGGGAGCGATATTCCGACACGACCTCGTCTTTGAATGCTTCGGCGCCCAGGCGGAACTGCTCGAGCGCGCCGAGCCGCTCCTTGATTGACGCCACAAGCACGCGGCCCTCTGAAGCGCGCGAGGAATCAAGCGCGGCCAGGGCTTCGCGCACCACAGTCAACGCCGCCTGTTCAATCGGCGCCATGTCGCCTTCCATCCCGGCAGGTGTCACCACACCCGGCAAATCCAGCAGAGACGCCAGATCGGCCGGCGCGCCCGCGGCCTCATCGCACAGGGCCGATCTGACCTGCGCGGCGTAACCGCGCAACAATTCAACGTTGATCTCGCAAAGCGGTTTTGCCCCGGCCGCCGGCTTCCAGCGCAGAAAGGCGTCAACCTTGCCCCGGAAAATGAGCCGCCTGATTTCCTCCCTAACCGGAATTTCCAGTGCCGACAATTCGCGCGGCATGCGCACATTCAGGTCCAGGAAACGATTGTTCACGGATTTTAGCTCGAAGAAAAACTCGCCCGCATCGCCTGAGTTGGTGGCGGACCCATAACCTGTCATGCTTCTTATCATCTGCCGCGCCTTTGCCGCGTTATCTGTGTGTTGTCAGCACGATGTATTTCTTTTTTACTTGGCAGGACGAAAGCAACAATCGATTTTTATGTCTGCATGGACAGATTAGTGTCATTTGACAGTGATTCGCCGCAGGCCACCGCTCAATTCGCGCGGGCTTTTGCCGCTGTTCTGCGCGGCGGAGACATCGTGTCCCTCGAAGGTGACCTCGGAACCGGCAAGACCTTTTTCACCGCCGCCATCGCGCTCGCGCTTGGCGTCACAGTGCCCGTCTCAAGCCCGACATTCACGCTGCAAAAGATCTACGAGACGCAAACAGGCGCCATCAGGCGCATCATCCATTACGATTTTTACAGGATTGCGCAGGCTGGCGAGCTTGCGGAAATCGGTTTTGAGGCGCCGGAACCGGATACCGTGGCTATCGCCGAATGGGGCGACAGGTTCCCGCAAGTTTGCGGGGAAAAAGCATTGCGGGTGTGCCTGGAATACAGCGGAGTTCATGGCCGTCATATCAGGATCACGATCCCCAATAGCCGCCCACTGCCGCAATTCAATCCAAATGATATCACAGAGTCCCAGAACAACGGTGATTCATGACATGGATTTGATTGGATGACGCGGAAAGACCCGCCGGATATATGGCACTCTGCCGGGAAAGGGACTCCCCCATTTTTTTATGATTTGCGGTGAATGTGGTGGTTGACAAGAGGATTCAAGGATGTATATACATGATTCTGTATTATATACACAGCTTGAAAAGGAGCCTGCATGAAAAAGACATTATTGATGAATCGCAAGGGATTCACGCTCATCGAACTTCTAATTGTCGTTGCGATCATCGCCATTCTTGCCGCAATTGCGGTGCCGAACTTCCTTGAGGCGCAGACGCGCGCCAAAGTCAGCCGTGGAAAAGCTGACATGCGCGCAGTTTCCACCGCCATCGAATCATATAAGATTGACACCAATAATTACCCGCCGGATTATCAATATTACCAGTATGGCGGCGGATCAACGTCGAATCAATTCGCCAACTGCGTTCTGGGCCGTATGACAACGCCCGTGTCCTTCATGGCTTCCCTGCCAACCAACGTGTATAAATACAAACCGGGCAACTGGTACGATGGCGATCCGCGCTGGTATGGCTACAAGGCCGATAATTATTGGCGCAAACTGTTGTTGCCAAGTATGCAGAACAAGCCGGGTGTGAAGTTGAACAGCATCTGGTCGCTCTTTTCAGTCGGACCAGATGAGACGAACAATTGTGGCGAGTACTATGTCTTTGGCGAAGTCATCCTGAACAGTGTCGCCGCGATTCCGCCCAACGGGCCGGGTTGCCTGTATGATCCGACGAACGGCACGGTGAGCGCGGGCGACATTGTGCGTTGCGGTCCATAACACCCAGTAATTTCAAAAAAACCATTTGCGGCACCAAGGTGTCTTGAAACCGAAAAAGCCGCCCCTTTTTTACAGGCGGTCTTGTGGTTGTTTTTGGGTATGGGATTCGCACTCTTTCGCTTCAAAAATGGCCTCGACGGTCATGCTTTTTGGGAATTCGCTGAGGACAATCCATTCCTTCGCGGCGTCGAAGCTGACTGATCGATCATTGACGCGGGCGGCTGTCATGCGGGCATTTTCGGGGTGGCGAAAGCGGATGAACATTCGTTTTGGCGCGCGCCGCGCGGGCGGGTCGATACGCGCGATCATGTGGCAGCCGTCCGGCGATGTTTCAATTTCGACACTCATTGGGCCAAAGTGTGTGGCGGCGCCCTTGAGGAACGTCTTTTTTCCGGGCGCGAGACACGCGCGGGGTAGGCCGCGTCCCACATAAAGATCATCCCCTGATTCCTGGATGAACATGAGCCGGAGCCAGAAGGCTGCCATTGACTCGTCGGAGCTTTTGAAGTGGTCGCCAGCCCAGCCGTCAAGTCCGGGCAACGGGTGCTCGGTCATGGCGCGCAAGTCGGCGCGCCAGCATGCGGCGAATCCATTGAACAGCGCGCGAAGAAAGTGCCCGATTTGGTCGCGGTCGAGGTAAGGCGGAGGGAAATACCATAGATTTGGCTGGAAGCTGAACCCGCCCCGGCTGAACCATTGCTCCTCAAGGTTGTCGAGCGGGTAATTGAACGGCGCATCGAGATAGCGGTTGTCCTCGTAATCCTTCAAGATCCACCCAGCCTGCGCGGAATTTGGATCAATGACAGGCCCAATCAGATTAATGGAGCCTTCGAGCACCTCGCGTATCCAGCCGAAGTCGCGGCCGCGGTGATAAAGCCGCGAAGGATAGTCGGGCACATAGGAGCCGTCACGCAGCCGAACGAGGGGCGCCCGGATGCGCTGTTCATCGAATCCTGCGCGAAGATCCGACTGAAACTCGCGCGCTTCGCGCAGAAGCCGCGCGCCTTCAGGATGCCCAGTCTCGGTAAGCGCCTCAGCGGCCGCCAGCACACCCCGGCATGTGAGGGCATTGGTTGAAAGCCAGTAATAGTAATCGGTCACATCCTCAAGCGACCCGGCTGGCATGAAACCATACTCGAGGGTGCGGCGGCCGGATGCGTCCTCACGCTTCGTGGCTTCCCGCTCGCGCAGCACCCAGTCGCAACCTTTGACGATGCGCTCACCGTTGGCCAGCAGCCATTCCCTGTCGCCGGTCATCCGATAGTGCTCAGCCATTCCCCACAACACCCAGCCATGATGCTGGTTGTAACCGCCCTGCTCATATCCGCCGGAGCCGTAAAACACCCCATCCCGCGTCTTATAATTACCCGGCAGGGCAACGGTGCCCTGGTAGTGGAGAAACGTGTCGAGATGGCGGCGCGCCTCATCATGATATCCGCGGCGGTCGAGATCCATGACCTGCATGATCGTCTCGTTTGAAAAGTTGCCGTAATTGAATGATGAGACACGGCCGATAAGTCGGCTGCTCCCCGGCTCCTGTTCATCGTTGATCATGACATGGGTCACGTGGGCGCTCCAGAAATCGTCGGCATCGGGAATGCCTGTCTGCATCTGCGCGCCCGCGGCAATGCGGTTCAGCCAGTGGCGCCGGACGGCTGCCCATTCGCTGTCGAAACGCACCGCGTGAAGCTGGGCCAGCCCGACGGTGTCTGGCGCGATAAAGGGCATCTTGAGAACCAGTGAACGGGAGCAGCCCGCAGGCAGGATGGCGGACCATGTGACCGACCGCCTGTCAGGCGCGAGCGCAAGAACCCCGCTTGTGGCCCCGCCTTCCTCGCGCACGATAGCCCATATGAGTTCGGGGGAACCAGCCGAGCTGATGCGGTCGTCATCGAGTTTCAAAGCGTCGTATTCTGCGGAATTGGGCGAATCCCAGCCGACGAACACGCCCATTCCCTGAGACTGGACTGCCAGTTTCTGCGCGAGATTGATGTCGCTGGCGCCGCGATTGCGGTATGTGATTCGCATGAGTGCCGCCACGGGATCTTCGCCCTTGATGGGTTTGCCGATGCCTCCGATGACAGTTGCGAACGATTCCTGCTCGATATCGAGGTCCCGCAGGATGTAACGCGAGCGCAGCATGGGAAGGCGCCCGGCTTCGATGGAACGGCCCGCGGGCAGCATGTCATCCCAGAACAGTTTCAGGCGGAATCCGTCTCCGGGCCACAGAAGGCGGGGCGTGTCAGTTCCCTTGACTCGGCGCACATAACCCGCGCGGGCGAAAAGATCGCCGTTTGGTTCGACGCCGAATTTCTGGCGTCGCGCCTCGCAGCCAAGGATAAAATGCATGGGGCGCTTGGGCGGCATCTCGCGCAATGCGCGCGCCACGCTTTGCTCCGGCTGATCGTTGATGCGGTCATAAATGGATTTGCCGGTGAGAAGACGGGTCGTCGCGCCGTCGCTGAAACGAAGATTGACCCCGACCGGGCTTGCCAATATGCCAAGGTCAGGCGCCCAGATGTGCTGGGGAGGCTGGTCAAGATCATCTGGACGGAAGGAGAATCCGAAGCCGTCTTTCCCATCGTGATCTGTGCGGAGGGTCATGATCGTGCCATCGGCGGAGAAGGGCGCGGGGCGTGAGCAAAGGACACGCAGGCGCGCGCGCGGATCGTCATTCGTTGGTGGGCGGAATTCCTCGAGAACGCCATTGTAGACCGCGACGCGCGCATCGTTCCAGCGGAATTCAGGGATGGAAGTCCCAGGGTCAGCGGGCCTGCAATTGGCTTCGACGCGGATTTCGCGGCGCTGAAGGCGCGTGCCTGTGTAAATTTCCGTCTGTGAGATTGTTGGGGACCCGGAAGGGGGCGCGATGCGCAACTGATTCGTCTGGCGGAATGTGACATTGTATGACGCCGCCAATTCAGGGAATTCAGCATCAGCGAGCGGCGCGAAGGTGATGATGAGCTGCGAGCCGCTACGCTGATTGACGGTTTTCGCGGTTTTCCACTTTCCATTGAACCAGTCGTCACGCGCGCGCCAGCCAAGCGACCCGCCCGCGCCCTTTTGCAGGTCGGCGTCAGTGATGCGGTTATCGGGCCAATGCTGTTGTTTGTACTCCACGCGGATGCCGTCGCGCGGCGCGGCGCCGTTGAAGGTGAGGACGATGCGGTTGATGTCGCGGGGTTCCTCCCAGCGAAGGGTCAGTGTTGTGCCGTCGGCGTCGCGCGCGGCAAACGGGGTTATGTCCAGTAGCATCGCATTGTCCTTCAGCATGGTTGATGTTTGTGTGGAATCCGTTGTGCGGCACGATGACGCGCCATTGATCAGCATGCCTGCCAGCGCGCAGACTGTCATCGACGCCGCTGGCATCCATCGGGTGACTGTTCGTATCATGGTTACGAACACATAATGCATTGTGAAGAGTCTGTAAAGTGAAGGAAAAACCAATCCGATCAACGATACGCATGGAAGAAGACCATTCGCCATGCCTTCATCCATGAGCTCAGATCATGGCATGATGCCTCCGAGCAGGGGGCCTTTGGCCCTTGAGGCGCCGTCGCCGGCCAGCCGGGCGCGCACCTGCCCGTCGTTCACGAACAAACCCAGGTCGTCACCCGGCCTGCGTGGTTCAACAACCGAGCTGTTGCCTGATCCCACATTGTAAGCCGCGAAAACGCTTTGTCCCGCGGCATCCACGCCGCAAAGGAGCAGATCATCCGACTGTTCTGAGTAATCGAGCACGCGCACGCCCGCGCGCATGTTGGGAATGGGATTGCCGCCGGTCTGCACGAGACGATTGCTCTCGATCTCGACGGCGCGTGTTTCCAGCATTCCCGTTCTGGGATTGTTGCCGACAACAAGCAGTCCGCGCCGGCGCCCGAATATCCGTTGGGCGTCAAGATCGATCGTCAAACCCGTGCGGTATGCCTTGGCGACTGAGTTCACAGTGCTGTCCGTCCCGTGTGAAATGACCAGATACTGGCCGGTGCGCTCGAGATCGAATCGGTTGCCGCGCAGCTCCGCCTCGCCGATCATAAGCACCCGCCTGCCATCCTTGATGATCAGCATGGCGGCGACCTGGCCGTCATCGTTGCGCCAGACATCGACGACCTCGCTGGATGCCGTGAGACATTGTTGTGATTCGGCGGAAGCGCCGACGACAGCCTCGCGCTGATTCTCGCCCACCAGGAACAACCTGTCGCCAGCCCGGTTGCGGTGGATGCTGATGGCCTTTCCGGGCGATACGGATTGGCCGCAGACTTCGCTCATCAGCCGTTCAAGGTCAGTTTTTGTGAAGGTGACAACCGAACCGCGGCGGGCCCCGGGCGCCAGCGCCGCACTGCACAGGATAAGCATAATCACATACCAGCGTTTCATCAGGAACAAACTCCGTTCGGCAACATTATCAGCACATTCAAAAGACTAATATGACCATCCGACGGCTTATTCAACAGCAGATGTCATCGGGTTGCGCAATAATGATCGTGTGGAGATGGTGCGCCGGTCTCAGTTAAGAAAACGCATTTTGTTCCAAGGCCAATATCGGAAAAAAGCCTTGCCGCGCAGGTTGTCATAGGGCACCCCATCCCAGTAGCGGCTGTCAGCGCTGTTGTCGGTGTTGTCGCCGAAGACGTAGAGATTGCCTGGGGGCGCCTTCACTTTGAAATCAGGCGCGCCTTCGGGTTTGACGAGATAGCGCAGATGCTGAAACATCGGAGGTTCCTCGACGGATTTTCCGTTCACAACAAGCTGCCCGTCGGGCGCGATTTCCACAGCCTCTCCCCCGAACGCCACGACTCGTTTGACATAGACAGCCTGGTTGCGGTTGAAGCGGGGAACTTCAAAGCGGTGTTCATCGCGGATATAACTATTCGGTTCGGAACGGAACGGCACACGGAAGACGACGATGTCGCCCCGATCAGGCTGGCTGAACCAGTAGGCAAACTTGCACACGAGGATGCGGTGTTCCTCGAGATGGACGTTGTGCTCGAACATGTCGCGCTGATTGATCGTCAGCCGGCCGATCCATTTCTTTCCTTCATAAACATAATGGCCTTTGCTATCCTTGCGGAACATCTGGATTTCGTCGGAACCGCGGTCCTTGATTAGGATGTATTGGTTGGATTTCTGCTCCTTGTCGAGCGCGGCGCCCTCGGCGATAAAATCGCCAAGCAGGGTGGGGCTCATTGAACCGGAAGGAATTTTGAACAGTTCGACAACGAACGTCCTGATGAACATTGCGAGGACAAACGCGATGACAAGCGCGTCGAGCCACTCGCGAATGTGCAGGAGAATGCCCTTGTGAGCGTCGGCCGCTGCTACGGCGCGCAGTGGCGAATCGGCGTCACGTGCCGGCTTGTCGGCGGTCGCGCGCCTGTTTGATCTGCTTTTTTGCGGTGGCATCTTTCAGTTCAGCCGGAAAACTCACTCAACAGTCTTTTATGGCATGAATGTTGCAACAGATTTCTTCATTGATTCATACAAGATCAGGAGCGTCCATGTTTGTCATGGTGCAGCGCCGGTGGAAATTCCGCGTGCGAGCCGACATGCAAGATTCTCCTTCAATCCGGAATTGTGTGTGTTGCCTTGTTTGACGCGTCAAAATCCGCTTCAGTAACTGGTGGGCATGATCCTGACCTTTCCGCGGAATATCCAGTAGATCAGGGCAGTGTAGGCGAGAACAAACGGCAGACCGATGAATGCGATGTTGCGCATGATGGCGAGGGTTTTTTCTGATGAAGCGGCGTTGTATGCCGTGAGGTTGAACTCGGGGCTGATAGTGGATATGACGAGATTGGGGAAGAGCGCCACCCCGAAGAGGAACACCATCGCCGCGATGGCGCATGATGAAGAGATGAATGCGCGCCCCGGCCAGCCATGATGGATGCAACGCGGGATGTTAGCCAGGGCAAGGAGCAGAAGAGCAACAACAATCCAAGCCCATGGCTGGGCGCTGAAATTGCGTGTCGCCGAGGGAATCAGGAGGATTGTGATGGCTGTTGTGAGCGCATAGATGATCAGGAATACGCCGAACGCGCGGTAGCACCAGCCGCGCACACGCCCCTGCAACCCGCCTTCTGTCTTCATGTAAAGATAGATCGCGCCGTGCATCGCGAACATCGCCAAGTTCATCGCGCCGACCATGAGCGGATAGGGACCGAGCAGTTCAAGAAATCCGCCGCTGTATTCCATGTCGCGTCCGATGGGCAGGCCGATGATCATGTTGCCCACGGCAACGCCAAAAAGAAGCGAGGCGACAATGCTTGCGATTGAAAACGCCCAATCCCAGAAGGACCGCCACGCGGTCGCGGCGCGTTTGCTTCGGAATTCTATAGCCACGGCGCGGAAGATGAGCGCAACGAGCAGAAGCATGAACGCAAGGTAGAAACCGGAAAAGGCCGTGGCATAAGCATGGGGGAAGGCCGCGAAGAGCGCCCCGCCGGCGGTGACAAGCCATACCTCGTTGCCGTCCCAGACCGGACCGATTGAATTCATCATGATGCGCCGCTCCTGGTCGTTGCGTCCCAGAAGATGCAACGCGCCAACGCCTAAATCAAATCCGTCGAGAATCGCGTAACCCGTCAGCAATACACCGACCATCAGGTACCAGAACAAGTTGAGGTCCATTGTCACATTCCCTTTCCTTCAGCTTTTTCCGTTTGGACTGGCGCGAAGGGCGCGGATGTGATTTCCTGCGGCCCTGTCTGTATCTTGTCATTAAGAATGCAGATCCAAACAATAAACAGCAGGGTGTAGATCACCGAAAAGAGTATGATTGAAGTGAGTATCTCCTGGGCTTTGACGACAACGGACACGCTGTCGCTGGTGCGCAGAAGGCCATAAACGGACCAAGGTTGCCGTCCGATTTCAGCCGCCATCCATCCGAGCTGATTGGCGACATACGGCGCCGCGACGGCAAAGACGAAGATCCATAGCAACCAGCGCGTTTCAAACAGCGTTCCGCGCCACAGGAACAGGAGGGCAAAGAGGCTGAGCCCGATGAACGCCATCCCCAGACCCGCCATGACATGATATGTGAGGAATGGCAGCAAGACAGGGGGACGGTCCGCGGGCTTGACTTTGTCAAGACCGGCGACAGGTGTCGAAAAATTGTTATACATCAGGAAACTCAACATGCCGGGGATCGTCACGGCCATCTTGACGGTCTCCGTCTTTTCGTCGGGCCAGCCGATGATGTGAATGGGCGTGCCGCCCTGTGTTGTTTTGAACAGGCCCTCAAACGCCGCAAGCTTGGCCGGCTGGGTGTTGCCAACCTGGCGTGAATGGCCATGGCCCGAGACCAACTGGCCCAAGGAGGCGATCACGGCGATGATCAGCGCGACGGTGAACGACTTCTTTGCAAACCCGATATGGCGTCCGCGCAGAATATAGTAGGCTGTGATGCTCATGACAAAGAAAGCGCCAAGGATGATGGCTCCGATGAGCACATGGGTCAGGCGGTGCATGCTGGATGGATTGAACACCATTGCCCAGAAATCCGTGATTTCCGCGCGCTGGGCGCCCGTGGCATCCCGAACGAGGTGGAATCCGGCGGGCGTCTGCTGCCATGAATTGGCCACAACAATCCACACGGCGGAAAACACCGAGCCGAGGAACACCATGAGTGTCGAAAAAAAGTGCGTTTTCGGTGACACCCGGTCCCATCCGAAAACAAGCACAGCGAGAAATCCCGACTCGAGAAAGAAAGCGAATATGCCCTCTGCCGCCAAAGCCGAGCCGAAGACATCGCCCACGAAACGCGAGTATGACGACCAGTTTGTGCCAAACTGAAATTCCATGACAATACCGGTGGCAACACCCATGGCGAATGTGACAGCGAATATTTTGGTCCAGTATCTTGCGGCAATTTCATACATTTTGTTGCGTGTCACAAGATAGGCGCCCTCCGTGACCACCATGACAAGACCGAGTCCGATCGAAAGGGGGGGAAAGAGGTAGTGAAAGCCCACCGTGAGACCAAACTGTATTCGGGCAAGCATTGTCGCATCAAGCTGCATGGCCGGAAAGCCGCCTTTCTGCATTTTGTCGGATTTATATCAACAGACAGATCAGATTTGGCAAGTGATAGTTGCATGGGATTTCGCGGGAGGGCGCATCAAAAACATCAGTCCGCTGAACACGCAAAAATCGTGGTCATGGTTTTCCATGGCCGGGTACAGGCTTGCCCTTTGATATTGGGGGCAGGGATGACTGTGCTGTCACAAAAACACACTTCTCAAAACTGTTGAACCGCAATCAAAGGAAGAAGCGCAGCCGTTTAAGCAGTTCCCGCGATGCTTTTGTAGTCGATGTCCTCGACCCGCTGTTGCTGATCGACAAATTTAAGATGGTGCTCCACTTCGTGGATGTCCTTGTAACCCTCGAGCATGCAGTGGCGGCAGTGCAGGTCTTCCTCGGCAGTGTTGACAACACGGCGGAAGCGCTGGTAGGCGGTCCCGTTCCACAGTTCGTCAAATGACTGTTCTGCAAGGCTGCCCAAGCGCGCGTCGTTGACACAGCAGGGACCGAGCGTTCCTTCGGCGCGGACATAGACGAAATGATATGGTTCGGCGCATTTGCCTGCAGCACGGGATGAGGCCGGGGCAATTTCTGGCCGGTCAGAGAAAAATCCGGGAAGATACAGACTGATGCCAGCCTCACGCGCGACAACCTCGGCCTGGCGCATCATGCGGTCGGAGAGTTCCTGGTGATAAAAGAGCGACTCATCAACGAGTTCGCGCCGGTAGACCTGGAGATAGCCGACATTGACGGCGCCGGCGCCGAGATCCGTAGCCATGCGGATGAATTCGGGCAGTTCATCGATATTGCATCGCCGCGCGACGAAATTGAGCGCCACGTTTGGGTGCTCGGAACCGGCCTCGCGCTTGATCCGCCGCAACAAGCGAAGGTTGTCCAATATGTTCCCGAACTGGTCTGATTCGCGAATGATCGCGAAAGTCCGCGCGGTTGCCGCATCAAGCGACACCCATAGCTCCGCGAGCTGTTGCTCAACAACGAACCGGCTCATGTCCTGGTCGAGAAGCAGGCCGTTGGTGATGATGCGCAAGGTGGCCGTGCGGGATGGAGCCGCGCGGAGTATTTCGCGAAACATCGGATGCAAGAACGTTTCGCCGCACCCGACAAAGTGGATCAGGTCCATGTAGCGCATGACAGGCCGCGCCTTTTCAACGATTTCCATGGGCATAAACGTCCGCCTGCCGCTCATCGTTGATTGTGTGCACATGGGGCACTTCATATTGCACGCGTTGGTGAGCTCCATGTACATGCGATTGGGGTGTGAGGCCATGCGCTCCACGCATTTCGAATGCTCAAAATTGCGCAAAGCGGTGTTGACAGCCTTTGCCTGCCGGACGTCCGGCATTGCGGCAAGAATCTTGTGAGACGCTCTTATGAAAGCCTTGTCGCAGCCATCTGCCATGCGCGCGGAACGGCTGTTTGCGTCGAGCAGGTTTCGCAACCATGGATCGAGCGCGGCAAGGAAAAGCCCGCGCCATCGCACCATTCGCGCCGGCGCGCGCGCCGTCAGTGGAATGAAAATTGCCGCGGCTCGCAGGCCGGCATATAGTAAAATGCGGCCCGCCTCAGCGCGGTTCAGCCTATTGATCACGGCGCGCATGGTGGACCTGGATTCGCACTCATCCGCATATATTGCGATGCCCCCAGCGTTATTTCTTTTTCCGGGCGGGCTTGGTTGTTTTCGGCAAATTCAGCCATTTGTCGAATTTCTTGTTAATATCCTCGACTGAAAATGCTTCAGGATCGAATTTTCCGCCCAGCCATTCGAGATAATTATCGCGTTCTACTTCGTCGGCGTTGGGATCCGAGAGCGCTTCGAGCATTCCATAAAAACCCATGATGCCGCCGCAATCTTCGGGCGGGCCCGCCAGCCTGCCTCCAGTGCATCGGATCTTTTCGTTGCCAGCATCGAAGGGCAGTATTTTTTCGAGCACGACGCTCATTTCCCAACTATCGCCGAAATCATATGCATAGAAAAATTTTGTTTTGGGTTTTGTCACCAATTCGCCAAGAGTATATGCGTCCTCTTCTTTGGTGTCGAGGTCGCTTGCGCGGGTGTCGGAATATTCCTGACCATCGATGTCAAACAGATGCAAATGATAATCCTTCCAGTCCATGAGCACTTGGATCGCATGATGTAGCTTGCCCAGCGTAACATTGCCGGGTATCTGCAATCGTCTCCAGATGGAGGGATTGGAGTCGTGCAATGTTACTTTGAGCTGGAACATTGCCGCTGGTTGCTGGCTTTTTACTCGTTTCATCGTAATAGGATTTCATTTTCATGAATGGCATTTCATCAAGAACACCCTTCCATGGCGCGCGAGGAATTTCAATAGGACAAAATCATTTGATCATGGCGGGAATAGATAGTTTGTCGCGTGTCAGCGAAGATGCTGACACGGCACGAGCACTCAATTCCGATGATGTGAGAATCAGTGAACCCCGACTTCATTAAATCTGTCACACGGCGTATTGGTGCGTTGCCAATGCCTGCCTCAGACGGACCGATAATGCCAGCCGAGCGCGCCTTGTTTATCACGCTGTTCCTGTGCGCCGTGGCATTGCGGATCATTTTCATATTTCATTACAGGCCCGACAGCGATGAGCCGCAGCATCTGCATGTGGCGTGGGGCTGGGCTAACGGCCTGCCGCAATACAGTGAAACATTCGACAACCACGCGCCGCTGTTCTACCTTGTCAACGCGCCCCTTGTCGCCCTGCTGGGTGAGCGCGCGGACATCCTGATCCTGATGCGCATGGCAATGCTGCCGGTTTATGCGCTCACGGTCTGGGCAATCGGCGCGATCGCAAAATCGATGTTTGGTCTCCGCGCAGGTTTATGGGCGGCTGTGATTCTGGCATTTTATCCGAACTTTTTCAGGTATTCGGTCGAGTATCGCACGGATGACATGTGGGTGATGTTCTGGGCGCTGGGGCTTGCGGCCCTGTTGGGCGGCGCATTCACCGCGCGCCGCGGTTTTGCGGGCGGTCTGATGCTGGGCGCGGCCATGAGCGTTTCGTTCAAGACAACCGTCATGCTTCTGGCGCTTCTGATCGCGCTGGGTCTTCTGCCGGTAGTGTCCGCGGAGTTCCGGCGCGGCTTCACATGGCGCGGATTTGCGCGTAACGCGGCTGCGGTGGTTGCGGGATTGTGCATCGTGCCGGCCGCCATAATGGTCATGATCAAATCTATGGGCTTGTGGGATGCTTTTGTTTATTGCGCCATCACCCACAATGTCATTCCCGATGACGGGAACCTTTCGTTTTCCAGCCGGTTCATTTATCCTTTCCTCTACTTTCCTCTGTTCGGGTGGTGCGCCTGGCGAATTTCCTCGCGTCCGCCGGCGCCGGGCGCCGGCTCGCGCGCTGCATGTGTTTTCCTGGTCGCCGGCATTTATTATGCGCTGCTTCACACATTCTGGCCGGTCGTTCAGGACCAGACCCGCATCTCGATATATCCCATGTCTGTGCTTGCGGCTGTCATGCTTCCATATCTGTTCCGAAACGTTTCGTTTGGCGAATCTGGCACAAAGGTGGACGATGCGGCGGCGCGTCCGCATCGGACAATGCGATTCCATCTGGTCATTGCCACCGCCGAGGCCGCCCTTCTGGTGTGTCTTGTTCCTCCGTGGATTGACGACATGAAACCCATGACCCAATTTCATGATACCGTGCTGAAACTGACAAGGCCCGGCGAGTTGATTCTCGACCAGAAGGGTGAAACGGTCTTCCGCAAGCGCGCGTATTATTATGTTCTGGAGCGTTTCACGCTGAAACGTTTATGGAAGCGCCTGATACCCAACACCATCGCCGAAGATTGTGTCGCGAATGGGGCTTGTGTTTCCGTTAACAAGAAAATCAGCGATATCCTGCGCGATGCCTACCGTTTTCCGCGCCGGACACAGCTTTTTCTGCAGGATCACTTTATTGATACAGGCTTGTTGAGCGTTGCGGGTGGTTATCTTGACAACGTCACGACATCAGATGCGGCGAGTCTGCCATTCGATGTGGTCATTCCGGCGTGGTATGCCATAGTCAATCCGAAGGGCGCGGCTCGCGGCCGGCTGGATGGCGCCGGCTATGACGGCCCGCGGTTTCTTGCGGCCGGACGCCACGAGTTCATAACCACAACACAGCAGGGGCGCCTGGCTTTCGTGTGGGCGCCCGCCATCGAGCGCGGATTCTCGCCGTTTGGAGCGATCCGGCCCTGACATGACAACATCGATACCACTGGGCAGGAGCGACAGGGTTCTTCTGTTTGCCCCCCATCCGGACGACGAAACCCTGGCGGCGGCGGGCTTGTTCCAGCAAGCGCTCGAGTCAGGCGCGGAGGCGCGCGTGATCTATACGACGAGCGGCGGCAACAATCCGTGGATGCAGCGGCTTTATGAGCGCCGATGGCGCGTGAGTTCAGCCGAGGACAAAGCACGGTACGCCGCGCTGCGACGCAACGAGGCATTGGGAGCGTTGGCGTGTATGGGCCTGACGGCTGATTGCGCAATGTTTCTCGATTATCCCGATCAGGGAATGACACACACATTGCTGAATGATCCCGAACCGGCCGTGAATTTGCTGTCAGAAGAATTGCTGCGCCGGAAGCCGACAATCGTCGCCGTTCCCTCATGCTTCGATCTGCATCCCGATCACAGCGCGCTTGCCGTGCTGGTGAGGCTCGCAATGGTTCGGGCGTCATGCGAATGGAAGCCAAGGCTTGTTCTTCATTACATCGATCACGGCACACACAAGACACCCGCAGGCATCAACGATGTGCAAATCGCGCTGACCATGGAGCAGCAAAACGTCAAGCGCGAGGCATTGGCGCGGCACGAAACCCAACTGGCGCTCAGGCGAAGGTGGCTTCTTTCATTCGCCGCGCCGACGGAAACATTTATCATCAACGAGGAAGCGCGAAGCTCCTGCGAGGGTCATGCCATTCGCCGTGTCTCTGTTGACGGCGGTTGCCTTGTGCTCGAGATGGCGCAGCGGGCGCGGCCGGGCGCGTTTGGCCGGACAATGTTGTGCCTTGTCAGCGGCGGCGGGGGACGACAGGCCTTGAGGTTCAATATGCCGGTCAGATGGCGAAAGAAGACCGTTCCGATCGCTCAATTTCCGGAGGGGCGCGTTGTGGGCGAAGCGATTCTTTCCGGCAACGTTCACGGAGGCAGTGCGCGCATACCATTGGATATTCTTCAGACCGGCACGGTTCTTTTTGCCAAGCTTGAGCGCCGCTTCGGTTTTTTCGATGAGGCGGGCTGGATCGAAATCCCGCATCCGTAATACGGGCGGATTGTCGTGATAACGCGCGAAGCCCCGCAACATCATCATTGCATCGGCGCGCGATCCCATCTATGAGCATGGACCGTGAAAACGAGCGATGCCAGCGGCGTCCGGAACAGCGGATTTTCGGATATCATCAGCGTCAGTGGCGTATCAAAGCGTTACAGGATCACCACCGAATCGTCAGGGCGGGCTGCGTCATTATTTTTTCACCGCCTTGCAAGCCGTTCCCGCCGTGCCGACTTGTGGGCGCTTCGTGATGTGAGTTTCGAGGCGCGCGGCGGTGAGATTCTGGGTCTTGTGGGCGTGAACGGCGCCGGCAAAAGCACGCTGTTGCGCGTTCTCACCGGCATCACGCAAGCCGACGCTGGCGGCGTGCGCCGTCCGCCACGCATCGCCGCGCTGCTTGATCTTTCCGCTGGATTCCATCCCAGCCTGACAGGCTACGAAAACCTGTTCCTGGGCGCTTCACTTATTGGCATCCCGCGCGAGGAATTGCGCGCGCGCCTGCCAGAGATCGCGGCATTCAGCGGCGTGAATCCGGATTACCTTGAAACTCCGGTGCGCTATTATTCATCGGGAATGCTGGCGCGCCTTGGATTCGCGCTTGCCGTGAACACCGATCCCGACGCCATATTGATCGACGAGGTTCTTGCCGTGGGAGACGCCGAGTTCCAGGAGCGCAGCGCGCGTCGCCTGCTCGAATTCCGCGATCAGGGCAAGGCCATGATTCTGGCCAGCCACACGGTCGGCGTCATCCAGCACATCTGCGCGCGCGCCCTGTGGCTCGACAATGGCAGCGTGCGCGCCCTCGGCAAATCGAACGACATCATACGCGATTACCAGTTTTTCCTGAACACACGCATCCAGGAACGGCGCGGCATTGATGAACACAGGCAGGACGATGAAGAGCGGGGGGAAACAGATGCACTCCCCGGCGGCGGGACGGACAGGCATGACATTCGTTTCAATCAAATCGCGCTCGACGACGGAAGCGGAAGACGCCCCGAAAAATTCGCGACAGGCGGCGCACTGCGGTTTTGCGCTGATATCATCGCAAGGGAGCCCGTCCGCGGCGCCAGCCTGATCATCCGCGTGTTGCACGACAACGGATCGGTCATCGATGAATTTACCAGCGCCGAGCGGGGACAGCCGTTGCCGGACAGCTTTCGCCAACTGCGGATCACCGCGCGTTTCGATCCGCTTATTCTTTATCGTGGTCATTTCATTCTGGAAATCCTGCTTGCCGACAGCGGCACGCCGCATTCGATCCTCGCCCGCAACCCCGTGATTCACTTTGAAGTCGAGATGCCCTACACCGCACCACCGGCCGTCCCCGCCGACATGCCATGCGAGTTCGAAGCGCAATGAACAAAGGGCTTGTCAATCAATCCCACCTGAATTCACCATAATGACTCATACTTTCAGCATGTCAACAGAAGCAGACACACATCCGTTGCGCCGACGATATACGGACGAAGCCTTGCGCTATCTGCCGCGGCTTTTCCAAATGGTTGATCGCAACCCTTACAGCGAAACTTACGGTTGCTTCGACCGCTCCTACTGGCATTACCGCACAATGGATTTCCCCTGCGGCATGTGCCAGGAATTCTGTCTTCCGCTGGCGCTCGCTTATTCCCAGCCATTCCCCGACAATCCATACCATGGCGTGGAGCGCGTGCGCGAGCTGGCGCTGGCTGGTGCGGATTATGCGCGCCGCTCATCACATCCCGACGGCTCGTGCGATGACTACTTCCCTTTTGAGCGCGCGCTGGGCGCCCTCGTTTTTTCGCTCAACGCGTGCGCGGAGACCGCCCTTGCCCTCGATGACAGACGCCCTGAAATTCTCGAATTCCTCGCCCGCCGCGCCGATTACCTGCGCGCCCACAACGAGACCGGACGGCTCACCAACCATCAGGCGCTTGCCGCGCTTGCGCTGCACAACGTTTATCTGTTGACCGGCGAAAACCGTTTCCGCGACGCCAGCGCCGCCTTCGTTGACATCGCGCGCTCCTGGTTTCATCCGGATGAGGGATGGTTCCAGGAATACGAGGGGGCCGATCCCGGCTACCAGTCGTGCACCATTTCCTTCCTCGCCCGCTTGTTCAAAAAATCGGGCGACGCCGCGCTGCTTGATCTGCTCAATCCCGCCGTGGACTTCTGCTGGCATTTCATGCACCCCGACGGCAGCTATGCGGGCGAATACGGCAGCCGCAACACCTATCACTTCTATCCCTGCGGCTTCGAGGTCATGGCACCGCACAACCAGCGCGCCGCCCAGATCGCCGACCAGTTTCTCACCCGCGCCCTGCCCGCGCGCACACGATACTTCAACGACGACGACCGGATGTGCGCGCATTATCTTTATGACTGGATGCTGGCATGGGCCGATTTTTCACCCGTCCGAGCGGACACGCCCCTCAACTCGCATCCCCCGTTCCAGAAGTATTTCCCCGGGGCGCGCATCTACGTCGAAAAAACCGCGCAATACCACGCCGTGCTGAGTCTGGCCAAGGGCGGGGTGCTCAAGATCACGACCGGCGCGGGCCCGCTATACAGCGACACGGGGCTCATTGGGAAGACTCATGATCAGCAGGTGGTTGTTTCCCACATGATTGATGAGCACAAGGTGACAGCCGATCTTGAGGCGCACAGACTGTGCGTGTCCGGCCTTATGTGCGCCCGCAAACAGAAATACGCGGCGCCCTTGACGCAGATCGTCTTCCGGCTTGTGAACATGACCCTCGGACGGTTTGCCCCCAACTTTCTGCGAGCCATGCTCCAAAAAATCCTGATCACGGGCAAATCGCGCACTGTTTATCGCTTCACGCGCGAGTTTGAATTTCATCCCGGCCGCGCGCTCATCACCAACCGCATGTCCAAGCCCGCCGTTTCGCCCCCGCTCACTTCACTGCACATTGGCAGCGACGCGACCTCCATCTATGTCGCCAACAGCAATGTCTACCAGCGCAGCGTGCTCCTGCCATGGCGCGAATTGCCCGTTTTAAGGGAGCAACTCAACATGGCCAATCAAGGGCAGGAAACGGTTCTTGTTGAGTGCGGGGAGCACAATGATGACGAAAATATGCCGGCGAAAAAAAGTGATTGCGCGAGGTAATTTTTGACCGGAAGGCAATTGTTCCAAGAGAGTCTGTATTGAAGCGCTTTCAGTCATGAGCATTTTTTTGTGCTCTTGGGTTGTTCCACGCCGCGGATTAATTCCTAATTCTGATGGAGAAACCGATGAAACGATCAGCATGGCTTGGATTGCCTGTCGGATGGGCGAAGAGCGCCTTCATCACACTGTCATTTATGACGGTGTCTTTGGACGCGGTCGGCGACACCGTCTGGATTGAATCAGCGCCTGGCAGCGCGACGGGAAACGGCATATCCGCCGATGCTTATTATCAGCCGTATGGCGGGCAGGTGGTGCTGGCGCTGAATTCAGCGGATGAGCTGAACGCGGCCTACAGCACCTATTACAACACCACTGGGCGCGCCGGACTACATGCCCGCATCCTGCGCGGGGGCGTTTGGCAGGCATCAGCCCCCGGTTCGGATTCAAGCATCGGCCTGGCGCCCAGCAGTTGGAAAGTTGAGTTCCTGCACATGGCAACCACAGGCGGGGACAGGCCATTCGTGCTCTGGGTCAAGAGCAACGCCGGCTCGGGCCCAAGCTTCTACCTGACCGGTTTGCGCTATGATGGAACATGGTGGGCGGGCATCGGCGGTTCGGACACCGCCACGCCTTTCGGTTCTCCATCCAGCACCGCCACGCCAGACGATGTCACTGCGGATGCCGATGGCAATCCTGTTGTATTTTACATGAACAACGCCCTCTACGTCAAACGCTATGACGGTTCCGCATGGGCGGAGATGGGCGTCGGCTCGGCCTCGGGAAGCGGTCTTTTCCAAAAATCGTGGAGTCCTGCCATGGTTTGCACAAAACCAAAACCCGGGGCGCAACCTGTCATCCTGTGGGGATCCCCCATTGGATACTCTACTGACGAGATTTATGCCATGCGTTGGGATGGCACCGCATGGCAGAACATGCCGGGAGCTTCCTCGCCATTTGTCACAACATCAACCATGTCGCGCACACCATCGGCATGCCTTGCCACCGACAACCAGCCCATCTTCATCGGTTCGGGCAAAGGCGTGATGAAATTTAACGGATCGGCATGGCAGACGCTGGGGACAACCAACTCCCTCGGGTTCGGATTTGCGGGCATCGCTTGCGCGCCGGACGGGACACTGCTTGCGGCGGGCGTGGAGCCAACCTCGAATTCAATCATCGCGCGGCGCTATAATCCCGGCGCGAACACCTGGGACCTGTTTGGCGTCACATCGGCGCCCTCATCGGAAATCGGTTTCAGCCTGCCTTTGTATGGTCAGGCGTCGCCGTCATGCGTGGGACTCGCCATCGATTCGGCGGGCACGGCCTGCCTTGCGTGGGTGACCCCCGGCAACCGCGTCTATGTCAAAAAAACCTCGATCGCATCGCGTGTCGAGGACTGGAAGCGGCATTAAAAAACATCGGGGCGGTCTGACCTTCCATGGCCGACCGCCCCAGATTTTTATCCATCGATTGCCCCCCATTACACTCCCACGCTGGGAAGCGGGATTATTATTGATAGGAGAACAGCTCGCCAAAACTTGTGGTGCCGTTTGTCGGGTCGTATGGAATCGCATAGATGTAATTTGAGGTCGCTTCACTCTGGAGCGGTCCTTTGGAAATCAGCACCCATTTGGGTATGTAACCCGGATTCCACACAAGCCAGCTCGGTTTCGATGAGTATAATCCTCCTAATGCCCATCCACCTCCAACATCGTTATTGTGGTACTTGTGGAGCAGATAAATAAAGCTGGGCTTGTCGCCAGGTTGTCCGCCTACCATCCTCGTTTGGAAGGGATCGTTGGGAATGCTGGTCATGTAGGCAATCGGAGTCGTGATGCGCACCAGACGATACTGCGCCATGCCTTCCGCATAGCCAATGCCTTCCGGATAATTCGTATTATCCATGCGGTAGGACTCGATGGCGGTCTTCATTGACCTCATGTCCGCCTTGCAACGAGCAGCCTTCGATCGTGTCTGGGCTTCCAGAAAATTTGGCACAGCGATGGCGGCAAGAATTGCGATGATCGCCACGACGATAAGAAGTTCGATCAGAGTAAAAGCTTTTAGCTTCATTTGAACAGGCCTCCAAATTGTTTGAGTGCTATGATTTGTGCGATTCATATTGTAACCGCTTACAGTCTATCGAGTAAACACATAGATCAATCAAAAAGCCTCGTGCAACATAATTTTTCACATTGAAGCGATTTTTCATTAATGAACATGCAGATCGCTCATTTCAGTGGAATTATCACAAGACAAAACCGATGTTTTTGCATGACGATTGATCTTAACAGAAGAAAGAGCCACGATACTCCTCAAAATGGCTGTAGTAAAAACCCAAAAATTTATCTTGTAATCCGTAAACGCTTACAGAACGTATTGGTTGATTATAAATGATGTAAGGGAGAGATAACAAATTGAGCGTTACGATGGAAGAATTGGCGGGACTGGCGAACACGTCAACAGCAACGGTGTCGCGTGTTCTGAACAACAAGCCCGGCGTTACGCCTGCCACGCGCAAACGCGTGCTCGATCTTGCGGGCAAACTCGGATACAGGCCCAACCGCATCGCGCAGAACCTGGCACTCCAGAAAAGCCATCTTTTGGGTTTCATTGCCGCCGATCTTCTTAATTCATTCTACATCGATTTCTTCCGCCGTGTTCAGCATCGCGTTGAAAAGATGGGCTATCAGGTGCTCATCGCCGACTCGGAAAGAAACATCGACGAGGAAAAACACAACATTGACGTCATGCTCCACCAGCATGCCGAGGGCATGCTCATCTTTCCGGTTCATGATTGCAGAATTCACACGGACATCAACCATTTGCTCGAACTGCGGGTGAAGAAATACCCGCTCGTCGTCCTTGGAAAAGTTGACGGACGAAATTTCGATAGTGTTACGAACGAAGAGATTGAAACCGCTTACACCATGACGCGCCACCTGACTGACTATGGCCACCGCAGGATCGCTTTCATCGGATATGAGTCCGAGGACCGGCCGGTGGGTGAGCGCTTCGAAGGCGTCCTGCGCGCGGCGCACGAAGCGGGATGTAATATCGATCAGAGCCTTATCCTGGCTCATCGCGACGGTTGGACAAGCGATCTGGTCGATCTGCTCACGCGCCCCGACAGACCCACCGCGCTCGTCATCATGAACGATGTTCTCGCGCTCCTCGCTCACAGGACCATCAATGAACTGGGGTTGTCCGTGCCCCGCGACCTTTCCATTGTCACATTCGGCAACAATATCTGGACGCGCCATCTCAAGCCCACACTCACAAGCACCGCGGAAAATTGCGGGGAAGTCGCGCGAATCGCCATCGACCTTCTGCTCAAACGCATGGAAGACCCCGAATGCCCGACAATGCAATACTCGGTGCCGCAGGATTTTATCGTGCGGGAATCAACCGGTACCTGCCCCATCACTTCACAAGCTCATCATGAAAGTATGATGACAACGCTCAACAACGCCCAAACAAGGGAAAATCACGCAATTCTGTTATAAATTATAACAAATAGTTTGGCTCTTCAAAGGAAGGTCGGGCAACCTGATCGACACAGGTTGCCCTTTCCTCCACTCTGCCCGCACTTCAAAAGATGAAAACAGAAAGGAGGCCGATAAGAACGAAACCAAAGAAACAAGCGGGTCGTCTTCAGCAAACACATCAAATGGCACTAATGAAGACGAGTCGTTATCGTTTTCAAGATGTTTTCCGAAAAAATCGAAAGGATACTCACATGATGTTAAAGAAAATGCAAAGCGTGTTGAGCGCGATGGCTGTTTTTGCGATCGTGATGCCCGTTTCAGCGGCGACACTGATTAATGATCCCATGGACAGCGCATGGACATACTACACGGCGCATTGGGATGAGGGCGGCGTGGCCGCTGGCTACATTACAGAATCCGGCGGCTCGATGAACTTCACGCCGGGTCATGATGTTTTCATCACCGGCGCCTATGAATGCCCGACAACCATAACGGCCATAGGCCAGATCGAACTGACTGATGTCACGAATGATCCCGCATCCTATGTCACCCTGGCGCAACATCTGGGCGGCATTGCGGGCGGCAGCTTCCACACCGTCGATTGCGATATTTTCAACAGCGGATCGCAGTGGATGATCGGACCCTACATCGCCGATGCCGGCGGATACGTAACCGCCACGCCGGTCACCACGACACTCGCGGCCGGACAGACTGTCGAATACATCATCAACCTCAGCACCGACAAGATCAGCCTGACGCTCAAAGACGCGCCCGGCGGCGCGGTGATCGCCCAGGTCACCAATTTCGATCTGTCGCCCTATCTCGCCAATTTCGCCCCGTTCGGTCTGC
>JAPLSQ010000141.1 GCA_026398535.1 Candidatus Sumerlaeota bacterium | reverse complement strand
TTTTCAATCTGATTGAAGTCATAATGAAAGCCACAAATCCATGACAATCGAATATGGCAGCTTGCAATTCTTCCAAGCCATATTGACATTATTGACCCTGGCCATGATTGCGCGAAGTCCATCACCATGAGATTTGCCAGAATAAGGGCATATATATTTCCTGTGGCCGTGGCGGCGCTCCTCATGGGGTGGTGTTTGAATGAGCGCGGCGTGTATATTTATGATGAGGCGCATTTTCTGCTGGCCGCGCGCACGATGGAGGATGGAGTACGCGGGCTTCTTGCCGGACAGCCGATGTCTGCTCTGAAATCGGACATATTGCGCACAGGGGGAACTCTTTATTTTGCCGCCAAGCCGGGTCATATCGCGCTGCTGGCGCTCATCGGATTGGCAACGGGGGGACTGACGGCGTTCAAAGGGGTGTTGTTGTCAGTCACGGCAGGCATCGGCATCGTTCTGCTTACACAGAGCATCACGGTCAAGCGTTGCGGTGACATCACGGGATTGATTGCGGGCGTGTTCGCGGCATTGACACCATTGATGATCGCCAGCTCGCGCTCCGCTCTCGGCTTGTCCACTTCAGTATTTTTTACGCTTCTGGCAGGTCGTTTGCTCATGATGAGCGCTCGCAGGGATGTCCTTGTTGGGGTTTCGTCCGGGATTGCGGCCTTTATGGCTTTTTCATGCCATTACAATTCCATTGTTCTGATGGCCGCAATCACCGCAGGATTGTGGCCATCGATTGCAAAACGCCGGCGGTATATCATGGCGGGCGGTTTTATCGCATGTGTCATGTTGAGCGAGGCGTTCACCCAGCTCGCCGCGTATTTCATCCGACCGGTTTACACCGGTTACAGGACATTCCTTGGCGAGCTCATCTATAATTTTATGTCTTACCAGGCCGCGCCGTTTAGTCCCGCACGATCATCCGTGACGGAGGAATTTTTTCCTGATGGGGCGCATGGGTATGGAATTGACGCCTGGCTGTACCTGTTAAGCTCATGGTGGCATGGATTTGGCATTTTGCTTCCGTTGGCGATTGTGGGGACAATCTCCATGGTTAAGGGAAGAGGCGTCTCCCATAGTGGCGGGCGACTGTTTTTATGGTGGGGTTGGATGCCATTTGTATTCTGGAGTCTTTATCCGTGGAAAGTTGAAAGGTCGTTTATGGGGGTGGCGCCGGGATTGGCGGCCATTGCAGCGACGGCGGCAAGCAGTTGGCTGACCGGCAATCACCGCATATTTACAAATCAATCAGAACAAACGCTGATGTTCCCGGCGCGATTGCGTCCGGGGATCATGAGGACATTATCATGGATCATGATAATGTCTTTGTATTTCAATATCCTAATAATTCAACAATCGCTCAAGAACGATCGGTCGCCTTTTGCGCTTGTTGTCTCCCGCGCGCCGGAATATATACGCGCCCTTCCGGCCAATTCAATCACAGGCTGGTCGGCTGGCTGGAGATCGTTGCCTCAATGGAAGTGGTATCTCGGCCCGGAGTTTCGTCAGCGATATGGCGCATATCCGCCCGCGATCGACTTCAGCCTACGACAATCCCCGGGTGTTTTATGCATTGACATGCTCACATCTTCCTCGCAGGCGCGGCAACATATCGGCGATGGCTTCAGCATGCTTCCACATAAGACAATGATTCAGGCTGCCACGCATCGCGGTTGGGCCGAACTGGCAATAGCGGATATGAGCTTCCCTCCTGAATGAATAACAAGGGCGGTGAGTCAACGTTGATATATAATTGGCAGCGAATGATTATGGGAATCATACGCAATATTGACACAATGCACAATCGGGGAAAGGCTCTGACATGAAAGATTGGATCAGGTTGTTTTTGGCGCTCTTCGGGTTGTTTCAGGCCTCTTTCGCATTTTCCGCTGAGATTCATCCGGACTTAAAAACAGATTTTGCTGACGCCACATCCGTCTGGGTCATATTCAAGGACAAGCATCTGGAAACTGACACTGCCAAAGCTGCCGCCCAGGCTGAATTGCGGCAGTGGGTGACATCGCGGGCTTCCGTCCGTCGCGCCATCAGGGGTGACGCCAGCAGTATTTCCCGGGAACGGGATTTGCGTGTTGAGCCGATTAATATGGCGGAGATTCTCCGAACCGGGGTTCGTTATCGGGCAACCAGCCGGTGGTTCAATGCCATCTCAGTTGATGCCACCAAGGAGCAGCTCGTGCGGATTTCATTAATGCCGCAAGTCTCCAGGCTGGAACCAGTCTGGAAAGCCGGAATCCGGCGCGATGTGGAAGTCATCAAGGCTGGTATAACCAGCGTTTTCCCCGCTGTTCGAGGCGCTTCTTCCATCAATTATGGGAATTCCGGCCCCCAGCTTCAACAGGTCAATGTCATAGCTGCGCACAACGCGGGTTATGATGGGATGGGCGTGGTGATAGGTCTGATGGATGTGGGATTTTACAAACATCACGAATCGCTCGTGACGCGCACGCTGCTCAATGAATGGGATTTTGTTTTCAACGATGGGGATGTCGAACGCAACATGTCGGATCCGAATGATTATTCGGACTGGCATGGAACCGCCACATGGTCGGTTGCCGGCGGTTTCAAGGATGGCGTGCTTGTGGGCGCCGCATATAATGCCACCTTCCTGCTGGCAAAGACCGAGGACCTTCGCAGCGAAACTCCTGTCGAGGAAGATTACTGGGTTGCGGGTTTGGAATGGATGGAGGCAAATGGCGCTGATGTTGTGAGTTCATCATTGGGTTATCTATACTTCGACGGGGGAGTTGGGAACCACACCTACTCACAGCTTGATGGCAAGACGGTCAAGACGTCGGTCGCCGCCAATATTGCGGCATCACTTGGCGTCGTTGTGTGCAACAGCATCGGCAATAACGGATCGGGCGCTCACACGCTAAGCCCCCCCGCTGACGCTCTCTATATCATCAGTTGCGGGGCGGTGAGCAATGATGGAGTTCTGGCAGATTTCAGTTCCCGCGGGCCAACTTATGATGGAAGGATCAAGCCGGAGGTGTGTTCCCAAGGAGTGGGGGATTGGCTGGCCACCGAAACGCGCCCGGGACAATCCTATGGCACAGGCAATGGAACGAGTTTTTCATGTCCAATTATTGCGGGCGCCGCGGCGCTCGTCATTCAAGCGCATCCATACTGGACTCCCCAGATGGTGCGGGAAACTCTCATGGCAACCGCCAGCAGCAACGCCGCGCCGGATAATAATTACGGCTGGGGGATCATTAATGTCATGGCGGCCATCAATTACAGTTTCAGCGCCGTTGCCGATTGGAATCTGTTCCATTAAGCGCCAGGTTATCGCAATTCATGCACTGTCAACCGGAAGAACCTGAAGCTGAACGGAGTTCGATCCTCAGAGTTGCCAAGATCTTTAGGTGAGCACGCGTAATTGGGATGGAAATAGAGCACGGTTCGCTTTGCGATGAATTCTCTGCGCAGGATGAAGCCGCGCCGCTGCATTTCAGCCCGCGGATCAAAAACAAGATCGGCAAGCGGCAAGGAATTCACTTTGACGCAAATGGCCGGAGGCGGCATTTTTTCCCAAGTCAATGTGAGTTTGGCGGAAAGATCGTTTGCCGGCGCCGATGACACCAGGCTGGCAAGGCTGCTGAGGGGCAATGCGATTTCTTCGACAATCCGCACGCTGAACACCGGCACGATGCGCAGAATAATGACATCATCGCCAAGCTTTACGGTGAATTTTCTCAATTCGGCATTAAACGGCGCGAGAGGAATGGCTTCAAGACGAACATAATAGTCCTTGATTGTCTCCAACTGCGGCAGCACGCACCAGCACGGTCCCTCGCCAACCCAGTTCCACCATATATCACCGAGGGATTCGACGCCGCGAAAGTCCCCTCCTATGTGAGAAAGCCACTTGTTTTCGCCGAAATCCATTGTATATAATGGCGGCGCAGAATCATTGGCAGCCGCCACAGACTGCGGTTTCGGGGCGCTGAGCGGAGATTGTGAAGGCGCATTGACTGCTGATGATCCTGCCTCTTTATCCTGTGATCCGGATGATTGATCTTTTGGAGTGTCTGAAGTTGCCATGTTCGTAATCCAATTACAAACAACCTGCTTTCGTCAAGAAGAACGCATGAAGTATTGCGACCAACTTTCATTTGCGGCTGGCGGGCATGCAGCATATATATATAAATCGGTAAATATTGAGCAGGAAAGGTCATGACAGAAATCTGCATCATATGCTCGCATCCGCGTGAGGCTGCCGCTGTTGCCGCCCGAATGAGCGACGCCCGGAAACGCCACTTTGGCCTTTACTGCGGATACGAGGGCAGTTTTGCTGGGCGTGCGGCGGTTGCGGGTATTGCCGGAGAAGGAGAGAATCCCGCCTATGTGGCGGTGCGCCAGTTGACGCAACTTTTCCACCCCGATGTATTGTTCAATTTCGGTATTGCCGGCGCGGTCAGCGAAAGGATGCACGTTGGCGACATCGTTCTTGTCCGTGAAAGCATCCGGTGCATGTTGCCCGCGGTTGTCGCGGACAACACCTTTACGGATGACAATCTCGTCTTTCCTGACGACGAGACCCGCGAGCATATACTGCGTTCACCTTCAGCCGTCTCCGACGCGATCATGCTCCAGAGCGCCCTCTGCTCGCTCAATTCGCACAAGACACCACACATGCGGCAAAGAACGGTCTGTTCTGTTCGTATAGGCTGCAGTCCTGCTCCCATGGAAGGGCCTCGTATGCGTGAATTTGCGCGAAAACGCTTTCAGGTGGAAGCAGCGGATATGGAGAGTTATGGATTCCTTTCGGCCGCGCAAGACGTCAACCTGCCCGCACTATGCTTGAAAATCATCAGTGATGCCTGCGGTTCGGATGCCAGAACTGAATTTGAGCGCCATGCCCGCTGTTTATTTTCTGTTGGTTCGGAATGTCTCGAGATTGTGGTTGAACACAATGCGCGCGCAACAGTGTGCTAAAATATGCTTGTATTTGCCACGGAATTCTGCTTATTAAAATCATCGTTATTTTGTAATGATTGAATTATCGGATGAAGCTTTCAACATCACATAATCGTTATGGTTGCATTCTCGGTGGCCGGGTTCATGCGACAAATCATGAGGATACAATCGACTGGGTTCTCGGGC
>JAPLSQ010000008.1 GCA_026398535.1 Candidatus Sumerlaeota bacterium | reverse complement strand
TAAGGAAAGAATCATAAATCGTATGACCATGGGTTATCATATTGTTGTGTGCGGGAGCCTTGTTCCCGATCCCCTTCAGACGCTTGAACCGATCGCGGGCGCGGCTGGGCCGGCGCTCAAGAATGAAATGATGCTGCCAAGCGTGCTTGATCCATGGGCTGGCCACGCGCTTTTCGAGGCGGCGAATCTGGCCAAGTCCGCGCCGGGCAGCAAGGTGTGGCTGGTCTGTGTCGGTCCCAAGGCAAAACTTCAGCAGTTGATGATGACGGTGGCGCAGAAGGCGCAATTTGAGCTGGTTGCCGTCGACGGGTCGGCGGGCGGTTTCACCGAGGGTTCGGATGCGGCTGCCGCACTGGCCGATGCCGTCAATTCCATCCAAGGGCTTGACCGCTCCCGTCTGCTTGTCTTCGGCGGTTGGGAGTCCGCTTCCCGCGCCGCGGGCACGACGATGCAGATACTTGGCGAACTGCTGGGCATCCGCGACCAGTTCCAAGGGGTTGATGAGCTGACCGTCAGCGCCGATGGCGCGATGCGCATCATGGAGCGCGTGGAAGGCGGCAGACACCAGTTGTCGTCGTGCGCCGGGCCGCCCGCCGTTCTTGGCTGGGCCACCGGCAATTTGCCCGAGCCTCCCAATAATCCGCAGACCGGCATGTTGAACATGCGCACCATCATGCCCGCCCTGCAGCGGGCGAAACCTGCTAAAATTGGCGCGGAAGGGGTGACATTCGTCAGTGTTGAACTGCCGAGTCAAAGGCGCGAGACGCGAATCGTCAACGACATGCCCGCCAACGCCATCGCCCAGGAAATTGTTGAGTGGATCAAGCAGTCTCAATAGCACCATACGCCGGCCAATGCTGTAACCGCCGGTCGGGATCACAATATTAAGCACGAGTCACGGAACCAGCATGGAAACCATTCTTTTTCTCGCTTTTACTGATGATGAAGGAAAACTCGCCAAGGCGCAGCTTGAAACGCTGACCGCCGCCAGGCTTTTGACTGACGGATTGCCCGATGCCGTATTCTGCGCGGGTTTCATCGGCGGGGCCGCCCAGCCCGCCGCCGACCAGATTGCCGCGTGCGGCGCCGGCAGGTTCCTTGCCGCCGCGGGTGAGGATTTCAGCCAGCCGCGTTATGCCACGGATGCCGAGGCCGCTGAAGCGCTTGCCCGCGCCGCGGGCGCAACGATCATACTGTCGGCGGGAGTGTCACGCTGGAGCCGCATCGCCGGCGGCGTGGCGCATCGCATTGGCGGGCGCGCCGACACCCACGCCACGATGTTGCGCGCCGCGAATGGCGCCCCCGAGATTCAGCGCTGGTATTACCGCCAGCGCATGATCGCCACGATTCAACGCAAGCATCGCCCGTGGGTCATTTCAGTTGATCCTGGCTGCTTTGAACCGTGGACCGGGCAAACAGGAACCGCCTCAATCAAAAATGTCGCGGTTGCTGTTGGTGATGGCGACAAGCGCACGCGATTTGAAAGCTTCAAAGCTCCCGCCGCAAATCAGCAAACCATTCGGCCCGACGCGGAGCTCCTGCTCGTGGCGGGCGCCGGATGGACCAAGAAACAACGCGACGGCCAGATTCATGTTCCCGACGCGGAAAAACTCATCCTCGGATTTCTCGACAAAACACAGGCGTCGCTTGGCGGCAGCAAATCACTCGTTGACCAGAGCGGCGATGGCAACACCGTGCTTTCGTTCATGACCCACCTTAATCAAATCGGGCAGACCGGCGCGACGCCGCGCCATCCGAAGGGACTGGCCACCTGCTGCCACGGCGAGGAGCCGCACGTTGTCGGATGGCGCTTCGTCACCCAACGGCGCGCCGTCAACCTCGATCCGAATTGCGGCTGGGCGCACGGAAAAGCCGATGTGCTTTATGTGACCGACGCCTTCGAGGTCATGACCAAAGTCAACGAACTGTTGCAGAAACAGACATGAGCTCCCAAGTGATTGATATTGTCATCAGCGGCGGGTTTGGCCGCATGGGGCAGGCTATTCAAAGGCTGGCGCTGCAAGATACTTGTTTCCGGATCACGGGTCTTGTTGAATCCGCGGAGTTGGTTGCCCGTCACGGCAACACTGTTCAAACCGCGGACGGGCGCCAATTGCCGGTAGCGTCATACATTCACGATCTTCATCCATCCGCGGGTTCGGTCCTCATCGAATTCACGTCGCCCGAAGCCACACGCAAAAACGCGGCCGAATCAGCGGAACTGGGAATGAAGATGGTCATTGGCACCACGGGTCTTGTCGGCGAACCGCTCGAGGAAATCCGCTCGATTTCAAAGCGCACGGCCGTGCTTGCCGCGCCCAACATGAGCGTGGGCATCAATGTGCTGCTCGGGCTTGCCAGGAAACTGTCGGCGGCGCTGCCGGATTTCGATGTCGAGATCATCGAGGCGCATCATCGGCACAAGAAGGACGCGCCCAGTGGCACGGCGCTGGCTCTCGCTGGCGTCGTTGCGGAGGGCCGCGGCACCGTGCCGGCTGATGTTGTGCGGCATGGCCGGTCTGGAATCGCGGGTGAGAGACCGAAGGGCGAAATAGGCGTCCATGCGGTGCGCGGCGGCGACATTGTCGGCGATCACACGGTTCTGTTTGCGGGCGATGGCGAGTGCATCGAGTTGATCCATCGCGCCAACAACCGCGACACTTTTGCCGCGGGCGCGTTGCGCGCAGCAAAGTTCATCGCGCGCCAGCAGAATGGCTTTTTCACCATGCTTGACGCGCTTGGTTTGTGATGCTCCGGAGGAGTTGTAAAAGCGGTATCAGTCGATAGCCTCAACAACGATTTTTCCGCGGATAAGCCGGTTGGAGGCATAAAGCGCGAAACCGACGACCGCGAGCAACCCCGCCGTGCGCAACGCTCCCGTTTCCTGACGCGTCAGCAGAACGATTGTTGTGAGTATGCCCAGCACGGGAACGATGGCGGGAACCTGGAATGCGGCCCGGGCATATCCCGCGGTCAATTTGACTTTCAGCAGCGCCACATGCAGCAGCAGGAACACAACCAGCAGGAACGAGGCGGCGCCTGCTGCCAGAACGGTGACCTCCCTGATGAAAATGATCAGTCCCGCAACAACCACAAATGACACCGCCACGCCCACGACCGGCGTGCGCCATGCCGGATGAATATACGCCAGCGCGGAGGGCAGGATTCGTGAATCCTGGCGGGACATGCCATACATGATCCTTGACGCCATGAGCAGGTTGAGCAACGCCGTGTTGAAAACCGCAAACGCCGGAATAATAGAGTAAATCCATATGGGAAAGCCCGGAGCCGCCCGGCTGACGACATCAATCAACGGCGATCCGCTGGCCGAGAGAGCAGCCGGGGACAGCACCGACACGCAGACAACGGCTATGCTGCAATAGATCAGCGTGGTGATGAGAATCGCAAGGCAGATCGCAAGAGGGATGTTGCGCTCGGGATCGCGGACTTCTTCCGACAGGTTTGTCAGGTCTTCAAATCCGATGAACGCGAAGAATGCCATCGACGCGCCGGAAAAGACGATCATGGACAAATGTCCCGATGTGATCGTCTCTGATTGCGCGGGGGCGAATTCCATGTAGTTGACTGATCCCAGCCATCGCAGACCCATGGCGATGATGGCAAGCAAACCGCTCACTTCGATGACGGTGCAGACCGCGTTCGCGGCGGAGGACAGGACGATGCCCCTCACGGCCACAACACATATCATCAGAACGAAGATGAGCGGCGCGGCGTAGTCGCGCAGAAATGCCGGAGCGCCCGGCAGATTGGCCATCGCGTAATTGCTGAAAATCCGCGAGGATGTGCCTATGGAAAACAGTCCGGAGAGCACAACGAAATAGATCACGAAAAATGTGATGAAGGAATTATGAAAAACCGACTGGCAGAAATGGGCGGCTCCGCCCGCCCGCGGATAACGCGAGGCGAATTCGGCGTAGGTCAGTCCGGTAAGGGCCGCGGTCAGGCCAGCGACAACATAGGACATCCATGCGGCATTGCCGACCATGCCCGCTATCCGTCCGACAAGCCCGTAAACGCCGGCCCCAAGGATGTCGCCGACGCCAAATGCCGTGATGGCAATCAATCCCAATGCGCGCCGGAGCTCGGGGTCGCCTGATTGTGTCGTGTCCCGCATTTTCATCATGTCCGTATCGTTTTGATGGCAACCATGCGATAACTCAACTTGATTGTAGACAACATGGGCTTTGCCTTTGCTTGATTCGTGATGACCGAAAGCGCTCCATGTCAATGTCACCTTAACGCGCGCATGAAATCATTATTTCCCATGGCGGCAATTGCCATTTGCGCGGGGATTGTCTTTTTTCTGTTCTCCGATCCTTTTCTTGCCCCGCCCGACTGCGCCAGTTATTGGGCTTGGGCGCAAAGCCTCGCGGGCGGTCTGAATTTTAGTTTCGGCGACGCTTACGAGTCGCTGCAAATGCCGGCATTTTATGTGTATCTCACGCCGGCCGGGCGGTTGTCCAACGACTGGCCCATGGGGGCGGGGCTTGCGCTATTGCCCACCGCGGCGTTTGGACGCATTATTTCGCATGCGTGGATGATGCTGTGGGTGACCGCCGCGATGCTCATATGGGCGCGGCGCAACGGCCGTTTTGGCGTCCCGGCCAGAAGCTTTGCTGTGATATGCACGCTGCTGGGCACACCGCTGCTGTTCTACACGCTCTTCGGCCCATTTTTCAGTCATGCCGTCTCGTTTGCCGTGTCCTCACTGTTTCTGATCGCATGGGACAGGACGCGCGCCGGCCGCACCCGCGCCGAGTGGTTTTTGCTGGGACTTCTGCTTGGTTTTGCGGGGCTGATCCGCCCGCAAAACATTCTGCTGGGATTGGTCTTTTTCGCCCAGTTGTCGTCCCTGATGACTTCGCTCAAAACAAATGGGGCGCGGCGAATTCAAATCTCATGGAGACCGCGATGGATGATATTCGCGGCGGGTGTGTTGCTGGGATTTGCCCCGCAGTTGATCGCGTATTGGGGGATTTACGGCAGTCCGGTCGCGTTTCCCAAAGTAAGCGAGATGCATTGGCTGCACCCGGCGCTGAGGCTGATGTTGTTCTCAGATTTCCATGGGGTGCTGCCATGGACGCCCATCTATGTGCTGGGGTGCGCGGGCCTGGTTATGCTGTGGAAACATGACAGCGTGCTGGCGTGCGGATTGCTGCTGGCGCTGGCAGGCCAGATTTACCTCAATGCGGCCAACATGGTCTGGTGGTCGGGAGGATCGTTTGGCAACCGGCGTCTTGCGGACAGCGCCATCGTGACGGCCTATGGCCTTGCAGCGCTCTGGGGCGCGCGTCCGAACCGATTCTGGAAAGCTTCGATGGGAACTCTTGGCGCCGTTTGCTGTTTCTGGACATTATGGCTGATGCTGGCGGAGCGCAGACTGCTCGCGCCCCTCGATCATTATGTGCCGTTTTCTGGGCGTGAATTCCGCGCCGGGATGCCGCTGGTCTGGACGCAATTTGGCGCAACCATCAATGCGCTTCTTCGCCCGCTGCGGGACTGCGAGTCGTTGGGCATGCGGATCGGCGCAAGTCTGGCGGTTGTCGCGGGGTGCGCGGTATTGTTCGTCCTTGTGCCAGGAATAACGCGGCGAATCTCCGCCCGTTTGGCCGTCCCCGGCGTCATCGTTGCGTCATTTTTGATATTGATCACGCTTGCCGCGGCGCTGCGAACCCCTGCCCTTGATCATCCTGACCTGCCGCAAAAACTTGGCCGATCATCAGGGATTCTATGGGACAACTACATAGAATTGGCGTTTTATGAAATTGACACAGGCGGATATGAGCGGGCTGAACAATCAGCGCGCAACGCCGTCGGGATGCGGCCGGATCATTATTCGGGCTGGTGGTATCTCGGATTGGCGCAATACTATCAGGCTAAATGGCTTGATGCGGCGGCATCATTCGGCAAGGTGCGTGAATTGAATCCGTCCCACGCGCGCGCCGCGGAATTTTGCGATCTTGCCCTGTCGCGCGCTGGGCTGTCCGGGAACACCGGGCGTCTGCGTTAAGGGCAACTACATCATCCCGTCCTCAACAAGCTGGCGGTTGAGCGCCCTGCCGTCGATTTCGCGGGGCGCGACGCCCAGTTTGACGGCCATCACGGCCGCGGCGCCCGCCGCCTGCCCCAGCGCCTGGCATACGCGCGAGATGCGCACACCGGCAAGCGCCTCGAACGTTGTCGAAATGCACCGTCCCGCTGCCAGCAGACGGCCGATTTCCTTTGGAACAAGGCAACGGTAGGGGATTTCGCAGTAATCGCCCGGCTGAAGATGCGGTTTGAAGATAAGTTCCTCACCCTGTTTTGGGGCGTGGATATCCGTGGGCCAGTTGTTTCGCGCGACAGCGTCCGCGAATTTGCGCCCGGTGAGCACATCCTCCTCTGTCAGTACGTATTCGCCAACGATTCTCCGCGAGGTGCGCACGCCAATGAGCGGCGCTGTGGCGACCAGGTAACAATGCTTAAAGCCGGGCAGGCATGTGCGGCAGAAATGAATCAGTTTGCGAATCTTGCCGCGGCCCTCCATCTGAATACGGCTGAGATCAAACGTGTCGGTGGGATTGGCGTTTCGGATTTCAGGGCAATTGAACGATATTTCACCGGGGCGCCCGGGCATGGAGTAAAACTGGAAGTAGCGTGTCGTCTCTTCGTCAATCACGCCCGCATCCACGCCCGCTTCGATGATATGCGCGATGTCCTTGCATCCGGAGCCGGCGGCGTAACTGACAAAGGGGTCTTCGATGCCGGGCATTCCGTTGGCTCTCAGGAATTCGGCCGCCTTTTCCAAGTCGACATTGCCGAGATGAAACCGCAGCGATACCGCCTGATTCATCCCATCCTCGCGGCGCCCTGATTCACAAGGGACGCCAGCCCTGAACGCCACATCAGCGTCGCCCGTCGCGTCAACGGTCACCTGCGCCAGAATGGCTTGCCGTCCGGATTTGCTTTCGATGATGATTCCCCTGATATTGTTGTCTTCGACAATCGAATCGCTGATGAACGCGTGGAAAAGCGCCTGCGCGCCCGCCTCGCGGATCATGTCGTCGAGAAGATACTTGAGCATTTCGGGATCGAACCAGGGCCATGCATCCTTGGCGTATTTGCCCCCGGCAGGTTTTTCGGCCGCGCCCATCGCGGACAGCCTGTCCCAGATCTCCTGTCCTATGCCCTTTGTCAGCGGATTGCCCTCGATATCGTAGTTTGGGCAAAGGGGCCCCACGAGCGCGCCTGTCTGCGTTCCGCCGAGGAATCCAAACTGCTCGACGACGAGTGTTCGAGCGCCCTTGCGGGCCGCGGCGATGGCGGCAACAGCGCCCGCTGTTCCGCCGCCCGCAATCAACACGTCATACTCGCCGGCAATCGCGATCTGCCTGGGTTTCTCTGTCATCATGGGCATCTGTGAAGATCTCCTAAACCGGGTTGAGAAATGATTGAGAATTCTTGTATTACAATTTTCGATGTTCGTGACCGCTTTCGAAAACACTTGACTTTGCGGTTTCGTGCGATCAACTTTTTAATATCAAATTCAACAAAACCGTAAAATCAAGAAAAGCAGCGATCCGCAGAATGCCGTCCAATCAACTACACCCTGTTTACCATAGTCTCTCCTATATGCCTGGTTCGAGAATTGATCTCGACCTGATGCTTCCCGTCGATCTGGATGCCGCCGACTTGGAAGATTTCATCGATCAGCTTTCCGAACCGCCGAAATATCACGAGCGGATTTCACCGGTCAGCACGGTGATCGGCACGGAAGTCGTCCGGGGAAAGAACTGGACCGAGATGATGATCAAGTCTTACCGTGTGTTTCTGCGCATTTTTTCAACTGTTTCGTTTTCGCTCCGCCAGGCGCTGGCAGACAAATTTGGTGAGCGCGGGATGGTGCCCTTCACCAGCGTCTCCATCGATCCCGACACGCTGCACCGCATCGTGGAACTTGACTATGAGCATGGCGAAAACACCTACGGATCGTATATGGAGCTCTTCCGCTCCGGTGTCATCGCCCCGTGCGCCACGGCCCCATTCCATGTCATTCTTCCATTGCTGGCAAACGATTTTGACCGGCGGCTTGTGATTCGCATGGGGTGGCTTCTGTATTGGAAAATCCTGCGCGATTACCATAATAACGTTGTTGCCGCGCAGGGCGAGGAACAATTTGTGGTTCCTTTCTGGCTGCCCGAGTGCGGTTATTCGAAGCGGACGCTTGAAATACTGCACGAAGAGTTTCTGCGCATGACAAAGGCGGAGAAGATCCGCTCGCCTCATCTTCTTATCCTGCTCGATAACGGTCAGGCTGTGACGCAGGACACCGATGTCCTGATGAAGTCATGGAACCAGGTGAAGATCAATGGCGATCCCGTTTCCGTGGTGTTCCGCGACAAGAATTTCAGCGATTGGGTCACCTATTCAAATCCCTCGGTCAAGAAACTCATCGACCGCACGATCGCCAAAGTCGACAGCGCGTTGAATTCCGAGGGCGTGGATTATTGCTGGGCGCACGTTGAGGATGTCGAATCGCTGACATTTTCACCCAAATCGGCCTCGAATTTTGAGCAGAAGGTGGTCAAGCTGGCGCAGCTTTCCTACCTGACCATGTCGCCCGATTTTTACGTGAGAAGGAAAATCAACGGCAAGTTCGGGCGGGCCAGGCATGAGCCGCAGGAGGCGCGCCTTCGCGAGAACACCGCATTGAACGACTGGCACACGACGATATCGCTTGGCCGCTGGGAGGGCGTGCTTGATTCAAATGCCCCGTTCAAACTGGCCGATGAAAACCGTCCCTTCATACGCCGCACCAAGACCGGCAAAGTTCAGGAGATCGGCCCGCAGTGCTGGAAAATAGCGTTCAGCCGGGCCCGCTCCATTTGCGCGCAGGAACTCAAGGGCGATCCCGAAACCCTCAAGGGGGGCTTCCTCGAAATTCTTGCCGATATCTGTGGCGTCAAAGACCAAGCCGTGCTCAAGCGCAACATCGGGGCATTCCTTACGCATTTCACCTTTATTCACTGGCGCGAGCATTTCATCCAGCACGACATGAGCGAGGCTGACATTCAGTTGGCCAACCTCGTGGACGATTACCTGATGAAGGACTGCCGCAAACGTCTGCGCGAGCAGAATTACGTGATGGCGGGCGTGGCGGCGCAGGGATATTACTTCGTGCTCGATTCATACCGCAGCCAGGCCACCTATTGGGAAAATCTCGACCAAAGGGCCATGTATGAAAATGTCGTGATGCTGACGCTTGCCTTCCGCAATCTGATTTATATGCGCCACTGGGAAGGCCGCGCGGCGGACGCGAAAAAGCTCGTGGAACTGGTCAAGATTGAATTGTTCGGGTTCAAAAACGGGTATGAGCGCTACCGGCTCGCGGATTATGGGGTCACGGAGAAGGAGTGGTTTGATTCATTGCGCTCGTCGGTTGAGGAGTCGGACTTCAACATTGTCGAAAGAGCCGCGCGCCGCACAGCCGCACGCCATCTGCGCCCCCTCGGCTACCGCAAGGACTTTTCCGCGGAGGATGAGGAGATCACGACAAATGCCGGCCATATCTGGTCCGCCGAGATCGAAAACTCGAACTACAAGTGGGAAAACAAACTGTTCTGCGGACTGAGGGAAGAGTAACGCGGATTGTTTTAGATTTTTTGGACAGCGGGAGCGCTACAATGGCAAGTGGGTGTTGCGAACCAACATGAGCCTCTTAGCTGCCCAGACCGCGCTCAAATACAAGCAACTGTGGACAGTCGAAGATATCTTCCGCACGATGAAGTCCGTGCTGACGACAAGGCCGATCTATCACAAGTGCGACGAGACGATTCTGGGCCACGTCTTCTGTTCCTTCCTGGCCTTGGTGCTGCGCAAGGAGTTGCAGGACCGCCTGGAGTCCAACGGTTTCAGTCTCGAATGGTCGGACATCATCCGGGACGTGAATGAGTTGCAGGAGACGCAGTTCGGCTTGCAGGGTAAGTCATACGTGTTGCGCAGGCAGTTGGAGTGAGGCTGCCACCTGATCTGCGGGAGGGTGAAATCGAACGCTGATGGCTTGGAAGTCCGGCGAAGTGGAGCCAAAAAGATTGGCACTACACGCAGATGCCATTTGTCGACGACTGAATACAAACAAGTTGCAACATGGCACTGTAGAAGATGTCTCAAGGCTCGCCGTTTCCGTTCATTGATCAGTTCTTGACGCCGTCGGAGCCAAACCGCACAAGGTCGCCGTTTGAGGCCGTGCCGTTGGTCGGGTCATAAAGAATATCGATGCCGCCGGTTCCGCTCGGCCCCGCGCCGCGCGCGCCATGAAACTCAAGATACTCTTCCCATCCCTGTGATCGCCGTTCGTAGTCGCCATCCGGTCCGCGGGCGCGCAGATGCCAGTGGTTAAGCATGTTGAGTCTGATGACGCGCTGCTGATAGGCGTCGATGCCGCCATCCTGCGAGGCGTCATAGATGCGCCCGTAGTAGTAATCGCCCGAGTAATTATAATAGCGCGTGTCGTTAACGAGCGATGTGCTGTTCCTGCCAAACTCCGTGAAAAACGGGTCGCGAAACACGGCCGTCGTGGAGGCCAGGTAGGACACGGGCGTGGACAGGTGATAGGCAATGGCCGGATTGTTGGAGGCATGCAGCGGGCTGTCGCCGCCGTAGACTTTCGTGGTATCCGAGGAATATGGAAAAACACCGCTGCCGTTTGGCACGCCCTGTTCGGGGTATTTGTTTGTGTCGATCTTGTAGGATTCGAGCGCGGTCGAAATGGTGCGCATATCCGACTTCGCGCGGCTGACCTTGGCGCGTGTCTGAGCCTCGAGGAAATTTGGCACGGCAATGGCGGCAAGTATGGCGATGATGGCGACCACGATGAGCAGCTCAATCAGCGTAAATCCACGGGAACGGTTTGCGTTTTTCATACTCCGCCAATATCCTTGCATGACAATCGCATTCACTTTTCCAACCCCCACCGGCGCCGAATCTTTCTTTCAAGAGTTCCAAAAACGGCAAGATCGACCGTCAGGCCGATCACGAGGATGACAATCATTCCGGCCAGCATCATGGCGATGTCGTTGAATTCGCGCCCGGTTTGGAGAATGCGCGCCACGCCATTGACATCCGCCCGGATCAGCTCAGCCGCCATGAGACTGCGCCACGCGAACGTCCATCCTATCTTGAGACCGCCGATCAGTTCGGGCAGCGCCGCGAAGAACAGGATGTCGCGGGCAAAGACAAACCCGCGCGCGCCCAGCACCCGCCCGACTTTCTGATAAATAGGCGGGATGTTGCGGATCGCGCTTTCGGTGGCGATCGCGATCGAAAAGATCGCCCCCAGAATGACGACAACCATGATCGACATTTCGTTGATCCCGAACCAGATGAGCGCCAGGGGCAGCCAGCAGACGCTCGGCAGGGATTGAAGCGCCATGATGAGCGAGCCGACCGTTTCCTTGAATAGCCTGCTGCGCGCGGAGGCAAGGCCGATTGCCAAACCGCCCACGATGGAGATGGAATATCCGATGATCATGCGCCCCATGCTCAACCTGATGGAAATCAACAGGGTCCCATCCGCCGCCATTTCGCGCAGGCTGCGGAAAACATCCATAGGCCCCGGGAAAAGATAGGAAGGCGCAAGCCGCAAACTCGACAGCCATTGCCATATTCCCAAAAGCATGACCACAAAGAAGATCCTGATAAAAACGGTGGACAGTCGGCGGGTCAGTCTTGATTGAAAGGCGTTCAATACTTTGTTTCCGCAGAGGAAGATGGACTGGTTGCCGTGTCCGTCTTCACGGCCGGGGCGCATGAAGCAACAACTTCGTTCAACAGCCGCGTGTCGATAAGTTTGCCAAGGTCGAGCGCGTCGCCGCGCAACAACTTGAGTTCCCGTCCTTTTTCATAAAAAGATTGATACGATTGGGCAACCGGATCCGTCGTGAACTCAACATATCCAAGCGCGCTTACGATGACATCGCGCGGGATATTCTTGCCGGTGAGACGTTTCAGACTGTTGTTAAAATCGTCCGCATGCCGCGCGGAATCCTGCCGCATTTCATTGGTCAGTTTGACGTGCGCGCAGAGGATTTTTTTCACAAGTTCGGGATGATCTTCAAGAAATCGCCGCCGGGCAATGATGTTCGTCTGGACAAATTTCTTCTCCGGCCACAAATCCTTTTCCTCGGCGATCAGGGCGCCGAGGCGATTGGCAATCAGACGCGAGCCCCAAGGCTCCGGAACCCACGCGGCATCAACCTGATCTTTTTCAAACAATATTTCGATGTCGGGATTGTTGATCGGGATGACTTCGGTTTCCCCGCCCTTTTCCTTCAAGCTGCTCTTTAAGGTGTGCACAACAAAGTATTTGGCTGAAATATCCTGTGTGTTGCCCAATTGGGGGGTTGCGATCTTTTTGCCCCTGAGCTGTTCGAGCTTCGAAATGCCGCGTTTGCTGTTGCCGACGACCAGCACGCCGTTGGCCGCGGAACCGGCCACCACACGGATTTCCTCACCCTTGCTCTGGATGAAACCATTGATCGTGGGCGAGGGGCCGACATACGCCATGTCAAGGTGGCCGGCAAAAATGGCCTCGATGACTGACGGGCCGGCATTGTATGTGCTGGTTTCCAGCTTCACCTCCGTTCCCAGCGCGGCCTGAAAATCACCCCGCTGCACCCCGATCACAGCCTGGGCGTGAGTCACGTTCGGGAAATATCCCAAGCGGACAACCTGCGGCGACGCGCCCCATAAGACCGACGCCGTGTGCAACAGGACAAGCAAAATACCCGATAATGGTTTGTTCCAAATCGCTTTCATATTCCAGCTCCGACATCCGCGCTCGTTTCGCCGGGAATGGGCGGTTTGTTGTCAGCCAGCCATTCGCGGCCAAGCTCCTTGGCGGCCACTTTGTCAACCTCCTGTTTGATTTCATCATGGAGAATGGCGGAAAAGGCGCTGAGTTCGGTGGACGATTTTTTCCGCGGATGCGCAAACGGGACATGCACGACATTCTTAATGCTGCCGGGCGCGGCGGTCATGATGACGATACGGTCAGCCAGATAGACAGCCTCGCGGATGTTATGCGTCACGAATAGAATAGTTGTCCCGGTCTCCTGCCAGATGCGCTGGAGCTCGTCGTGGAGAATGTCGCGGGTCTGGGCATCCAGAGCGCTGAAAGGCTCATCCATGAGCAACACCTTGGGCTCCAGCGCCAGCGCCCGCGCGATGCTGACGCGCTGTTTCATGCCCCCCGAAAGCTGATGAGGAAGCGTGCCGGCGTATTGGGAAAGATGAACCATTTTCAGATACTTTTTCACCCGCTCGCAACGTTCTGCGGCCGGCACTCCCTGAAGTTTCCAGCCATACTCAACATTGTGCGCCACGGTCATCCAGGGCATCAGACCCGGCTCCTGGAAAACAAGAATCCGCTCGCTGCCTGGGCCATTCACGGTCACACCATCGACCAGAATCCGGCCCGTGTCGGGTTTCTCAAGTCCGGCCAGAAGATTCAACAGCGTGCTCTTGCCGCACCCCGAAGGCCCGATGATGCAGATGAATTCCCCCTCGCTCACGGATAACGACAAGGGCAGCAACGCCTGTACCACCTTAATCTCAGCGTTGTTGTCCTGAATGAAACTCTTTGAAACTTCCAGAAACCCGATTTTCATAAAAAAAGCCGCATATCGCTCAAGCATTTGATATGCGGTATTCTATAAACCTGTCTATGCCTATGCGCAATGGGCATTTTCTCCGCGGGTATGAGCCGGATGCGCCATGAATACGGCGACTGCAATGGCCCGCTTGCCTTCAAACGCATGCGGAGTGACCGCAAACGAGCTGATTCTCAGGCATCTGAAAAAACAGCCAAACTCCTTGGGGCGGGACGGCGTAGACCGCCCCACCCCAAGGGAGTGTGTTATTGGATAAGCGAGTCAGGCGAGGTCATCGCCGCGTCATAGGCAGAGGTGGAACCAGAATTGCGTGCCCGGACTTGGATGTTGTATGTGCCGGCTGTTGTTGGCGTCCAAATGACAGTGTTGGACGCGCTGTAAGCCTGCAACATCGTCCACGAGTTCGTGCTTGCGGAATAGACCCAGAACTGGTATTGATATGGAGTTGTGCCTCCGGTCGCGGCGGCTGTCCAAGTGATCGGCGTTCCCTTCGGCGCGGGGAATGCGACATTCGCCGTCAGGCTGGTAATTGTCAGCAGTTGCGGGCCTGTGATATTGAACGCAGGCGAGGTCATTGCCGCGTCATAGGCATTGATGGAACCGGCGTTGCGCACGTAGACCATGATATTATACGTGCCGCCGTAAGCCGGAGTCCATGTGACATTGTTTGATGCGCCATAACCCTGCAGCAAGCTCCAACTGTTGGTGCGTGCCGTGTAGAGCCAGAACTGGTATTGATATGGGGATGTGCCGCCGGCTGCCGCGGCCGTCCATTTGATCGGGCTTCCTGAGGGCGCCGGCAATGGGACATTTGCCGTCAGGCCGGTGACCGTCAGTGGCAGAGCACCGGTGATATTGAACGCGGGTGAGATCAATCCCGCGTCGTAGGCATTGGTGGAACCGGAATTGCGCGCATACACCCTGACATTGTATGAACCGGCATTCACCGGAGTCCATGTGACATTGTTGGATGCGCCATAACCCTGCAGCAAGCTCCAACTGTTGGTGCGTTCTGTATAGAGCCAGAACTGGTATTGATATGGGGATGTGCCGCCGGTTGCGGTGGCCGTCCATTTGATCGGTGTGCCAGCCGCCACCGGGAACGTGACATTAGCCGTCAGGCTGGTGATCGTCAGCAGTTGTGCGCCCGTGATATTGAACTCGGGTGATATCTGCCCCACATCATATGTATTCGTGGAACCAGCGTTACGCACGTAGACCATGACATTATATGTGCCGCCGTTTGCGGGGGTCCATGCCACGCTGTTGGCATTGCCATAACCCTGCAACAAGCTCCAACTGTTGGTGCGTGTGGTATAGAGCCAGAATTGGTACTGCAAGGGCGCTATTCCGCCTGACGCAGATGCAGTCCATGTCATCGATGTGCCCGCCGCCACTGGGAATGTCACATTTGCCCTCAAGCTGTTGAGCACCAGCGGCGTATATGACCACGTGTTCGAAGGCAACGAATCGCCCGCAGCGTTATAGGCATACACACGGTACGCGTACCGCGTCGTGGAGGGATTGGCTGTGGTGTCGGTATAGTTGGTCGCATTCGCGAGAGCTGTCCCTATGGCCGTATAAGCGCCGCCATTGGTTGACCTCTCGATCCGGAAGCCAATCTCTTTGTTGCTTGAATTGTCCGTCCATGAGAGCTTGATCTGGCCGCTCACCAGCGAACCGGCCAAACCCGTCGGCGCCGCCGGGCGGGTCGTCGTAACACCGAAAACCATCGGCCGCATCATGTCCATCTCTTCATGGCCCAGCAGATGGCAGTGCCACACATATTCCCAACCAAAGTTGGTCATCGTGTTGGTCGTCGTCACGGGATTGCCCGTCACCGGATCCACATTCGTGAAACCCGTTGTGGAACCCAGCGGATTCGTCGGGTCCAATGGCCGAATACTGACAGGAACACCGAACGGAAGCGTGGGCGCATTGGGTTTAAACGCCACGATGCAATCTTCCAACGGATTCATCCTCACGGTTTCCTTCCAGCCCAGCTCGTTGGGATCAGGCGGTTTGACAACACCGGCCCAGTCAACACGGTTGATCACCTGCACATTGAAAAGATGGACGTGGATGGCATGCGTGTCCACGCCATTATGAGTGATCTTCCATATCTGGGTTCCGCCATCCTTGAGATTCTCGGTGGGCGGATCAATGAAGCCAAAAGGGATGGTTGTCTGGGTGCGGATATTCGTAAACGGGAGCTCAACACCCAGTGTGGAATTCATGCGCCCGTAATCCAACTCAAACAGCTCTTGGATGGCCTTCGGTTGCATCGGCAGAGAGACTGTCGTGGATGAACCCACCGGGGTAAAGGTGATGGTGGTGTCCTGGATTCTCGAATAAGTGTTCTTTTTGGCGTCATAGGGCCCCGGATATGTCTTCTGCGGCACAACAGGAGGATCCTGGGACGCCACATAGGCGGCCGGCAAGGCAACCTGTAGCGCAGCCAGATTGAACCGAGGCGCCGCAGTGGCTCCTGACACCCCGAATTGCATGATCGTACGGGTATTGGGGCCATAGCCCGCAACAGTGGAGGGAGCTCCACCCGTCGCGGTCAGATCCGGATTGCCGGTATAGTAATCAATACGAGGATCAAAAGCTGGAACAGGCGCTGGAGAGTCGTTGTAGAGAGTGATTGTCGAACCATCCGGAACTCCGGAGAAGTCGATGACCACATCCGCCCGCTCCGCCGGACCGAGGAACAGGTTATGTTCTTTGACATTGAGCACCGTGATGCTTCGGCGATCCAAGTCATATCCAATCGGTATATTGTTCAGCACCACCGGCGCGGGCAGAAAACCGCCTTCGGTGCCGATCTGGATTATCGCCGGTCCCGTCGTGGCCGGATCCGGCCAGCCGCCATCCCTGCCATCCGGTGTCGGCCAGCCAGTCGGCCAGGTTCCGGGAACTGAAGGAACCATTTTGACTTCCGTGGGATGGGCTGGATCAGCATAATAGAGTTGCAGATTCAAGAACCGGTCGTTGCAGGCATTTAGTATGCGGAACCTGTAGGCTTTGCGCTCCACATTGAGGTATGGATAGGCTGTGCCGTTGACCAATGGAGTGTCCATGAAAGCTTCCATCACCATGGATAAATCGGGCGTGCCGGGCGCAAGGGTACCATCAGGAAGCATGACTGGCCCATGGACCAACCCCGCCGCGGTCGTAAGGGGCGGCCAAAACCAGGGGCCGTAATCCCATCTGCCAAACGCATTGACGCCAGCATCATCCGCCGGATTCTGGTTTGGCATGTAAACATGGGGGAACCAGAGATCGCCAAATCTGCCCCATTTGACCGGATCCCAAGTGGGATCTTTAGCGGCCACTATGGTGGAATCGGGCACAAAAGTTTTATCCTGAATGATCAACGGAATCTGGGCGGAGGGAATAGTTCCTGAAGTAATCAATGCCTGTTCGACATCGTCCGTCAGCAGGTATCCTGCCGCTTCGCCTGAATAGACATTGAGTCGGGTGATTCCATAAGCATGGTCATGATAGAACATCAACCGCGCGCTCTGCTGGTTGGTGTAAAAGAAAGTCATGGCTCCTGGACCCGGATCCGGCATGTCGGGCACATTTTGGGTGCTCACGCCCTTTGGGTATTGTGTCATTTCCCCGGCGGGAGTGACCCATTGGTGGGGCGTGCCGTCACTGATCCATGGCGTGTTGCCGCCATGCAGATGGAGGGTGCCTCGATTCTGCGTAAAGTTTTCCCGCATCCCGGGCATTCCCGGCATGTCCTTGGGGCCCATACCAGCTCCCATGACCGTCGTGTCCACGGGTATGAAGAGGTCGCCTCCACTCCCTGTGGGAAGCATGTTGGCAAACTTCACGCGCACGGGTCGATCCCTCCGTGCAATGATCAGCGGACCCAGGTAATGCACAGGCGCCGGAGCCAATGTGTTGTAACCAGAATGATCAGTGCCATAATTGGTCTGCACATAGCCACGCAGTCTGACCCCGCTGGTGGGCAGGTCCGAATGCATCCGCTCACGATACTCGACCAAATTAATTTCATAGTAGTCAGATCCTGAATACGTGATTGTATCGGGATTGGCGACGGAGATGTATTGACCGAGATTGTTCGCGTTGGTCGGGCCCAATCCTGGCAATGAGTCCACGAACTTCCTTAAAGGCGGACTGTTGACCCAGTTGGGGCAGTTGAAATAATCCGGCGTCCCGCCGGGTCCGGGCGCCGCAGGCGCGGGGAGTGCATCCACCGGGGCAATTCCGCTTTGATCACTTTGATCGTTCTGGTCTGGCGTCGCGGCACGTCGCGCCGCGGCACGATCCGCCGCAGCCTGCCTCTGGGCGGGCGTCACGCGCCGCAACCCAGCCGCGATCGAAGTGGCTTGCGACGCAAGATTGAGTTTCGCTTGCGAAGGCGCGTCCGATTGCGCGAGCGCCTGGTCCGATGCTGAGATGATAAGGAAAATAACGAGCAACGCACCGATGATAGGGTGTGGTTTGGGAATGGTAAACATTGGAGGGTCTCCTGACTAAGTATATTTGAATCTGATGGGATGGACCCGCCAATTGATGAAGGGCTGTGCTGAAGAGCCCCTCAAATTGACGGGAATCGTGGGGGATTTAGACTTCCTTCGAATCCGCCGGGATCAGGCTCTACGGAATCCAGTCATGGAGTGTGGATGGGCGCGTCATCATTGAATATCATATGCGCGGCATGGGCCGTCAAAAGCGGTGGCGGAGTAATATCAATAAAATGTGCCGGAGTTTTGCTGACGTTCTGGTTTGAGTTAGTGTAATGTTGGAAGTCACAGGAATTTGGCGCAACAGGGAAACCGGCATTTTTCTTTCCTGAACCATCAGAATGATCGGCATGCTCTGGCAACGCACACCCTTCGTTAAAAATGATCATGCATCCTGACATGAATGGTGTGAGCAATGGCAAATGGAGCGTCCTGACCATGTGACAGCTTGCATGTTGATCATATGGACAGCAATTCCCCGGCGCCGTTTCCGCGTGACGATTTGTGAGACTTGATGGAGCGGTTACGGGCAGTGCGGCACGCAGGGTTGGCGTCACCACTGCCACGCTCAGCAAGAAAAGGATTGTTAAAATTGAATTGGAGATGCCGGGATGGCTGGTTGAGCAGAAAATTCCGCGATGGAGTTTAACGGGCAGGCGTAAGCGTGACTGAAACGAGGAGGTGATCGTTTCGCCATGTCGCTTGATCATTATGGGACTCCTTACACCTGTCACATCGCTTATCATCGCACTTGAGTCATCCTGATGGATTAATCGTAAACAATAAAACTCTCATTTTTCTCGCCATTAGCGGAAAATGACATTTCCAAAATTATCGTTATTCAATTCTTTTTTGCCAATTTAGAAACTCGGAAATTTGCAATGTTCCCAAGGCTTATTTAATTTTGTTAAACTTGTTCCACATCACCCCCCGCCTATTTATTCAATTTTCTAAGAAAGATGTGTTGTGATTTCTTCCTGTTTCATCAAACCTTTGGATTCCTGATTGTGTCTGTTAGATTGATCATCTTATGGAGGCGAAGCACATGAAGTTTTCGATGGCGTGGATTTCAGCGGTGATGCTTGGATTGCATGCGTTGTGCGTATCGGCACAATCTGACACACAGCTTGGGGACGCAAAGAAACTGTTCGATGAGAAATCCTGGCAACTCGCGCTGGAAAAATACCAGGAGGCTGCCAAATCAACCCAGGACACGGGGCTTAAGCGCGAGGCTCAGTTCATGGCGGGACGCGCCTTGCAGGAGCTGGGCCGGCAGGATGACGCGCAGCGCGCATATGAGGCCGACGCAAATGGGAACGATATCTGGGCCGGACGGGCGCTGTGGCGCATGACCGAGGCGATGTTGAACTCAAACGCGCAATACAGCAGCGAGGACTCGCGAACATCCATGATCGCTCAGCTTCGCCGCGCCGGGGAAATCCTCACGCGCGAAAAAGCCGGCGATCTCGCGGACTTTTACCAGATGATCGGTTTCCGCTGCGTCTCACAACTTGGAACCTCCAAAGCGGATGAGCGCGCTTTCTTCTTTTCGGCTTACGACAAGCGCATTGCATTGCTTAAAGACAAGGATCAGATTGCGGAAACTCTGCTGGAAAAGGCCTCGCATTATCGTTATCTCAATTACGATGCGCCCATCAGCGAGTGGATGCGGCAGCTCCGCCAGATCACCGCGGAGTTCCCCGAGACGCGCTCCGCGCGCAACGCTCAAATGATGATCGGAGTTTATTACTCAAACCGCAACGATCTCGTGAAATCTCTGCAAGAATATCGCATCGCCGCCGATCGCTGGCCGGGAACTGACGAGGGGAAAGCGGCCGACCAACAGATCGATGAAATTATCGGCGAACAGGTCAGCTTTACTCTGGGATCAAGCTATCTCTCGGGGCAACCGCTGACCTTTGAATTGCGCGGACGGAATGTTTCGCGTGTGAAAATCACTGCCGTGCCGTTCGATCCCATGGCTCTGCTCAACTCACAGCGCCGCGAACAGCTCGATCTGGCGGGCGTGACCGGCGAACCGGCCATCACGAAGACCGCAGAGATCATAAAACGCAACGATTACCAGGCAACCACCATGACGGTTAAGCTCGAAGCGCCCAGGACAGGCTGCTATGCGCTGAGAGCGGAAAGCGGCAAAGCCAGCGCGCGCGGCATGCTCATCGTCAGCGATTTGCTGATCGTGTCAAACAACGCCTCGCGCGCGCTGGAGCTATGGACCGTGAATGCCGCAACGGGGCGTCCGCGTCCCGCTCAACTTCTTGTGGCAAGCGATCCTCAGCACAACAGCATCATCAAGGGCGCCTCGAATGGCAGATATTATAATAAAATCGGAGAAATGCGCAGTGATGCCGACGGTTTTGCCGACCTCAGGCCCGCGGGCAACGAGTCGCTCAGTGTGTTTATTGTGGCGCGCGACGGTGACCACTACGCCATCATGCAAACTGGCAGCTGGTTCACCTCCACACACGCGGAATCCACCAAGACATATATCTACACGGACCGCCCCGTCTATCGGCCGGGACAGAAGATGGCATGGCGGGCAATCATCCGGAACGAAAAGGATGGCGAGTATGTCAGTCCGTCGGATCGCCAATACGATGTCACGATCCGCGATTCACGCGGCGCGGAGGTCCTTAATAACAAGAACGCGGAAGTCAACAATTTCGGCGCGCTGAGCGGTGAGCTGACATTGGACAGCAAGCCAGCTCTCGGCGAATACTCCATCGAAATCCGCAAGGCGGGAAAAGACCTGCAAGGTTATGCCCGGTTCCGCGTCGAGGAATACAAGAAACCCGAATTCGAGGTGAACGTCACGTCCGCCGAGAAGCTCTACCGTTATGGGAGCAAGATCCGGGCAAAAGTGGACGCCAAATATTATTTCGGCGGCGCCGTTGCCAATGCGGAAGTGAAATATACCGTGCGCCGCCAGCCGCGCTGGTCATTCTGGATTGACCGTTTCTGTCCGGACTCCGGCAACCGCGATCTCGGCTGGTTTGACAAACCGGCCGGCGAGCAAATGCCGCGGCATGGCGGAAGCGGGACCATCGTGAGCACCGGCGGCGGCAAGACCGACGCGAACGGCAATTACGAAATCGAGTTCATTGCCGAAAAACCGCCCAAGGAAGAAAACGAGCGTTACCGGTCATGGTGGCAGCGGCAAATCTCGCATGAGTTCAAAGTGGAAGCGACGGTCACGGATCAGAGCCGGCGCAACATCGATGGCGTGGCGAACTTTGTTGTGGGCGACCGCGCGATTGAAGTCAGCGTCAAACCCCAGAATCATCTTTATACGCCAGGCGACCTTGTGAAAGCCGACCTGCAATCGCGCAATCTCAACGAGGAACCCGTCGCCTCAAGCGGCACGCTCTATGTCGAGCGCGTGAAGTGGCTCGAGGCCGAACAAAAGGAGAAGGTCACAACGATCAGCACGCGGCGCGTTGACATTGGCGCAAGCGGTTCGCTTATCGCCACATGGCGCGTTCCCGCCGGCGAAACCGGCCGCATGAGATTCCTGCTCTTGGTGGACGATCCCTTCGGTCTCAAGTCGCAGGATTATGGCGAATTCACCGTGGCGGACGATTCGACGCGCGACATTTTCTACAAGTACCAGGGAATCCAGCTCACCGCCGACCGTGATATTTATGAAATCGGCGAAACCGCGCGCGTCATGATCACAAGCGAACTGCGCGATGCCGTCGCATGGTATTGGATCGACTCGGGCAGCGGCAACCTCGAAAAGAAAATTCTGCCCCTCCCGGACCATACAAACTTCATCCGCATCCCCATCACCGCGGGCTTCGTGCCAAATTCCATGATTCATGTTGCCGCCGTAAGCAACAACAAAGTCATCTCCGATCAGAAGGAACTCATCGTCCCGCCCTTGCGAAAAGTGCTTAATGTGACCGTCAAAACGGACAAGGACGGCTACCGGCCCGGCCAGGAGGGTTCAGTCGAGATCAGAGCAACCGATTATCAGGGCAACCCCGTGAACGCCGAGTTTTCACTGGCGATGTTCGACCGCTCAATCCTCTACATCTCGCCCGACAAGCGCGAGGATATCCGGCGCTTTTTCTATGGCCAGCGCCGCGAACTCCGCGCCAACATCGGCCAGTCGGCCGATGATCCCGGACGTTATAACAGCCGCATGCCGGATAAATGGTCACAATATCTGTTCCGGGATCCAAGTGAAACGAATATTGGTCAGGCTCAAAGAGACTTGGGCTTGGCAAGAGGGCAACTTGGTGAGGCTCAACAATATTCGTTGGGGTTCGGGGCGTCGCGGGACTACAACTTCAGGTTGGCGGCAGCGCCGGCGCTGGCGCCGATGGCGGCGGGAGAGCATATGTTGAAAGAAAGCAAAGACTCCATGGGCGATGTTTGGCCCGTAAAGGGCGCAGCCGGGGAAGTCGCCAACAGGAAAGAGCCGCAGATGGCCGAGGCAAAAGCGCGCTCCGATTTCCGCGACTCGATGTTTTGGTCGCCAACGATTGTCACGGACGCGCAAGGCAGCGCCACAGCCAAAGTCAAATTCCCCGATTCACTGACCACATGGCGCGCCGTGGCCGTCGGCCTCACGCCCGACACCATCGTCGGCAACGCAAACACGGAGACCGTGGTGACGAAAAATCTGCTTGCGCGTCTGGAAGCGCCGCGGTTCTTCCGCGAGCGCGACCGTGTGACCATATCGGGCATTGTCCATAACTATCTTAAATCAGAAAAAGAGGTGCGCGCGATCCTCACGGTGAAAGGGCTCAGCCTGGAGGGCGGCGCAAGCGTGTCGTCACAACAAGCCGCGATGACCGCCGAAAAGCGCGTGCGTATTAAGCCCAATGCCGAGGAGCGCGTGGACTGGCAGGTGGATGTCAAGGACAGCGGCGAGGCTGTGATCGAATTGAAGGCGCTGACCGATGAAGAGAGCGATGCCGTAGAGCAGAAATTTCCCGTGCTGCCGCATGGCATCGACAAGTTCGTGGCATGGAACGGTTCAACCGATGACAAGACCACGACGGGCATGACAATCGATAAATCTGGCAAGACAACGACCATCACGCAGGTTGTCGAGCTGCCCGACGAGAGGATCAAGTCGTCGACGCGCCTGACCATCACGGTCAATCCCTCGCTGGCCGCCGCCATCCGCGACGCCATTCCCTGCCTGATCGATTACCCCTATGGCTGCGTCGAGCAAACGATGAGCCGTTTTATGCCCGCTGCCATTGCCGCGCAAACATTCCGCGATTTGAACATCCCGCGTGACGAGATGCTGGAAGCGAAGCTTGTCGACGTGGTGAAGGCGGGCCTCGATCGCATCACGGATTTCCAGCATGGCGACGGCGGATGGGGATGGTGGAAAGATGGCGGCACGGACGACTACATGACGGCATATGTCATGTATGGTCTCACACTCGCGCGCGGCGCCAAATGCGCCGTGGACGAGGCGATGTTCCAGCGCGGTTTGGAATACATGAGACGGCACATCCGCGAATACAAGGACACGGACGACACGAACAACTACTGGGTGCGGGGCGGAACTCACGCCCTTATGTACCAAATTTTCGTGCTGAGCCTGAACAACGACATACAGAAAGAGGCGCTCGACCAGGTATGGAAACACCGCGAGAAACTGACGGGCCAGGGGCTGGCCATGCTGGCGCGCGCGCTCTGGCGCGCCGACCGGAAGGACGACGCCCGCGTCGTCCTGCGCAACTTGCGGAATTTCGCCGTCATCACACCCGAGAACAACACAGCGCGCTGGGGCCGCATCGATCAGGCATGGTGGTGGTGGGAAGACGCCGTTGAGGCAACAGCCCAGGGATTGCAGGCGTATCTCGAAATCGCACCCGACGACCCGATGACTCAGCAGGCGATGAAATGGCTGGCGCTCAACCGCCAGGGCGCACAATGGAAATCCACCAAGGACACCGCGCAGGCCGTGCTGGCCCTCCTCGCCTACATGAAAGACCGCAAGGAAACCGCGTCAGAGATGAAAATCGAAATCGCAGCAGGAAAACCCGGTGAAAAGAATTTCATCACAAGAACCTTCGATCTCAATCCCGGCAACTTCTGGAAATTCGACGGCAAGTTTGTGATCGAGGGCGATGCGACGCCCGACGGCCGCTTCCCTGTCACCATCACAAAAACCGGCGATGGGATGCTTTTCTACAGCGTGTATGCCGAATATTTCACCCTCGAGGAGAACATCAAGGCGGCCGGCAACGAGATTTTTGTGGAACGCGTTTACGAGCGTGTCGTTCGTGAACAGGTGAAAGGAACGACGGGCGTCGCCGCGATTGACAAGTATGTGCCCATCAAGGACGGCGAAACGGTCGTGTCGGGCGATGAACTGCGCGTGACCCTTAAGATCAAGTCCCTCAACGACTACGAGTACATTGTCTTTGAGGACGCCAAACCCGCCGGAATGGAGCCCGTCGCGGTGCAAAGCGGATACCAATATTCGGGGCTGGCGTCTCACATGGAACTGCGCGATCAGTATGTGTCGTTCTTCATGTCCAGACTGCCGCAGGGAACGAACACGGTTGCCTACAATTGCCGCGCGGAGATTCCCGGCGTGTTCCACACGATGCCGTCAAAGGGATACGCGATGTATTTCCCGCCATTGCGCGCAAACTCGGATGAAATCATCATCAAGGTGAAAGACAAATGATGCGCCGGGTTTAAGGCAGGAACGCACAATATCCTTTGCCAAACACGCTCGGCGCGAATTATTGCAGACAATGTATTGCGCGGGGCATGTTCAGTGCCTGCAAATGCCGAAACAAAGGAGCGCCTGATGATTGTCAAGGTGTTCGACAACAAGGAAATGATGGGCCATGCCGCCGCTGAAGCTGGCGCGAAGATGATTCGCAATGCCATCAACGAACGCGGCGAGGCGCGCATCATCCTTGCAACCGGCACTTCGCAATTCGCCACATTGCAGAACGTCGTCACCTCGCCGAATATCGACTGGGGCCGCGTGACGGTTTTCCATCTTGATGAGTACATCGGCCTCCCTGTCACCCACCCCGCTTCTTTCCGGAAATACATCAAAGAAAGATTCGCCGGCAAACTGCCGAAACCGCTGCGCGATTTTCACATGATCGACGGCGAGGCCGATCCCGCAAGCGAGTGCGCGCGGCTCGCAGCGCTCATCAATGCCGCCCCCATCGACATGGCATTCGTCGGCATCGGGGAAAACGGCCACCTGGCGTTCAACGATCCCCCCGCGGATTTCAACACCGAAGAACCCTATATCGTTGTCAACCTGGACGAAGCATGCCGCCGCCAGCAGTTTGGCGAGGGGTGGTTCGCCACGCTTGATGAGGTCCCCAAGCGGGCGATATCAATGTCCATCAAACAAATCCTTAAATCGCGCGGCATCATCTGCGCCGTGCAGGATGAGCGAAAAGCGGACGCTGTGGCGGGCGCGGTTGAAGGGCGCGTCACGCCTGATGTTCCCGCTTCCATCCTGCAAACCCACCCCGATTGCGCAATATATCTCGACCGGGATGCGGCGGCAAAACTGAAGCGTCAAAACTGTTGACGCGATGTCAATGACTCAACCCTTGCCTGAAACATATACCGGTCCGGGACTTGTCGATTTGCAGGTCAATGGCTACGCGGGCTTCGACTTTAACAGCGATCCCGCGAACTGGACGCCCGATATTCTGCATCGCGTGCGCGAAGCCATGTCGCGCCGCGGCGTCACGGCCGCACTGCCAACTTTCATCACGGATGACACAGACCGCATGCTCGCGCGGGCGCGGCGTTACGCGCAAACCGCCGATCAAGACGCCGCCCTCGCGCATGCTTTTCCGCTCCTGCACATCGAAGGGCCTTTCATATCCCCCGAGGACGGCCCTCGCGGAGCGCATCCGCGCGCATACTGTCTGCGTCCTGATGCCGCGCCGGATTGGCTCGACCGCTTCATCGAAGCCAGCGGACGCCGCATCGGGATCATCACCGTCGCGCCAGAGCTTCCGGGCGCGCTCGATTTCATCGAAAAAGCCGCAAGCGCGGGAATTTGTGCGGCGCTCGGTCATACGCAGGCCTCCCCGGATATTCTGGCGGCGGCAATCAGCGCCGGAGCGCGCATGTCAACGCATCTTGGCAATGGCTCGCACCTCATGCTTCCCCGCCTGAATAACTATGTGCAATTCCAGCTTGCGGCGGATGCGCTCTTCGCGGGATTCATCGCCGACGGGCGTCACATTCCTTTTTTCACCCTGAAGAATTTTCTGCGGGCAAAACCCCCCTCCAGGTCGATTCTTGTCACCGACGCGACCGCGGCCGCCGATGCCCCGCCCGGTGTGTATTGCCTTGGCGGCCAGACGCTTCGCGTGCGGGAAGACGGGCTTGTCACCGGCGCATTCCAACCCGAGAGCGGTTTCCTTGCCGGTTCATCGCTCACGCTTGACCGCGCTGTAATAAATGTTTGCGCTCAATGCGGCATCGGGTTTGAGGACGCGTGGAAAATGGCTTCGGTCATACCCGCGTCGGTTGTAGGTCTGCCAGAACCCGTGAAAGTCTCAGTCATCGTAAGCCCGCAGGGTTTTCAATGCTCGCTTTGCCGCTGATTTTGCCGGTATCTTTATAAACAACCCATTACGCGCGGCTGGCATCAATCTTATCGATGGCGGAAAGCAGGGACTCCAGATCTTTCCGCGCCCCGATCGTGATGCGGACGCCGTCGCGCAATGCGGGGGCATTAAAATATCTGACGAGTATTTTTCGCTGTTTCAGTTCGGCGTAGAGCTGTTCGGCATCGCGCCTGCGCGCAAAAATAAAATTACCGAACGACTCGGGAACCTCGAAGCCGCGTTGCCGAATCGCTGCGGTCAGAAAATCCCTGTTCTCCCGGATGAGCGCGTTCTTTGCCTCGTAATATGATGCCGAAAGCCATGCCGCCTCGGCGGCCTTCTGGCTCAACTGGTTCAGATTATACGAGTCCTTTATCTTTGTGAGTTGCGCTATGATCGGCTCATGGGCCAGAATAAAACCAACCCGGATCCCCGCGAGCGAGTAACTCTTGGAAAATGTGCGGGTGATGACGACATTTTCATGATTATTCAGAATATCAAGGCAGTTGCTCCCCGCAAAATCAGCGTAGGCTTCGTCGATGACAATGAGCCTTTCCGGGCGGACTTCCGCCATGTTGGCGATCAGGCCGGGCTTGTACAATATTCCAAGCGGAGGGTTGGGGTTCGCGATGAAAAATATTTTCACGTCCGCGTTGATTGCCGCCGCAGGCATGCTGTAGTCGGGAGCGGGAAGCTGATAAGCCTCGCAACCACAACCGAACATCTCCGCAAGCGTTTTATACAGCGTATAGGTCGGGTAAAGCATGCCTATGCAGTCGCCTGATCTGGGGCGCAGAAATGCATGACACAACAAGCGCAACACCTCGTCGGAACCGTTGCCCGCAAGCACTTGGCACGGTTCAAAGCCAAGCTGGCGGGCGATCGCATGCCGAAGGGACTTTGATTTCGGATCGGGATACTTGTTGAATTCACCCAGCGCCGTTGCCCGGCTCACCGCCTCAATCACTTCAGGCGAGGGCGGAAACGGACTTTCGTTCGTATTAAGCTTGATATAACCGGGTTCCCACGGCTGATCACCGGGAACATATGCCGTCAAGGACGCCACAGCCGGATTAACGAAGATCGTCATGATGAATTTCCAAAATGAATTGTTCGCTTCATATGATCGCATATCATTTGCATCAGAAGCGACTCAAACCATAAACAGCATGACTCTATGACCGATTCAAGCAACATCAGAGTGGGCGGGCGGGGACACCCGCGCTCCCATGGATTACTAAACAATCGCCACGCCGCGGTGGTGGGGACGGTTTACATGCTGTTCCTTGCCACGGGAATCAGCGGGCTGGTGTGCCAGGTTGCGTGGCAAAGGTATTTGCTCAACATCTTCGGAGCCACATTGTATTCTGTGAGCACCGTGGTGGCGGCCTTCATGGGCGGGTTGGCGCTGGGCAGTTGGCTGTTCGGGGGAATCGCGGAGCGCGCCCGCGCGCGGCTGGCGCTTTATGGCGTCCTTGAAATACTTGTTGCCGCAACGGCGCTCGCGGTTCCGCAGATGTTGCGCGTTCTCGATCCGCTCTTCATCGCCATCTACAGGATGGCCGACATCAACTTCTTCTTTTTCTCTCTTGTCCGGCTCATCGTCGTCTTCACGGTGCTGCTGATCCCGACGACAATGATGGGCGGCACGCTGCCGCTACTGGCGAAATTTGTCACCGATCATCCATCCGGCGCCGGAACCAGGGTGGGGCTGTTGTATGCGCTCAACACGGCCGGCGCCGTGGCGGGAACATTTCTTGGCGGGTTTTATTTCATACGCTGGTGGGGCATCTCCGGCACGGTGGCGTTTGCGGCTGTCATAAATGCCGCGGCGGGAGCAACCGCGCTTGTGTTATGGTTTTTTGCCGGCCGGCCGTCGAAAATGGCGCCCGCCATCGATGATTCCGCCCTGTCTGGCATGCCTGCCGAACCCGCTGACCTGCGACAGACAAGCGCGCCGGCGACCGTCAGGAAGCGCATATGGCTGGTCATGACCGCCTACACAGTCTCGGGGTTCATCGCGCTGGGGCTCGAGATCACATGGACGCGCGCGCTGGTTTTCACATTCGACGTGTTGAAGAATACGACCTATTCCTTTTCCGCCATGCTGGCCACATTTCTTGCCGGCATTGCGCTGGGGAGCGCGGTGATGACGCCGATACTCAGACGCCGGGATGACGACCCCCCCCCTGGCGGCGCTGGCGCATTCCGGTTGTTCGCCGCGTTGCAGGCACTCATCGGCTTGTCATCCATCTTCTCCTTTTTCATGATTTATTATGTCTGTTACGATCTCGGCAATAACTGGCTGAAGGACATCGATCCCATTTCAGGGCAGATTCACTGGGGCGCGGCCGTGACATTGGTGTTTCTTCGCGCGGCGGCGGCAATCTTCCTGCCGACATTCTGCATGGGGCTTGCTTTTCCCGCAGCCGTTCAGGCGGTCGCGGGATCGTCGGGCGCGGTGGGGCGCGACGTGGGACGCCTTTATGCGCTCAACACCATAGGCGCCATTTATGGCGCGACCCTCACGGGATTCTTTCTGTTGCCGGGCTTGGGCATCGCAAACACGATCTTCCTTTTCGGCGCCATCCAGTTGATCATGGGTCTTGTTCTTATATGCCGCGACAACACATCATCACAAAATCAACGGATCGTCTGGCTGGCCGCTGGTTCAGCGGCTCTTATTGTGGCATTTGTGCGTCTGCCGCGTCCGGCGTTTTTTCAACCCGCAACCATTCATGAGCCTGTGACCGCATTTTACAAGGAAGGCCCGCTGGCCACGGTCGCTGTTATGCAGAACACACTCGGTTATCGGACAATTTATGTGGACAACGTCGGAGTGGCCGGCACGGACCCGATGCTGATGACCGACCAGAAAAGTCTGGCGCACATGCCGATGCTCTTGCTGCCCCGCGCGCGAAGCGCGCTCACCGTCGGATTTGGCAGCGGCGGCGCAAGCTATTCCTACACGCTTTACCCGGAATTGGAACGAATCGACTGCGCCGAGATCGCAAAAACCGTCATCGAAGCCGCGCCCGCATTGACAGCCTCCAACCACGATATCGTCATGAACCGCGGCGAATACATTCGGCGCACAGGCCGCGAACCCGAGGGAAAACCGTTATGGAACGACGGCGGCGACAGCGGATGGTTCAAGGCCGACAAACGCTACAGGATCATCCTCGACGATGTGCGCAGTTACCTGCGCTTCACGGGCGCAACCTATGATATCATCGCCACCGACTGCACCGATCTGCGCTACAAGTCCAACGCGAACCTTTACGATGTGGAGTATTTCACCCTCTGCCGCGACCACATCACCAGCCAGGGAATGGTGGTCGTGTGGATGCCCTTGGCGGGACTTTCTAACGAGGCGATGCGCGTGGCCCTCCGCTCATTTTACACCGTTTTCCCGAACATGGACATCTTTTACATGAACAACCAGCCAACTCACTACATCCTGCTGACAGGAACAGCCAAGCCGCTCAAGGTTGATCTCAAGAAGATGACAGAAAAAATGGCTTTGCCCGCCGTGGCGCGCGACCTGGCCGAGGTGAACCTTGACCAGCCGGAAAAACTGCTCTCGTGCTTCGTCACCGGCCGCGCCACACTCGGGGAGTATCTGAAAGGGCGCACACTCAACACCGAGAATTTTCCTTATCTTGAGTTTGAGTCGCCGCGCTGCGGCTACAATGACGCCGCGCTACTCGACAATCTCGACGCCCTCATGGCGATTCGCGAAGACCCCGCGCGCCTTATCGATGAATCTGCCGGTGTGCCCGCCCGTTTCCTTCAATCCTTGCGCCGCTATTCAAACGCCGTGACCGCAATCATCAAGGGCCACAGGCTGTACCGTGAAATGAAGATCGGCGGCGCGGCAAAAGCATATATGAACGCGCAAGAGATCGCGCCCGATGATTCAGCCATCCGAAACCTCCTTGAGTTCAGGGAACTCCGCCGCAAAGTGCTCGGACAGCCCGGCAACATCTGGGCGCGCTGGCAACTGGCGCAGATACACGCGCTCCTGCGGCGCGACGGTGACGCCGTCACCGAGATCAATGAATTGTTGCGGCTCATCAGCAGTAATGGCAACGCGGCCGGCGGCGCGCGCGAGATACAGAAAGCCGCATGGCCGCTGCTTGCCGACATCTACGAACGCAACAGCAAACCCGACAAAGCCGCCCAGTATCGAAAATTGACTGAAAGCGGCGCCGGAAGCGCCGGGGATCTGCCCGGCCAACCCAAATGAAACGCTGAAAATGGCAATCAAGCGCATCATCATACCTTTTCTGATCTTCCTTGCAACGCTCATGGCGCCATCAGCGCGCCCGGAATCCGCGGCGCTTCCCCCGATCATTTTCGACGCCCATGAGGATTGTCTCAGGCGTGTGCTCGACCGCGGCGACGACCTCGCCGAGCCAACCCAGGACACCGATGCGCAAGGGGATATTGCTTCCTGGAAAGCCGGCGGTGTCAATGTCGTCTGGTTTGCCGCGTGGGTGAATCCTGAAAGGTATTATGGACGCGCCGGAACGCAACGGACGGAAAATCTCATCGCGGCTTTCAAGCGCCAGATCAGCAGACATCCAAACGATCTTGTCTTCTGCCAGACGGCCGCCGAATGCCGCGCAACCGCGGCAAACGGCAAGATCGCCGCGCTCTTGGGCATCGAGGGCGGATCCGCATTGAATGACAACATTTCACTGGTGGCGCATTTCCGCAAACTCGGCGTGCGGCGGATCACGCTCACATGGAGGGGCAACATCGGCTGGGCCGGATCGTCACAATCGGCCGGTCCGGCGATGGGACTCACCGAAATGGGCCGCGCAATGATCCGCGAGATGAACCGCACGGGCATTGTCCCCGATCTTTCGCACGTTTCCGATCAGACATTCTGCGGAACGATCGCCGTTTCATCCCTTCCGGTGATTCTCTCGCATTCCAACGCGCGGGCGCTCGCGAACCATCCGCGCAATGTTTCGGACGACATGCTTGCGCTGCTGCGCCAAAACGGCGGCGTGATCGGCGTCAATTTTCACAGCGAATTTCTCGCTTCTCCGGCAGGCATGTTTTCCCGCAAGACAAGTCAGCCCACGATCGAATCCGTTCTCGACCAGATCAGTCATATCGCGCGCGTGGCCGGAGTCGATCATGTCGGTTTTGGCAGCGACTGGGATGGCGACATCCAGCCGGCACGCGGACTCGAAACCGCTGCCGCCATGCCGCTGCTGATCAGCGGTCTCCGCCGCCGCGGTTTCAGCGAAAAGAATATCAGGAAAATAGCCGGCGAGAATTTCCTGAGAGTGCTTGAAGCCAATGAACAACAAACCGGCCGGCAAACGGAAACGGGGAATTGACGAGCGCTGTGCGGCAAACAATTCGCTTGAGACTTTTCACCATTTTCACGCCTGTATAGGGTCTTGTGTTAATCAGGATAAATACCGGATCAGCGCGCCCCATAAATCAGCGCGCATTCATGTTGCTCGTGTGTTTTGCGTGCGCGGCGCTCGCACACGCGGCAGGCATTAAGCTGCAGCCTGTCAGCCTGCCCAAAGGAGCCGTTACTGCCGGCACAAAAGCGCTGCCGGTCAACGTGTCCGGAGATTCAAAAAAAGAGCTTGTGCTCGTTGAAGGGCAGACGATGAGCATACTGCGACTTGAAGGCGACAAATACGTGCCGCAGCAAAAGCTCACACTGCCCTCCGCGCGCGACTCAGCCGGAAAAACCTATTACGGATTCGGGCGTCTCGATCTCAAGGCGCCCTACAGCATTCTCCTCCTGCAACCCGACGGAATATACTATTATCCTCTCGAGGGCGGAATGATTTCCGACCAGCCGCGCATCCTGCTGAAAAAACCGCTGATCCAGGGACAGGCATCCGACCGGGAACCGCAATATTTTGATTTCGCGCTCGACCTCGACAACGACGGCCTCGACGATCTGCTCTTGCCCGAAGCCCGCGGATTCTCGATTTATCACCAGACCGCGCCCAGGCAATTCTCGCCCGTCCGCCTGCCGCGCGATCCCTACAAGCAGACCGACACATTCAATTTCCAGCGTCTTCTGCCCGACGACCGATCGCGAGTCCCCTCTATCAGCGGTTACATGAGCCGGCGAAGCGGCGTGAACAACCTGCTGCTTTTCGACGCAAACAGCGACGGGCTCGAGGACCTGATATACACCACAACCCTGCCGGGACCAAACAGCAAAGAAATCGACCGCTACGACATCTTTCTGCAGCGGCGCGATTGCGAATTCACCACCCAGCCTTCACAATCCATGGCGGTGCCTTACGAGCACAATGCCGACGTCACCTTCCGTGACCTCAATCGCGATGGACGACTCGACGCGATTGTCATAAAGAGCAACCTTGATATCGTGAATCCCAAGACACAGGTGAAATTTTACATGGCAGGAAAGGATTCGTCGCAGATATTTGCCCGCGAATCCGACCGTTTCGTCACAAAAGACCCGATCGGCATCGTATGCGTGGCCGATTTCAACAACGACCGCTATATTGACTTCGCCGTGACATATTTCAGCTACCAGTTCAGCTCTGTGGACGACATTGTCGATTTCGTCTTGTCGAACAAGCTGCGTTTCCGCCTGCAGTTTTTCCTCGGCCGCGGCTCAGCCGGTTTCAACCGCCAGCCGGACTATCAAAAAGAGCTTCAACTCTCCATGAAAACCGAATCCTATCGCGGTTATCCGCCGATCATGATCACCGACGACATGAATGGCGACAAGATCATGGACCTCGTCGTGCGCACCGAGGAGGATAAACTCGCCGTCTACCCCTCCAGCGGCAACTTTTCCTACGAAAAGGATCCCTCAGATCAGTTGACAATCCCCGAAGACGCCGTGGTGAATTTCGACGATGTCAACGCCGACGGGCTTACCGATATCATAATCAGCTCCATCGCCAAACCGCAGGTCACCGTCTATCTCAGCACGCCCAAATAACGCCCGGGACTGAGCGCGCCTCTGCACGCACAATGACAAGCACTCATCCGTGCCAATCTGTGCCCGGCTGTTGCCATGCCCGCACCAAAAATTGCCGTGCCCGAAGGAATGGGCGACCGGTATGTTCCCCCCCCCGTTATTTGGATTTCTTGTCCTTGTCCTTCTGAAAATAGATAAACCGGGCGAAATCCGGCGCGGGTGTCGCGGCAGCCGGTTTGCTGGAAACCGAACTCCCCGATGATACTGACGACGGCGGCCTGTAATAGGAACTGCCAAGGGTGCTCCCGCTGCGATCGTACGTGTTGCGTCTGTCGCCGGATACAGAATCCGATGCGCACCGAGCGCCCGACCGGTCATAATAGTAGACATTGTTTATTGACGTGCTGGCGCTGGCCTTGAGCGCCCCGTCACGCTGATACAGGTAATTAGTCGTGTTGGGCGAAACGCTTTGCGAACCAACGCGCGCGCCCGAGCGGTCATAATAATTAATCGTATTGCCCGATCGGTTGGAATTCCCGGCGCTGCTGCCGTCGGCGTTATAATAATACATGGTTGAACCGCTCTTGCTGGCCGTGCCAATGCGTCCGCCGCTGCGGCCATAATACGTCACGTCCTGCGCCGGCAGCGTTCCCGCCAGCACATTGACCACGACAACTGCCATGATGGCGCAACAATCCCGAAAACCTGTATGTTCCATGGTGCTTCCTCTTCTTAATGATATACGGTTTCTCGCAAACGCACCTCGGCCGCCGCGCATAAACACATTACACAGCTTGCCGGTCGTTTGTTGTCGTTGAACACACTAAATCGCTGATCCAGGGGGCTTCAACGCTCATAAGCGCCCATCGTTTGTCCCTGGGCCAGCACATGCCCTTCCATTGCCTTGAGCAGCGCCGCTTTCGCCGCCCCCGGCGGCAAAGCCATGTTCGTGTCAAGTGCATACACCTTGAAATAATACCGATGGCGTCCGTGGCCGCGTGGAGGGGCGGGGCCGCTATAACCTGTCTTGCCAGACGTGCCTTTGCCCTCCTTCATTCCGGGCGGGCTCGATGGAATGCTCGCGCCCGGCTTGCCTTCGGGCAGGCTTGTCACGCCGGCCGGAATGCCATACACCACCCAGTGAACCCACGGCTCGGTAACCGGCGCGTCGGGATCGTCGCTGATGATGGCAAACTCCTTTGTGCCGGCCGGCGCGCCGCCCCATTGCAGCGGGGGCGCCACATTTTCTCCATCTCCAGCATGTTTTTGGGGAATAAGCGCGCCGTTTTCAAACGCGCCACTTTTGACAATCAATTCTGTTGTCATCGCAATATCTCCTTTCACAATTTTCGGCTCATCCGCGCAAACCGGAGGAGCCGGCGTTGAGAGCAAAACGATTGTTATCCATCCGCCAAGGCATGCGCCACAACGCGGCTGTCTGTGATTGATCCCTGACATGGCATTCTCCTCAAGGACAATGTTTTTCGATTAATCGGGCACAAGATCGTATGCCCTGACTTCAATGCGGTCGAGCGCGAAATTGCCCCTTTCCAGATCGCGCTGGGCGCCGCCGCTGATCGTGTCGATGAGATCGAAACCCACGCGCAGGTCGCGCCGCGAGGCGGCATCGGCGCCCGGCCCCGGTTGCGCGCAAATGTTGGGCATGCGCCCGGATAATGGAACAGCCGTAGAAAACTCCGGACGGATGTCGATGCTCATCGGCGTATGCATCACCAGCGTGTGCCAGCCGCCCTGCGTGTCATAGGGGTATCTGTCCAGATTCTGGCATCCCACACCCGGCAGCGCCTGCTGGGCGATGGTGTTGCTGTAACTGCCAGCCGCCCAGGCGCCGCCGACTTCAAGTTTCTGCGACCAGCCGAACTTGATTGACCGCGCGCGCATGCGCACCTGCGACTGCTGGTTTGTGTGCTGGGTCGAGGTGATGTGCCAGCGGATTGTGTATTGCTTTTGTTCCTCCACCCTCACGGCGGCAGGGAAAGTGTCGGCCGGCGTGAATTCCCGGCTCACATATCCGACACGGTTTGTCGGCACATTTGCGCTGTCCACGGTGATGCCCCCCGCGCTTTCCGCGTGAGTGGCCAATTGCCCGGGCGTTGCGGCGTTGTCGCGCGTGGCGAACTCGCCCTCGCTCGCGCCCGGAATCAGATTCGCGATGTCGAGTTCGCTGGGAACTTTAACCGCCAGGTCGCCCGCGCCGCCGCCGAATGGAGCATAGATTTTAATGGGCGGCGTTGGATCGGAAGCGAAAGACGCAGTGTAGACTCCGATCACGCTCTCGCACATTGCCAGTATTCCGTTGTCCTGCGGGTAAATCGCGTAAGCCTCAAAGGCGCGCTGAATTCCCTCCACGGCGGAATTCTCGATAAGATAAGGCACGCTCACAGGCATAAGATCCACCCGATAGAGCGACGGCTTCAACGGGTCGATGGAAGGCCTCAATTCCTGCTCCATCGCCGTCTGAGCGGCTGTGTCGCCCGTGTGGTTGAATACCTCCAGCATCGAGTTCACCGCGAATCGCGTCTGCGCGCGCAGACGCATGTTCGGGATCTGATTGCCATCTGACGGATTCTCCTGCAGCGCCGCGTAAATATAGTATTTCGTCCGCACGCAGTGATCGGTTCCCACACTGGAATACGGCATCCATTCCTGCCAGTTTGAGATGACGCCCGTCACACGGTAATGGTCCGGATTTTGAGGCACGTATGCCTGATAAACATGCCGCGCGGGATCGTAATCCGGCCAGCCCAGCGCGCTCTGGAAACCAAACGCGCCCCAGCCGCCCAACGAACCGGGCGGCGCGATGGCGCCCGTGGAGAAGGTGTCGTCGCGCCATGTCGTCACCGCGGGCGTGTAAGTGATGTATTGTGTCCAGCGGTCGCTGGTCATCGTGGCCTGCGCTTTTTGAGCCTGGGAAGGATATGGCCCGTATGGGTTGTGGCCAAGAATTCCATCGCCCATCGCCCCGCCCGCAAGATAGCTGCCAAGGTCAAACGTTGAATTCGTCTGCCACGCCAGCCAGTAGACGCCTGGATTCAGCCGCAGGGACGGTACGGCCACCGTGACAAAATCATGGGAAACCGTATTGTATACAGAATTCGACTGCCACAGGCAGGTCATCGTCGGATTGTCGTCGAAAATCGCCAGACGAAGCTGGCCGGCATCCGTCATGGAATAGAACCTCATGTCCGTCACAATGCCCGATTCCGGCATCACCACCCTTGTGGCATGCGCGTAATCCATCTGCGAGGCCGCCACTCTGTGCGCATTGGAGGGATACGTGTTCGCGCCCATGAACATCTGGCCCATTTTTGTGTCCATCACCGCGCATTTCACATATCCCTCCGTCTGACCAAGCGTCAGCGAGCCCTTGAATGATGCAATGGCCGTGTCAAGCCCAATGGTCAGCACACGGCCAGGCGTGAAGTTCTCGGCAAACCATGCGCAACCGCGCTGAGGATCGATCACAGAGGAGACAAGGTTCCGTCCATTGGAATTCAGAAACGTCGTGCCCACCCATGCCGGCGCATCGCTGCCGTTCAGCGCGATCTTGATGATGGAAGCATTGGTCTTGTTCGTGCCGAAGTATCCGAATCCGTTGATACTGTCAATGACGCCCGTGCCCATCGGGCCTTCGGCATTCTCCACGGAACCCACCCGGGTGGGCAGCGCCGCGCCCGAGCCCAACGCCGCCTTGACAATCCGGCCGGGCGTCGTCGCGCCGCCGAAATACGCATAACCGTTTGTCACATCGATGGCCGCGCAGCTCAGGTTGTCCTCGCCGGCGTTGAGTGTGAGGGCGCCGATGCGCGACGGCGGGGCGGCGCCATCGCCCAGCGCCACCTTCACCACGCGCCCCGGGGATGTGTATGTGCCAAGGTATGCGTAACCCTTTGTCACATCGATGACGCCGCACTGGGCGGCGATGTTCTCACCAGCGGCAAGCGTGATGCCCGCCGTGCGAACCGGCACATCCCACAATCCGCCCATTTCCACTTTTACAAACCGCGCCGGCGAACCGCCTGTGGCGAAATAAGCATAATTGTGCGCGACATCCGCAAGCGCGACTTGAAGGTTTTCCTCACCTGCAGGCAACGTGAGCACGTTCTGGCGATTCATCCCGCTTCCGCTGGCCGAAACATGCGCCTTGACGACTTTGCCCGGAATCGTGTCCGTTCCGAAAAGGAGAAAATCGTTGTTGGTATTGTAAACGACACAATTGGGAGATTGATCGATGCTGTGCAGCGTCACCGCGGAACATCTTAATGGCGGATCGCTTCCCAGCGTTCCTTGAAAAACCTTCACTACCTGACCGGGCGCCGCGTCGGGACCAAACAGCATGTATCCTGTCGTTTGATCCAGCGCGCCGCATCTGATGGTGTCTTCTCCGTTATCCAGTGTGACCGCCCCCACACGCGTTGGCGGCGCGGGACCCGTCCCCAGAGCCACCTTGACCACACGTCCGGGCATCGTGCCCATGCCCAGAAAAAGACGCGCGTTCATCTCGTGAAGCAATGAAACCAGTGGCAGGCCCTCGCCCGCACTGAGCGTCACTGCGCCCATGCGCGTGGGAGTCGTGTTGCCCGCCTCAAGCCGAACCTTGACCACGCGCCCCGGATCAGTATACGTGCCAAAATAACCGTAGCCGCGCACCGGGTCGAGCGCCACTGTCTTCAGGTTCGACTCACCTGCCAGAAGCTCGAGCGATGAAACACACTGGGGCGGATCGGCGGATGGGCGCGTCTTTATCTTCACCACGCGCCCCGGATTCGATTGTGTTCCAAAATAGGCGTAACCGCTCACCGGATCGAGAGCGGCGCTTGTTAAGAATCGGTCTTCACCGGGTAATGTGATGGATGTCACGCGCGTCGGAGTCGTGTCGCCCGCGCCCAGCGCCACTTTGATGATGCGGGCGGGATTGGTGTTCGTGCCAAAATACGCCATCTGGCTTGCCGTGTCGATGGCCGCGCACATCAGTTCATCGTCCAGCAAGTCAAGCGGCAGAACCGCAACATGCCGGGGCGCTTCCTTCCCCGCGCCCAGCGCCACTTTGATGATCTTCGCCGGAGATTCAGAAGCCGCAAAGTATGCGTAACCATTCGCCGGGTCGATCACCCCGCACTTGATCAGCATTTCATCCAACTCGAGCGTCGCCACGGCGACCCGCTCGGGGGGATTAATGTCCGGGCTGAATGCCACTTTGACAATCTGCGGCGGCGAAGAGTCCATCAGGAAGTAAACGAAGCCTGTCGTCGGATCATGCAGGGCGCACTTGGGGTAAGCCTCGCGCCCTATCTCGCTCATATAATGCAATCCCCCGTCCGGATATGCGGTTGTGCCTGGTGTCGTGTAGCCGACCGTCGCCGCTGTGACCCGCATTGCCCCGCCAAATGACAGCGCCAGAACAACCCCACAGAGAAAGATCAAAACCCGGCGCGGAGCCGCATTGCCTTCATGAAATCCCGCACTCCGGAAAAAACCGTATGATGAACATACTATCATCGTAAGTCTCCATGCCAGTCATGGCAAACACTAAATATGAGTCAATTGGATTCACCTATCATGTATATCTGGAACAGCGGCAGAGTCAACATCTAAAACAGCCCTTTGAACAATTGCGGATTCGTGAACAGGATAACCTGGGGCAAACAAGTCCGCCGTGGCATGGGCAGGGATGCCCATACCACAACAATTAAATTGAGATGTGCTCGATTTAATGTTGACTTGGCAGTTTCGCCATCCAAAATGATTTTAGATAACGGTATGATAATCGTCATGGAGGCTATGAAAATGTTCACATCACGTAATTATTGCAGATGTTGTTTGTGGATGTGGGTGGGGCTGTTGCTGTGCGCGACGTTGGGCGCGGCGGCGACAACGGGACAGGCGGAACCCCGGCAGACCGCGGGAAAGCCCGTCGCGGAACTTTTAAATCCTGACGGCAGCCTCGACCTGACGAAAGGTTTCTCGGGCAGCCTCGATGTGCGCGGGTTCAGAATGGTTACGGATGCTGCCGGCGGAGCGCCGCGGTTCGTGCCGCAGAATGCAGGCAAGGAGGCGTCGACGGGCGGCCCCTCGATCATGTCGCCCGGGATCGCAAGCGGAAGCCCCGACGATATGTACTGGGATGACCAGTTTGGTTTACCGGGGACAGATCGCATTATCTATGCGATTGTGGCGGACGGAGCGGGCAATGTCTATATCGGCGGGAATTTCACTATCGCCGGAAATGTCGTCGCGAACCGGATTGCCAAGTGGGACGGCTCGTCCTGGTCGGCGCTGGGGGGCGGGATGAGCGGCAGGGTCTTGGCCCTTGCGGTGAGCGGGAGCGACCTCTATGCGGGGGGCTGGTTCGATACGGCGGGCGGGGTGAGCGCGAACTTCATTGCGAAGTGGGACGGCTCGTCGTGGTCGGCGCTGGGGAGCGGCATGGACAGCAGTGTCTCTGCCCTTGCGGTGATCGGGAGCGACCTCTATGTCGGGGGCGATTTCACATCGGCGGGTGGGGTGAGCGCGAACTGCATTGCGAAATGGAACGGCTCGTCGTGGTCGGCGATGGGGGGCGGGATGGACAATGCAGTCTCTGCCCTTGCGGTGAGCGGGAGCGATGTCTATGTGGGGGGCTGGTTCGATACGGCGGGCGGGGTGAGCGCGAACAACATT
>JAPLSQ010000140.1 GCA_026398535.1 Candidatus Sumerlaeota bacterium | reverse complement strand
GGGGGCGCGCGGAAACCAGCGGCAATAATTAAAAAAGTCACGCGGGGGGGGCCGCCGGGGGGGGCCGCCGCTGGTTCCGCGCGGAATCTCGCTACGCCCGCCCCCGCATGCTTCTGACGGGCTTAATCCACTACGGGTGCTCTAAATAGTGTCACGCCCGTCAGACGCAGCCAGCCTTGAAACTCTATCAACTGCTCGCAATCGACCCCGAAATGATCCGCCCAAAGAAGACATGGGAAGGCAACCACAACGAATCCTGAATAGTGACTGAATACGCAATGCTCATACTGACAATACAAGACTTACATGACAAAATATCGAAGTTGGGGTAATGGTGCGGGGGGGTGTACTCGGGCGGTAAAATCCGTTATTTACCCCGCTCCCGTGGCTCGCCGCACAATCACGGCTCGCACTTCGCTTCGCTCACATTGGGTCGGCTCCTGCCTGTTTCTGCCGGTTGTCTGTCTGACGGCCTGTGGGGCTCTAATATGTGTCGTTCCGTTTACGGGAGTCGGCCTCAAATCATTGACAGGTTCCGGTTGGCTACGAAGTTCTCATTTAGCAGAAAACCCCTCAAATAGGATAACTCGTTTATCTTGATCATCAAAGCCGAGCCTCACGACAAATTGGCTGTCTATGATTGAACAGGGAATTGTATAATCGCTCATTCCCCCTTGGCTTCTTGTGAGGGCGATCTCGCGTTTATAAAGCGGCTTTACAAATAATGTGTCTGTCGTTCGGGCCACTTCCACGGTCACCATTGGATATCGCGTTTGTTCGAAAGGAGATGTCCCCCTCGCCCGAACGGTTATGCTCTTTGCCGGGGTGACCAATGTAAGCCCCGCCATGACGGACCTTCCACTCTTCACCGAAAGTGGGCCGTCGCCCATTGTAACATCACTTGAGTTCCCTACTGGAAGGAATGCAGTCCCGCAAAGGAAACCATTTGTTACAATGCAACTGCGCTTGGAAACAAGATCAGCCTGTCGGACCAGTTTTACCCCCGCGCCCGCAGGCGGAGTGCCGAAGGTGGTAGGGCCACCGCCAAACTCAGCGATGGGCCTCAAATCCTTGACGATGCAGTTAGCCTCCTCAACAAGACGTTTCTGTGCGATCGAATTCCACCGCGTTTCAAAGCCAGTCGGAACAATCACGTACTCACACTTCTCAACCGTATCAGGATTGAGCACCATCTGGTGCAGCGTACGGAATTCCATTGGAAACCGTTCTTCACCGGGTTGCCTGAACCATTGTGTCTCCAAGGCCACACCGATCTGGGTGCCTTTGGGCAAGGTGTCTGAAATGTGTTTAAACATCAGGACGCGCGGGTCTTGGACGTTCGCCAAAACAGAGGACTGCTGAACGGCTGTTTTCGCAGGAAACCAGTAGATCAGCCCAAAGACTACCACAGCCCAACCAATGCGGAGTACTTTCCGACTCGGCGCCGCGAGAAAAGCCTTTGTGAAATCAACCCCCCCCACGAGTTTGCTCATACCGAGGGCTACAAGAATGGTCGCTTCCGGCACGGCGGGAAGCATGTGCCGGTTAAATACGAAGACCATGGTGTTTCCGCAGAGGACGATCGCCACACAAAAAGGAAGCAGGCAAAAGAGCAACAATTTGAGATTTCGGAAACATGAACCGGCAAGCGCAGCGGCAAATGCAACCACGAAACCTGTGCCGTACGTGTAGTACAAAAAAGTTGATTTTTGGCTGTAACTTGTCGCACCCTTGATGGTTCCGGCCCCGAGCGCGATAAGCGTTTTCTGCAAATAACAAAGCAATAGTCCGCCGACGGTTCCAGTCACGGGCGGAACCTCGATGTGAGCACGGATTTCGTTTCCAAAGTTATGGAGGAATAGCCATGGATACCGCAAAGCGTGAATCTGAAAAAGAACGGTCAAAAGGAAGGCGATCACTCCCATTCGGGCAAAATCCTGGTTTGACAAGCGACGTTCTCCCATGCCAAATGCGCTCAAAAAATGTGCGCAGACAGGGAATGCAAAAACTGAAGCATAGTTCACCTTGAAGCCGACAGCCATTGCTCCGGCCACTGCAGCAGTGGTATACGCCCACCGCGCCCGGTTTTTCAGAATTGCAACAGACGCCCAGCAACAGATGGAAGCCGCTGCAAGGGCGGGAGCATCAGCAACAATATAGATCATCTGGGCAAAAGGCGGCGAGAAAGCGGCAAAGGCGGCGGCGGCCACAGCCGCAACGGGCCCAGCAAGGGCGTATGCCGCGGAAGAGAGAAAAAGAAGCGCCGTCACGAGAAGAAGAACCGAGAGAATCCGGGCCTCCCGCCAGATGAAGGGCGAGCCAGTTGTCCAATAGTAACCGGTATCTCTCTCCGTTTGGATATTCCAAATGTTTGGACTGTTGGGCGAACCCATAGAGCGCGAGTAACTCAATGCCGACCATCCAGCGTAGAGGACACTGTTCAGCAACCCGTAACCGATTCGACCGCTGCGGAGGGGCGCATAATCTCCATACCGGAGAATTTGAAGAGCCGGCTGCATTATCTCGGGCTCGTCGAATTGGGACAGATAGGGCAGGCTGGTGGCTGTTGCGGGCAACCGGATGGTTAAAGCTGTGACGGCCAACACCAAAACCATGCAGATAGCGATAATAGAACCTCTGAAAATTCGAAGTTGGAACTTCTGAAAATCAAGTTTTCGCATAAACACTTCCTAATTCTGAAATATGGCGACAGAGTGGAACCTCAGAAAGAAGGCTATTAACAGGGCGTGTAGTTTTCTTAAGAGAAAAAAAGTCATTATTCGGCAATTCGGCGGTTGGCGTGTCTGGATGCGTTGGTGAAGTCGGCATCCGTTGGGTTTTTGTGTCTTTTCGGCCCCGAAGGACTCTGAAAACTGCCTTTTTTGCTCATTGGGCATACCTCGCTTGGTCAAGGGTGCAGTAGCGCATCAAACTGTGCGCCATTACGCCCAAGGTCATCTGCACCCGGATTCCGAAGCAGCGACTACGCCTTGGCACCTGATTGGCGCGCCTCCTCAGCCGTTTTGTCCCTACTATCGTCGTCCACCACGAGCACATCGAACGGAATGCCCGCTGCAGTCCCCAGCACACGCTCGCTCAACGAACCCGCCCCACGACTCCCTCTTCGTTGAACGCTGGTATGACGACCAGCGCCTTCATCGAGGCCCGAACTGGCGCTTGAAAGCCAACCCCGGTTGCAGGCCCTACGAGCGCATTGCCCGAGATTGGTCTTGATGGTGCGGGCAGCATGGCTGTGTCAAGCGCTTTGGCAATTGGCGGGATTAAATCGGTCATGTGGGCGGTTCTGGATTTGGGGAAAAAGGATCGCGCGAAAAGCGGTTCGCCACAAAGGCACAGGACACGGAGTGCGCCGTGAGGCAGGCGAAGGAGCGGGAATTGTCTCCGCGGTTCATGGCGTATGGTCCAGCCTTTCCGTTTTGCCCATGTTGCGGATTGACCGGCTGGCGGTTTCAAGTATTTTTACGATTCGCATTCCTGTTTTTCCATTTACGAGGGGATGTTTATGGTTCTGAAGACAATCAAGCAAGTGTAAAGTTTCCGCCTTGAGCGCTTCTGTGAGATCGAGGTTTGGCGCCAGCATGTCGCCCAGCCGGTAACTGACCTTGAGCTGGTAAACACCCTCAACCGTGTCCGCGATTTCGATCCCCTTGTCGTAAATCTTCACCTTCTCGGTGGGCTCGATGTCATCGTAAACAATCATCTTGCGGCTGCCGCCGATCAGCGTGTGGCGGACTTTCACGGGCGACATCCAGTTGACGTTGATGTGGGCGATGAGCGGGGTAGGGTAGAAAAGCGTCATGAAAGCGATATTTTCAATGTCGTTGCCGAGGTGACTGATGCCCGTGGCCGAAACCGACGTTGGCTTTTCATCGAACAAATAGTCGAGTATGGCGAGATCATGAACGGCCAGGTCCCAAAGCACGTTGACGTCGTGCTGGAACATCCCGAGATTGATTCGTGTTGAATCGTAATAGGTGACATCGCCCAGTTCTCCCGCCTCGATGAGTTGCTTGATCTTGCGGACGGCGGGCGTGAACACGAATGTGTGGTCGACGGCAAGCAGGAGGTTGCGTGACTCTGCCTCGCGGATGAGGTCCTTGCATTCTGTTGAGCTGGAGGCCAGGGGCTTTTCCACCAGCACGTTCTTGCCCGCCCGCAACGCGGCCAGCGCCAGCTTGTGGTGGGTGGAGACGGGCGTGGAGATGGCGACCAGGTTGATGCCGGGTTGGGCGAGGAGCGCGCCGGAATCGGTTGTTGTGAAAATGGAGGGGTAACGCGACTTGGCGCGCGCAAGGTTCGATTCCTTCTGGTCGCAGACGCCGATGACCGTGCATCCGGGCGTCTCCATGAAGTTGCGCGCAAGGTTGGGTCCCCAATAGCCATAACCGATGACGCCTGCCCTGAGAGCGGGTTCCGCGCCTGTTGCCTTGCCGTGATCATTCATGGATAACATGAATTCTTATTGCCAGATGGGACATCGTGCCTGAAAGTCATATATCTCCACTTTGCCGGGAGCGCCGCTGACCGTGAAGAACAAAGACATTGTCCGCGCGTTTCCGTGCAACGGAATGACCTGCCAGAGCCATGCGCCATTGCGATGATACCTGTTAAGGCGGCATTTCGTGAACGGGTTCACGGTGACGGTTGTGCCGCGGTCATCATACATGGCATATTCGACTCCCAAGCTGGGATTATTGAAGGGTCCATAGGTTCCATATGGAAAATTGTTGATCGAGCTGATTTTACATTTGAACTCAGCCGTGAGGAATGCCCAGCGGCCGGGATTGATATTGATGTTGGAAATCGTTATATTATCTGTTTTATTGCCGTTGACATGATCGATGACATACCGGCCTTGAACCATGTTTTTCAGCGGTTCGTTTGTCGCGTAAAGGCGCTCATTATTTAGTATATTGCGCCCGGATGAGCATAACACCTCTGTACCGGTCCAGAGTAATGATATCACGGCATAAATGATGATATACAGCCTTAATCGCTTGATAAACGGCGTCTTGTAAAAAAAGATCAAGTTGATCGCGGCGCCGGCGCCGAATACAAGCGGCAGTTCGGACATGTAACGGTAACGGGGATTGATCGGCAGCAAGAGATTTGGTAAAAATAGTAACAGCCACAGGAAAAAAGGAAGCCACCGGTGTCGTCTGCCGCGGACGATCAGCAAACCGGTCATGCCCAAAACGGCAAGAACGGTGGAGCCCACAAGAGGGAATCTTATTCTCGGGCCAAAAGGCAGTTTAAGCGGTCCCCCAACACCCTGCCCTGCATAATGCCACATGTCGTCCCAGAAAAAGGATCGCACTTTGTTGGGTATGACACGCAACAGATAATAGGCCGTGTGCGTTTTTGTGAGAAACTCCCCGACGAGTTGGCCTGCCACGAGCTCCTTCTCTGGGTCAGGGGCTGCATCAAGGAGTTTCTCCCATCTTTCTGGGTAGCCGTCCCATCCCGTAAAGTTTCCATCGGAATTCGGATTGGCGCCGGGGATAATATTGAACGCGGTCCAAGATGTGAAAAACACGAATCGTTTCAGTATCAATGAATTCCGTATGGTGAAGGGGACTAAACCCAGCATGACGATGACAAACACAATCACGGTGGGCTTGATTACCTGCCAATAACCGGACTGTCCAGCTTGTCCGGTTCTTTTGATTTTCAATCTTTTGTGAATATCACAAAACACAAATGCCAGGATAACGAGCAGGATGACATTCCTGAAATGCATGCCAATGGCAAAAATAATTGCCGCCATGACCACCCTCGTAATGCATGGCCGCTCCAGATAAAGCAGGAACATCATGATGGAAAGCGAGAGGAAAAACATTGTCAGGCATTCCGTCATGATCTGCCCCGAGGTCAGGATGGCATGCGTGTAAAGCGCAAACACAATGGCGCTGATGATGCCTGCGCGGGCGCCATAAAGCATCCTTGCGGACATCCCCACAAAAACAATGCTGAGCGAATCGACGAACGCTTGTGACCACATGATGGGACGTATGGTTTGCCAGCCAGAAATAAGCCTGATGATAATCAGATAAATGATATATCCTGGCGGGTAACCAGTGGTCTGACATTGGGTCACATAGGTTGGTTTGAAAAACCACTTTTCCCCGTTATCAAGGTAGGTGGGCATGTCACCCATAAGAGAATAATATATAACGCGGATATGAAGGAGCCTTAACACAAGACCGGCGAGGGCAATGAACAAAAGGCACCACAGATACCTGATTGCCGCGGTGCGGTAACGGTTCATATTTATGTGACCGAACATGGAATGTCCTTTATCGATGAGGATTCGTGCATTTCCGGAGAACATAAACCGGTCTCTGTTTGCTTTCATTGAAAACACGCCCCATGTACTCGCTGACGATGCCAAGTGTGACGAGTTGGATGCCGTTAAGCATCATGATAAGCAGAATAAGACTCGTCCAGCCGGGCACACGGAATCCGCCGGCTATCAGGAGACCCAAAACATAGAGCGCATAAAGTAATGTGATGAAGATAACCGCCACGCCAAGATAAAAAATGATTCTTAATGGACGAATGGAAAAGCTGGTGATGCCATCGAACGCGAAGAGGAGCATTTTGCGGGTGCTGTATTTTGTGGCGCCGGCCATGCGGGGAGGGGCGTCGTAGGGGAGGAGCGTCTGGCGGAAGCCGATCCACCGGACAAGGCCGCGGATGAAGCGGTCGCGTTCTGGCAGCGAGTTGAGCGCGTCGACGGCCTGGCGGTCAAGCAGACGGAAGTCGGCGGCGCCTTCAGGAAGGTCAAGATCGGACAAGCGGTTCAGCAGACTGTAAAATATGCCCGATGACAACCGCTTGAAGGGCGTTTCATCGGCGGTTTTTTGTCTGACCATCTGCACAATTTCAGCGCCGGATTTCCATTGCTCGATCATCGCGGGGATGAGTTCCGGGGGATGCTGGCCGTCGGCGTCAAGGCAGATCACGGCGCCTGTGGCGCGGGCCGTTTCGAATCCCGCGGTCAGGGCGGCCATGTGGCCGAAGTTGCGCGAAAAGTGCAGAACCCGTATGCAGGAATCCTGCGCCGCGAGGCGGTCGAGCAGTTCGCCGCTGCCGTCGGTGCTGCCATCGTCAATCCATATGATTTCGAATGGTTCGCCCAGTTGCCCTGCCATTGCCAGCAGACGGCTTGTCACCCGCTCGATGTTCATGAGTTCGTTATAGGCCGGCAGAATGAAAGAAAAGACCGGAAGCGGTGCGAGCGGCGGATGATCGCGACCGGCCGGGATGCTCATTGAGCCAGCCTCTTATTCATATAAAGCCATACCGCAGGCCTTGCTCGTTCCTTGTCCATCATCGTCGGCTGCATGTTGGGTCAACTCCTGCGGTGACAAATGAATGCGCAGTAATCCATGAAGCCGCTGCTCAGTGCGATGTGCTCAGCAACCACAAACTTGCCTTCGAGCAACGCCCGATAGCCTGTAGCAGACCGAATGTGTCTGCCCTCATCAAACACGTGAACAAAACGGCCGATCACATTCCATGCGTGACGTGTGGCCACATCTTCCCAGATGACCAGTGTTCCGTTGTCCATCAGCATGCGCGCCACCGCAGCCAGGACCCGGCCTGCACATGCATCGTCCATGTGGTGAAGCACGCCTGAAATGACAGCCACGTTGAAATGACTTGCCGGTAACGCCGCGCTCGTCGCATCCCCGCACAAGAACGTGTAGCCCGGATACTTGCGACGCGCGGCCGCAACATACGCCGCATTGATGTCCACCCCCGTGTACGATTCCCGCGCGAAGCAATGCGCAAAAATGCCGGTGCCGCAGCCTATATCCACAACTGGCCCAGTCTGCCACTCACGGACGCGCCGCAGGAGCGCATATTGCCCGTGATAACCCCATTCGAGCAGCCAGCGCAAGGCGTCAAACGCGTGCGCGTGCCCAGCCAGCCAATGAACCCCTTGACTCAGACACGAAACCAGCATAACCACCAGAGGCATCACTCCCGGTGTTGCTGTCGTTTTCTTGTGCATGCCAAACTTCTTTCTTCGGGTTAATGGACAAGCATTTATCGTAATTGATTTGCGGCCCCCTTTTCCCCCTTTCGGCGGGTGGCGGTCAACTGGAATCGTAAAACGGGTCTTCGCCTTGGCGGGTGGCGAGGATGACCAGTTGGGGTTCGATGTCTCGCTGGCGTGCGGTGACGGCCGGGCGCAGGGCGCGTTCGAGTTCGGCGCGTAACTCCGACGCCTGCGGGGCGAAGGATTCACTGTCGATGCGCCCGTCGCGTCGGTCGCGCCAGAGCGCCAGTCCCCGCTCGAAGATGTCGCTCAGCCAGACGGTCACCGGAATGGCCGCGACTACTTGTCCACCCTGGGGCCGAACAACTGCATCTGGTTGAGGTAGAACCAGCACTCCCGTCGGGTCAATTGGAGCCTGTAGAACTGGTATTCGGTGTCGTTGGAGAATGAATATTTTTTGCCGTCCTCGAGGTCGCCAACCTCGTCTTGGCGGGTGTCCAGCGTTTTCCATGTCGAACCGCCGTTGTTGCCTTGCAGTATCCACGATGTGCGCGCCGCCGGCTCGGATCCGGAGAACCACAACATGTAACCAGTGATGATCGCCGGTTCCGGAAGCTCATATTGTATCCAGTCCTTTCCGCAGCCCATCACGGGTATCCATGAGGTTTTCAGGTTTTTGTCGAATGCGTTTTTCGGAACATTATTCGTGTCGGTGCTGCTGGCTGTGGTTTTTGTTTCATCCGCGGCCATGTTGGCGTTCCAGTCCGTCAAATCCTCGGTTCCATAGAGCCGCCATTCGTGGCAGATGAACCAGCAATCGCGCGGTTTCTGCGATTTCAAGCGGTAGAATTTATATGGCCGGGTGTTTGTGATGGCGTAACGGTTCAATGCTTGACCGGGTGCGGGACGTTGTTTGACGCGGGTGTCGAGCAAAGTCCATGATGTGCCTTCGTTGCTCCCCTCGATAATCCATGAAGATGATGTTTTTTCGTTTGTGCCTGTGAACAACAGCTCGTATCCGCTGACAATCCTGGGGGCAAAGAACGCGTATCGCAGCCACTCATCTTCGTATCCCATCTTTGGCGCCCATTTGGTCGCGTAATTGTTGTCAAACGCGTTTGGGCATTCATGGCCTTTTTCCTCGGAACTGGCTGAGGTTTTTGTGGTATCCGTGGACAAAACAAGGGTCCAGTTCGCCTTGTCGTCCAGCCCGTACATTCCCAGCTCGTGGCAGTTGAAGCTGATTTCACGCGGGGCTGTCAGCCGCAGCCGGTAATATCTGTAGAATTGTCTGTTGTGAAAAGCGTATCGTTTTGCGTCCTTGTCCGCGCTTGCGGTTTTGCTGGTGCGCGAATCAAGCCGCGCCCAGTTGACGCCATCCCTGCTGGCCTCGAACACCCATGAGGCCGCGACCGGATCGGTTGGGCTGGCGAGCGCCATGCTATATCCGGTGATCACCGTGTTTGTGGTGAAGTCGTATTGCAACCATTCCTCCCCGGATCCTGTCTTTGGCGTCCATGTGGTTTCGGGATCGCCGTCGAACGCGTTTTCAGGCGCGGACTGCGAGTCGGACGAGCTTGCCGAAGTGTTGCGCTGATCGGTTGCGAGGTTGG